>NZ_CP115543.1:1719166-2356250 GCF_031834615.1 Stenotrophomonas aracearum
ACCTGGCTGGCGGTCTGGCCGCGAACCGGAACGGCCGTGGTGGGCTGCTCCTTGGTACGGTCGATCAGCAGCGTGTCGGCGTGGACGCTGGCGCAGGCCAGCAGGGCAAGCAACGGCAGGGTGGACAGGTAACGCTTCATCTCGATCTACTCCCCAGTCATCAAGAACGGTGTGGGCCAATTACAACAAAATCGGCAATAAAAAACCGCCCGGAGGCGGCTTTTTATTCAGGCAGGTCGCGACCATGGGGGTCGGGACGCCTTGGGCTCAGCGCTGGCGAGCCTTGAAACGCGGGTTCGACTTGCAGATCACGAAGATCTTGCCGCGACGACGGACGACCTTGCAGTCGCGGTGACGGGACTTGGCCGACTTCAGGGAAGACAGGACTTTCATTGCATACCTCGGCGTAAACGTGGATTCGGGTGGAGCGCGGCCGCGATATGCAGATGACAATCGGCAGGTGACGCTCGTTCAAGCCCGCCATTCTACCGGGCTTTTTTCCATCCTTTCAAGTGGTTGCACCAAAAAAGTCTCGGTGCCGGCCCGCCAGGGGCTAGAATGGGCGGTCAAATCCACAGGGAAACCCATGAACCAGCTACCTCCCGTGCTCACCATCGACGGCCCGTCCGGGGCCGGCAAGGGGACCGTCAGCCGCATTGTCGCACGCCGGCTGGGCTGGCATTACCTGGATTCCGGCGCCCTGTACCGCGCCGTGGGCGTCGCCGCAAGCTGGGCCGACATCGACACCTCCGACGCTTCCGCGCTGGTCCGCTGCACCTTCGACACCCATGTGAAGTTCGTTGAAGCCGGCGACGGCGGGCTGCGTGTCATCGTCAATGAGACCGACGCCACCGACGAGCTGCGCCTGGAGACCACCGGCGCGCTGGCCTCCGCCATCGCCGCCATCCCCGAAGTCCGGGCCGCCCTCAAGGAGCGCCAGCGCGCATTCAGGGTTCTGCCCGGCCTGGTCGCCGACGGCCGCGACATGGGCACCGTGATCTTCCCGGACGCCCCGTTCAAGGTGTTCCTGACCGCCAGCGCCGAGGAGCGCGCGGAGCGTCGGCATAACCAGTTGAAAGACAAGGGGGTTTCTGTTAACTTTGATGACCTCCTGCGCGAGATCATGGCCCGCGACGCCCGTGATGCACAGCGCACAGTGGCGCCCCTGAAGCCGGCAGACGATGCCGTCGTCATCGACACCAGTGGTATCGGCATCGACACCGTCGTTGCCAAGGTACTGGATCTGCTTCCGGTTTCGGGTGCCTGATCCGTTGCAAGGAGGCCGTCAATCCATCGGCGGTAGTCGCACCAATGCAAGGCAACACAAGCTCCGTCCCGCAATGATGCGTGGCGGTTTTCCTACTTAACACACGACCTGCGTTTCCGGGGTCGACCAACAGGCGGGCAGTAAACGGAACCCTTCCGGGAACCAATGCCCATGTGTCCAACAGAGTAAATCTAATGACCGAATCATTTGCCGAACTGTTTGAAGCCAGCCAGGCCAATCTGGCCAAGCTGAAGCCGGGCGCCATCGTCAGCGGTGTTGTCGTTGAAGTCCGCGGCGACGTCGTGGTGATCAACGCCGGCCTGAAGTCCGAAGGCATCGTGCCGATCGAACAGTTCCGTAACGACGCTGGCGAAATCGACGTTGCCGAAGGCGATGTCGTCAAGGTCGCCCTCGACTCGATCGAGAACGGCTTCGGTGAAACCGTCCTGTCGCGCGAGAAGGCCAAGCGCGCCATGGTGTGGGACGAGCTGGAAGAAGCGTTGGAAAAGAACGAAACCATCACCGGCCGCATCAGCGGCAAGGTCAAGGGTGGTTTCACCGTGGACATCAAGGATGTCCGCGCGTTCCTGCCCGGTTCGCTGGTGGATGTGCGCCCGGTGCGCGACCCGGCCTACCTGGAAGGCAAGGAGCTGGAATTCAAGCTCATCAAGCTGGACCGCAAGCGTAACAACGTCGTGGTCTCGCGCCGCGCTGTCGTCGAAAGCGAGCACTCGGAAGAGCGCGAGCAGCTGATGGACAAGCTGCAGGAAGGCGCGATCCTGAAGGGTGTCGTCAAGAACCTGACCGATTACGGCGCGTTCGTGGACCTGGGCGGCATCGACGGCCTGCTGCACATCACCGACATGGCCTGGAAGCGCGTGCGCCATCCGTCCGAAGTCGTGAACGTCGGCGACGAGCTGGACGTGCGCGTGCTGAAGTTCGACCGCGAGCGCAACCGCGTTTCGCTCGGCCTGAAGCAGCTGGGCGAGGATCCGTGGGACAACATCGCCCGTCGTTACCCGGCCAACAGCCGCGTCTTCGGCAAGGTCTCCAACGTCACCGATTACGGCGCGTTCGTCGAGATCGAGCCGGGCGTCGAAGGCCTGGTGCACGTGTCCGAAATGGATTGGACCAACAAGAACGTCAACCCGTCCAAGGTTGTGCAGGTCGGTGACGAAGTTGAAGTCATGGTCCTGGACGTCGACGAGGAGCGTCGCCGCATCTCGCTGGGCATGAAGCAGGTTGCCGCCAATCCGTGGGAAACCTTCGCTGCCATCCACAAGAAGGGCGACAAGGTGTCGGGCCAGATCAAGTCGATCACCGACTTCGGCATCTTCATCGGCCTGGACGGCGGTATCGACGGCCTGGTGCACCTGTCCGACATCAGCTGGAACACCACCGGCGAAGACGTGGTCCGCAACTTCAAGAAGGGCGACAACCTGGACGCCGTCGTCCTGGCCGTCGATCCGGAGCGCGAGCGCATCAGCCTGGGCGTCAAGCAGCTGGAGCAGGATCCGTTCGGTCAGTACATGGCTGCCAACCCGAAGGGTTCGAAGGTCGAAGGCGTGGTCAAGGAAGTGGACGCCAAGGGCGCTACCATCGAACTGGCTGACGGCATCGAAGGTTACGTCTCGGCTCGTGACGTTGCCAACGAGCGCGTCGACGACGCGACCCAGTTCCTGAAGGTCGGCGACAAGGTTGAAGCGAAGTTCGTGGGCATGGATCGCAAGGGTCGTACCCTGCAGCTGTCGATCAAGGCCAAGGACGACGCGGAAATGCGCGAAGTGCTGGAGGAATACCAGTCCTCTTCGGCTTCCAGCGGCACCACCCAGCTGGGCGCGCTGCTGCGTGCACAGCTGAACGGCAACAAGTCCGAGTAATCGGTCTTACCCGTTGCAGTAGTTCCTGGACGGCCCGGACAATTGTCCGGGCCGTTTCAGGGTTTGAGGCCCTCGACGCGAGTCCGCAATGACCAAATCCGAGTTGATCGAAATCCTGGCGCGCCGACAGGCGCATCTGAAGTCGGACGATGTCGATCTGGCGGTAAAGTCGTTGCTGGAAATGATGGGCGGGGCGCTGGCCGGCGGGGATCGCATCGAGATCCGCGGGTTCGGCAGTTTTTCGTTGCACTACCGGCCGCCCAGGCTGGGTCGCAACCCCAAGACCGGGGAATCGGTCGCATTGCCGGGCAAGCATGTCCCGCACTTCAAGCCGGGCAAGGAACTGCGTGAGCGCGTCAGCGCCGTGGTGCCGCTGGAAAGCGATCCGGCCTGAGCCAAGTCGTCCGCCCTCGCGGATGCACCCTTTACATCCCTTCGGCTACTCTTTGACCGAACGCATGCCTTCTTCTCCTTTCGACGGACAATAAGCGCCGATGGAATTCGTCTCCGAGTGGTTCTGGTTTTTCCTGTTCCTGCCGCTGGCAGCGGTGTCCGGCTGGGTGATCGGCCGGCGTGGCGGGCAGCGCCACGGCGACAACCAGGTCAGCCGTCTCTCAAGCACTTATTTCCGCGGCCTGAACTACCTGCTCAACGAGCAGCCGGACAAGGCCATCGAACTGTTCCTGCACATTGCGGAGCTGGACAAGGAAACCTTTGAAACCCAGGTTGCGCTGGGCCACCTGTTCCGCCGCCGAGGCGAGGTCGACCGGGCCATCCGCCTGCACCAGGGGCTGGTCAACCGTACCGACCTGAGCGACGCCCAGCGCGTCCAGGCCCTGCTGGCGCTCGGCGAGGACTACATGAAGTCCGGCCTGCTGGACCGCGCCGAAACCGTGTTCTCCGAACTGGCCCAGATCGACCAGCGCGCCCCGCAGGCGCTCAAGCACCTGATCGGCATCTACCAGGCCGAGCGCGACTGGGAAAAGGCGATCGACAACGCCACCCGCTACGAGGAAGTCACCGGTGAGCCGATGGGCAAGCTGGTCGGGCAGTTCGAATGCGAGCTGGCCGAGCGCTTCCGTGGCGCCGGCAAGATCGACGAGGCGCGTGCGGCGATTGCCCGCGCCTACCAGGCCGACGCCATGTCGGTCCGCGCTGGCATCATCGAAGGTCGCCTGGAAACCGATTCGGGCAATGCCGAAGCGGCGGTGCGCGCCTTCGAGCGCGCAGCCCGCAACGATCCCGAGTACCTGCCCGAGGTGCTGCAGCCGCTGATGCAGAACTACCGAAAGGTGGGCGACCTGGGCGGCGCGCGCGCGTTCCTCTCTGAAATGACCGAGCACTACCGCGGCATCGCCCCGGTCCTGGCATTGACCCAGTTGATGGAAGAGCAGGAAGGCGTTGCCCCCGCGCGCGCCTACCTGGGCCGCCAGCTCAAGGATCGTCCGTCGGTCCGTGGCGAGTCTGCCCTGATCGACCTGACCCTGGCCGAGGGCGCCGATTCCACTGCGACCCTGCACGACCTCAAGCACATCACCGACCAGCTGCTGGTCCGCAATCCCGCCTACCGCTGCACCCGCTGCGGCTTCGGCGCGCGCACCCATCACTGGCAATGCCCGAGCTGCAAGGAGTGGGGAACGGTCAAGCCGCTGCTGAACTACGCGGTACTCTGACCCATGTTCCCGGGAGTGTGGATCGGACTGCTGGCGGTGCTGGCAGTCGCGGCGGTGCTCACCGCGTGCGCCCGCTACTACGCGCTGCGGCGCAACCTGCTGGACCAGCCCGGCGAACGCCGCAGCCATGGCGTTGCGACCCCGCGCGGCGGCGGAATCGCCATCGTGCTGACCCTGCTGCTGGCGGTCGTTGCCGGCGCATTTTATTGGCCGCAGGCCCGCACCACGCTGCTGGTGTTCGGGCTGGGCCTCGCCCTGGTAGCCGGGATCGGCTGGTGGGACGACCACCGGCCGCTGCCGGCGGTGCGCCGGCTGCTGGTCCATGTGGTGGCCGCCAGCCTGCTGGCCGGGCTGGTCTGGAACGCTACCGGCAACCCCTGGCAGGCGGCGCTGGCCCTGCTGTTCACGACATCCCTGATCAACATCTGGAACTTCATGGATGGGATCAACGGGATTGCCACCACCCAGGCCATCCTGGCCGGCGCCGCGTTCGCGCTGGTGCTGCCGGGTCCGCTGGCGCTGGCCGGCGTGGTGCTGGCCCTGGCGTGCCTGGGCTTCCTGCCGTTCAACTTCCCCCGGGCCCGGATTTTCATGGGGGACGTCGGCAGCGGCGCGCTCGGCTATGCGGTGGCCGCCCTGGTCTGCCTGGCCAGCGTGGCAACCACGGTGTCCTGGCTGCTGCTGCTGGTGCCACTCACCGCCTTCCTCGTGGACGCGGGCTTCACACTGCTGGCGCGCATGCTCTCCGGGCAGAGGTGGATGGAACCCCACACCCAGCATCTGTACCAGCGCGCCGTCAAAGGTGGAGCAACGCACACTTCGGTTACAGGGATGTACTTTGTTTTTGGTTTGTTCAGTATTACAGTGTTTAATGCTTGCACGTATTTGCAGCCGAGGTGGGAGGCTGCCGTGGCCGTAACGTGGATAATCTCCGCGACCGGTCTTTGGCTACTCCTGCGCAAGGGAATGCGCCACTAGAAGGAATGCTTGGTTTATGACGCCTTGGCTGGACCGCTTTACGAGTCTGCTCCCCCGTGCCGCCATCGTGGCCCACGACCTCTTCATGGTCTGGGCCTGCTGGCAGTTGCTGCATGCGGGCCGCTATTCGATGCTGGCCGACGCCCCTTCGCTTCCGCTCTGGAATATCGACACCACGCTGGTGCTGGCCATCCAGGCCGTCGTGTTCTGGCGGGTAGGCCTCTACCGGGGCCTGTGGCGGTTCGCCAGCGTGGCCGACCTGCTGCACATCTTCAAATCCAGCTTCATCGGCCTGCTGGCCATCGTCGTGGTGCTCGCTTACAAGCGCTTCAACGGCGTACCGATGTCGGTGCTGGTGATCTATCCGTTCGCGCTGTCGGCGCTGCTGGGTGCGCCACGCCTGCTGTACCGGGCATGGAAGGACTACCAGGCGCTGCAGTCCGACGCGAGCGCGCGCCGCGTGCTGATCCTGGGTGCCGGCCAGGCGGCCGAAGCCCTGGTCCGCGACCTGCGTCGCTCCGGTGATTTCGAACCGGTCGGCCTGCTCGACGACGCCCCGCACCTGCAGGGTGCCAAGCTGCAGGGCCTGCCGATCCTGGGCACGCTGGACGATGCCGCTGCCGTGGCACGCGAAACCGCCGCCAAGCTGCTGGTGATCGCCATTCCGTCGCTCGACGCGGCGGGCATGCAGCGCGTGGTGGCCCTGTGCGAGAGCACCGGCGTGCCGTTCCGGATGGTGCCCAAGCTCAACGACGTGCTGCTCGGCCATTCGCTGCCGGGTGAGCTCAAGGAAGTGGCGATCGAGGACCTGCTGGGGCGCAAGCCGATCCTGCCGGACTGGTCGCTGATCCGTAGCTGGCTGGGTGGCCGCACGGTGCTGGTCACCGGCGCCGGTGGCTCGATCGGCTCGGAACTGTGCCGCCAGTGCGCGCGGCACGGGGCAGGGCGGGTCGTGCTGCTGGAAATGAGTGAACTGCTGCTGCTGACCATCGAGGCCGAGCTGAAGCGCAGCTTCCCGGACCTGGTGGTGGAGGCGGTGCTGGGCGACTGCGGCGACCCGGCGGTGATCCGCCACGCGCTGTCGCTGTCCAGCGTCGACGCGGTGTTCCATGCGGCGGCCTACAAGCAGGTGCCGGTGCTGGAGCGCCAGCTGCGCGAAGCGGTCCGCAACAACATCCTCTCCACCGAGACGGTGGCGCGCGCCTGTGTCGAGGCGCGGATCGAGCATTTCGTGTTCATCTCCACCGACAAGGCGGTCGACCCGGTCAACGCGCTGGGCGCCAGCAAGCGCTACGCGGAGATGATCTGCCAGAGCCTGGACCAGAAGACCAGCCACACGCGCTTTGTCACCGTACGCTTCGGCAACGTGCTGGCCTCCGCCGGCAGCGTGGTCCCGGTATTCCGCGAACAGATCCTCAAGGGCGGCCCGGTCACGGTCACCGACCCGGAAGTAACCCGCTACTTCATGACCATCCCCGAAGCCTGCCAGCTGATCCTGCAGGCGGCGGCGTCGGCCTCGCATGGTGCGATCTACACCCTGGACATGGGCGAGCCGGTGCCGATCCGGGTGCTGGCCGAGCAGATGATTCGCCTGGCCGGCAAGCAGCCTTACAAGGACATCGCGATCGTCTATACGGGCCTGCGTCCGGGCGAGAAGCTGCACGAAACCCTGTTCTATTCGGACGAGGATTACCGGCCGACCGCGCACCCCAAGATCCTCGAAGCCGGCGTGCGCACTTTCGCCCGCGACCAGGTGCTGGGCAACGTGCCGCGCCTGCGCGAGGCGATCGCCAATTACGATACCGATGCCATCAACAGCATCCTCTTCGCGACCATGCCGGAATTCTCGCCGTTGCAACAGGAATCTCACGTCGAGTCGGCTAATGTGGTTCCCTTTCCGGCACGAGAGGCCAACAGGCTGTGACGAGCAAGCGCATTCGCAAGGCGGTTTTCCCGGTGGCAGGACTGGGTACCCGGTTCCTCCCCGCTACCAAGACGGTTCCCAAGGAAATGCTGCCGATCATCGATCGGCCGCTGATCCAGTACGCCGTCGATGAGGCGATCGAAGCAGGGTGCGACACCCTGATCTTCATCACCAACCGCTACAAGCATGCGGTGGCCGATTATTTCGACAAGGCCTACGAACTGGAGCAGAAGCTCGAGCGTGCCGGCAAGACCGAGCAGCTTGAACTGGTCCGGCACGTGCTGCCCAACGGCGTGCGCGCGATCTTCGTCACCCAGGCCGAAGCCCTGGGCCTGGGCCACGCGGTGCTGTGCGCCAAGGCCGTGATCGGCGATGAGCCGTTCGCGGTACTGCTGCCGGACGACCTGATCTGGAACCGCGGCGATGGTGCGCTCAAGCAGATGGCCGACCTCAACCAGGCTACCGGCGCCAGCGTGATCGCGGTCGAAGACGTGCCGCACGAGAACACCGCCAGCTATGGCATCGTCGCCACCGACGCGTTCGACGGCCGCAAGGGCCGCATTTCGCAGATCGTGGAGAAGCCCAAGCCGGCCGACGCACCGAGCGACCTGGCCGTGGTCGGGCGCTACGTGCTCAGCCCGAAGATCTTCGAGCTGCTGGAGTCCACCGGCACCGGTGCCGGCGGCGAGATCCAGCTGACCGACGCCATTGCCGAACTGCTCAAGACCGAGGAAGTGGACGCGTTCCGCTTCGAAGGCACCCGTTTCGACTGCGGTACCCACTTGGGACTGGTCGAGGCGACCATCCGCTTCGCACTGGAAAGCCACAAGCTGGGCAAGCCGGCACGCGAGAAGCTGGCACAGATGCTGGCCGACGACGAAGGGTAGGCAGTAGGTCCGGCCGCTGGCCGGACACATCAAAAAAGGGCGGCCATCAGGCCGCCCTTTTTTTTGCACTTACAGCGATTCGAAGATACCCGCAGCGCCCATGCCGGTGCCGATGCACATGGTGACCATGCCGTACTTCTGCTGGCGGCGGCGCAGGCCGTGCAGAAGGGTGGCGGTACGGATCGCGCCGGTCGCGCCCAGCGGGTGGCCCAGGGCGATGGCGCCGCCCAGCGGGTTGACCTTGGACGGATCCAGGCCGCAGTCGCGGATCACTGCCAGCGACTGCGCAGCGAAGGCTTCGTTGAGCTCGATCCAGTCCAGCTGGTCCTGGGTCAGGCCGGCCTGCTTGAGCGCCTTCGGAATGGCCGCGATCGGGCCGATGCCCATCACTTCCGGGCGCACGCCGGCGACCGAGAAGCTGACGAAGCGGGCCAGCGGCTTCAGGCCGTAGTCCTTCACCGCCTGCTCGGAGGCCAGCAGCACCGCACCGGCGCCGTCGCTCATCTGCGAGGAGTTGCCGGCGGTCACGGTGCCGCCGAACTGGCCGTTGCGGAACACCGGGCGCAGCTTGGCCAGGCCTTCTGCGGACGAATCCGGGCGCGGGCCTTCGTCGGTGTCGACGATGCGGTCGCGGGTGATGATGCGGCGGCCGTCGGCCAGGTCCGGCTGGCGGGTGCGCACATCGTACGGGCTGATCTCATCCTTGAACTCGCCGTTCTGGATCGCCGCGATGGCCTTCTGGTGCGAGGCCAGGGCGAAGGCGTCCTGCTCCTCGCGCGAGACCTTCCATTCCTCGGCGACCTTCTCGGCGGTGATGCCCATGCCGTAGGCAATGGCCACGTGGTCGTTGTCGAACACGCTCGGCGCCATGGCGATCTTGTTGCCCATCATCGGCACCATCGACATCGACTCGGTACCGCCGGCCAGCATCAGGTCGGCGTTGCCCAGGCGGATCTGGTCGGCGGCCATGGCCACGGCCTGCAGGCCGGAGGAGCAGAAGCGGTTGACCGTCTGCGCGGCGATGGTGTCCGGCAGGCCGGCCAGCAGCACGCCGATGCGGGCCACGTTCATGCCCTGCTCGGCTTCGGGCATGGCGCAGCCGATGATGGCGTCGTCGATGCGATTGACGTCGATGCCCGGGGCCTGCGCGACCACGGACTTGAGCACGTGCGCGAGCATGTCGTCGGGACGGGTATTGCGGAACACGCCCTTGGGCGCCTTGCCAACCGGGGTGCGGGTGGCGGCGACGATGTAGGCGTCCTGGATCTGCTTGGTCATTGTGGCGATCTCTTGAATGTGGTTCGGGCCGATCAGTTACGCAGCGGCTTGCCGGTCTTGAGCATGTGCGCGATGCGGGCCTGGGTCTTTTCCTGCTGGGCCAGTTCGACGAAGTGCTTGCGCTCCAGGGTCAGCAGCCACTCTTCGTCGACCAGGGTGCCGCGGTCGACTTCGCCACCACAAAGCACGGTGGCGATGCGCACGGCGATCTCGTAGTCGTACGGGCTGATGAAACGGCCTTCCAGCATGTTGACCAGCATCATCTTGAAGGTGGCGATACCCACGTCGCCGGCGACCTGGATGCGGCGGGCCGGCATCGGCGGACGGTAGCCGCCCTCGGCCAGCGCCTGCACTTCGGCCTTGGCGATGTACAGCGCCTCGAAGCTGTTGAACACGACCTTGTCGGTCGGGCGCATCAGGCCCAATTCCTTGGCGTTGACCGCCGAGTTGGAGACCTTGGCCATGGCCACGGTTTCGAAGGTCTTCTTCAGTTCGGCGAACACGTCGCCGCCCGGGCCGGCGGCCTGCGAGGCACGCACCGCCAGTTCCTTCAGGCCACCACCGGCCGGCAGCAGGCCAACGCCGGCCTCGACCAGGCCGATGTAGCTTTCCAGGGCCGCCACGCTCTTGGCGCTGTGCATCTGGAATTCGCAGCCACCGCCCAGGGCCAGGCCGCGCACGGCGGTCACCACCGGCACCAGCGAATACTTGATCGCCTGGCTGGTGCGCTGGAAGTTGTGCACCATCTCTTCGAACTGGTCGACCTTGCCGGCCTGCAGCAGGCCGAGCGCGCCGGCCAGGTCGGCACCGGCGGAGAAGGGCTCCTTCTGCTGCCAGATCACCAGGCCCTTGAAGCCCTGCTCGGCGCGCTTGATCGCTTCCTGCAGGCCGTTGAGCACGTGGTCGGACACGGTGTTCATCTTGGTCTTGAAGCTGACCACGGCAATGCCGTCGCCGTCGTGCCACATGCGCACGCCGTCGTTCTCGAACACGGTTTCGCCCGGGCTGAAGGTCTCGCCCAGCAGGGGATCCGGGAAGCGCTGGCGCTGGTACACCGGCAGCGCCGAGCGCGGCAGCTTGGCGTTGCGGGTCGGGCTGTAGCTGCCTTCGGCAGCGTGCACGCCGTCGCGGCCGTCGAACACCCAGTCCGGCAGCGGGGCATTGCTCATGCTCTTGCCGGCGACGATGTCATCGGCGATCCACTGCGCCACCTGCTTCCAGCCGGCGGCCTGCCAGGTTTCGAACGGGCCCAGCGACCAGCCGTAGCCCCAGCGGATGGCCAGGTCCACGTCGCGCGCGGTCTCGGCGATGTCGGCCAGGTGGTAGGCGCTGTAGTGGAACAGGTCGCGGAAGGTCGCCCACAGGAACTGTGCCTGCGGGTGCTGGCTTTCGCGCAGCTTGGCGAACTTCTCGGCCGGATTCTTGATCTTCAGGATCTCGACCACTTCAGGCGCGGCAGTGCGGTCGGCCGGACGGTAGTCCTGCTTCTCCACGTCCAGCACCACGATGTCCTTGCCGACCTTGCGGAAAATGCCGGCGCCGGTCTTCTGGCCGAGCGCGCCCTTGGCGATCAGCGCTTCGAGCCACTTCGGCGACTTGAAGAAGGCGTGCCACGGATCGTTGGGCAGGGTGTCGCCCATGGTCTTGATGACGTGGGCCATGGTGTCCAGGCCGACCACGTCGGAGGTGCGGTAGGTGGCCGACTTCGGGCGGCCGACCAGCGGGCCGGTCAGGCCGTCGACTTCGTCGAAGCCCAGGCCGAACTGCTCGGTGTGGTGGATGGTGGACAGGATCGAGAACACGCCGATGCGGTTGCCGATGAAGTTCGGGGTGTCCTTGGCGTACACCACGCCCTTGCCCAGGGTGGTGACCAGGAAGCTTTCCAGGCCTTCCAGCACGGCGGCGTCGGTGGTGCTGGCCGGGATCAGCTCGGCCAGGTGCATGTAGCGCGGCGGATTGAAGAAATGTACGCCGCAGAAGCGATGGCGCAGCTGCTCGGGCAGCACGTCGGCCAGCTTGTTGATGCCCAGGCCGGAGGTGTTGGAGGCCAGTACCGCGTGGTCGGCCACGAACGGCGCGATCTTCTTGTACAGGTCCTGCTTCCAGTCCATGCGTTCGGCGATGGCTTCGATGATCAGGTCGCAGTCGCGCAGCTGCTCCAGGCCGGTTTCATAGTTGGCCGGGGTGATCGCTTCGGCGTAGGACTTGCTGGCGAGCGGGGCAGGGCTCAACTTGCCGAGGTTGGCGATGGCCTTGAGCACGATGCCGTCGGCCGGACCTTCCTTGGCGGGCAGGTCGAACAGCACGGTGTCGACGCCGGCATTGGTCAGGTGGGCTGCGATCTGGGCGCCCATGACGCCGGCACCCAGCACGGCGGCGCGGCGGACTAGCAGGGAATTGGACATGTCGATAAGCCTTTTGGCGTTACGGGGTGGAAAGGGGGGCGTGGGTGGCCGCGCTGGCGCGGAAGCCAGCCTCGGCGAAATGGATCAGTTCCTGGGCTGCATGGGCACGATGCGCCGCTTCGGTGACACCGGCGGGACGCTTGATCAGCCCGAAGTCGGCCATCGCGTAGGTCAGCGCGCCGGCCAGGAAGTCCAGGCGCCAGTACAGCTCTTCCTTGCTCAGGCCCGGCACGCAGGCGGCGATGGCCTTGCCGAACTCGCGCAGCACGTGGCCGTAGTGGTCGGAGAGGAACTTGCGCAGGTTGTCGTTCTTTTCCGCATAGGCGCGGGCGATGACGCGGACGAAGGCGCCGCCGGTCTGGCGGTCCTGGGCCATGGCAAGCGCGGGTTCGACGAACGCGGCCAGCACCGGGCGCAGCTGGCCCGGGTGCTCGCGGCGGGCGGCCTCCAGCTGGGCCAGGCGCGCGGCGGTCATTTCGTCCATGCGGCGGCGGAACACCTCGTTGACCAGGTTTTCCTTGGAGCCGAAGTGGTAGTTGACCGCCGCGATGTTCACGTCGGCCTGGCTGGTGACCTGGCGCAGCGAGGTCCCGGCGAACCCGTGCAGGGCGAACAGCTCCTCGGCGGCGCCGAGAATGCGGTCCTTGGTGGAGAAATGGGCGGGCTTGGCCATGGTCGGGGCAGGGTTCAATCAAACGATTGTTTGATATTAGACCCAGCGCCGTGCGGCTGCATTGTGCGGCGCAGCAGAACGGTTGCCGGGCGGTCATCCAGATGAATGCGGCACGTTGTATCCGGCCGCCGGGACGCTGTAGAATTGACGCACGTATATCAGGCTAAGCCCGCGTTTTGACGCGGGTTTTTTTCATGTTACTCTCGGGCCGATCAGTGGCCCGCCCAACGGAGAACTTCCCATGGCGCTGGAGCGCACCCTTTCCATCATCAAGCCGGACGCCGTCGCCAAGAACGTCATCGGTGAAATCTACGCCCGCTTCGAAAAGGCTGGCCTGAAGGTCGTGGCTGCCAAGTACAAGCAGCTGTCGCGCCGCGAAGCCGAAGGCTTCTACGCCGTGCACCGCGAGCGTCCGTTCTTCAACGCGCTGGTCGAGTTCATGATCTCCGGCCCGGTGATGATCCAGGCCCTGGAAGGCGAGAACGCCGTGCTGGCCCACCGCGACCTGCTGGGCGCCACCAATCCGAAGGACGCTGCGCCGGGCACCATCCGCGCCGACTTCGCCGATTCCATCGATGCCAATGCCGCCCACGGCTCGGACTCGGTCGAGAACGCCGCGATTGAAATCGCGTACTTCTTCGCCGCGACCGACGTGGTCTCGCGCTGAGAGTAATGCCGTGAACGAGGTCGTACAGCCCACCGCCATCCCCATCGTGCTCGCCGAAGGCGCGCCGGTGGCCAAGCAGAACCTGCTCGACCTCGATCGCGCGGGCCTGGAGCGCTTCTTCGCCGAGACCCTCGGCGAAGCGCGCTACCGTGCCCACCAGGTGATGAAGTGGATCCACCACCACTACGTCACCGACTTCGATGAAATGACCGACCTGGGCAAGGCGCTGCGCGCCAAGCTGCACCAGCATGCCGAGGTCCGCGTTCCCAACATCGTGTTCGACAAGCCGTCTGCCGACGGGACCCACAAGTGGCTGCTGGCCATGGGCACCGACGGCAAGAACGCGATCGAAGCGGTGTACATCCCGGACAAGAACCGCGGCACGCTGTGCGTGTCCTCGCAGGTCGGCTGCGCGCTGAACTGCACGTTCTGTTCGACCGCCACCCAGGGCTTCAACCGCAATCTTTCCACCGCCGAGATCATCGGCCAGGTGTGGGTTGCCGCGCGCCACCTGGGCAACATCCCGCACAAGCAGCGTCGCCTCACCAACGTGGTGATGATGGGCATGGGCGAGCCGTTGATGAATTTCGACAACGTCGTGCGTGCCATGAGCGTGATGCGCGACGACCTGGGCTACGGCCTGGCCAACAAGCGGGTGACCCTGTCGACCTCCGGCCTGGTGCCACAGATCGACCGTCTCTCGGCCGAAAGCGATGTGTCGCTGGCGGTGTCGCTGCACGCACCCAACGATGCGCTGCGCGAGACCCTGGTCCCGCTCAACAAGAAGTACCCGATCGTCGAGCTGATGGCCTCGTGCGCGCGCTACCTGCGCGCCAACAAGCGCCGCGAATCGGTGACCTTCGAATACACCCTGATGAAGGGCATCAATGACCAGCCCGAACACGCCCGCCAGCTGGCGCGCCTGATGCGCCAGTTCGACAACGCGGTGCAGGCCTCGCACTCGGGCAAGGTCAACCTGATTCCGTTCAATCCGTTCCCGGGCACGCGCTACGAGCGCTCCGGCGATGCGGAGATCCGTGCCTTCCAGAAGATCCTGCTCGACCAGCAGGTGCTGACCATGGTGCGGCGTACCCGTGGCGACGACATCGACGCCGCCTGTGGGCAGCTCAAGGGCCAGGTGATGGACCGTACGCGCCGCCAGGCCGAGTTCAACAAGACGCTCCAGGACGGGAAAAACCGGGATGCCGCTGCCTGACCTTCGATTGCCAGCCGTTGTTTTCGTCGCGCTGGCATTCGCTGGCTGTGGCAGCAAAGGCGTCAAACCCATCAGTGCGCCGCTGGGCATCGCCCCGGAGTACGTGGCCCGTGACAGCGCCGACACCCGGCGCCGGTTCAACTACCAGGACCAGCTGACGCTGGCCGCCGAGGCCTTCCGTGCCGGCCAGCCGGACGTGGCCGAAAAGCGCGCACGCAGCGCGCTCAAGCTCGACCCGGGCCAGCCCGACGCCTACATCCTGCTCGCTGCCCTGGCCAACCAGCGCGGCGCGGTGGCCGAGGCCGGTCCGCTGTTCCAGAAGGCGGCCGAGCTGGCGCCGCAGAGCGGGGACGTGCTGAACAACTACGGTGCCTGGCTGTGCGGGCAGGGGCGAGCCGCCGAGGCGCTGCCGCTGTTCGACCGCGCCGTGGTTGCGCCGGGTTATCGCACCCCGGCTGCCGCGCTTGCCAACGCCGGCGGCTGCGCGCTGGACGCCGGGCAGCCGGAACGGGCCGTGCGTGACCTGCGCAAGGCGCTGGTGCTGGAACCCGGCAACGCCTACGCGCTGGAATCCATGGCGCGCAACGAGTACGCGCAGTCGCGTTATTTCGAGGCCCGCGCCTTCGTGCAACGGCGTCTCGCGGCTGCACCGGCCACACGTTCCGTGTTACAACTTGCCTCTCAAATCGAGGCGCAGCTTGGTGACACAGTGGCATCCGGTCGCTATCTGCAGCGAATTCGCGACGAATTTCCGCAGGATGCGGCTCCTAATTCCCGGGGTTGAAGCATTGTGATTGATGACCAGACTGTGAACGCGCTTGATACCGCTGCCGGCTGTGGGGCTCGCCTCCGCCAGGCGCGGGAAGCGGCAGGGATGACGCTGGAGGACGTGGGTCCGAAGCTGCGCATGCCGGTCCAGGTGGTGAAGTCGCTGGAAGCCGAGCAGTGGGACCGCCTCGGCGCGCCGGTGTTCGTGCGCGGCCAGCTCAAGAGCTACGCCCGCCTGCTCAACGTCGACCTGGGCGATGTGCTGGACCAGGCCCGGATCGGGCCGGTGGTGCCGCCGCAGCTGGTCAGCCATACGCATACCCCGCGGGCCCGGCGCATCGCCGAGAACCTCGGTCGCCGTGCCCTGTACGTGGGCATCACCGCGGTGCTGGCGGTGCCGGTGTGGTTCGCCACGCGCGGCCATTTCGACAGTGCGTCCACCGCGCCGGCGACCGCTTCGCTGGACGTGATTCCGGCCGCGGTTCCGGTGGCCGGCTCGTCCCCGCCGGCCGCCCCGGCCGCGTCCGCGGCGACGCCTGCCGCGGCACCGGCCGCGCCTTCGGCACCGTACCTTGCCTCGCTCACCCCGGTGCCGAGACCGGCCACCGCCGCCCCGGCCCCGGCCGGCGCGCTGACCCTGCAGTTCAAGGGCGACAGCTGGGTCGACATTGCCGGTCCCGACGGCGCGACCGTCGAGAAGGCCCTGATCAAATCCGGCGAAACCCGCACCTTCAGCCCCGGCCAGGTGGCCCGCATGGTGCTGGGCAATGCCTCGGCGGTCGAGGTTCAGCAGGCCGGCACTATCGTCGACCTTTCGCCGTACCAGCGAGCCAACGTGGCGCGCTTTACGGTATCCTCTGACGGCTCCGTGGCTCCGGTTTCACACTGAGCCGCGTTTCCGCTGTTTCGACAGTCCAATTCAAACAGTCCCTCCTGACCGGCAGGGGCGAGAGTACGCATGGCGATCGACGACCTGCTCGACGAGCACGAACAAAGTGAACGCGTCCGCAGCTGGCTGCGGAACAATGGTGTGAGCATCATCGCCGGCGTGGCGATCGCCATCGGCGGCATTGCTGGCTGGCAGTGGTGGCAGAAGGAACAGGGCAACCACCTGTCCATGGCCAACGCCGAGTACCAGGTGGTGCTCAAGCAGCTGCAGGACAACAAGCTGGATGACGCGGCCAAGGGCATCAAGGCCCTGGACGGCGGCAAGGCCAGCGTCTATGCCGACCTGGCTGCGCTGCAGCTGGCCAAGGCGCAGGTCGACGCCGGCAAGAACGAAGAGGCCCTGGCCACCCTGCGTGCGATCCAGGCCAGCCCCGAACTCAAACCCGCGATCGACCAGCGCATCGCGCGCCTGTTGATCGCCACCGGCAAGCAGGATGAAGCCATCAAGCTGCTGGGCGATGCGACCGACAGTGCCAGCCTGGAAATCCATGGCGACGCGCTGATTGCATCGGGCAAGCGCGACGAAGCCCGCGGGCTGTATGAGAAGGCGCTCAAGACGCTGGACGTGGCAGCGCCGCAGCGGCGTGTTCTGGAAACCAAGGTGATGGATGCCGGTGGCACCGTCGCCGAGCCCGCGGAGTCGGTGTAATGAAGCAGATGGTCATGATCAAGCGCGTTGCCACCCTGGTCCTGATGGGCGTGGCGCTGTCCGGCTGCAGCACCGTCAAGGGCTGGTTCGCGGGCAAGGACGCAGAGGCCAAGAAGGCGCTGGAACCGGCTGAGCTGGTCAAGTTCGAGCCGACCGTGAAGGTCGACAAGGTCTGGAGCACCAACCTGGGCAAGGGCGAGAAGCGCATTGGCGTCCGCCAGGGTCCGGTCGTGGCCGACGGCCGCGTGTTCGCGGCGGCCATCACCGGCGGCGTGCATGCGCTGGACCTTCAGACCGGCAAGACTGTGTGGACCTACGAGCCGGCCAAGGTCAAGAAGCAGCCCAAGCTGCGCCTGTCCGGTGGCCCCGGCGTCGGCGAAGGCCTGGTGGTGATCGGTACGCTGGATGGCCAGGTGATCGCGCTGGACGCCAACGACGGCACCGAAAAGTGGCGCGCCAAGGTCCCCGGTGAAGTGATTTCCGCCCCGGCCGTCGGCCAGGGCATCGTGTTCGTGCGCAGCAACGATGGCCGGGTGACCGCCTTCGATGCCGGCAACGGCACCCAGAAGTGGTTCAACCCGCGCGAACTGCCTGCGCTGACCGTGCGCGGCAACGCGCCGGTGGTGGCCGGCCCGGGCGTGCTGTTCATCGGCAACGATGACGGCAGCGTGGCCGCGCTGGCCATGCAGGACGGTCGCACCGTGTGGGACCAGATGGTCGCCAACGGCGAAGGCCGTACCGAGCTGGAGCGCATGTCCGACGTGGACGGTGCCCCGGTGCTGGAAGGCAACACCCTGTTCGTGAGCAGCTTCAAGAACCAGACCATGGCGATCGAAGGCCCGACCGGCCGTCCGCTGTGGGCACGCGATCATGGCGGCGCCGGTGGCGTGGCCCTGACCTCGGGCAATGTGTTCGTCACCGACAACAAGGGTGGCGTGTTCGGCCTGGACAAGACCAGTGGCACGGCCATGTGGTCGCAGACCGGGCTGGCCCGCCGCTCGCTGACCGGGCCGGTGGTGCAGGGCGATTACGTTGTAGTCGGTGACTACAAGGGCTACCTGCACTGGCTGCGCACCGACAACGGCGAATTCGCCGGGCGCGCCAAGAGTGGCGGCGATGCCCTGCTGGCGCAGCCAGTGGTCGCCGATGGGATTCTGCTGGTGCAGAACGTTGATGGAAAGCTGACCGCGTTCCGGTTGGCACAATAAGGAGTTACCGCGATGCTGCCCTTGGTCGCCCTGGTTGGACGGCCGAATGTCGGCAAGTCCACCATTTTCAATGCGCTGACCCGTACCCGTGACGCCCTGGTCCATGACCAGCCCGGCGTCACCCGGGACCGCAACTATGGTGTCTGCCGTCTCGACGAGGACAATCATTTCCTCGTCGTCGACACGGGCGGTATCGCGGAAGAGGAAGAGGGCCTGGCTGGTGCGACCGCACGCCAGGCCCGCGCCGCTGCTGCCGAAGCCGACCTGATCCTGTTCGTGGTCGATGCCCGTGACGGCACCTCGGCGTTGGATGACGAGATCCTGTCGTGGCTGCGCAAGCTGTCGCGGCCGACCCTGCTGCTGATCAACAAGATCGACGGCACCAACGAAGACAACGTCCGCTCCGAGTTCGCCCGTTACGGCTTCAGCGAAATGCTGACCGTGTCGGCGGCGCATCGCCAGGGCCTGGACGATCTGCTCGAGGAAGTTGTCCAGCGCCTGCCGGAAGAGGGCAGCGCCGAAGAGATGGACAACGATCCGGCCCGGATGCGCATCGCCTTCGTCGGCCGCCCCAACGTGGGCAAGTCGACCCTGGTCAACCGCATCCTCGGCGAGGAGCGGATGATCGCGTCCGAAGTGCCGGGCACCACCCGCGACTCGATCGCGGTGGACCTGGAGCGCGACGGCCGCCAGTATCGCCTGATCGACACCGCCGGCCTGCGCCGCAAGGGGCGTGTCGAAGAGGTGGTCGAGAAGTTCAGCGTGATCAAGACCCTGCAGGCCATCGAGCAGTGCCAGGTAGCCGTGCTGATGCTCGACGCCGGCGAAGGCGTGACCGACCAGGACGCCAGCGTGCTGGGCGCGGTGCTCGATGCCGGGCGTGCGCTGGTGGTGGCGATCAACAAGTGGGACGGGCTGACCGACTACCAGCGCGAGCAGGCCGAAACCCTGGTGTCGCGCAAGCTCGGCTTCGTGCCGTGGGCGGAAACCGTGCGCATCTCGGCCAAGCATGGCTCGGGCCTGCGCGAGCTGTTCCGTGCGATCCACCAGGCGCATGCCTCGGCCACGCATGAGTTCAGCACCAGCGAAGTCAACAAGGCGCTGGAAATCGCCTACGAGACCAACCCGCCGCCGGCGGTGCGTGGCCACGTGTCCAAGCTGCGTTACGTGCACCCGGGCGGTTCCAACCCGCCGACCTTCATCGTGCACGGCACCCGCCTGAAGGAACTGCCGGAGTCGTACAAGCGCTACCTCGAGAACTTCTTCCGCAAGCGCTTCAAGCTGATCGGCACGCCGGTGCAGTTCATCTTCCGCGAGGGTACCAACCCGTACGAAGGCAAGAAGAACCAGCTGACCGAGCGCCAGATCGCCAAGAAGAAGCGCCTGATCCGCCACGTAAAGGGCCGCTGACGCGACTCCGGATACGGCGATCCCGGTAGAGCCACGCCCTGCGTGGCTTCGCGGCGTCCGAACGTACGACAGCCACGCAGAGCGTGGCTCTACCGTCCGGGCGCGCGCGATAATGTGGCCATGAGCGCCATTCTCGAGATCACCCCCGAACACGCCCACCAACGCGCCCTCCACGGCGCGCTGCTGATCGACGTGCGCGAAGCGCACGAGCGCGCCACCGGCATGGCCGAAGGCGCGCGGGGTATCGCGCAGGGCGACCTCCAGGCCGAGCCCACCGCGCACCTCCCGGCACTCGACCGCGAGATCCTGCTGATCTGCCAGAGCGGCAAGCGCTCGCTCGACACGGCAACGGCCCTGCACGACCTCGGCTACACCCGCATCGCCTCGGTCCACGGCGGCACCACCGCCTGGCGCGCCGCCGGCCTGCCACTGGTGCAACCGCTGCAGAGCGATGACGAACGCGACTTCAACGAACGCTACTCGCGCCACCTGCTGCTGCCCCAGGTCGGCGTGGCCGGCCAGCAGGCGCTGCTGGGCGCGCGCGTGCTGCTGCTCGGCGCCGGGGGCCTCGGCTCGCCCGCCGCCTTCTACCTGGCCGCTGCCGGGGTAGGGCACCTGCGCATCGCCGACGACGACGTCGTCGACCGCAGCAACCTGCACCGGCAGATCCTGCACACCGACGCCAGCGTCGGCCAGCCCAAGGTGCTGTCGGCGCGGGAACGACTGCTGGCGCTCAATCCACGCCTGGACGTGGACGCCGTGCAGGCGCGCGTCACCTCGGACAACATCGACGCCCTGCTGGAAGGCGTGGACGTGGTGCTGGACGGCTCGGACAACTTCCCGCTGCGCTACCTGCTCAACGATGCGTGCATCAAGCACGGCATACCGCTGGTGTATGGCGCGGTGGAGCGCTTCACCGGCCAGGTGTCGGTGTTCGATGCCGGCCGCCAGCGCGGCCACGCACCGTGTTACCGCTGCCTGTTCCCGGAACCACCCCCGCCGGAGTTCGCGCCCAACTGCGCCGAAGCCGGCGTGCTCGGCGTGCTGCCGGGCATGGTCGGCCTGCTGCAGGCCACCGAAGTGCTCAAGCTGCTGCTGGGCATCGGCGAGCCGCTCGTCGGCCGGTTGTTGACCTTCGATGCGCTGGCAATGCGCTTCCGCGAAATCCGGCTGGCGCCGGACCCGGCGTGCCCGGTATGTGCGCCGGGGCAGGCGTTCCCCGGATACATCGACTACACGGCGTTTTGCAGTAGCAGTTAGTGGAATGACCTGGCGCTTTTATGGCCTATCGTTCCATTCCCGGCACGATCCTGCGCACCGGCGTGCTATGTCCCTGCGTCAACTTGTCCTATCGTGACGGCTGATCGGATTTACAGGGAACAACCGCATGGCGGTGGAAGCAGGTGCCAGTGAACTGGTGAAGGTAGTCGCCCTGCTGGGTGCGGCCGTGGTGATGGTGCCGCTGTTCCGCCGGCTGGGACTGGGCTCGGTGCTGGGCTACTTCGCCGCCGGCCTGGCGATCGGACCGTTCGGCTTCGGCTGGTTCTCCGACCCACAGGCGATCCTGCATACCGCCGAACTCGGCGTGGTGATGTTCCTGTTCGTGATCGGACTGGAAATGCGTCCTTCGCACCTGTGGAGCCTGCGCACCGAAATCTTCGGCCTGGGCACCCTGCAGATCGTGGTCTGCGGTGCGGTGCTCACCGGCGTGTGCATGCTGTTCGGCTTCCCGCTGCCGGTGGCCTTCATCGGCGCGGCCGGTTTCGTGCTGACCTCCACCGCGGTGGTGATGCAGCTGCTGGCCGAGCGCGGCGACATCGCGCTGCCCTCGGGGCAGAAGATCGTCTCGATCCTGCTGTTCGAAGACCTGCTGATCGTGCCGCTGCTGGCCGTGGTGGCGTTCATGGCGCCGGTGCAGGCCGACGCCGGCGCGGGTTCGCGCTGGCTCAGCGTGGCCATTGCCGCCGGCGCGATCATCGGCCTGGTGCTGGTGGGGCGCTTCCTGCTCAACCCGCTGTTCCGCATCCTGGCGGCGGCCAAGGCGCGTGAGGTGATGACCGCCGCCGCACTGCTTGTGGTGCTGGGTGCGGCGCTGCTGATGCAACTGGGCGGCCTCTCGATGGCAATGGGCGCGTTCCTCGCCGGCGTGCTGCTGAGCGAGTCGACCTTCCGCCACCAGATCGAAGCGGATATCGAGCCGTTCCGCGGCATCCTGCTCGGCCTGTTCTTCCTCAGCGTGGGCATGGCGCTGGACCTGACCGTGGTCGCCAACAACTGGCCGCTGATCGTGTCCGGCGTGCTGGCGCTGATGCTGGCCAAGGCGGTCTGCATCTACACCGTGGCGCGCCTGCTGGGCAGCGACCACCGCCAGGCGCTGGACCGTGGCGTGGTGATGGCGCAGGGCGGCGAGTTCGCGTTCGTGCTGTTCTCGGCCGCGGCCACCGCGGGGGTGATCGGGGTGGAGGTCAATGCCAACCTGACCGCCATCGTGGTCCTCTCGATGGCGCTGACCCCGCTGTTCGTGCTGCTGCACGACAGGTTGATGCCGGCGCGCGAAGTGTCGCTGGAAGGGGTGGACACCGCCGAGGGCATGTCCGGCAGCGTGCTGATGATCGGTTTCGGTCGTTTCGGCCAGGTCGCCAGCCAGTCGCTGCTGGCGCGCGACGTGGACGTGACCATCATCGACAACGACGTGGACATGATCCACAACGCCGAGCGCTTCGGCTTCAAGATTTATTACGGTGATGGCACCCGCCTGGACGTGCTGCATGCGTCCGGCGCCGCCACTGCGCGTGCGATTGCGATCTGCGTCAACAGCGACGTCGACGCCGACCGCATCGTGGAACTGGCGAAACACGAATTCCCGCAGGCCAAGCTGCTGGTGCGTTCGTTCGACCGCGAACATTCGCTGCGCCTGATCCATGCGGGCGTCGACTATCAGATCCGCGAAACCTTCGAATCGGCCCTGCAGTTCGGCCAGGCCGCATTGATGGAGCTCGGCGCCGACGCCGACGACGCACGCGAGATCGCCGAACAGATCCGCGAGCGCGACGCCGAGCGTTTCGAACTGGAAATGGCCGGTGGCGACCTGCGTGCGGGCGCCCACATGGTGTTCGGCAGCGCGCTGCCCGGCGTGCCGACCCCGACGCCGTTCACCGCGCCAAAGCGCAAGGCGCGCACCCTCAACGCCGACGAAGTCCCCGACGAAGAGTAGTGCCGGCCGCCGGCCGGCTCCTCGCATTACCTTCCGGCAGCCCGAAGAGCCGGCCAGCGGCCGGCACTACCGGCGGTCGCTGGCCCGCAGGTGTTCGGCATCCCGCTAATGAAGGACAATACGCTCCCCGCCGCCCCACGCCGCACGCCCGATGACCGACTCCGCCGCCCCCCATTCCGCCCGCATCCTGGACGGACGCCGCATCGCCGAAGACCTGCTGGACAGCCTGAAGGTGCGCGTGGACGCCCGCCTGGCCGCCGGTGGCAGCCGGCCGGGGCTGGCCGTGGTGCTGGTCGGCGGCGACCCGGCTTCGACCGTGTACGTGCGCAACAAGCGCCGCGCGGCCGAGAAGGTCGGCATCGAAGCGTTCGACTATGACCTGCCGGCCGGCACCAGCGAAGCCCAGCTGCTGACCCTGATCGACCAGCTCAATGCCGACCCGAAGATCCACGGCATCCTGGTGCAGCTGCCGCTGCCGGGCATTCCCGACGCCAGCCGCCTGATCCACCGGATCGACCCGCGCAAGGACGTGGACGGCTTCCATCCGGAAAACGTCGGCCACCTGGCGCTGCGCGAATTCGGCCTGCGCCCGTGCACCCCGCGCGGCATCACCACGCTGCTCGGCCATACCGACCAGCCGGTGCGCGGCCGCAACGCCACCATCGTCGGCGTGAGCAACCACGTGGGCCGGCCGATGGGCCTGGAACTGCTGATCGCCGGCTGCACGGTGACCAGCTGCCACAAGTTCACCCCCAAGGACGTGCTGGAGCAGTCGGTGCGCAACGCCGACATCCTGGTGGTCGCGGTGGGCCGCCCGGGGATCGTGCCGGGCGAGTGGGTCAAGCCGGGCGCGGTGGTGATCGACGTGGGCATCAACCGCCTGGACGACGGCCGCCTGGTCGGCGACGTGGGCTTCGACGCGGCCGCGCAGCGCGCCAGCTGGATCACCCCGGTGCCGGGTGGGGTAGGGCCGATGACCGTGGCCACCCTGATGCAGAATACGATTGAGGCCGCCGAAGCGTCCTGAATGGCGACACGCGGCGCGACACAGCGTCGCATCTGGCCCCTGCCCATCGGGGCCAAATCAGGGTAAAATGTCGCGCTTCCCCACATCTCGGGTATGCCGATGCTGCGCATCCAGGCTGAAGCACTGACTTACGACGACGTCTCGCTCGTCCCCGCCCATTCGACCATCCTGCCCAAGGACGTCACCCTGGAGACGCGCCTGACGCGTGACCTGCGGTTGAAGTTGCCGATCCTTTCGGCTGCCATGGACACCGTTACCGAAGCCCGCCTGGCGATCGCCATGGCCCAGCTCGGCGGCATGGGCATCATCCACAAGAACCTGAGCGTGGAGCAGCAGGCCGCTGAAGTGGCCAAGGTCAAGAAGTTCGAGGCCGGCGTCATCCGCGACCCGATCACGGTCGGTCCGGAAACCACCATCCGCGACGTGCTGGCCCTGACCCAGGCGCGCAACATCTCCGGCGTGCCGGTGGTCGACGGCGGCCAGCTGGTCGGCATCGTGACCCACCGCGACATGCGCTTCGAGACCGAGCTGGACGATCCGGTCCGCCACATCATGACCAAGAAGGATCGCCTGATCACGGTCAAGGAAGGCGCTGCGTCCGACGAAGTCCTGCAGCTGCTGCACCGCAACCGCATCGAAAAGATCCTGGTGGTCAACGATGATTTCGCCCTGCGCGGCCTGATCACCGTCAAGGACATCCAGAAGAACACCGATTACCCGAACGCCGCCAAGGACATCGCGACCCGCCTGCTGGTCGGCGCGGCCGTTGGCGTGGGCGGCGACACCGACCGTCGCGTCGAAGCGCTGGTCGCGGCCGGCGTCGATGTGCTGGTGGTGGACACCGCGCACGGCCACTCGCAGGGCGTGCTGGACCGCGTCAGCTGGGTCAAGAAGCACTTCCCGCAGGTGCAGGTCGTCGGCGGCAACATCTGCACCGGCGAAGCGGCCCTGGCGCTGCTGGACAGCGGCGCGGACGCGGTCAAGGTCGGCATCGGCCCGGGCTCGATCTGCACCACCCGCGTGGTCGCCGGTGTCGGCGTGCCGCAGGTCACCGCGATCGACCTGGTCGCCGAAGCGCTGCAGGACCGCATCCCGCTGATCGCCGACGGTGGCATCCGCTACTCCGGCGACATCGGCAAGGCGCTGGCTGCCGGTGCCTCGACCATCATGATCGGTGGCCTGCTGGCCGGTACCGAGGAATCGCCGGGTGAAACCGAGCTGTTCCAGGGTCGTTCGTACAAGAGCTACCGCGGCATGGGCTCGCTGGCGGCGATGGAGAAGGGGTCCAAGGACCGCTACTTCCAGGACGCGTCCAGCGCCGACAAGCTGGTTCCCGAAGGCATCGAAGGCCGCGTGCCGTATCGCGGCCCGGTCGGCGGCATCATCCACCAGCTGATGGGCGGCCTGCGCGCCACCATGGGCTACGTGGGCTGCGGCACCATCGAAGACATGCGCAGCAAGCCGAAGTTCGTCAAGATCAGCGGCGCCGGCCAGCGTGAGAGCCACGTCCACGACGTGCAGATCACCAAAGAGCCGCCGAACTACCGCGCTTGATGCGGAGGGGCAGAGAGGAACGAGGAAGCTGATTCCCGTTCCTCTTTCTCTATCTGCCATCGAATTTTGTTTCTGAGATTTTCCACCTGTTCTTTCCGGGCGCCATGACCAACATCCATAACGACAAGATCCTCATCCTCGATTTCGGCGCGCAGTACACCCAGCTGATCGCGCGCCGCATCCGCGAGCTCGGCGTGTACTGCGAGATCTGGGCATGGGACCACAACCCGGCCGAGATCGCCGCGTTCGGCGCCAAGGGCATCATCCTGTCCGGCGGCCCGGAATCCACCACCCTGCCGGGCGCGCCCGCCGCGCCGCAGGAAGTGTTCGACAGCGGCCTGCCGATCTTCGGCATCTGCTACGGCATGCAGACCCTGGCCGCGCAGCTCGGGGGTGCCACCGAAGCGGCCGACCAGCGCGAGTTCGGCCATGCCGAAGTCA
Organism: Stenotrophomonas aracearum; assembly: GCF_031834615.1. Taxonomy (NCBI): domain Bacteria; kingdom Pseudomonadati; phylum Pseudomonadota; class Gammaproteobacteria; order Lysobacterales; family Lysobacteraceae; genus Stenotrophomonas; species Stenotrophomonas aracearum. The sequence goes on from NZ_CP115543.1 coordinate 1,745,234, forward strand.
ACGTGGTCAACCCGGATGCGCTGTTCAAGGGCCTGAGCGATCACGGCGGCGAGCCGCGTCTCAATGTGTGGATGAGCCACGGCGACCACGTGTCCAAGGCGCCCCCGGGCTTCACCGTCACCGCCACCACCGACCGCATTCCGGTGGCCGCGATGGCCAACGAAGAGAAGCGTTGGTACGGCGTGCAGTTCCACCCGGAAGTGACCCACACCCTGCAGGGCCAGGCACTGCTGCGTCGGTTCGTGGTCGACGTGTGCGGCTGCCAGACCCTGTGGACCGCCGCCAACATCATCGACGACCAGATCGCCCGCGTGCGCGAACAGGTGGGCGACGATGAAGTGATCCTTGGCCTGTCCGGCGGCGTCGATTCGTCGGTGGTTGCCGCGCTGCTGCACAAGGCGATCGGCGACAAGCTGACCTGCGTGTTCGTCGACACCGGCCTGCTGCGCTGGCAGGAAGGCGACCAGGTGATGGCGATGTTCGCCGAGCACATGGGCGTCAAGGTGATCCGCGTCAACGCGGCCGACCGTTACTTCGCCAAGCTGGAAGGCGTGAGCGACCCGGAAGCCAAGCGCAAGATCATCGGCAACCTGTTCGTAGACATCTTCGACGAAGAGTCCAACAAGCTGAGCAACGCCAAGTGGCTGGCGCAGGGCACCATCTACCCCGACGTGATCGAGTCGGCCGGCAGCAAGACCGGCAAGGCCCACGTGATCAAGAGCCACCACAACGTCGGCGGCCTGCCCGAGCACATGAAGCTGGGCCTGGTCGAGCCGCTGCGCGAACTGTTCAAGGACGAAGTGCGCCGCCTCGGCGTCGAACTCGGCCTGCCGCGCAGCATGGTCTACCGCCACCCGTTCCCGGGCCCGGGCCTGGGGGTGCGCATCCTCGGCGAAGTGAAGCGCGAGTACGCCGAACTGCTGGCCAAGGCCGATGCGATCTTCATCGACGAACTGCGCAAGGCCGACCTGTACGACAAGACCAGCCAGGCGTTCGCGGTGTTCCTGCCGGTGAAGTCGGTCGGCGTCGTCGGCGACGCACGTGCCTACGAATGGGTGATCGCACTGCGTGCGGTGGAAACCATCGACTTCATGACCGCGCATTGGGCGCACCTGCCGTACGACTTCCTGGGCACGGTGAGCAACCGCATCATCAACGAACTGCGCGGCGTCTCGCGCGTGGTCTACGACATCTCCGGCAAGCCGCCGGCGACGATCGAGTGGGAATGATCCCCACCCGGTAGAGCGGGGTTCTGCCCCGCTGCCGTTGAATCACAAGGGCGCCGAAAGGCGCCCTTGTGCGTTGCTGCCCGCGTCGGGGAGAGCTTCCCTACCAGCGCGCTTCGAGCGTGCGGAACGGCTTGTCGATGAGCACGCTCTTGTCGTCGAAGTCCTTCACCGCGCGGCCGTCGACCCGCACGTCGCTCGGCTTCGTGCGGCTGGGCCACCAGACCCTTACCGCCGTGTCCTTGCGCAGGCCCTTGCCGAGCGTGACGTGCAACGTGCCGTCGCGTTCCTTCGCCTCCATCTGCAACGTCCCGAACGCGGTCGGCAGCCGCTCCACTGCCAGACCGTCGCCCACCAGCCACGACTTGGGCGTGCCCGGCAGCAGCGACAGCGCATCGTCGTCTTCGCGCATCAGCATGCCGAACAACGTGCGGCCGTACTCCGCGCCGATCCACGTATGCGGCATGTCGCCGAGGTAGCGCGGGAAACGCAGCCGCGAGTGGACCACTTCGGCCAGCACCTGCCACTCCAGCGGGCGGCGGTCGTGCAGCAGGCCCTGCAGCAGTTCGTTGGCCGCTTCCGGCTGGTCCAGGTGCACGTAGCTGAGCACGTTGCGGATTTCATACGGCGTGTAGGCGTACAGCGCGTCGGGCTGGTTGCGCTTGCGCACGTCGTCCAGGTAGCGGGCAAAGGTGGTGCGCAGCGCCTGTTCCGGCAGCACGTCCTGCGCGCCGGTCGGGTCCAGTGCGATCGACACGCCGGTTGGGTCGCCATCGCCCAGGTCTGCCGAGGAAGGAATGAAATCGATGCCCTTCCACGCCATGGTGGCGCGGATCGAGGCGGCCAGCGCATCGTGCAGGGCACGGTACTGTTCGCGCGCCCATGCGGCAGTTTCATGATCGCCGAGCTGCTCAGCCAGCCACGCGCCGTCGTGCCAGCCCTTCAGGCCCCAGTAGTCGTCCCAGTAGCTGTGGGTCGGCGAGGGGTAGCCCTCATGGCTGATCGACGGCGCAAGGATGCCGGCGAAGCGTTCCGGCGCGGGTTGGTTGGCCATGTAGCCGGGCACCAGCGTGCGCTCGCGCAGCTCCTGCAGGAAGCGCAGTGCGGCCTTCACCTTGGGCAGGTAAGCGCGCACCGATTTCGGCCCGCCGTCGAGCCGGGCGACGTCGGCCACCAGCGCCACGTACTGGCCCTGGCTGTCGTACTCGATGTCCGAACCGAAACCGGTGTTGACGCTGCCGTCGTTGTTGAGGATAGGGGAGACCAGACCGTTCTCATGCACACCGTGCTCGGTGTACCAGGCCAGGTAGTCGCGCGCGATCTTCGACTCGCCCATGCGCAGCAGCACCGCCGAAGTGGCCATGCCGTCGCGGATGAAGGAGCGGTTGTAGTTGCGTGGACCGGGCTGCATGGCCGGGCCGGTCTGGTTGATCAGCATGTAAGCGGCTTGCGCGCGCAGCATGTCCACCAGCGAGGGGTCGGGCAGGCGCAGTCCGACCTGGCCCAGGCGTGCCTGCCAGTCGTTGGCGGCGCGGCTGGCCAGCGTGTCAAAGGTGGCATCCGCATCGGCGGTATCCAGCACGAGCGCCGGGGCTTCCGGCAACACCCCGTGCGCGTCGGCCGGCGCGGTGCCGAGCGGGAACGCCACGACCACGGACTGGCTGGCACCCGGTGCGAGCTGGATGCGGTAGGCGAGGGCGGCTGACGCCAGGCCCTCTAAATCGTCCGCCTGCTGCGCACGGGGCAACTGACCCGCTGCGACGGCGGCGGTGATCTCGGTGCTGCCATCGGGACCGAACGCAGCCGCGCCGGCGCTTTCGACCGGGGTGAGCGAGCGCAGCAGCGTGCGCTGGTTGACCCGCACCGCGTTGTCCTCGACCGCAATGCTGCGGATCGGCGACAGCCCACCGTTCTGCCACGGCGGATTCATCTGCATCGGCCGCACCACCAGGTTGAGGGTGCCATCCACCGGCGCGCTGCCGCTGTTGTGCAGGCGATGGCGGACCAGGGTGACCGGTTGCCCGTCCAGCTCCACGGCGAACGCTTCACTGCGCAGCTCCAACCCGGGTTGCGGTTGCCAGGTGGCAGACGGCATCGGCTTCCAGCCATCGCGCAACGCGTGCTGCACGGACTGGTTGGCGGCTGCAGCGGTGGTGCCGTCGGCACTGCGCCAGATCGGCTGCACCAGCGGCGCGCCCTTGAACGCTTCAATGTTGCCGTGCTCGTCGAAGATCGACTTCTGCAGGCCCCCATGCACGCCCACGGCGGTCCAGTAGGTCTGCTGCATGTGCAGGGAGGCCGGGAACAACGCGCGGTCCGCACCACTGGCGGCGATCTGGTAACGCTTCATCGGGGTCATGACCGCAGCGGGGCCGAGCAGGCGCACGCGGGCGATCTTCGGCGCGTCGCCGTCGACCTGCAGGCGCAGGGCGTGCGCGGTCACCGGCGCGGTGCCGGCCAGCCAGCTCTGTTGGCGGCTGCCGGCCTGCGGGTCGTGCGCAAGGTCGGTCCATCGCCCGTGGGCGTCCTGCGCCTGCAGGCGTGCGGCGCCGTGCGCGCCGGCCCATTCAACGGCCAGGCCGGTGGTTGCCAGCGCGTGCGGCAATGCGATGTCGAGCACATGGCTACCCGCTTTGCTGGCGGGAACGGCGATGGCGCTGCCGCCCTGCCACAGCGCCGCTGCCTGGGCTGCATCCAGTCCGGCAACGCGGAGGCCGGTGCGCGCATCCAGCGGCTCCAGTTCGAAGATGGACACACCCCAGTCGGAGGTGCGCTCGGGGCTGGCCAGGCGCAGGTAGCGGGCCTGGCGCGGGGCGAAGGACACGGTTTCGATACCGCCCAGCGAATCGCGCATGGTGTACGCGGTCTGCCACTGCGTTCCGTCCAGCGAGGTCTGCAGGCTGTAGCCCTCGGGATTGGAGACATCCCAGGTCACGCGCGCGCCGGTGAGGGTGGTGGGCTGCCCCAGGTCGATCTGGAACCAGTGCCCGGGACTGAAGGCGCCGCCGGTGACGGTCTTGGGGTCGTTATCGATCAGGTGACCGATCGCCATGGCCGCGACCTGCTGGGAGGAACTGCTGGCTTTCCACGCCGACCGGGGCGGAAGGTCCTGGGCGAAGCCCGACGACGCCAGGAACAGGCCAAGTGTGGAAAACAACAGCGTGCGGCGAACTACATGCAAGCCCATCGAAAACAACCTCGTACTCGTGCCTCGCCAGTGAGGCGGGGCAACCCTAACAGGGGATGTAATCGGTTACATGACGCAGTGCAATATGTGGCCGGGTCCCCGTCGCCGGACGGCCCGGTTGACGAATCGTCAGGTGCCGCATGCCTTGACTTGACAGGCTGCCCGTTCAGCAACGCATCGCCCCCGCCCACACTGGCAACCGAAGTCACGGCCTGCCGGCTGATGACGCAATCGGTCCATTTTTGGGGAAACCACATGATCAGCATTCCAGTTTCAGACACCTCGCACGCTCGCCTGTCCCGCGCTTCGCGCTGGTTGTGCAGCATCGGCTACGCCGTGCTGGCCGTGTTCTTCGCCTGGTCCGCGTTGAGCGGGCACCGTGAGGCGGAAGCCATCCTCAAGGATGCGGTGACCGTGCAGGCGCCGGTGCAGGTCGACCATATCGAAGAGAAGCGCCGCAAGGGCAGGGTCTCCTACCAGTACCACTTCCGTTACGACTTCGAAGCCAACGGCGTTACCCATACCGGCACCTTCTCCACCTCCGAAGACAATGCCGCGCCGTACCTGGGCGACGAACCGCAGGTCACCGTGGCGTACGCGCGGGCCGATCCGTCGCACTTCGAGCGGCTGGACCGGCTGGAAGGGCAGAAGAGCCTGGGTTCGGTGCTGGGGCGGGTGATCGTGGCGCTGGGCATGCTGGCGATCCTGGCCTTCATCGTGCACCTGCTGCTGACCCGCAAGTTGTTCGTGCGTCAGACGCCCGCCGTCCCGGCCGGCTGAGCCGGGAGACCGTCGTGGCCGGTTCGCATATGGTTGACAGTCCAAGCGGTCACGGTAGGGTGTGCGGCTCACTCCCTTTCTGGTCGTTTCCCATGCCTGCCCTGGACTTCGCGGACCTGCTGTCCCGGCACATGCGGCGGATCCGCGCCAGCGCGGGTGGGGTGGCCTCGGAGATCGGGATCAGCCGTGAGGCGGTCAACAACTGGCGGGCCGGCATCTCGCGGCCCAGCCGCCGCCATCGCGACCGCGTGCTGGCCTGCGCCAACTACCTGCGGCTGACCGAAATCGAGTGCAACGCGTTGCTGCAGTCGGCCGGCTTTGAACCGGAGTTTCCGGCGGAGCCGGCCGCCACGGCAGCCAATGAAGGGCAGGCGGCGCCACCGGTGCTGGTGCCGCCCACCGTCACCCGGTTGTTCGACCGGCTGCAGGCACTGCGGCCGTATCCGGTCAGTTTGTTGCTGACCCAGGCGCACTGGGGCCAGCCGCCCGAGCGCGCGGCGATCCTGGCCGAGGCGGCCATGCGCTATGGAAGGGATCGGGTGCTGCACCTGCAGCCCCCGTTCCGCGCCGGCGAGGGCGACCAGGATTACTTCGCACTGCTGGCCGCGCAATGCGGGCTGGACGGTGTGTCCTCCGATGCCAGCTTCGAAATGGCGCTGGCGCGCGTGCTGCAGCAGCCCGGCCCGTTGTTCTGCCTGGTCAGCCGCTTCGAGCAGGGCGCGCCCGAACCGCGCGACGTGCTCGCCGGAATCCTGCGCAGCCTCAGCGAAATGTACAGCGGCAAGCTGCACCTGTTGATCTGCGGCGGCGCTGCATTGGCCGACCTCAAATACCAGGGCGGCGATCTGTCGCTGCTCAACATCGCCGCTACCGAGAGCTGGCCGGAACTGGGCGTGGATGACCTGCGCCGTGGCGCGGTCGACGCGACCGAGGCCACGCTCATGCGTGCGCTGCATCTTTCCGGTGGGCATCCCCTGCTGGCCCAGGCGGCGCTGGTGCTGCTGGCCGACGCCAGCCTGGACGATGCGGCGATCACCGAAACGCTGTCCACCCATCCGCGGCTGTGGGAAGCGCTGGTGCCGTTGCTGCGCGATCCGGCTACCCGCAGCACGGTGGAAGGCTGGCTGGCGCGCCCCTCACTGGGACCGGCGCGCCCCTACCTGGCCGATCCACTGCTGCGCCAGCTGTACTGGAGCAACCTGCTGGCGGCCCGCGCGCAGCCGCACGGCGCGTTCCTGGAATGGCGTTGCGAAGCGATCCGCCGCGCGGTGCACCAGGTGATCGAAGGGCTGGAGGCGCAACCGGCATGATGACCTTGCCGCGCAGGTCGCTCGGCGTGGGCGTGCCGCTGCTGCTGGTGATCGGGCTCACCTGGTTCGTCGGCAGTTACCTGTTCGTGCCGTGGCTCAATCCGGTCCAGCTGTGGCGCATGCAGCGCGACGGCGAAAGCATGATGCTGATGCAGCGGGCGAACATTGACATGATGTTCCTGCGCGAAGAAGCGCTGTCGTACTGGCTGCAGCATGAAACCTGGCCGAGCGAGGTCGCGGTGCCCGGCGTGCACGATCCCGCCGAGACGCTGGTGGAGGCCGAGTTGCCGCGCCCGTGGGTGCTGCGACTGCGCTTCAGCGATCGCTTCCCGGCCAACAGCGGACTGGGCGGCACGGTGATCGAACAGACCCTGGAACCCAGCACCCAGTACTGGCGCTGTCGTCCGGGCACTCCGGCGCCGCCCGCGCGGTGGTTGCCGGCCAACTGCCGCGCGCAGGAGCCGTGGACCATCGTGCAGTGGTTGTCGCTGCTGCTGGGCGGTTCGGTGCTCGGGTTGGCCGCGCTCGGCCTGCTCTGGTACTGGGTGCGGCCGGCCGTGGCCGCGATCATCGCCGAGCCGAAGCTGCTGTTCGAGCAGCCGCTGCAGGGCCTTCCCGCCATCGACCGCCAGCTGGGCTGGCTGCGTCTGCGCGAACGCGTGTTGGCGGGCGCTGGCATTGCCACGGTGCGGTGGCGCGACGCGCTGCGCCAGCTGCACGCGTCTCCCGACACCCGCGCCCAGCAGCTCGCCGCCCGGATCGGCGCGGTCGACGCGCCCGCGACAGGTTGGTCGCTGCCCGGGCTCGTCCGCGAGTGGACCCTGCCGGACAAGCTTCCGCTGGCCCTTGAGCGGCTGTGGCTGTACCAACCCGAGCCCGGGCTGGCGGTTGACGCCATCGTGCACGCGCTGCGCAGCATGCCCAACGGCCAGGACGTGGTGCTGGTAGTGAGTCCTTCGCTGGTAGCAGAGCCGGAACTGGTTGCCTACGCTGACGACCCAGCCAACCTGTGCGTGTGCCTGGAACAGGTCGCGCAGACGCGCTGGCTGCTGCAGCCCGGTGCGCTGGACGGTCTGGTCGACCTGCTTGCGCGCCAGCTGCGGGTGACCCGGATTTCGCCGTACCAGACCCACGGCGGCATTACCCGCCCCGGTGCGTTCTTCGGCCGCGCGTCGCTGCTGGCGCGCGTGCTCAATCGCGAGCCGGGCAACTACCTGCTGGTGGGCGGGCGCCAGCTCGGCAAGACCAGCCTGATGAAGGCCATCGAACGGCGCTTTACCGGCCACCCGCGCGTGCACTGCGTGTACCTGTCGCTGCGCGACCACCGCCTGACCATGCGCCTGGCGATGGAGCTGGGCATGGCCGAGGACACCGGCATCGATGCGCTGGTCGCCGAGCTCTCGGCCCGTGCCGCCGGGCGCGGCCTGTTGCTGCTGATCGACGAGACCGATCTGTTCCTGCGCGCCGAAGCCGCGCAGGGCTACCCGCAGTTGCTGGCGCTGCGCGCGCTGAGCGAGGAAGGCCGCTGCCACTTCATGCTGGCCGGGTTCTGGGACCTGTACGAAGCGGTCACCCTGGACTTCGCGTCGCCGCTGCGTAATTTCGGTGACGTCATCCACGTCGGCAGCCTGGAAGAGGACGCCTGCCGGGCCCTGGCGACCGTACCGATGGCCCGGTTGGGCGTGCACTACGCCAGTCCTGACCTCCCGAACCGACTGGTGGCCGCGTGCGGGCACCGCGCCAACCTGGTGGCCATCACCTGCCAGCAGCTGCTCAGCCAGCTCGGGCGCGGGCAACGCGTGCTGGATGCCGCGCAGGTGCATGCGGCACTGGTAAGCGAGCCGGTGATGGATGCGCTGGCGGGCTGGGCACGATTGAGTCCGGATCCGGTGGCATGCCGGATCGACCGCATCGTGGTCTACCAGGTGGCGTTGGCGCAGCTTGCGGGCAGCGGCGAGCGTGGGATCACGTTGCTTGAGCTGCTGGCCGCGTTCGATGCGGCCGGGGTGCGGGTCGACCCTGAGCAGGTGCGGCATGCGTTGGCGCGGTTGCAATTGGCGTACGTGATCCGGCGCGAGGCCGATGGCTTGCCGTTCGTGTTCGCGGTGCCGGTGTTTGTTACGCAGTTCCAGCGCGAGGAGGTGCAGGCGCTGGTGCAGCGGGAATTGCAGGCGATGGGCGGCAGCTAGTCACTCGCCGGGTTTTGCGGCAGCGCTGGCGGCTTCGGAGGCAGCGCGGCGTACCAGTACCGCTTCGCGATGCGCGATGTAGGCGTTGGCGCCGAGGATGATGCCGGCGCCGATCACGGTCCAGCGGTCCAGGGTTTCGCCGAACAGCAGCCAGCCCAGCACCGCCACCAGCGGCAGCTGCATGAAGCTGATCGGGGTCAGCGCGGAGACTTCGCCCAGGCGCAGCGCACGCGTCCACATCAACTGGCCGAGCGTGCCGAGCAAGCCGGTGGCGATCAGCCACATCCAGCCGGTGCTGTTCGGCCAGACCCAGACGAACAGGGCCGGCACCAGCGACATCGGCACCCAGAAGGCATACGTGTAGAACACCACCGTGTCGGCGCCATCGACGCGGGTGAGCTGTTTGATCTGGATCGCGACCAGCGAGCTCAGTACCGCCGCCAGCACCGCCACCAGCAGGCCCGGACTGAACGAGTCGGCGCCGGGGCGCACGATGATCAGCACGCCGATGAAGCCGCAGACCACCGCGGCCCAGCGGCGCAGGCGCACGGTCTCGCCCAGGAACAGGACGGCGGCGACGGTGACGAACAGCGGCGTGGAGTACGACAGCGAGATCGCCTGCGAGATCGGCAGGTGGCCGATCGCCCAGAACGCGCACAACATCGAGGCCAGCCCGATCAGGCTGCGCACGAAATAGCGCGGCAGCTGCCGGGTACGGAACGGTGAACTGCCCGGACGCAGCAGGAACGGCAGCAGTGCGAGCAGGCCGAACGCGTTGCGGAAGAACGCCACTTCCTGGGTTGGCACATGCCGCGTGGCATAGCGGATGGCAATGGCCATCAGCCCGAACGCCATCGTGCTGCCGAACATCAGCAGCGCCGCACGCATCGGCGTGGGCGCGGGCAGGGCACGCGGCGCGGTCACCACTGTGCGCCGATCAGGCGCGGCTCCGGTTCGATCGGTACGCCGAACTTCTCCAGCACCGACGCGGAAATGCGCCGCGCCAGCGCCAGCAGCTCCGCACCGGTGGCGGTGCCATGGTTGACCAGCACCAGCGCGTGCTGCGGCGACACGCCGGCGTCGCCCTCGCGGAAGCCTTTCCAGCCGCACGCCTCGATCAGCCACGCGGCCGACAGCTTGCGACGGTTGTCCTGGTCGGCCGGGTACACCGGCAGCTCGGGGAACTGCTGCAGCAGCACGTCCACCTGTTCCAGCGGCAGCACCGGGTTCTTGAAGAAGCTGCCGGCGTTGCCCAGCACGTCCGGGTCCGGCAGCTTGCGCCGACGGATCGCGATCACCGCATTGGCCACGTCAGCCGCGACCGGCAGCTCCACGCCCATCGCCTGCATTTCCTCGGCGATGCCGGCATAACCCAGGCGCAGGTCGTGCAGCAGCGGCAGGCGCAGTTCGATGGCGGTGATCAGGTAGCGGTCGGGCGCGTGCTTGAACACGCTGTCGCGATAGCCGAACGCGCAGGCCTCGGCATCGAAGCGCACCCATTCGCCGGTCTCGCGGTCCCAGGCGTCCACCGCCTGGATGAACTCGTCGACCTGCACGCCGTAGGCACCGATGTTCTGGATCGGCGCCGCACCGCAGGTGCCGGGAATCAGCGCCAGGTTTTCCAGCCCGGACAGCCCGTTCTGCAGCGACCACATCACCAGCCCATGCCAGTTGACCCCGGCACCGGCGCGGACCACGGTGTAGTCGGCCCGGTGCTCCAGTTCTTCGATGCTGCGGTTGGCAAACACCAGCACGGTACCGGGCACGTTGTCGGCGAGCAGCACGTTGCTGCCGCAGCCCAGCACCAGCAGCGGCTTGCCGACGACGTGCGGATGGGCCAGCACGTCGGGCAGCAGGCTCGGGTCGTGCAGTTCCAGCAGCTGTTCGGCGCTGGCGTCGACATGGAACGTGTTGAGGGCCTTCAGCGAGGCATTTTCGGTCAGCGACCAGGCAGGCATTGCAGTACTCACAGGGGGGCCACCGCGCCGCGGCTGGGGGCTTCGCGACGACGGCGGATGGCCTCGACGCAGTCATGCACCAGGGCGGGGCCCCGGAAGATCAGGCCGCTGTAGCACTGCACCAGCGCCGCACCGGCGGCCATTTTGGCTACGGCGTCCGCACCGGACTGGATGCCACCGACACCGATCAACGGGGTGGATTCGGGCAGGCGCGCGCGCAGGCGGCGCAGCACCAGGGTGGACTGGCCCAGCAGCGGCGCGCCGGACAGGCCGCCGGCTTCGCTGGCCCGCGGATCGCCGGCCACCGCGCTGCGGTCGATGGTGGTGTTGGTGGCGATCACGCCGTCGACCTTCAGTTCGCCGAGCACGCGCGCGGCGGCGTCGATGTCGCGGTCGCTCAGGTCCGGGGCGACCTTGACCAGCATCGGCACGCGCTTGCCATGTTTGGCCGCCAGCGCCTCCTGGCTTTCGCGCAGCTGCGAGACCAGCTGGCGCAGCGCGGTTTCTTCCTGCAGTTCGCGCAGGCCGGCGGTGTTGGGCGAGGAGATGTTGACGGTGATGTAGTCGGCCAGCGGATACACCTTCTGCAGGCAGTGCTGGTAATCGTCGAACGCCTGCTCGTTGGGGGTGTCCTTGTTCTTGCCGATGTTGATGCCCAGCAGGCCGTCGCGACGCTGCGCGCGTTCCACATTGCGCACCAACGCATCCACGCCCTGGTTGTTGAAGCCCATGCGGTTGATGATCGCCTGGTGTGCAGGCAGCCGGAACAGGCGCGGCTTCGGGTTGCCTTCCTGCGGACGCGGGGTGATGGTGCCGATCTCCACGAAGCCGAAGCCGAGCGCGAACAGCGCGTCGATGTGTTCGCCGTTCTTGTCCAGGCCGGCGGCCAGGCCGACCGGATTGGGGAAGCGCAGGCCGAATGCGTTGGTCGGCAGCGGGGCAGGGCGGCGCGCCACCAGCGGCGTGGTGCCGGTGCGATAGGCGAGTTCCAGCGCACTCAGGCCCAGGCCGTGGGCGCGCTCGGCGTCCAGCGAAAACAGGAAGGGTCGGGCAAGCGAGTACATGGCGTCCAGTCAGTCCAGCGTGCCGACGAAGGCACGGGTTTGGTATTCAAAAGCAATTTTGCCATCCACCGCATGCGCGTCGAACAGCTGCTGCAGCGCCTCCAGCATCGGCGCGTGGCGCGGGTGTCCCGGCGGGGGCGCATACGAGGACGACAGCAGGCGGCCACGCAGGCCATCGGCGTCCATGGTCTGCGTGTTCGGGAACTGCGCGATGCCGCGCAGGCCGTCGCCGAACCACGCACGCATGGTGTCATCATCCTGGTAGCGCTCGGCCACCTCGGTGTAGTCGGTCCCGAACTCCAGCAGCAGCTGCTCGTAGCCGACCAGGAACGGCGAGGCGTCAAGCAGGCGCGAATTCCAGAACACCAGTGCCATCCCGCCCGGATGCAGGATGCGCGACCATTCGCGGCGCACGGCGGTGGTGTCGAACCAGTGGAAGGCCTGTGCGGCGCTGACCAGCCCGACGCTGTCGTCGGCCAGGGTGGTGGCTTCGGCGGTGCCGTCCACCAGTTTCAGGCGCAGGTACTCATGGGCCAGCAGCGCCTCGGCCGCCTCGCGCATCGGCGCGTTGGGCTCGACCGCGATCACCGGGTGGCCGCTGGCCAGGAACAGCCGGGTGGAAATGCCGGTGCCGGCACCGATGTCGGCCACCAGGGTCTCGGTCGGCACGCCGATCTCGCGATGCAGCCAGTCCAGCAGCGCCGGCGGGTAATCGGGACGGTAGCGCACGTAATCGGCTACGCGGTTGCTGAAACGTCCGGTGGGATCCGATCCGCTCATGGGCACCTCACGACTGCAGGGAAACGAACCAGGCCAGGCCACCGAAGAACATGAGGATGGCGAGCACGGCCAGCACGCTGCCGATCACCACCACCCAGCCCATGATCAGGCCGGCCAGTGCCAGGCCGTCGCCTTCCAGCTCCAGCGGGCGGCGCCGGATTTCGGCGCGGGCCATGTGCCCGGTGATGATGGCCACCACGCTGCCAAGGAAGGGAAGGGCGGTCCAGCCGAGGATGCCGGCGATCAGGCTGATCAGGGCCATCGGGCTGGTTTGACGCGGCGGAAGGCTCATGCGGCTCCTGGGGGATGGGGCGGACAAGGGAATGATAGGGCCAGAGCCGACGTTATCCCATCAAGACCTGCCCACCATCGACATTCAAGGTATGGCCGGTGATCCAGCGGGCCAGTGGCGAGCACAGGAACAGGGCCGCGTCGGCGACCTCCTGTGGGTGGCCGAAGCGGCCGAACGGGATCTTGGCCAGGGTGCCGTGGTACAGCGCCGGGTCTTCGCTGCGGCGGCGCGCCCACAACCCGTCCTCGAACTCGATCGAGCCCGGGGCGATGGCATTGACGCGGATCCGATGCGGGGCCAGCGCCAGGGCCTGCGAGGTGGTGTAGTGCATCAGCGCCGCCTTGGCAGCGCCATAAGGCGCCGCACCGGGGCGCGGTTGCTGCGCGGCGATCGAGGCCAGGTTGAGGATGCAGGCGTCGCGGGACTGCTGCAGCCAGGGCAGGGCCAGCCGCGAGGCGCGTACGGCCGACATCAGGTCCACGCCCAGGCTGGCCTCCCAGCCGGCTTCGTCATCGGACATGCCGTAACCGGTTGCGTTGTTGATCAGGATGTCGATGCCGCCCAGCGCCTTGGCGGCGCTGGCCAGCCAGCGTTCGATGTCGTCCAGCCGGGCCAGGTCGGCCGTTTCGGTGTGCATTGGGACGCCCAGCGCGGCGGCGTCCTCGCGCAGCGCGGCCAGGCCCGGTTCGCCGCGGGCACAGACCGACACCGCTGCGCCAGCCGAGGCAAAGGCCAGCGCCATGGCGCGGCCGATGCCCTTGCTGCCGCCGGCCACCAGAACCCGGCGGCCGCTGAAGTCGAGCGCGTGGCTCACAGGTCGAACTTGATGCCCTGGGCCAGCGGCAGCGAATCGGAGTAGTTGATGGTGTTGGTCTGGCGGCGCATGTACACCTTCCACGCATCCGAACCGGACTCGCGGCCACCGCCGGTGTCCTTCTCGCCACCGAACGCACCGCCGATCTCCGCACCCGAGGTGCCGATGTTGACGTTGGCGATGCCGCAGTCCGAACCGGCTGCCGAAAGGAAGCGTTCGGCGGTCTTGAGGTTGGTGGTGAAGATCGACGAGGACAGGCCCTGCGGCACGCCGTTCTGCATGTCGATGGCTTCGTCCAGGGTGCTGTACTTCATCACGTACAGGATCGGCGCGAAGGTTTCGTGCTGCACCACTTCGTCGCTGTTCTTCAGCCCGGTCACGATGGCCGGCAGCACGAAGTTGCCGGCGCGGTCGATGCGCGTGCCGCCGGTTTCCACGGTGCCGCCGCTGGCCTTGGCCTTCGCGATGGAGGCCAGGAACTGCTGCACGGCGCCGTCGCTGTTGAGCGGGCCCATCAGGTTGGCCGGGTCGGTCGGGTCGCCGATCTTGCCTTCGACCTGCTTGTACGCCTTGATCAGCGTGGCCAGCACGTCGTCGTGGATGGATTCGTGCACGATCAGGCGGCGGGTGGTGGTGCAGCGCTGGCCGGCGGTGCCGACCGCACCGAACACGATGCCCGGGATGGCCAGCTTCAGGTCGGCGGTTTCGTCGAGGATGATCGCGTTGTTGCCACCCAGTTCGAGCAGGCAGCGGCCCAGGCGATGGGCGACCTTCTCGGCGACCTGGCGGCCGACCTGGGTCGAACCGGTGAAGCTGATCAGCGGCACGCGCTTGTCGGCCACCATCTTCTCCGACAGCGCCGTGCCGGCGTCGTTGATCAGGAAGAAGATGTCCGGGAAGCCGGCGCCGCGCAGCGCGTCATTGCAGATCTTCATCGAGGCGATTGCGGTCAGCGGGGTCTTGTTGGACGGCTTCCACAGGCACACATCGCCGCAGATCGCGGCCAGGAACGAGTTCCAGGCCCACACCGCGACCGGGAAGTTGAACGCGCTGATGATGCCGACCAGGCCGAGCGGCTGGTACTGCTCGTACATGCGGTGGCCGGGGCGCTCGGAATGCATCGTGTAGCCGTACAGCATGCGGCTCTGGCCGACCGCGAAGTCGGCGATGTCGATCATCTCCTGCACTTCGCCGTCGCCTTCCGGCTTGCTCTTGCCCATTTCCAGCGCAACCAGCGAACCCAGCGCATCCTTGTTGGCGCGCAGCGCTTCGCCGCACAGGCGCACGGCTTCGCCACGGCGCGGGGCCGGGGTGGTGCGCCACACCTTGAAGGCTTCCTGGGCGCGCGCAACGATGGTTTCGTAGTCGGCGTCGGTGGTGGCATGCACCTGGGCGATGGCTTCACCGGTGGTCGGATTGACCGGGGTGATCACGCCGGCGTCGGTGGCGGTGGACCACTCGCCGTTGCCGAGGTAGGTGCCAGCGTTGGTCGCGTCGAGGCCGAGCGCCTTGAGCAGGTCAGAGGACATGCAAACTCCTGTTGCGGATCGAAAAGGGCGCAGCCGCTGGCAGGGTGGGGGATGCGGCATGCAGACCCGTCATTCTATCAGGACGCCCGCCGGGGCATTGCCGCAACGCCACACGACCGGGCCGGGGCCGCTACAATTGCGGTCATTGTTCGCCCCCCAGGAATCTGAATGAACGTTACCGTTGCAGAAGGCGTCGTCGTCGGGAACCGACTCCCGTTCGTGCTGTTTGGCGGCCTGAACGTGCTTGAGGACCTGGACTCGACCCTGCACGCGGCCGAGCAGTTCACCACGGTCACCCGCAAGCTGGGCATTCCGTACGTGTTCAAGGCCTCCTTCGACAAGGCCAACCGTTCGTCGATCAAGTCCTACCGTGGCGTGGGCCTGGACGAAGGGTTGCGCATCTTCGAAGAGGTGAAGCGCCAGTTCGGCATCCCGGTCATCACCGACGTGCACGAAGTCGCCCAGGCCGCCCCGGTGGCCGAAGTGGTCGACGTGCTGCAGATTCCGGCATTCCTGGCGCGCCAGACCGACCTGGTGGTGGCCATCGCCGAAACCGGCCGCGCGGTCAACATCAAGAAGCCGCAATTCCTCAGCCCCACGCAGATCAAGCACATCGTGTCCAAGATCCGCGAGGCCGGCAACGAGAACATCATCCTGTGCGAGCGCGGTTCGCAGTTCGGCTATGACAACCTGGTCGTGGACATGCTGGGCTTCCGCGAAATGATCGAATCCACCGGCGGCCTGCCGGCGATCTTCGACGTCACCCACAGCCTGCAGCGCCGCGACGCCGGCAGCGAAGCCTCCGGTGGCCGCCGCCGCCAGGTCGCCGAACTGGCCCGTTCGGGCATGGCACTCGGCCTGGCCGGTCTGTTCCTGGAAGCCCACCGCGACCCCGATCACGCGCGCTGCGACGGCCCCAGCGCCCTGCCGCTGAACGCGCTGGAACCGTTTCTGGCCCAGATCAAGGCCGTGGACGAGCTGGTCAAGGGCTTCGCGGAGCTGGACATCCGCTGAGGCGGAACGCCCTGCACGGCGGGATCGGCCTTGGTCCCGTCGCTGAATGTGGGTATCCTTCACACCTGCCTGCATGCAACGTGCGGGCAGCAGTGGACGGGCAACGCGCCCGCACCGCGCATTGGCCCCGTAGCTCAGCTGGATAGAGCGTCCCCCTCCTAAGGGGAAGGTCGCCCGTTCGAATCGGGCCGGGGTCACCAACATGCCGTGCACGCAATCGTCGCCGAAGATTGACGGCCATCCTGTCAGCGTGGTCATAACGCCGTTGTGCAGGACCCCCGCATGTCTCTCGTCGCTACTCGACTTGAATTCCCCTGGCAGCCCACTTCGCAGGTGCCTGCACCCGGACCGGGGCCTGCTGCACCGGAGCCGCCGGTGGAAGCGCCGCCGCCGGGCGAGCCGCCGGTGACGGAGCCACCGAGCGAAGTTCCTCCCGAGCGGGATCCGTCGCCGGACCGTCCTCCACTGGAGGCGCCGGAACCTGAAAATCCACGTTGAAGTTGATTGGAAACATCACGCCGCACTCGTTGCGGCGTTTGTTTTTTGCAGCGCTCAAAACAACGTGCGTGAGGGTGTCGTTGCAGCGCGGACACACTCCGAAAACAAGCTTTTTTCGCTGCGCAGACATCGCTTAACGCTGCGATTTCGAGGTCACGCCGACTTCATTCCGGATGCGGAAAAGTGGTTCCACCCCGACACGGGTCATCCAGAATTTTTTACCAGGAGTAGAAATCAGTGAGCACCGAATCCAAGACCGCGCACACCCTCAATGACCTGATCGAAATCGCACGTGACGGCAAGGACTTCTACACCGAAGCCGCCGGCAAGGTGAAAGACGCCGAGCTGTCCTCGCTGTTTACCCGCATCGCCGGCGTCAAGGCCGAGATCGTCAATGCGCTGAGCAGCACCGTGCTCGCCACGGGTGGCAAGCCGGCCGAGCACGGCACCATGGTCGGCTCCATGCAGCAATTCTACGGGAAGGTCCGCGCCACCTTGGGCGACACCCAGTACGGGTACGTGGCCGAGCTGGAGGAGTCCGAAGACCGACTGCTGAAGGCGTTCAAGGACACCCTGAACGACAACGACACCCCGCCGGCCGCGCGCCAGGAAGTCACCCGCCTGCTGCCGTCGGTGCAGGAAACGCATGAAGTCATGCGCGCCCGCAAGCACGCCATGAAGCATTGATCGAGAGGCGGGCGGCCCCACGCCGCCCCGCCTGTCGGGCGCCCCGGTTCAGCCGGGGCGTCTGCGTTTCCGGCCCGCTCCGCGTTCCAGACCCCGGCGTACGGCACCTGCGGATATGGTGCATACTCGATTTTCGATATCGCTGGGAATGCACATGGAACACATGCGTTGGCTCACGCTTCGTCTTGGCAACAACCAGTCCATCGGACCGCAGGTGCTGTTGAATTTGTGGTCCAACGCGTGCGAGACGAACCAGTCGTCCGTCACCCGCGACAAACCGGTAGGCCGCTCCACCGCGTATGCGCTGCATGCGCCCACCTCGCTGGCGTATCCCAAGCGCGCAGAGCTGCGCATGCGCAAGCTGCTCGAAGAGGCCGGTTACACCTTCACCATGGGCTCGCTGGCCGACCGCCCGGCGCCACAGCCGGTGCGATTCCGCTGAAGCGGTTCAGCCCGCCACCGGCAGTACCCGGCGCATGATCCGGACCGGCACGCCGGTGCGATGCGTCTGCCGCTCGAGCGGTTCCCAACCCAACCGCCTGTACAGTCCACCATCATCGTGCTCGGTCTGCAGGAACACTTCTCGCACACCGTAGCCGCGCGCTTTCTGCATCAACGTTTCGATCATCTCGCTGGCCAGGTCATGGCCGCGGTGTTCCGGCGTGACGAACACGCCGCCCAGCCAGTGCAGCCGCTGCGGGTGCTCGGTGCGTTCGTGGAATTTCAGCTGCGCGGCGGCAATGGGCGTGTCGTCCTGCATGGCCATGAGCAGCATCGGCAGCTCGTTGTCGTGCAGGAACACCTCCAGCCGCTGCTGCTCGTCATCGAAGGTGTGCCCGGGCACGCGGGCGCCCCAGGTATCGAAGTACCAGTGCGCGACCGTGGGCATCAACTGCGGGGCCTGGCTCAGGGTCAGGAACTTCATTGAGTACTCCCTGTACAGAACGTCGGGTGTTCCGGCGCGACAGGCCCGTTATACCACCCACCCCTTGGGCCTCTACCGTGACGCGTTGCAGGTTTCTGCAACCGCGCGCAGACTGCGCTGCATGTCTTCACCTGCTTTCAACCTTCGCCAGTACGGCCGCGCGTCCAGCGTGGACCGCCACGCCTTCGCGCAGTGGGTGGTGCCGGTGCGCGGTGAACTGGCGTTCGAGCTGGAAGGGCGGGGCGCGCGGCTGGATCTGCTGCAGGGCGCGTTTGTCGCGCCGATGGCCGGGCACGCACAGACCGCCTCGGACGACGACCGTTTCCTGATCGTCGACTGCCCGGCCGAAATGTTCGATGACGACACCTTGGAGTGCCTGCAGCGACAGCCGGTGTTGGCGCTTCCGGCTCGGGTGCGCAGCATGGCGCAGCGCCTGGGTACCGTGGTGGGCGAACAGGTGGAGGCGACGTTCGTGCAGGCGGAGCTGCCCGGGTTGCTGCAGGCGTTTTCGCTGGCAGGCAGCGCCACCCGGTTGCAGGCGGTGTGCGCGCGCATCGAAGCGAATCCGGGCCAGGCCTGGCCCGTGGAGCGCATCGCAGGCGAAGTGGGGGTGAGCGGCAGCCGCCTGCATGCCCTGTTCCGGCAGGCGTTCGGGCTCAGTCCGCAGGCCTGGTTGAGCGGCAGCCGGTTGCGCTGGGCCCGGGGTCGGCTGGCGGACAGCGATGTCCCGATCGCCGCCATCGCCCAGCACGCCGGGTATTCCGAACAGAGCGCGCTGACCCGCGCCCTGCGCCGGGAATGGGGCATGACCCCGGCCGACTACCGCCGCCGCTTTCGCCACCCGCAGTAGCCTGGGTCAAGAACGCCAGCGTGCCGATCCCTACACTGGGGCGGACTTTCTGCTGCCGGGCGCGTGACCCCTGATGAATCGTTCGATGGGCGTGGGTATCGCCAACGGTATTGCCGCCGGTGCGTTGTGGGGCGTGGTGTTCCTGGCGCCGGCGGTGCTGAGCCACTTCAGCGCGGTGCAGCTGTCGGCCGGGCGCTACCTGGTCTACGGCCTGATCGCCGTGGTGCTGCTCGCACCCCGCTGGCGCGAGCTGCGCCAGCGCATCGGCATGGCCGAATGGCGCGGGCTGCTGTGGCTGAGCCTGGCCGGCAACCTGGTGTATTTCGTGCTGCTGGCCAAGGCTGTGCAGTGGGCGGGCGGGGCGGCCGCGTCGCTGATCGTGGGCCTGATCCCGGTAGTGGTGACCGTGGCGGGAGTGCGCGAACAGGGCGCAGTACCGCTGCGCCAACTGGCGCCGGCCCTGCTGCTGTGCCTGGTCGGGGTCGCGCTGGTCGGGTATGAGGCGATGCAGTCCGAACACGCGCAGGGCACGGCCAACCAGCGGCTGTTGGGCCTGTTGTGCGCGATCGGGGCGTTGTTCTCGTGGGCGGTGTATTCGATCGGCAACAGCCGCTGGCTGGCCCGACGGCCGGACTTGTCCGGGCACGACTGGTCGCTGCTGACCGGGGTCACCACCGGCGCGCTGGCGTTGCTGCTGGTGCCCAGCGCGTTCTTCGTGCGCGGGCCGGCACATGCACCGGTCGACTGGCTGTGGTTCTGGGTGATCAGTGCCGGCGTGGCGGTGGTGGCGTCCGTAGTGGGCAACGCCTGCTGGAACCGGGCCAGCCGCAACCTGCCGTTGACCCTGACCGGCCAGATGATCGTGTTCGAAACGTTGTTCGCGCTGCTGTACGGCTTCGCCTGGCAGCAGCGCTGGCCTACGCAGATGGAAAGCCTGGCCATCGTCTGCCTGATCTCCGGCGTGCTGCTGTGTGCCCACGCGCACCGGCCGCCACGCGCGGTGGCCGAACACGCTGGCTGAGTCCGTTGCGCGGCCTGGATGGTCACATTCGCAACTTTTTGCCGGACGATATCCGCTGATCGACGCATTCGGCTTTTTGCAGTGCAGCACTTGACAAGCGGTGCGTCGGCGTAGTTTTCTTGGCCCATGGTCCTTGCCGCCGCCGCCGCCGAACTGCTTGCCACTGCCGCCCACGGCAGCGGTCGCAGCGCTGCGCCGGCCACCGGCACCACCACGATTACCACCGTCACCACTCGCCTGGTGCGGCCCGTCGTCTTCGCGTAATTTCCGAACACAACGGCCCCGCACCAGACCAGGTTGCGGGGACTCTCCTTCAGCCTGAATGACGCGGGGCCTCGAATCGAGGTCAGCATGTCCATCGTCGCCGCTTCACCCGATGCCGCTGCATCGCCAGCACCGTCCTCTCCGCTGCAGGCCGCCACCGCCACCGTGGTGCACAAGTTCGGCGGCACTTCCGTGGCCGACGCCGACCGTTACCGCCACGTGGCGCAGTTGCTGCTTGCGCGCGATGAAGCGATGCAGGTCACCGTCGTTTCTGCGATGAAAGGCGTCACCGACGCGCTGATCGCACTGGCCGGCGCGGCTGCGGACAATGCACCGCAGTGGCGCGACGACTGGCACGACCTGCGTGCACGCCACCGGGGCGCGGCGGTGGCGCTGCTCGGCGAACATGCCGGCGAGACCGTGGAATGGCTGGATGCGCGTTTCGATCACCTGGCCGAAGTGCTCGGTGCGCTGGCGGTGATCGGTGAGCTGCCGGCCGAAGTGCTCGACCGCGTGCAGGGCCTGGGCGAGGTCTATTCCGCGCATCTGCTGGGCCACTACCTGCGCAGCATCGGCGAGGACTGCGCGGTGCTGGACGCGCGCGAAGTGCTGGTGGTAGACCGTGGCGAACTCGGCGTGGACGTGGACTGGGTGCAGAGCGCGCAGCGGCTGGCGCGCTGGCGCGAGGCCAACAGCGCAGCGCGCGTGGTGGCGACCGGCTTCGTGGCGCGCGACCGTCGCGACCGCGTGACCACGCTGGGGCGCAACGGCAGCGACTACTCCGGCGCGATCTTCGCCGCCCTGTTCAATGCCGACGAACTGCATATCTGGACCGACGTGGACGGCGTGCTCTCGGCCGATCCGCGCGTGGTGCCCGAAGCGGTGCAGCTGGAAGCGCTGAGCTACGACGAAGCCTGCGAGCTGGCCTACTTCGGCGCCAAGGTGGTGCACCCGCAGACCATGTCGCCGGCGATCGAGCGCGGACTGCCCATCATCATCCGCAACACCTTCCACCCCGACAATCCCGGCACCCGCATCACCGCCGAACGCACCGCCTCGGGCCCGATCAAGGGGCTGACCCTCAGCGCCGACCTGGCCCTGCTCAACCTGGAAGGCACCGGTCTGATCGGCGTGCCGGGCACGGCCGAACGCGTGTTCGCGGCGCTGCGCAACGCGCATGTGTCGGTGGTGATGATCTCGCAGGGCTCATCGGAGCATTCGATCTGCTGCGTGGTGCGCCAGGCCGAAGCGCAGCGGGCGCGCGATGCATTGCTGCACGCCTTCGCGCATGAACTGAGCCTGGGCCAGGTGCAGCGCGTGCAGCTCACCGACAACGTCAGCGTGCTGGCCGCGGTGGGCGACGGCATGGCCGGGCAGCCCGGCGTGGCCGCGCGCCTGTTCGAGTCGCTGGGGCGCGCGCAGGTGAACATCCTCGCGATCGCGCAGGGTTCGTCCGAACGCAACATTTCGGTGGCGGTGGACAGCCGCCATGCGACCAAGGCGCTGCGTGCCGCGCACGCTGGATTCTGGCTCTCGCCGCAGACGTTCTCGGTGGGCGTGATCGGTCCTGGCAATGTAGGCGCAGCGCTGCTGGACCAGTTGCTGGCCGCGCAACCCACGCTGCTGACCCGTGCCAACGTCGACCTGCGGCTGCGTGCAGTGGCCTCGCGCAGCCGCATGCGGCTGGATGCGCGCGGCGTGTCCGGCGACTGGCGCGCTGCGCTGGCCGGCGAGGCGCAGGCGACCGATCTCGACGAGTTCACCGACCATCTGCTGTCGGCGCACCTGCCGCACGCGTTGATCATCGACTGCAGCGGCAGCGCTGATGTGGCCGACCGCTATGCCGGCTGGCTGCAGGCGGGCATCCATGTGGTGACGCCGAACAAACAGGCCGGCGCCGGTCCGCTGCCTCGCTACCACGCCATCCGCGACGCGGCGGCGGCCAGCGGTGCACGCTTCCGCTATGAGGCGACGGTGGGCGCCGGCTTGCCGGTGATCACCACGCTGCGCGACCTGGTCGACACCGGCGATGAGCTACTCGCCATCGATGGCATCTTCTCCGGCACGCTGGCCTGGCTGTTCAACAAGTACGACGGCCAGGTCCCGTTCTCCGAACTGGTCGCGCAGGCGCGCGGCATGGGCTACACCGAGCCGGATCCGCGCGATGACCTGTCCGGCGTGGACGTTGCGCGCAAGCTGGTGATCCTGGCGCGTGAAGCGGGGCGCGAGCTGAGCCTGGAACAGGTCACCGTGGAAAGCCTGGTGCCCGAAGCGCTGCGCGCGGGCAGCGTGGACGATTTCATGGCGGGGCTGGATTCGGTGGATGCGG
Source organism: Stenotrophomonas aracearum (assembly GCF_031834615.1). Lineage (NCBI taxonomy): Bacteria > Pseudomonadati > Pseudomonadota > Gammaproteobacteria > Lysobacterales > Lysobacteraceae > Stenotrophomonas > Stenotrophomonas aracearum. Next base: position 1,767,951 of record NZ_CP115543.1, read on the forward strand.
TGTTTGCCGAGCGTCTTTCCGGGGCGCGTGCGCGCGGTGCGGTGCTGCGTTACGTGGCACGCCTGTCAGCCGATGCCGCGCAGGTGGGGCTGGTGGAGCTGCCGGCCGACCACGCCTTCGCCAACCTGCGCCTGACCGACAACGTGGTGCAATTCACCACGCGCCGTTACTGCGAGAACCCGCTGGTGGTGCAGGGTCCGGGCGCCGGTCCGGAGGTGACTGCCGCCGGCGTGTTTGCCGACGTGCTGCGGGTGGCGGCCGGTGAAGGAGCGCGCCTGTGAGCGATGCAGTGCAAGGGCAGGCGCGTGCGTTCTCGCCGGCCTCGGTGGGCAACGTCGCGGTGGGCTTCGACATCCTCGGCCATGTCATCGCTGGGGTGGGCGATACGGTGACGGTGCGCCGCACGCAGGCACCGGGCGCACGCATCCTCGCGATCCGTGGCACCACCGTGGACCTGCCGTTGGAAGCGGCCGACAACACGGCGGGTGCGGCGCTGTTGGCACTGTGCGATGCGCTTGCGCTGCCCTTCGGCTTCGAGCTTGAAATCGACAAGGGCATCGCACTGGGTTCGGGCATGGGCGGATCGGCGGCGTCGTGCGTGGCCGCGCTGGTGGCGGCCAATGCGCTGTTGGACGCGCCGCTTTCGCGTGAGGCGCTGTACCCGTTCGCGTTGACCGGCGAAGCGGTGGCCAGCGGCGGCCGGCACGGCGACAACCTGGGGCCGATGCTGCTGGGCGGGCTGGTGCTGAGTACGGCCGACCGGCTCGTGCCGATTCCGGTGCCCGCGCACTGGCACAGCCTGCTGGTGCATCCGGACGCGGTACTGGAAACCCGCCGTGCGCGCGCCGCGCTGCAGGGCAGTTATGCGCTGCCGGAATTCGTGGCGCAGAGCGCGAACCTCGCGCTGGTGCTCAGCGGGTGCTTCCGGGGCGACGCGGACCTGCTCCGCGCCGGCCTGCGCGACGTGCTGGTGGAACCGCGCCGCGCCGGGTTGATCGTGGGCTTCGCGGCCGCCCGCGACGCGGCGCTGGCCGCCGGTGCGCTGGGCGCCAGCATCTCCGGTGCCGGGCCGAGCGTGTTTGCCTGGTTCGACAGCGAAGCGGCGGCACGGGCGGCGCAGGCGGCGGTGCAGGGCGCATTTGCCGACGCGGGGTTCGCCAGCCAGGCGTGGGTTTCTCCGTTGAACGCGCCCGGCGCCTGCCTGCTGTGAGCGCGGCTTCCTTACTCTTTTCAGGACCTTCCATGCATTTCGTTTCCACCCGACACGCGGCACCGGCCGCTTCCCTCAGTGCGGCGATTGCGTCCGGTCTGGCGCCCGACGGTGGGCTGTACGTGCCCGAGCAGCGTCCGCAGCCGCAGCGTTGGCACGGGCAGGGCAGCCTGGCGCATGATGCCGAGGCCGTGCTGGCGCCGTTCTTTGCCGGCGACGCGCTGGCGCCTCGGCTGGGCGCCTTGTGCGACGACGCATTCAATTTCCCGGCGCCGCTGCGGGCGTTGTCCACCCCGGGCGACCATGTGCTGGAGCTCTTCCACGGGCCCACGGCGGCGTTCAAGGATTTCGGTGCGCGCTTCCTCGCCGCCAGCCTGGCGCAGCTGCAACGCGACCGGGCGCAGGAACTGACCATCGTGGTCGCGACCTCGGGCGACACCGGCGCCGCGGTGGCCGCCGCGTTCCACCAGCAGCCCGGCATCCGGGTGGTGGTGCTGTACCCGGATGGGCGGGTCTCGCCCCGCCAGGCGCACCAGCTGGGCTGCTTCGGCGACAACATCCACGCACTGCGCGTGGCCGGGTCGTTCGACGACTGCCAGGCGATGGTGAAGCAGGCATTGAGCGACCGCGAACTGCAGGCGCAGGTACCGTTGAGTTCGGCCAACAGCATCAGCCTGGGGCGCTGGCTGCCGCAGATGAGTTACTACGCGCATGCGGCGCTGGTCCATCACGCCGCCACCGGTGAGGTCCTGAACCTGGTGGTGCCGACCGGCAACCTGGGCAATGCGATGGCGGCGGTGCTGGCGCGATCCATGGGCCTGCCGCTGGGGCAGATCGCGTTGGCGACCAATGCCAATGACGTGCTGCCCCGGTTCTTCGAGGGTCAGGCGTATCGTCCGCAGGACAGTGTGGCCACGTTGGCCAATGCGATGGACGTGGGTGCGCCGAGTAATTTCGAGCGGCTGCGTTGGTTGCATGAGGGCGACGACGATGCGCTGCGCGCCGGGTTCCGTACCGCATCGGTGAATGATGCGGAGATCCGCGAGGTGATCGCGCGCCGTTACGCATCGGCAGGCGAGGTGTTCTGCCCGCACACGGCGACGGCGGTGAAGCTGCTCGAACAGCTGCGTGCGGAAGGCGTGCAGGGTGATTGGGCGGTGGCGGCCACCGCGCATCCAGCCAAGTTCGAGTCGGTGGTGGAGCCGCTGATTGGTCGCAGCATCGAGGCGCCGCCTGCGTTGGCGGATCTGCTGAAGCGTCCTGCGCATGCGGAACCGTGCGCGCCGCATTACGCGGCATTGCGCGAGCGGCTCCGGAACGTCTAAACGCCGGAGAGTTGAATGTGAGCGATGCAAGTGCGGTTTCGGACGCTCGAGCCGCGCTGCGCGCGGTGTCCGGCCAGCGGCCGGACCTACGAATTGTTACGTAACGACCGTATGCCCGGATACGTCAGCAATGGGTTTCACAGCGCCCGGCGGGTGCTATGCGCCGCAAAGATCGCGCAAGCCTGCTTCGTCCAGGATCTCGACGGTGTTGAGGTGGGGCAGGGCGATCAGGCCCTGCTGGCGCAGCTTGGTGAAGGTGCGGCTGACGGTTTCCATGGTCAGGCCGAGGTGGTCGGCGATGTCGCTGCGGCCCATCGGCAGGGTCACGCGCAGGCCGGGGTCGCCCAGGCGGGCTTCGCGGGCAGCCAGGCGCAGCAGGAAGTCGGCGAGCTTTTCGGCCGGTTGCAGGCGCGCCAGGGCCAGCGCGGCATCGGCTGCATCGTCCAATGCCTGGCAGGCGCGTTGCAGCAGCTTGCGCTCCAGGTGCGGGTAACGTGCACGCAGGTCCTTCATCTGCGGCAGGGCGACGCGGCAGACCCGGCTGTCGGCAATGGCTTCGATGTCATGCCGGTGGTGGTCGCTGCCGGTCAGGCCCAGGTAGTCGCCGGGCAGCACGAAACCGCTGATCTGGCGGCGGCCATCGGCGAGGGTGCGGACCAGGCGCAGGGCGCCGCCGGTCAAGGTATAGACATGTTGGCGCGGTTCGCCGGCGCGGGCCAGGGTGGCGCCCAGCGGCAGTGCCTGCGAGACGGTGACCCGTTCCAGCGCCTGGACTTCGTCCGGCGACAAGGCTGAACACACGGCCAGATGGCGCACCGAGCAGTGCAGGCAGTCGCGCAGGGCGGAGCAGCCCGGGGCGGGGTCGTCTACGGTGGCAACGGCGGTTCCGGAGTGGGGCCGGGTCATGTCGAACCTGGAAGCGGGGCCTGTCCATGATACGTCATGCGGCGCCCGGCCCGGCTGCGGCTAGAATATGCAGCTCGAACATCCCCACGTTCCGCAGGAGTCCGCAAGTGATCAAGCCCCGTACGCCGCCCGGCATCATGGAATTGCTGCCGCGCGAGCAGATCGCGTTCCAGCGCATGCTGGACGTCATCCGCCGCAATTACGAGCGGTTCGGGTTCCTGCCGGTGGAAACGCCGGTGTTCGAGCTGTCGGACGTGCTGCTTACCAAGTCCGGCGGCGAAACCGAGCGCCAGGTGTATTTCGTGCAGTCCACCGGGGCGCTGGCCAATGCGGCCGAGGCGGGCGACAAGAGCCTGCCGGAACTTGCGCTGCGCTTCGACCTGACGGTGCCGCTGGCGCGCTACGTGGCCGAGCACGAGCACGACCTGACCTTCCCGTTCCGCCGTTACCAGATGCAGCGGGTGTACCGTGGCGAGCGCGCGCAGCGCGGCCGTTTCCGCGAGTTCTACCAGTGCGACATCGACGTGATCGGCAAGGACGGCCTGAGCACGCGCTATGACGCGGAAGTGCTGGCGGTGATCCACGCGGTGTTCTCGGAACTGCGCATCGGTGATTTCTCGGTGCAGCTGAACAACCGCAAGTTGATGCGCGGGTTCTTCGAGAGCCTGGGCGTGGCCGACGGCGAGCGCCAGATGGCGGTGCTGCGCGAGGTCGACAAGCTGGACAAGCGCGGCCCGGACTACGTGCGCGAAACGCTGACCGGTGAAGGCTTTGCGATTCCTGCCGAACAGGTGGACCGCATCCTGGCGTTCGTGGCGGTGCGTTCGAGCAGCCACGCCGATGCGCTGGCGCAGCTGGACGCGCTGGTGGCCGACGGTAACGCGAGCGAAACGCTGCAGCTGGGTGTGGCCGAGCTGCGCGAGGTGCTGCAGCTGGTGAAGGCGCTGGGCGTACCGGAAACGGCGTACTGCCTGAACTTCTCGATTGCCCGCGGCCTGGATTACTACACCGGCACGGTGTACGAAACCACGCTGACCGACCACCCGCAGATCGGTTCGATCTGTTCGGGCGGCCGTTACGAGGACCTGGCCAGCCACTACAGCAAGTCGAAGCTGCCGGGCGTGGGCATTTCGATCGGGCTGACCCGTCTGTTCTGGCAGCTGCGCGAGGCAGGCCTGATTGCCGGCATCGAAGACAGCAGCGTGCATGCGCTGGTGGCGCTGATGGACGACAACGGCCTGTCTGATTCGCTGGACATCGCACGCCGCCTGCGCGCGGGCGGAATCAACGCGGAAGTGCAGATGGAGCCGAAGAAGATCGGCAAGCAGTTCCAGTACGCGGCCAAGGCGGGCATCCGTTTCGTGGTGCTGGCCGGCGAAGACGAGCTGGCACGCGGCGTGGTGGCGGTGAAGGATCTTCTGCGCGAGCAGCAGTTCGAAGTCGCCCGCGATGAGCTCGCCAGTGCCTTGCAGGTGGAGTTGGAGCAGACCCGCGCTATGGCGTGATGGGTTCTTGCGTTCATGTTCGATCGATAACGGCACCTTCGGGTGCCGTTGTTGTTTTCAGAGTTAAAAGCAGCGTTTCATTTGTTCCGTGCTGGGGCGGCCGCCGGGCAGCCCCGCTCCGGGACACGCCGTGAACCCATCCATGGGGGCTGCTAGAAAACATCCATGTTTTCTAGCGTCCCTCCGGGGGCTACCCGGCGGCCGCCCCCATACATGGTCGTGTGCGGTGAGGAAGAGCAGCCGGGCAAGGCCCGGCTCTACCGCCTTCGGGTGACTCACCTGCCAACTATCGGAGGGTCGGCGGGGGTGGGTTTGAGGGGGCACGAGCCGCATGGGTCGGGCGCATGCGCCCGACGGGTTGGGCAGGAGCCCAACCCAGGTCTTGCCGTGTGCGCAGGACAGCGCACACGTGCAAGCGGCGATGAGCTTACATGGACGTACTTGCAGCGTCCCCCACAAACCCGCACCCGACGGCCCTGACCAGGGAGGCCCCGCAGCCCAAGGATGTTCGCCTGAATCCAACAGCAGCCGGGCAGAGCCCGGCTCTACCGGGCTGGATCCAGGCTCTACCTGAACTGTCGAATCCAGGATTTGGCTTCCGGTCGAATTTGCGCTAATGTAATAGCACGCTATTACATTGATACGATGAAAATCCGCCCCGTCCCCCGTGAAAAAGACCCTCAGGCCGATCTGGCCTGCCTTGCTGCGGCGTTTGCCGGCCTGGACAGCGAGGCGCAGGTGACTGCCTTCCTGCGCGACCTGTGCACTCCCGCCGAGCTGGAGGCCCTGTCTGATCGGTGGAAGGTGGTGCCGCTGCTCCGGCAGGGCGTGCCGTATCGCGAAATCCATGAATTGACCGGTGTCAGCGTGACCACCACCGGGCGCGTGGCGCGCTCGCTGGACCATGGCCACGGCGGCTATGCCGCCGCCATTGCCGCGACCGCCACGCCCGCGTCCCCCGAATCCGAGTAGAGACCTCCCCCATGAGTGCAACCCAGACCGCCCCGGCACGCGACCGGCTGCGTATCGCCATCCAGAAGAGCGGGCGGCTCGCCGAACCCGCGCGCAGCCTGCTCACCGCCTGCGGCCTGAGCTGGCGGCAGAGCCGCGACAAGCTCTTCTGCTACGGCGAATCGCTGCCCGTCGACCTCCTGCTCGTGCGCGACGACGACATTCCCGGCCTGATCGCCGACGGCGTCTGCGACTTCGGCATCGTCGGCCGCAACGAACTGGACGAACAGGGCGCCGCCCGCCGCCGGATCGGCCTGCCCGACGCCTACCAGGCGCTGCGCGGCCTCAACTTCGGCCAGTGCCGCCTGATGCTCGCCGTGCCCGACGAATGGGACTGGCAGGGCGTGCAGCAGCTCGCCGGCAAGCGCATCGCCACCAGCTACCCCGCCATCCTGGCCGACTGGCTGGCCGAGCGCGGCGTCGACGCCCAGGTCGTCGAACTGTCCGGCTCCGTGGAAATCGCCCCGCGCCTCGGCACCGCCGACCTCATCTGCGACCTCGTCTCCAGCGGCGCCACCCTGGCCGCCAACCAGCTCAAGCCGGTCGAAACCCTGCTCGAAAGCGAAGCCGTACTCGCCGGACCAGTCAAAACCCCCGACGACGCCCGCGCCGGCCTCATGGCCATGCTGCTGCGCCGCCTCGACGGCGTAGTGAACGTGCAGGACAGCAAGCTGCTGATGTTCCGCGCCGATCAGGACCGCGTCTCCGACCTGGCCCGCCTGCTGCCCGACGCCGACCCGCTCGTGCAGCTGCCCGACGAGGGCGGCCGCCTGCGCCTGCAGACCATGTGCCACGGCGCCCTGACCTGGCAGCGGCTCGAAGAGCTGGAGCGCGCCGGCGCCCAGGGGTTGATGGTGTTGAGCGTGGAGCGGTCGCTGGCATGAATCGTCTGCACTGGTCCCAGCTGGATGCCACCGAACAGGCCCAGGCGCTGCAGCGCCCCGTACAGGCCGTGGCCGCGCGTACCCGTGAATCGGTCGCCGCCCTGATCTCCTCCGTACGCGAAGACGGCGACGCCGCCCTGCGCGAAATCAGCCTGCGCTTCGACGGCGTCGCGCCCGCCTCGTTCGAAGTCAATGACGAAGAATTCGCCGCCGCCGAACGCGCCGTGCCGGCCGAACTGCGACAGGCCATGATCGACGCCGCCGAGCGCATCCGCCTGTTCCACAAGGCTGGCATGAGCCAGGGCTACGCGGTCGAAACCGCCCCCGGCGTGCGCTGCGAACGCATGGTCCGGCCGATCGGCCGGGTCGGCCTGTATGTGCCCGCCGGCAGCGCGCCGCTGCCGTCCACCGCGCTGATGCTCGGCGTTCCCGCACAGCTGGCCGGATGCCGCGAAGTCGTGCTGTGCACCCCGCCGCGTCGCGACGGAAGTGCCGATCCCGCTGTACTCGTGGCCGCGCGCCTCACCGGCGTGCACCGCGTGTTCAAGCTCGGCGGCGCCCAGGCCATTGCCGCCATGGCTTACGGCACCGCCAGCGTGCCTGCCTGCGACAAGCTGTACGGTCCCGGCAACAGCTACGTGACCGAAGCCAAGCAGCAGGTCGCACAGGACGGCGCCGCCGCCATCGACATGCCCGCCGGTCCTTCCGAAGTGCTGGTGATTGCCGATGCCGGCGCCAACCCCGCGTTCGTGGCCGCCGACCTGCTCTCCCAGGCCGAACACGGCCCGGACTCGCAGGTACTGCTGCTCACCGATGATGCCGCCATGCTGGAGCGCGTCGAAGCACAGGTACAGGCGCAGCTGGCGAAGCTGTCGCGCGCCGACATCGCCGCCCAGGCACTGCAGTCCTCGCGCCTGATCCTGGTCGACTCCCTCGTCCAGGCCTTCCAGATCAGCAACCGCTACGCGCCCGAACACCTCATCCTGGCCCTGCGCGAACCGCGCGACTGGCTGGCCCAGGTCGAGGCCGCAGGCTCGGTGTTCCTTGGCGACTACACGCCCGAAGCACTCGGCGACTACTGCAGCGGCACCAACCACGTGCTGCCCACCGCCGGCGCCGCGCGCGCCTACAGCGGGGTCAGCGTTGCCAGTTTCCAGAACATGATCAGCGTGCAGTCCGCCACTGCGCAGGGCATTGCCGCCATCGGAAACTGCGCGCGCGTGCTGGCCCGTGCCGAAGGCCTGGATGCGCACGAAAACGCCGTAGCCCTGCGCATGGAGAGCGTCGCATGAGCGCCGACACCGTGCTTTCGCTGGTGCGCGACGACCTGCGCGCATTCGCCGGTTATTCCTCTGCGCGCAGCAGCGCGCTGGTCGGCGATGTCTGGCTCAATGCCAACGAATCGGCCTGGTCCAACCCGGCCGACGCGCAGGGCATCGCACGGCGCTATCCCGAACCCCAGCCGCAGGCCCTGCGCACGCAGCTCGCCGCGCTGTATGGCTGCAGCGCAGACCAGCTGCTGATCGGGCGCGGCAGTGACGAAGCCATCGACCTGCTGGTGCGCGCCCTGTGCCAGCCCGGCCGCGACGCGGTACTGGTCACCCCACCGGTGTTCGGCATGTACGCGGTCTGCGCACGCCTGCAGAACGCGCCGCTGCTGGAGGTCCCGCTGCGCGACAGCGGCGACGCACTGGTCGCCGACATCGACGCCATCATTGCGGCCGCGTTGTCAGGCAACGCCAAGCTGGTATTCCTGTGCACGCCCTCGAATCCGGCCGGCAGCAGCATTGCATTGAACGACATCGAGCGCGTCGCCCAGGCGCTGGAGGGCAGGGCACTGGTGGTGGTTGACGAGGCCTACGGCGAGTACGCCGACCAGGCGTCTGCGGCCACCCTGCTGTCCCGCTACAACAACGTGGCGGTGCTGCGCACCCTGTCCAAGGCGCATGCGTTGGCCGCCGCCCGTATCGGCACCCTGATCGCGGCGCCGACCCTGATCCAGGTGCTGCGCCGTTGCCAGGCGCCGTACCCGGTGCCCGCGCCGTGCACCGCGCTGGCGCTGGCCGCGCTCGACTCCGATGCGCTGGCCGTGACCGACGCGCGCGTGGCGCAGGTCAAGGCCGAGCGTGACCGTCTGTACCAGGCCCTGCAGCAGGCCCCCGGCGTGCTGCGCGCCTATCCCTCGCACGGCAACTACCTGCTGGTCCGTTTCGACGACGCACAGGCCGCCTTCGACGCGCTGCTGGCGGCCGGCGTGGTGGTCCGCGACCAGCGCGCCGCCCCGCAACTGCACGACGCACTGCGCATCACCATTGGCAGCCCGGAACAGAACGACCGCGTGCTCCAGGTACTTACCGCCCGGAGGGCCGCCGCATGACCCCGATCCTGTTCGTCGACCGCGACGGCACCCTCATCGAAGAGCCCGCCGACTTCCAGATCGACGCCTACGAGAAGATCCGCTTCGTGCGCGATGTGATCCCGGCGATGCTCAGGCTGCGCGATGCCGGCTACCAGTTCGTCATCGTCAGCAACCAGGACGGGCTCGGCAGCGAAGGCTATCCGCAGGCGTCCTTCGATGGTCCCAACGACCTGATGCTGCAGATCTTCGCCAGCCAGGGCATCGTGTTCCGTGACGTGCTCATCGACGGCACCTGGCCGCACGACAACGCGCCTACCCGCAAACCCGGCATCGGCATGATGCTGCCGTACCTGCAGGACCGCAGCATCGACTGGGCGCGCTCGGCCATGGTCGGCGACCGTCCCACCGACATCCAGTTCGCGCAGAACATGAACATCCGCGGTTTCCAGTTGCGTACCGAGCAGTTCGGTGGTGACTGGGACTGGAACGGCATCGCCCACGAGCTGGCCGATGCGCCGCGCCGCGCCACCGTGCAGCGCAATACGAAAGAAACCCGCATCCGCGTGGATGTGGACCTCGACCGTACCGCCGAACCGCAGACCCACACCGGCCTGCCGTTCTTCGACCACATGCTGGAGCAGATCGGCAAGCACGGCGGCTTCTCGCTGAGCGTGCAGGCCGAGGGCGACCTGCATATCGACGAACACCACACCATCGAAGACACCGGCCTGGCGCTGGGCCAGGCGCTGCGTGAAGCACTGGGCGACAAGCGCGGTATCGGCCGCTACGGCTTCACCCTGCCGATGGACGAGACCCTGGCCAGCGCCGCGCTGGACTTCAGCGGCCGTCCGTACTTTGTGTTCGAAGGCGAGTTCAAGCGCGAGCGCGTCGGCGACATGCCGACCGAGCTGGTGCCGCATTTCTTCCGTTCGCTGTGCGATGCCTCGGGGTTGAACCTGCACCTGAGCGTGCGCGGCGACAACGACCACCACAAGGTCGAAGCCTGCTTCAAGGCGCTGGCCCGGGCCCTGCGCCAGGCCCTGCCGCGCCAGGGCACCGCCCTGCCCAGTACCAAGGGGGCGCTGTGACCGACGTTGCCCTGATCGATGCCGGCGGTGCCAACCTGGGTTCGGTCCGCTACGCGCTGGAGCGGCTGGGCGCGAACGTGCAGCTGGTGCGCGACGCGGATGGCCTGCGCGACGCACGCCGGGTGATCCTGCCGGGCGTGGGTGCGGCGAAGCCGGCGATGCAGCGCCTGCACGCACAAGGGCTGGTCGAACCGCTGCGGCGCCTGCAGGTGCCGCTGATGGGCATCTGTTTGGGCATGCAGCTGCTGTTCGAGCATTCCGAGGAAGCCGGGGTGGAAACGCTCGGCCTGATCCCCGGCACGGTGCGCAAACTGGTGCCGGCCATTGGCATCCGCGTGCCACACATGGGCTGGAACCGGCTGCTGCCGTTGAAGCCGTCGGTGCTGCTGCGCGACATCCCCGCGCGTGCCAGCGCCTACTTCGTGCACAGCTATGCCGCGCCGCTCAACGCCCACACCGTGGCCGCCTGCGACCACGGCGGTCTGTTCACCGCGATGGTGGAGCAGGGCCGGTACTTCGGTGCCCAGTTCCACCCCGAGCGTTCCGGCGACACCGGCGCGCTGATGTTGCGCAATTTCCTTGAGGACACCGCTGTATGAGTTTCATCGTCTACCCCGCGCTGGATATCCGTGGCGGCCGCGTGGTGCGGCTGCGCCAGGGCGACTACGCGCAGGAAACCCACTACGGCGACGACCCGCTGCCGCGTGCCCGGGCCTTTGAGGCGCAGGGCGCACGCTGGATGCACCTGGTCGACCTCGACGCCGCACGCGCCGGCGGGTACACGCTGGCACCGCTGCTGGCAGCGATCCGCGCCAACACCGGCCTGCAGGTGCAGACCGGTGGCGGCGTCCGTGGCCGCGACGATGTGGCGCGCATCCTCGATGCCGGCGCCAGCCGCGTGGTGGTCGGCTCGCTGGCGGTGCGCGAACCGGAGCAGGTGATCGGTTGGCTGGCAGCGTTCGGCGCCGAGCGCATCACCATCGCGCTGGATGCGCGCCAGGACGCCGACGGCGAATGGCAGCTGCCGGTACACGGCTGGACCGAAAACGCCGGGGTGACCCTGGACGCACTCGCCGAGCGCTACGCGCAGGCCGGCCTACGCCACCTGCTGTGCACCGACATCGCCCGCGACGGCATGCTGGCCGGGCCGAACCTGGAGCTGTACCGGCACCTCACCGCGCGCCTGCCGGGCGTGGCGGTCCAGGCCTCCGGTGGCGTGCGCGACGTGGCCGACGTGGCTGCCGCGCGCGCTGCGGGCTGTGCCGGTGCGGTGCTGGGCAAGGCCCTGCTCGAACAGCGCATGGACCTGGGCGAGGCGCTGGCATGTTGAGCCGCCGCATCATTCCCTGCCTGGACGTGCGCGATGGCCGCGTGGTCAAGGGCGTGCGCTTCCGCGACCACGTGGACATGGGCGACATCGTCGAGCTGTCGCAGCGTTACCGCGACCAGGGTGCCGACGAACTGGTGTTCTACGACATCGGCGCCAGTCCGGAGGCGCGTTCGGTGGATGTGGCCTGGATCGAGCGCATCGCGCGCCTGATCGACATTCCGTTCTGCGTGGCCGGTGGCATCGACAGCGTCGAGACCGCACGCCGCGTGCTGTTTGCCGGTGCCGACAAGATCTCGATCAACTCCCCGGCGCTGGGTCGGCCGGAGCTGATCACCGAGTTGGCCGACGAGTTCGGCGTGCAATGCGTGGTGGTCGGCATCGACTCGGTGCGCGAAGCCGACGGGCAGTGGCGGGTGCGCCGTTTCAGCGGCGACCCGGACAAGACCCAGGCCGTCGCGGTGCGCACGCTGGACTGGGTGCGCGAAGTGCAGCGCCGGGGTGCCGGCGAGATCGTGCTGAACTGCATGGACAGTGACGGCGTGCGCCGTGGCTACGACGTCGAGCAGCTGCGCCAGGCGCGCGACGCCTGCCACGTGCCCCTGATCGCCTCCGGCGGCGCCGGCGAGATGCAGCACTTCGCCGATGTGTTCGACCAGGCCGATGTCGACGGCGCGCTCGCCGCCAGCGTCTTCCACAGCGGCGCCATCGCCATTCCCGCGCTGAAACAGTTCCTGCGCACGCAGCAGATCGAGGTTCGAGATGTCTATTGAAGTGTTGCCCTCCCGCGAGGCCCTGGACACCCTGGACTGGGCCAAGGGCGACGGCCTGTTGCCGGTGGTGGTGCAGGACGCCGACAGCCTGGCAGTACTGATGCTGGGCTACGCCACTGCCGAGTCGCTGGCGTTGACCCTGGAAACCGGGCACATGACCTTCTACAGCCGCAGCAAACAGCGGCTGTGGACCAAGGGCGAGTCGTCCGGCAACGTGCTGGCGGTGGTGGCGGTGCGCGTGGACTGCGACCGCGACACCCTGCTGGTCACTGCGCGTCCGGCCGGGCCGACCTGCCACACCGGCAGCGAAAGCTGCTTCGCACAGGCGCCGGGCAACTTCCTGGGGCAACTGGACGCACTGGTGCGCGAGCGCGAACAACAGCGCCCGGCCAACAGCTACACCACCTCGCTGTTCGAGCAGGGCATCCGCCGGATCGCGCAGAAGGTGGGCGAGGAAGGCGTGGAAACCGCGCTGGCCGGCGTGGTCCAGGACGATGCCGCGTTGCTGGGGGAGTCGGCCGACCTGCTGTTCCACCTGACCGTGCTGCTGCGCGCCCGTGGCCTGTCGCTGCAGGACGCGGTCGAGGTGCTGGTGGCCCGCCACGCGAAATGAGTGCGGCGGCCGCCATTTAACGCGGCTGAAACGGACCACCAGCGATGATGTGCGGCTTTACACTTGCCAACCTCCTACGGAACGCCTCGATGACCCGCACTGCTGCCTGGCTGGCCTGCCTGCTGTTGATGTCCGCACCTGCCTGGGCCAGCGAGGCCACCGTGACCGGCAAGGTCTACCAGGAGCGCGACGGCAAGCCCGGCCGTGGTCCCACCGACCCGGCGCTGGCGGGGGTGCAGGTCTCCAACGGCGAGGCGATCGTGCGCACCGCCGCCGACGGCAGCTACAGCCTGCCGATCCGCGACGGCCAGACCGTGTTCGTGATCAAGCCCGACGAGTTCCAGTTCCCGGTCGCGGCCAATGGCATGCCCAGCTACTGGCGGCACTACGCGCCGCAGGGCTCGCCGCGACTGAAGTACGACGGCATCGCCGCCACCGGCGGCAACGTGCGCAACTGGGACTTCGCGCTGGAGCCGGCCAAGGACGCCGACGCCGCGCGTTCCGGCTTTGAAATGCTGGTGTTCACCGACTCCCAGACCGCCAGCCGCCAGGACGTGGGCTACTACCACCGTGCCATCGTCGAGCCGATCATCGGCAAGCACCCGGCGCGCCTGGGCACCACGCTGGGCGACATCGTCAACGACGACCTCTCCCTGTATCCGGAGATCAACAAGGCCACCGCGCAGCTGCAGGTGCCGTGGTTCCATGTGCCGGGCAACCACGACCTGGACATGGATGCCGGCGACGACCGCCATTCGCTGGACAGCTGGCGTGCGGTGTATGGCCCGGACACCTACGCGGTGGAGGAGGGCGGCGCCAGTTTCGTGTTCCTCGATGACGTGGTCTATGACCCGACCGCCAAGCCGAAGTATGTAGGCGGCCTGCGCCCGGACCAGTTCACCTTCCTGGCCAACTACCTCAAGGGCCTGCCGCGCGACCGCCTGCTGGTGCTGGGCATGCACATCCCGCTGTTCGATGCCGCACCCGGCCGCGAAACCTTCCGACACGCCGACCGCACGCGCCTGTTCGCGCTGCTCAAGGATTTCCCGCACGTGCTGGTGCTCAGCGGCCACAGCCATACCCAGCAGCATTACTACCACGGCGAAGCCGAAGGCTGGAACGGCAGCCGGCCGCTGCACGAGTACAACGTGGGAGCGGCCTGTGGCGCGTTCTGGTCGGGTGTAAAGGACAGTGCCGGCATTCCCGATGCCACCATGAGCGACGGCACCCCGAACGGCTATGCGGTGCTCTCGGTGCAGCCGGGCGGCGAGTACGGCCTGCGCTACTACGTCGCCCGCGCGCCGGACGACTACCAGATCGCGCTGCATGCGCCGAAAGTGCTGCGCAAGGGCGCCTACCCGGCCTGGGGTGTGTTCGCCAATGTGTTCATGGGCCAGGCCGACACGGTGGTGGAGTTCCGCGTGGATGACGGCACGTGGCAGCCGATGAAGCGGGTGGAGCAGCCGGATCCGCGCGTGCTGCTCGAGAACGTTGCCGACGACACCGCAGAGCGCCTGCGCGGTTTCGACCGTTCGCCCGAAGCCACTCCGTCAACCCACCTGTGGCGCGGCGCGCTGCCGACCGACCTGGCCATCGGCGACCACAAGGTGGACGTGCGTGCCGTCCACGCCGACGGCCCCACCGCAAACGCCAGCACCACCTACCGCCTGCAGACCGCCAAACCCTGATGCCGCACGCCCGGGTACGGCAAAACAGCTTTGCAAACCCCAGCCGATCACCGAAAATCCGCCCATGCGATCGAATCAGCCCAAGGCCAGCGAGTGAGTGTTGCAACACCGTTTCCGGATAGTCATCCGGCTCAACCGCCACGCCCGGGTTCCCAAGGCGACACCCTGATCGTCGCCGACGTCGGCGGCACCTACGCGCGGCTGGCTGTGGCTGAAACGGTGGCCGGCCACGCACCGCGCATCCGCAACCTGCGTCGCTACGCCTGTGCGGAATTCGCCAGCCTGGCGAGCATCCTTGCTGCGTTCCGTGCTTCACAGGACAGTGCCCCGGCGACCGCCGTCGTCGCCATCGCCGGCCTGCTCGAAGGCGACCACCTGGTCAACACCAACCTGCCGTGGCCGGTATCCGTAGCCGCGACGCGCCGCGACGCCGGGCTCGCCTCGCTCGACCTGATCAACGATTTCGAAGCCGTGGCCTACGCGATTCCGCACGTCGCCGCCGACACGCTGGTGGCGTTGAACGGCGAATCCGATGCAGGCAGACGTTGGCCGGCACTGGTGCTGGGCCCGGGCACCGGGCTGGGCGCGGCGCTGCGTTTCGAAGCCGGCGCAGGCGCGGTGCTGGCCAGCGAAGCCGGGCACGCCGCACTCGGTGCGGTCACCGCACTCGAACTGCAGGTGCTCCAGCAGATGCTGCAACGCTGGGAACACGTGGACAACGAACGCATCCTGTCCGGCAGCGGGTTGATGAACCTGTATCCCAGCCTGTGTGCGATCCGTGGCGTGGCACCGCAGTGGACCACCACCGAGGCATTGATCGGCGCCGCACTGGCGGGCGACGACGCGTTGGCCGTGGAAACACTGGAGGTGTTCTGCGGCTGGCTGGGCAGCCTGGCCGGCGACCTGGCGGCGACCTTCGGGGCGCGCTCGGTGTACCTGGCCGGTGGCATTTCTGGCCACGTTGCACGGTTCATCGATGACGGTCACTTCCGCACCCGGTTCCTGGCCAAGGGCGTGATGCGCCGGGTGTTGGAGCAGGTGCCGGTGTGGCGGGTCGAACATGGCGAGCTGGGCGTGGTCGGTGCGGCGGTGTGGCACGCCGAGAACCGCCGCGCGGCCGCATAGCATTCCATTCCGGGGGAGCAGCACGTGACAGATCGTAGGCAGTTTCTCCAGGCCGGTGCATTGGCCGCAGGCGTGATGGCGTTTCCGAAAGTGCAGGCCAGCAGCAACGGTCGTGCCCGGGTAGTCTCCACCTGGGACTTCGGTGTGGGTGCCAACCAGGCCGCGTGGAAGGTGCTGTCGGCCGGTGGCAGCGCGCTGGACGCAGTGGAAACCGGTGCACGCTGGGCTGAAAGCGAGTTGTGCAATCCGACGGTGGGCCGCTGCGGCAATCCAGACCGCGACGGTGTGCTCAGCCTGGATGCCAGCATCATGGCCGGCGACGGTCGCTGTGGCTCGGTGGCAGCGCTGACCGACATCCTGCATCCGGTCTCGGTCGCCCGCAAAGTGATGGAACAGACCCCGCATGTGATGCTGGTAGGCGAAGGCGCGCAGCAGTTCGCCGTGCAGCAGGGTTTCCCGCGCGAGAAACTGCTGACCCCCGCCGCGGAAAAGGCGTGGCGCGAATGGTTGAAGACGGCGCAGTACACGCCGGAGATCAATGCCGAGCGGCGCACGCGCCCGGGTGACAGCAGCAACCACGACACGCTGGGCATGCTGGCCATCGACGCGCACGGCCAGCTGGCCGGTGCCTGCACCACCAGCGGCATGGCCTGGAAGCTGCACGGGCGGGTCGGCGACAGCCCGATCATCGGCGCAGGCCTGTACGTAGACAACGAAGTAGGTGCGGCCACCGCGTCGGGCGTCGGCGAGGAAATGATCCGCAACGCGGCCTCGTTCCTGGTGGTGGAACTGATGCGCCAGGGCCGTTCCCCGGCCGAGGCCTGCCGCGAGGCCATCGCGCGCGTGGTGCGCAAGCGCCCCGAGGCGAGCAAGACGCTGCAGGTGTGTTTCCTGGCGCTGGACCGCAACGGCGAAGTCGGCGCGTACGCGCTCCATCGCGGTTTCGTCTACGCGGTCTGCGACAAGGACCGCCAGGACGACCTGCGCGACTCGGCGTCGGTCTATACCACCGGGCAGACCTGATGGCCGCCCGCCACGTGCTGGAGATCGCCTCGAACTCGGTGGCCTCGGCACTGGCCGCGCAGGCCGGCGGCGCGGATCGGGTCGAGCTGTTCGACAACCTGGGTGAGGGCGGCACCACACCGTCTTACGCGAGCATCGCCATCGCGCGTGAGCGTCTGCGCATTCCATTGTTCGTGTTGATCCGGCCGCGACCGGGCGATTTTCACTACGACGCGCTGGAAACAGAGCTCATGCTCCGCGATATCGCGAATTGCCGGCAGCTGGGCTGCGACGGCGTCGTGATCGGGGCGTTGGACGCGGACGGCACCGTGGACATGCCGCTGTGCCGCGAACTGGTGGCCGCAGCCGGTCCACTGGGCATCACGTTTCACCGTGCCTTCGATGCCGCGCGTGACCTGCCCGAAGCGTTGGAGCAGGTAGTCGAGCTGGGGTGTCAGCGCGTATTGAGCTCTGGTGGGAAGGCCAGCGCAGGGCAGGGCGGCGAAATGCTGGCCCGGCTAGTTGCGCGGGCCGGTAATCGATTGTCGGTGATGGCCGGTGCGGGCATCACGCCGGACAACATCGCCGCGATTGCGTCTGCCACGGGTTGCCGGGAGCTGCATGCGTCTGCGAAGGCGGAGCGCGTTTCGGGCATGCGGTTCCGCAATGCCGATCTTCGCGGGTTGGACAACGATTGGGTGCAGACCGACGCCGCGACGGTGGCGACATTGCGTTTCGCCCTGGATCTGGCGGTGCGGTGAGTTGGCGCTGACACGCATGGGGTGTCACGACGCAAAAAAAACGACAGCCATCTGTACCAGCCTGACTGTCGTGGAGGAACGTTGCCCTCGCCGGTAAGGCGAGGGCAGGTAGTGCTTAGAACTTGTAGGTCGCGCCGAAGTACAGCTGGCGGCCGGAGTAGAGGCTGGAGATCAGGCGGGCATCGGTGTCGTTGCCGAGGTGGATGCGCTGCTCTTCCTTGGTGGCGTTCAGGACCGAAGCGGTGAAGGTCAGCGCGTCGGTGAAGTTGTAGGCCACATTGAGGTCGAGCTGTGCGTACGGCTCGGTGTACTCGGTCATGCCGCCATTCAAGCCACCGACCACTTCGCCACGGCGGTTGTACGAGGCGCGCGCCAGGAACGAGTCGTTCTCGTAGAACACGGTGAAGTTGGCCTGGTTCTTGGCGCTGCCGACCAGCGGCGATGCGCCGATGTTCTCGCCGTCGAGCACGATCGAAGCCAGGTTGGTGTCGTTGTAGGTGTAGTTGGCCTGCACGCCCAGACCGAAGTCGAAGGTGTACTGGCCATACAGTTCCACGCCCTGCGACACGCCGTCACGGCCGTTGGCCTGGGTCTCGTAGTCCTGCACGGTGACCGACTCGCCGCCGATCACCATCTGCACGTCACGCACGACCGGCACGGTGAAGTTGTCCACGTTCTTGCGGAACAGGCCGATACCCGCCACGGCACCCGGCTGGAAGTACCACTCCAGGCCGACGTCGAACTGGGTTGCCTCGAACGGTTCCAGGTCCTTGTTGCTGCCGTGGCCCTGCCAGCCTTCCTGCGGCGCGCCACCGGCGACGCGGCGGTCGTTGACATACTCAGCGCTGAAGTAGCTGAGTGCGCCCGGCGCGGCGATGCTGGTGTAGCTCGGACGTGCGATCACCTTGGACGCGGCGCCACGCAGCACCAGGTTGTCGGTGATGTCCCAGGCGATGTTGAAGCTCGGCAGGAAGTCCGTGTAGGTCTTGTCGGAGCCGATCAGCTCGAACGTCTTCTCACGGGCCAGGCTGTCGGGCAGGCGCACGAAGCCGCTTTCGCAACCGTAGTTCGGGAATGCCGCCGCGGCCGGGTCGTTGCACGACATCGGCGCGCCCGAGGCGTTGTCCAGGAAGTAGTCGTTGAAGCGTTCGATCGAGTCGCTGGACTGGGCGAACTGCTCGGTGCGGACCATGCGGACGCCGACGTTGCCGCGCAGGCGGTCGGTACGGAAGTTGGCCTGGAAGTAGCCGGCGTAGACCTTCTCGTTGACGTTGTAGACGAAGTCTTCTTCGGTCCGGTTGTGCGAACCGCCGTAGCGGTCGTTGAGGTAGTTGATGTAGGCCGGATAGTCGATGCCCGGGAACACGTTGGCGTCGAAACCGCCGCGGATGCCGGTGATCGGGTTGGACAGGAAGAAGCCCGGCTGGGCGATGCCCGCGGTGTTGTCGCAGCCCGCCTGGTAGCGGTTGTTGTCGTAGTCGGCCGGATCGGTGCCCGGGCAGACCCAGTAGGTGTTGCCGGTGTTGCGGTGGACCTTGCCGTCGCTGTACTTGGCGCCGAACTGGAACGAGTCCAGCCAGCCGGCTTCGAACAGCTTGGTGAAGTCGGCCTGGAAGTGGTTCTGCTTGACCTCGGTCTGCATCCAGGACGAATCGGTGGAGCCGGTGTCCACTTCAGCGATGCCGTTCATCAGCTGCTGCTGCAGGTCAGGCGAGAACGTGGCCGACGGGGTGCCGGTCAGGTCCCATGCGGAGTAGCGGTTGCCCGATTCCCACACGCCATCGACGCGACGGCGCGGCTTGGCCGACATGCGGAAGTTCATGGTCGGCCCACCCTCGGACCAGGTGCGGCCGCCGCTGAAGGACGCCTTCCAGAGCGGGCTGATGTCCCAGTCGATGCTCAGGTCGGCGGTCTGCGACAGCGCCTTTTCGCGGCTGTAGCCACCGGTCAGCTGCGGGGTGGGGATGGTGCAGTCGTCCGGACCCCAGCCACCCGGCGGCAGGCCGGCGGCAGCGGCTTCGTCTTCGCTGCAGTAGTAGGTCTTGCCGGCCAGCTTCTCGAACTGGGCGCCGGTGACGATGCTGCCGCTGGGATCCATCGTCAGTCCGTTGAGCAGGCGACCGCCGGCCCAGTTGCCGTCCTGGTTGTAGCGCGCCATGTTCCATTCCGGAATCTTGAGCATGTTCTGGGTGTAGTCACCCTGCAGCTCGAAGCGGAAGTAGTTGGCGGTCAGCGTGACGTTGTCGGTCGGCTTGAACTGGAAGGTGAACTGGCCACCGGTGCGCTCACGTTCTTCTTCCTTGACCGCGAAGTTCACCGAGGTGGGCATGAAGAAGTCGGTGTAGTTGTTGCCGTTCTGGTCGTTGAAGCCGGAGTTGCCCCACCAGTAGTTGACGCCGCCCTGGGTCAGCGCGTTGCCGTTGACATCGCGCGCGTCGGTGTCGGTGCCGTACCACTGGTAGTTCTCGGTGGTGGCTTCCATGGTGCGGCTGGTGCGCTTCTGGTTGGTCACGCCAACCAGCACGCCGAAGCGTTCGTCTTCGCTGTGCCAGGAGTACAGCGCGGACGCCTGCGGGTCGACGTCGGGGCTGGTGTCCGAGGAGGTGCCTTCCAGGGTCATGTAGCCGGAATTGGATTCCATCTCGAGCGGACGACGGGTATGCAGGATCACCGTGCCGCCGATGCCACCTTCGTCGATGCGCGCTTCGGGCGACTTGAACAGCTCGGCGCTGGACAGCATGTTCGACGGCAGCAGGGTGTAGTTGAACGAACGGCTGGCCTCGTCGTTGGTTTCCGAGGTGGCGATGTAGTTGCCGTTCAACTGGGTCAGGGTCAGGTCCGGATCCAGGCCGCGCACGCTGACGCTCTTGCCTTCGCCGCCGTCGCGGGTAATGACCACGCCCGGCACGCGCTGCAGCGAGTCGGCCACGTTCTTGTCGGGGAACTTGCCCACGTCTTCGGCGGTGATCACTTCGACCACGGCGTTGGCGTCGCGCTTCTGCTGCAGGCTCTTTTCGATGGCGTAGCGGTAGCCGGTGACCTGCACGCTGTCGAGCGTGGTCGCCGAGGGCGCTTCGGACGGGGTCGCGGCCTGCTGGGCGAACACGGTCGCCGGCACGAAGGCCGCGGCGGCCAGGGCAAAGGTGATCGCGGCGGACAATGCGTCGCGGCCGTGCATGCGGGACATCTGCTTCATTCCACTCTCTCCGTTGGATTGAATCGGTGCTGAGATTTCGTTGAATCGATCTAAAATTGGCAGCGGACCTGGCGAGCCCCCCAGCTCGCCGTGCCACGCATATGACGGTTCGGAGTTGGATCGATCTAAACCGCTGGCGGCGAATTTTTAACACGGTGGCGCCAGGGAAGCATGCTGCTCCGCAATATGGACGGCGGGGCCGGGAATGTGCCAAGGGCGCAGACGCCACAAGGGACAAGGGGTGGGCGGGGCTGTGAACGCTTCAGTTGCGCAGCGGGCGGGGCGCGGTGGGGCTGGCGGGATCGGGGCTGCGCTCATGTTGCGCCGCAGAATGCATCGGCGGATTGCCCCGTGGTTTACTTAAATCGATCTAAATTCACGCCGCCGTGACTTTGGAGCGATCCAAAACGCACCTCGCCTCACCGTCATCGACCCACAGGAACCACTGCATGCGCCGATTGCCGTCCCGCCTCGCCCTGACGACCTGCCTGGCCGTCGTGGCCTTCACCCCCATGCTGCAGGCCGCCCCGGCCGCGCTGGAGCGTGAGGTCAACACCTTCATCGGCAGCAAGGATGACGGCAACACCTTCCCGGGCGCCTCGGCCCCGTTCGGCCTGATCCAGGTCAGCCCGATCGGCGAGCACTACGCTGGCTGGCGCTATGACGACCCGAAGATCCGTGGCTTCGGCCATTCCTTCCTGTCCGGCGCGGGTTGCTGGGAGCAGGGCGGCCAGGTCTCGGTCCTGCCGGTGACCGGCAGCATCGGTCCGGGCGGCGACTTCGACACCGACAGCGCCAAGAGCTTCGACCAGAAGGCTTACGCCTCTGGCTACACCCATGAGGGCGAGGTCGGCCAGGCCGGCTACTACAAGGTGCGGCTGACCAGCTACGGCGGCATCGACGCCGAGGCCACCGCGCGCACCCGCGCCGCCGCCGAGCGCTATACCTTCCCGGCCGACGCCACTACCGGCCATGTGCTGGTCAACGTGGGCCAGGCCAACGAACGCCATTCGGTGATCGGCAGCGTGATCGACGTGGTCGGCGACCGCGTGGTCGAAGGCAAGCTCGTTACCAAGAGCTTCTGCGGCGGCCACCAGTACACCACCTGGTTCCGCATCGAGTTCGACCGCCCGTTCAAGGCGTTCGGTACGTGGGGCGAGGGGGGTGGCCTGCCCGGCGCGCGCCACGGCATGGAAGGCGAGCTCAAGCCCAGCGGGGCGTGGCTGAGTTTCGATACATCCAAGGGCCGCGCGGTGACGGCAGTCAGCGCCATTTCCCACGTCGACGCCGAAGGCGCGCGCGCCAACCTGCGCAGCGACGGCATGCAGGACGGCCGCCTGCTCGGCTTCGAGCGCATGCGCAGCCTCTCCCAGCAGCAGTGGCGCAAGGAGCTGTCCACCGTGCGCGTGGACAGCAAGCACGCCGATGACCGCACCGTGCTGTACACCGCGCTGTACCACGCGCTGCTGCAGCCGCTGACCGGCAGCGATGCCGACGGCCGTTACCGGGGCTATGACGACAACATCCACCGTGCCGACGGCTGGACCTACTACGAGTACTTCTCGCTGTGGGACACCTACCGGGCGCAGAACCAGTGGCTGGCGCTGACCCGTCCGCAGGTCACCCGCGACATCGGCCGCAGCCTGCTGGCGATCAACGAGCAGGGCGGTTGGCTGCCGCGCTGGGGCTACGCGAACTTCGAGACCAACATCATGACCGGCGACCCGGTCACCCCCTTCATGGTCGACCTGTGGCGCTTCGGCGCGCTGGCCGGGCGCGAAGGCGAGGCGTACACCGCGCTGCGCCGCAATGCGTTCGAGCTGCCGCCGATGAACTCGCGCCATGCCGGCCGCTCGGGCAACCCGGGTTATGTCGAGAACGGCTACGTCGCCTACGATCGCGCGTTCCCGTCCAAGGGCATGGACGTCGACCCGCACCACGGCGGCTCGGCGACGCTGGAATACGCGCTGGCCGACTGCGCGCTGGCGCAGATGGCCGACGGCCTGGGCCATGCCGACGACGCCGGCGTGCTGCGCCAGCGTGGCCGCAACTGGCAGAAGGTGTGGGACCCGAGCGTGCGCGACGAGGAAACCGGCATGAGCGGCTTCCCGCGTCCGCGCATGGACGATGGCAAGTGGTACCTGCCGGCCGACGGCCACTACAGCCCGCGTTCGCACCATGGCTTCCATGAAGGCACCGCGTGGCAGTACCAGTGGCTGGCCCAGCAGGACATTCCCGGCCTGGTCCAGGCCATGCACGGCCGCGAACAGGCCGGCAAACGCCTGGATGCCTTCTTCGCCTACGACGCCCTGCTGCAGTCGCCGCTGCAGGCCGCGCGCAAGGAGTGGGTGGTCGGTCCGTACAGCTACTACAACCAGTACCGCTACAACCCGAACAACGAGCCGGACCTGCACGCGCCGTGGATGTACACGCTGATCGGCCAGCCGTGGAAGACCGCCACGGTGGTGCGCGCCGCGCAGCAGCTGTTCACCAACGCGCCCAATGGCGTCACCGGCAACGATGACCTGGGCACGATGTCGGCCTGGTACCTGTTCAGTGCGCTGGGCCTCTACCCGGCGGTGCCGGGCAGCGGCCAGTTCCTGCTGCACGCACCGCGCTTTGCCAAGGTCGAAGTGGACCTGGGCCAGGGCCGCACGCTGCGCCTGCAGGCGCCGGGCGCCGACGGCCGCAAGCTCCAGTACGTGCAGGGCGTGCAGGTCGACGGCCAGGCGCACGCACCGGTGTGGATGGACTGGAACCGCCTGCAGCAGGGCGGCACCCTTTCCTACGCACTCGGCGACACCGCCCCGGAAGCCGGTTGGGGGACCCGGGTGGCCGACCTGCCGGTGTCCTACTGCGCCACGCCGGGGGCCGTGCTGGAATGAGCCGCCGCCCCGGTCCGCTGGCCGATGCGATCGTTTAGGCTTGCAGCACCATGACCCGACCGACGCCCCGATGAAAAAGGACACTTCCGCTGCCAAGGGAACCCGCGCCAGCACGCCCCGTGCCGGCGCCGCACGTGCGGTCACCGTGACCGACATCGCCGATGCCATCGGCGTGTCGCGCGCCACGGTGTCGCTGGTGCTGCGGGGCAGCCCGCTGGTCAATGTCGACACCCGTGCGCGGGTGGAGGCCGAACTGCGCCGGCAGCGCTATGTGTACAACCGCGGCGCGGCCAACCTGCGCCGCCGCACCTCGACCAGCGTGGCGCTGGTGATCAACGATCTGTCCAACCCGTTCTTCGCCGAATTCGCCTCCGGCGTCGACGAAGCGCTGGGCGCGAAGGGCTACGTGACCCTGCTCGGCAGCACCGGCGAGTCGCCCGAGCGGCAGCAGGCGGTGCTGACCACCCTGATGGAACACACCCCGGCCGGGCTGATCCTGTCGCCGGCCGAAGGCAGCGACGCCACCGAGGTACGCCAGGCACTGGGCTTCAATGCCAACGTGCTGCTGTTCAACCGCGAACTCAACGGCGGCGACTGGGATTTCCTTACCCTGGACAACCAGCAGGGCGCCTACCTCGCGACCCGCCACCTGATCGAGCGCGGCCACCAGCGCATCGCGTTCTTCGGTGGTCATGCCGATTCCAGTTCCTGCCACCAGCGCCGCACCGGCTATGCGCAGGCGCTGGCCGAGGCAGGGCTGAAGGTGCAGCCGGACTGGCTGATCGAATCAGCGCCCAACCGTCTTGAAGCCGCCGCGCGTTCGGGCGAGCTGTTCGCCGGCGAAGTGCCCACCGCTGCAGTCTGCTACAACGACACCGTGGCGCTGGGCCTGATGCTGGGCCTGGCCTCGCGCGGCGTGCAACCGGGCCGCGATTTCGCGGTGACCGGTTTCGATGACATTTCCGAAGCAGCGGTGGCGATGCCGCCGCTGACCACGCTCACCGTGAACCCCCGCGAGCGCGGCCGCCAAGCGGCCGAACTGCTGCTGCAACGCCTGGACGATCCCACCGCCGCACCGCGCCGCACCGTGGCGCCGGTACAGCTCCGTATCCGTGACAGCAGCGGCCCCGCCGTAGGCTGATTTCGACTCCCTTTCACCCGCCCGCGCAATGAGGCGCGTACCGCATGCCCATTTCTCCAACGCCACGCCTGCCCACCTCGTCTTCCACCGCACCCGTGGTCAACACGCGCATGGCGTTGGCGGTCGCCACCACGATCTTCTTCATGTGGGGCTTCCTGACCTGCCTCAACGACATCCTGATTCCGCACCTGAAGGCGGTGTTCGAACTGAACTACGCCAAGGCGATGCTGGTCCAGTTCACCTTCTTCGGCGCGTACTTCCTGATGTCGCTGCCGGCCGGCCGGCTGGTCGCGCACCTGGGCTACAAGAAGGGCATCGTGGCCGGCCTGGCCATTGCCGCGGTCGGTGCGCTGGGCTTCTGGCCGGCCGCCGAACTGCGAGTGTATGAAGCCTTCCTCGGTGCGCTGTTCGTACTGGCCACCGGCATCACCGTGCTGCAGGTGGCGGCCAACCCGTACGTGGCATTGCTGGGCCCGGAACAGACCGCCTCGAGCCGGCTGACCCTGGCGCAGGCACTGAACTCGCTCGGCACGGCGATCGCGCCGATCTTCGGTGGGCTGCTGATCCTGGGCAACACGGTCAAGAGCGCCGACGAACTGGCCGCGCTGGGCGCCGCCGAACAGCTGGCCTACCGCACCCAGGAAGCACAGGCGGTGCAGGGCCCGTACGTGGGCCTGGCGATCGCGCTGGCGCTGCTGGCGGTGTTCGTCTACCTGTTCCGCCTGCCGGCACTGAACGAGACCACCGAGCAGGCCGACACCGGCAGCCACACGCTGATGGATGCGCTGCGCCATCGCCACGTGCTGTTCGGCGTGCTCGGCATCTTTTTCTACGTGGGTGCGGAAGTGTCGATCGGCAGCTTCCTGGTCAACTACCTGTCCATGCCGAACATCGGCGGCCTCACCGAACAGCAGGCGACCGGTTACGTGTCGGCGTACTGGACCATGGCGATGGTCGGCCGCTTCGCCGGCTCGGCGATCATGACCCGGTTCTCGCCGCGCATCCTGCTCACCCTGTTCGCCGGGGCCAATGCGTTGCTGCTGGCACTCACCATGGCGACCGAAGGCCACGTGGCGATGTACTCGGTGGTGGCGATCGGCCTGTTCAATTCGATCATGTTCCCGACCATCTTCGCGCTCAGCATCGAGCGCCTGGGTCCGCTGACCAACAAGGCCTCGAGCCTGCTGATCATGGCCATCGTCGGTGGCGCGATCATTCCGTTCCTGCAGGGCCTGCTGGCCGACCGCATCGGCCTGCACCTGTCTTTCATCCTGCCGTTGCTGTGCTACGGCTACATCCTCTTCTATGGCATGTGGGGCTCGCGCCCGCGTGCCGGTTTCAGCCAGGGGGGCTGAGCGCGTCATGACCAAGATTGTTTGTTTCGGCGAAATTTTGATCGATCTACTTGCACAGCCGCCGGCCACCCCGGACACCCCGCGTGCATTCCTGCAGTACGCCGGCGGCGCGCCGGCCAACGTTGCGGTGGCCGCAGCGCGCCTCGGCGCCGACACCCATTTCGCCGGCATGCTCGGCCAGGACATGTTCGGCGACTTCCTCGCCGACAGCCTTGCCAGCGCCGGGGTCGCCACCGACTGCATCGTGCGCACCGACGCGGCCAAGACCGCGCTGGCGTTCGTGGCGCTGGACGCACACGGCGAGCGCAGTTTCAGCTTCTACCGGCCGCCGGCGGCGGACCTGCTGTTCCGCGCCGAGCATTTCAGCCCGGCCTGTTTCGAGGGCACCCGCAGCTTCCACGTGTGCTCCAACAGCCTGACCGAGGGCGCCATCGCCCAGGCCACGCTGGACGGCATGCAGCGTGCACGCGCCGCCGGTGCGATGGTCAGCATCGACCTCAACCTGCGCCCGGCGTTGTGGCCGGCCGAGGTCGATCCGACCGACACGCTGTGGCAGGCGCTGGTGCTGGCCGACCTGGTCAAGCTCTCGCGCGAGGAACTGGATTTCCTGGCCGCGCCGCTGGGCGCCGACGGCGGCAGCGTGGTCATCCAGCGCCTGCTGGCCGCCCACGCGCACGCCGTGGTGGTCACCGACGGTGCCGCGCCGATGCGCTGGCACACCCGGCATGGCAATGGCGTGGTCACCGGCTTCCAGGTGCCTACCGTGGACACCACTGCAGCCGGTGATGCGTTCGTGGGTGGGCTGCTGTTCGCCCTTGGCGAGCGCGGCGCCGACGGTCCGGCCTTCGCCGGTTTCTGTGCCGATCCGGCCGCCCTGAAGGATGCCATTCGTTTTGGTGCCGCGGTCGGCGCGCTGGCGGTGACCCGCAAGGGCGCGTTCGCCGCGATGCCGAGCCTGGCCGATGTCCAGCAACTGCTGCAGCAACAACAGGAAATTCCCGCATGACCACCGCCGTTCCCGCCCAGCCTGATTTCCGTTCGCCCGACTTCCTGCGCGCGCATATCGCGCAGAGCATGGCGTTCTACCAACCGAACGAGATCGACCCGAACGGCGGCTTCTTCCACTACTACCGTGACGATGGCAGCGTGTACGACAGCAGCCACCGCCACCTGGTGAGCAGTACCCGTTTCGTGTTCAACCATGCGATGGCTTATCGCGAGTTCGGCAAGCCAGAAGACCTTGAAGCAGTGAAGCACGGGATCCGTTTCCTGCGCGACGTACACCGCAATCCAGTCACGGGCGGCTATG
Organism: Stenotrophomonas aracearum; assembly: GCF_031834615.1. Taxonomy (NCBI): domain Bacteria; kingdom Pseudomonadati; phylum Pseudomonadota; class Gammaproteobacteria; order Lysobacterales; family Lysobacteraceae; genus Stenotrophomonas; species Stenotrophomonas aracearum. Next base: position 1,795,414 of record NZ_CP115543.1, read on the forward strand.
CCTGGACGCTGCGCGACGGCGTGGTCGAAGATGCCACCAACCACTGCTACGGCGTAGCGTTCGTGCTGCTGGCCTACAGCTGTGCGCTGAAGGCGGGCATCGAAGCCGCGCGCGGCTGGATGGACGAGACCTGGAACCTGCTGGAAACCCGCTTCTGGGAGCCGGAATTCGGCCTGTACAAGGACGAGGCCGACGCCGACTGGAACTTCAGCGACTACCGGGGCCAGAACGCCAACATGCACATGTGCGAGGCGATGCTGGCTGCGTTCGAGGCCAGCGGCGAAGCGCGCTACCGTGACCGCGCCCTGCTGCTTGCCGACCACATGACCCGTCGCCAGGCGGCGCAGGGCGAGGGGCTGGTCTGGGAACACTACGACCGCAACTGGCAGATCGACTGGAACTACAACCTCGACAATCCCAAGCACCTGTTCCGTCCGTGGGGCTTCCAGCCGGGGCACCAGACCGAATGGGCCAAGCTGCTGCTGATCCTGGATCGCCACGTGCAGGCCGACTGGCTGGTACCGACCGCGCGTTCGCTGTTCGACACGGCCGTTGCAAACAGTTGGGATGACGTGAACGGTGGGCTGGTCTATGGGTTCGCGCCCGATGGCACCGTGTGCGACAACGACAAATACTTCTGGGTGCAGGCCGAGTCGCTGGCGACTGCTGCGTTGCTGGCCGCACGTACTGGCGAGGCCATGTACTGGGAATGGTACGACCGCCTGTGGGCGTACTCGTGGGCGCACATGATCGACCATCAGTACGGTGCCTGGTACCGCATCCTGGACGTGCAGAACCGCAAGTACAGCGACGAGAAGAGCCCGGCGGGCAAGACCGATTACCACACCATGGGCGCGTGTTACGAAGTGCTCAACGTGGTGCGCTGAGTTCGATTCGAGTGGCAACAACGGGGTGAGTGCATGAAGCAGTGGGCGTGGGTGTCGGGTCTTGTTCTGCTGCTTGCGCTTCATGCGCTCCCCACTGCCGCCGCGCCGTTGCAGGCGCAGTGGTCGTTCCGGCTGCTGCCGGGCAATGCGCAGGTGAAGGCGCATCCGGAGGCGGCCGACTGGCGAGCCGCCTCCGTGCCCGGCTCGGTGCATACCGACCTGCTGGCCGCGAAGCTCATTCCCGACCCGTACGCCGGTGCGCCGGAAGCCGCCCTGCAGTGGATCGGGCTGGCAGACTGGGAGTACCAGGCCCGGTTCGATGTGGATGCCGCCACCCTGGCGCGCGCGCATGCCGAACTGGTGTTCGAAGGGTTGGACACCTTTGCTGATGTCAGTCTCAACGGCCGGCCGCTGTTGCGTGCCGACAACAGCCACCGTACTTGGCGGGCGCCTGTTGCAGGCCAGCTGCGTGCCCGCGGCAACGAACTGCGCGTGGTGATCCGCTCGCCGATCACCACGCTGCTGCCGGGCGTGCAGGCGATGCCGCACAAGATTGCAGGCAACTACCCGTCGCCGTACGGCGATGAACCGCGCGATGCGATGGTCGGCAATTTCGTACGCAAGCCCGGTTACCACTTCGGTTGGGACTGGGGCCCGCGCTATGTCACCGCCGGCATCTGGCGGCCGGTGCGGCTTGAGAGCTGGAACGTGCAGCGGATCACCGATGTAGCGGTGCAGGCCACGGCACTCGACGCACAGCGCGCTGCGCTGCAGGTCCAGGTGGAGGTGGAAGCCGCTGCGGCACGGCAGGCGACGGTGCAGGTGGAGATGCTGGATCCGGAAGGCCGCGTTGCGGCTACGGCGACGCAGCCGGCGGCACTGCGGGCCGGTGTACAGGTCGTGTCGGTGCCGGTTGCGCTGGCCAAGCCTCGCCGCTGGTGGCCGGTCGGGCAGGGCGAGCAGGCGCGTTACACCGTGCGCGCGCGCGTGGATGGCGGTACGCCCGACGCGGCGGAGCGCAGCATCCGTACCGGCCTGCGCACGGTCGAGCTGCGTCGCGAGGAGGACGCCAAGGGTGGGCAGGGTTTCACCTTCGTCATCAACGGCGTGCCGATCTTCGCCAAGGGTGCCAACGTCATTCCGTTCGACATGTTCCCGGCCCGGGTCGATCCGGCACGCATACGGCGCGAACTCACCGCCGCGCGCGACGCCAACATGAACATGCTGCGCAACTGGGGCGGCGGTTACTACGAAGACGACGCGTTCTTCAACATCGCCGACGAACTGGGGCTGCTGGTCTGGCAGGACTTCATGTTCGGCGGCGGCATGCAGCCGGGCTACGATCCGGCGTTCCGCGCCAACGTGGTGGCCGAGGCGCGCGACAACGTGCGCCGCCTGCGTCGCCATCCGAGCGTGGTGCTGTGGTGTGGCAACAATGAAGAAGAAACCGCGTGGAAGGACTGGGGCCACGGCAAGGACCTCAAGGCGGCCGATCCGGTGTTCGCAGCCAAGGTGTGGCAGGGGTACGTGGACCTGTTCGGCAACGACCTGCGCCAGGTGGTAGGCGAGGAAGGTCTGGGCGTGCCGTACTGGTCGAGCTCGCCGAGCAACGACCTGGATACCGTGGCCAACGATTCGACCCGGGGCGACAAGCACTACTGGCAGGTCTGGGGCAATCCGGCGTTACCGGTGCAGGCCTACCTGCGCGAGACCCCGCGTTTCATGTCCGAGTACGGGCTGCAGGCGTGGCCGGTGCTGCGGACGCTGGATGGCATCATTCCGGAAAGCGAGCGACAGGTGGACAGCACCACCGTGCGTGCGCACCAGAAGTTCATGGCGGGCGAGGGCAACCAGCGCCTGCTGCAGTACATCGAACGCGAGTTCGGCACGCCGCGCGACTTCGCCGATTTCGTCTACCTGAGCCAGGTGATGCAGGCCGAGGGTATCGAACTGGCGGCGCTGCATCATCGTGCGTCGCGCCCGTACACGATGGGGTCGCTGTACTGGCAGCTCAATGATGTGTGGCCCGGCGCGTCATGGTCGAGCATCGATCATGCCGGGCGTTGGAAAGCGCTGCATTTCCATGCGAAGCGGTTCTTCGCCGACCATGCGGTGGCCGCGTTGCGCGACGAGGGTGTGACCCGGGTAAGCCTGCTCAACGACCTGCAGCAGCCGTTGAAGGCGCAGTGGCGGGTGCGGGTGATGGATGTGGAGGGTCGGCAGATTTCGAAACAGCAGCACGCGGTAGTGGTGCCGGCGCTGTCGGCGCTGGAAGTGGGGCGATTCGCCGATGCGCAACTGCTGGGCAATGCCGATCCGGCACGGACGGTGGCCGTGGTGGAGCTGCTGAAGGGTACGAAGGTGCTGTCGCGGCAGGTGGTCTATTTCGCGGCGGCGAAAGACATGCGGTTGCCGAAGGCGAAGATCGAGACGCGGTGGCTGCAGGACGGTGATGACAGCGCGCTGGAGCTGCGCTCGGCACAGTTGGCTCGCGGCGTGTGGGTGGCGTTCGAGGGGTTCGATGCCACCCTGGACGACAATGCGTTCGACCTGGTGCCGGGTGAGGCGGTACGCGTGCGGGTCAGCGCGGATGCGGATATGCACGCGTTGAAGGACGCGTTGCAGCTTCGATCCGTAGTGGACGCGGTCGGAAGGTAATCGCCTGCGCCGGCTACCGCGAGGACGCGCATGGCGTGTCCCTACGCGATCTTGCATCGAGCGCTGATGCGTAGCGACACGCCATGCGTGTCCCACGCAATGGCCGGTTACACCGTGATCTGCTGGAAATTCTCGACCCGGTCATGCCCGTGCGTCGCGTCCCCGGTACGCGGCATCGGGTAATCATCCAGGCGGTCCAGCAGGCGCGTCTGCAGCCCGGCTTCGCGCGCGGCGTCCAGTTCTTCGACGACGTCGGACAGGAACACGATCTGCCCGGCGGGCACGCCAATCGCCTTGACGATGTTGCGGTAGCTCTCCGCGTCGCGCTTGCCGCCGATCTCGGTGTCGAACCAGCCGGACACCAGGTGGGTCAGGTTGCCGGCTTCGCTGAAGCCGAAGAACTGCTTCTGGGCGGGCACGGAGCCGGAGGAGTACACGTACAGGGGCTTGCCTTCGGCGTGCCAGCCTTCGAGCACGGCGGCGACCTCGGGGTAGAAATGCGCCTTGTAGTCGCCGTTGCGGTAACCGGCTTCCCAGATCATGCCCTGCAGCGCCTTCAGCGCGGTGTGCTTGCGGTCCTGGTCGATCCAGCCCTGCAGGGTTTCCACGATCAGGGCGTCCTGGCAGGCACCGCCGATCTCCACGGCGACCGCATCCAGCCAGCGACGCACTTCCGGCTCCTGGCCGTGCGCGGCGACGTAGGCCGGCAGGGCCTTGCGCGCATACGGGAACAGCACGTTCTTGACGAAGGAGATGCTGCTGGTGGTGCCTTCGATGTCGGTGAGGATGACGGTGGGGTGGGGCATGGATCAGGACGCCTTGGTCGGAACGTAACGGGGGAATTTCTGTGCGATGTCGGTGCCGGTGAAGTGGCCGACCCAGCCGTCCGGTTCGGTGAAAAAGCGGATCGCGACGAAGCTGGGCTCATCGCCCATGTCGAACCAGTGGGTGGTGCCGTCGGGCACGGCGATCAGATCGTCCTTCACGCACTCGATTTCGTAGACCTTGTCGTCGACGTGCAGGGTGAACAGGCCGGAGCCGGCGACGAAGAAGCGGACTTCGTCTTCCTTGTGGAAGTGCTCGTCGAGGAACTTCCTGCGGAGTTCGGCGCGGTTGGGGTTGTCCGGGGCGATCGAGGCGACGTCGACGCTCTTGAAGCCGTGCTCGGCGACCAGGCGGTCGATGTCGCTGCGGTAGGCGGCGAACACCTCGTCCTGGCTGGCGCCGGGAGCGACTTCATGGGCGGCCTGCCAGCGCTCGAAGGTGACGCCGATCTTCTTCAGTTCGGCAGCGATGAGCGCGCCGTCCTGGGTGTCCAGCAGCGGGGCGTCTGGGGCGTGGTCGTCGTAAATGCGCAGTCGGCTCATGGCGGCAGCTTGAACTGGTGGGGGAAACAGAGTGTGTAGTGCCGGGCTCTGCCCGGCAAGCTTCCGGCCGCTGGCCGGCAACCTTACGGCTGGAACGCTCAGGGCCCGCGCAGCTTGCGCAGCTCGAGCTCGCAATGCAGGAGGAATTCGATGGCTTCCAGGTGGCGACGGGCTTCGGCCATGTCGCGGCCCCAGGCGTACAGGCCATGGCCGTCGATCAGGTAGCCCCACATGCAGCCTTCGTCGAGCCTGGCTTCGACCTTGGCGGCGAGTTCGTCCATGTCCTGGGTGTTGGGGAACACCGGGATCTCGACGGCGGTTTCATGGGTGGTGTTGCCGTGGAAGGCCTTCAACAGTTCGTAGCCTTCGATCCGGATGTGGCCGTTGGCGGCATACAGGCGCGAGGCGATGGTCTGCACGGGCGAGTGGGTGTGCAGGACGCAGCCGATTTCGGGGAAGCGGCGGTACAGCTGGGTATGCAGCAGGGTTTCGGCGGAGGGACGCAGCGGGCGGCCGACGGCCTTGCCGTCGAAGTCGACGACCATGATGTCGTCTTCGATCAGGCGACCCTTGTCCTTGCCGGACACGGTGATCGCGGCGTGCTGGTCGTCCAGCCGGTGCGAAAAGTTGCTGCTGGTCGCGGGGGTCCACCCGGCCTGGGCCAGTTCGCGGATGTTGTCGATCAGCACCTGGGCCAGCTCGCTCAGCCGGGTCGTGTCGTAGGGGGTGTTGTTCATTGGGACATTTTACCTGCGAATGCATGGAAGGGCAGGTAAAGGGATGAGCAAACACCAGGCCAGGCGGGCTGTTCCCATGGCCACCGACCCAGTGTCGAGGGCCGGCGGGGGTGGGGGTACGGGGGGCTTTACGAAACATGGATGTTTCGTAAGAGCCTCCAAGGATGGATTCACGGCGCCCCCCCGTACCCCCGCCCCCGCCGGCCCAGCCAGGGGATGCATCAGACGAGGGCGGTTCGCCTGGATGCGTGAAGCAGCCGGGCAGAGCCCGGCTCTACGGGAGCCGTCAGCGGTTGCGCAGGCGGCTGTGGCGGTAGCTGTAGCCGAAGTAGATCGCGAAGCCCACGACGGTCCAGACGCCCATCAGCATCCAGTTGTGCATCGTCATGGCCGAGAGCAGGGCCAGGCAGCTGAGCACGCCCAGGCTGCAGACCAGCCAGGCGGCCGGGATGCGGAAGGGGCGGGGCAGGTCCGGCTGGGTGCGGCGCAGGACCAGGACGCCGGCGCAGACGGCGGCGAAGGCGATCAGGGTGCCCATCGAGGTCAGTTCGCCGAGGATGTCCAGCGGGAACAGGGCCGCCAGCAGGGCGATGCCGATGCCGGTGATGACGGTGTTGATGTGCGGGGTGCGGTACTTCGGGTGGATCTTGGTGAACACCGGCGGCAGCAGGCCGTCGCGGCCCATGATCATGAAGATGCGCGGCTGGCCGATGATCATCACCAGCACCACCGAGCTCAGGCCGATCAGTGCGCCGATTTCGACCACCACCCGCAACCAGCCCAGCTGGGGATGCGCGGCCACGGCGGTGACCACCGGCTCGTCGGTGCCCAGCAGCGTGTAGGGCACCAGGCCGGTCATCACCGCGGCCATGGCGATGTAGAGCACGGTGCAGATCACCAGCGACAGCAGCATGCCGATCGGCATGTCGCGCTGCGGGCGGTGCGATTCCTGAGCGGCGACCGAAACCGCCTCGAAGCCGATGTAGGCGAAGAACACCATCGCCGCGCCGCGCAGCACGCCTTCCATGCCGTACTTGCCCGGGCCCTGGTTTTCCGGAATGAACGGGGACCAGTTGGCCGGGTCGACGTACTTCCAGCCGACCACGATGACCAGCACGATCAGGCCGGTCTTCAGGATGACCATGGCCATGTTCATCGCCGAGGACTTGCTGATGCCGACGTAGCACAGCCAGGTCAGCAGCAGGACCAGGATGGCGGCCGGAATGTTGGCGATCGCGCCGGTCGGGCGCAGCTGGGCGTCCAGCGGGGCGCTGACCAGCGCCGTTGGCAGGTAGATGTCGAAATGACTGAGCAGGCTGAGGAAGTAGCCGGTCCAGCTGACCGCCACCGCCGAGGCCGAGACGCCATATTCCAGCACCAGCATCCAGCCGATGAACCAGGCGGCCAGTTCGCCGAAGGTGGCGTAGGTGTAGGTGTAGGCACTGCCGGAGACGGGCACCATCGAGGCGAACTCGGCGTAGGCCATGGCGCAGAACGCGCAGCAGATCGCGGCCAGCACGAACGACAGCATGATCGCCGGGCCGGCGTGGTTGGCGGCGGCCTGGCCGGTGATGACGAAGATGCCGCCGCCGATCACCGCGCCGATGCCCAGCGCGGTCAGGCCCCACGGGCCCAGATGGCGCTTCAGGCTCAGGCCGTTGGCGTCTTCATGCGCCGCATGCGGGTGCTTGGTCGCCCACAGTTGTTTGAACATCGATCAATTTCCGTCAAAGAACAGGGCCGGCGATGCGCCGGCCCGGGAATGGAATCAGGAAGCCTTGTTGAGCTTGCTGTGGCGGATGCCGTAGCCGAAGTAGATCAGCAGGCCCAGCACGGTCCAGCCGACGAACAGGTGCCAATGCACCACGAACGCCTGCCAGAACAGGAACAGGCACGCCAGCGCGCCCAGCGGGCAGATCAGCCACACCGCCGGCACGCGGAACGGACGGGTCAGTTCCGGGCGGGTGTAACGCAGCACCAGGACGCCGACGCAGACCGTGGCGAAGGCGAGGAGGGTGCCCATCGAGACCAGTTCGCCCAGCACGTTCAGCGGCATCAGGCCGGCCAGTGCGGCGGCCAGCACGCCGACCACGATGGTGGCCCAGTACGGGGTGCGGAAGCGGGCGTGGACCTTGCCGAAGATCTTCGGGATGAGGCCGTCGCGCGAGATCGTGTAGGCGATGCGGGTCTGGCCCATCATCATCACCAGCACCACCGAGGACAGGCCGGCGATCGCGCCGATTTCCACTGCGGTCTTGAGCCAGGACAGGCTGGCATACGGTTCCAGCGCGGTGGCCACCGGCTTGTCGGTGCCCAGCAGGTGGTACGGCATCATGCCGGTCAGCACCGCGCAGACGATGATGTAGACGATGGTGCACACCGCCAGCGAGCCGAGCAGGCCGATCGGCATGTTGCGCTGTGGGTCCTTGGTTTCGCCGGCGGCGGTGGAAACCGCGTCGAAGCCGATGTAGGCGAAGAACACGATGGTGGCCGCACGGAATACGCCGCTCCAGCCGAACTCGCCGGACACGCCGGTGTTTTCCGGGATGAAGGGCGTCCAGTTGGCGGCGTCGATATGCTGCGCGCCGAAGCCGATGAACAGGCAGATCACGGTGACCTTGATCGCCACGATGATCGCGTTGACGAAGGCCGACTGGGTCACGCCGACGTACAGCAGGCCCGAGACTGCCGCTACGATCAGCACCGCCGGCAGGTTGAACAGCTTGCCCGAGGAAATGAACTCCTGGCCGGTCCAGGCGATCGGCGCCGCGCTCAGTGCGTCCGGGAACGGCATGTGCAGGGTGGTGGTGATGAAACTGATCAGGTACGCCGACCAGCCCACCGCGACCGAGGCCGAGGCGAACAGGTATTCCAGTACCAGGCACCAGCCGATGAACCAGGCCATGCCTTCGCCCAGGGTGGCGTAGGAATAGGAATACGCACTGCCGGAGACCGGCATCATCGCCGCGAACTCGGCATAGCACAGGCCGGCCAGTGCGCAGGCAAAGCCGGCGATCACGAACGACAGCATGACCGCCGGGCCGGCATGGTTGGCCGCAGCCTGGCCGGTCAGCACGAAGATACCCGCGCCGATCACGGCGCCGATGCCCAGCATGATGAGGTGTTTCGCCGTGAGGGTCCTTTTCAGTGAGGCTTCGCCATCCAGGCTGCCTTCGATCGGCTCGCCGGCATCGACGTGCCCGGCCGGTTCGACCGGTTTGACCCTCAACAGAGACTTCAGCATGCAGTGCTTCCCAAAAGTGGTGGTTACAACGGGGAGGTGCGATACATGGCCGCACCGGCCCGCTGTACCTTAGCCAAAGCTGAAGGCTGCTTACAAGCGCAAATGCAGCATGCCGGGCGATAATCTGCCAAATCCGTCTTCCAGCGCCGCTGCCATGCCCCAAATCCCCGAATCCGTTGTAGGACTTGATCCCGTGCTGCGCGCGCAATTGGCTGATTACGCCCGTCGCCACCCCGAACACGCCGACCTGGCTGACGAATTCAGCACATTGCTGGATGACCCGGAGAACCCGTTCCTGCGCAGCCGCCTGACCGGGCATTTCACCGGCAGCGCGTGGCTGGTCAGTGCCGATGGCGACAGGGTGCTGCTCACCCATCACCGCAAGCTGGACCGCTGGCTGCAGCTGGGCGGGCACGCCGATGGCGAGCGGGATCTGGCCAAAATGGCGCTGACCGAGGCGGTGGAGGAATCCGGGCTCACCGGGCTGGTGCTGGAGGATGGCGAGCTGTTCGACATCGACAGGCACTGGATTCCGGAACGGAAGGACGTGCCCGGGCACTGGCATTACGACGCCCGCTACGTGGTGCGGGCGCTGGGCAGCGAGGCGTTCGTGGTCAGCGAGGAGTCGCTGGCGCTGGCGTGGCGGGAGGTGGCCGACGTGGCCAACGCGGCGATTGAAACCCCGGATGGGGATGATTCGTTGCCACGCATGGCGAAGCGCTGGCTGGCGCGGTGATCAATACAGAACGCGGGTGCGCAACGTGCCTGGAATGGCGGCCAGCTCGTCGCGCACCGCCGCCGCCTGTTCTTCGCTGGCGGTGATGTCGATCACCACGTAGCCGACCTTCGGGTCGGTGCGCAGGAACTGGCCGTCGATGTTGACGTTGTGGCGCGAGAAGATCTCGTTGACCTTGGACAGCACGCCCGGCACGTTCTGGTGGATGTGCAGCAGGCGCAGGCTGTCGGCGTGCTCGGGCAGGGTCACTTCCGGGAAGTTGACCGCCGACAGGGTGCTGCCGTTGTCGCTGTAGCGCACCAGCTTGGCTGCCACTTCCACGCCGATGTTGTCCTGCGCTTCCAGCGTGCTGCCGCCCACGTGCGGGGTGAGGATGACGTTGTCGTGCGCGGTCAGCGGCGACACGAACGCATCGCCATTGCCCTTGGGCTCGACCGGGAACACGTCCAGCGCCGCACCGCCGATGTGGCCCGAATGCAGCGCCGCGTCCAGCGCGTCGATGTCGACCACGGTGCCGCGTGCGGCGTTGATCAGGTGCGCGCCGGGGCGCATCTTCGCCAGCTGCGCCGCACCGATCATCCATTGCGTGGCCGCCGTTTCCGGCACGTGCACGGTGACGATGTCGGCGCGGGCCAGCAGGTCGTCCAGGTCGAGGGCGGCGCGCGCATTGCCCAGCGACAGCTTGGTTTCGATGTCGTGGAAGATCACCTGCATGCCCATCGCTTCGGCCATCACGCCGACCTGGGTGCCGATATGGCCATAGCCGATGATGCCCAGGGTCTTGCCGCGCACTTCATGGCTGCCGGCGGCCGACTTCGACCAGCCGCCGCGGTGGCATTCGGCGTTCTTCTGCGGAATGCCGCGGGTCAGCATGATCGCTTCGGCGATGACCAGCTCGGCCACGCTGCGGGTGTTGGAATACGGCGCGTTGAATACCGGGATGCCGGCCAGCTCGGCCGCTTCCAGGTCGACCTGGTTGGTGCCGATGCAGAAACAGCCCACCGCCATCAGGCGCTTGGCGTGGGCCAGCACCTCGGCGCTGAGCTGGGTGCGCGAGCGGATGCCGACGATGTGCGCTTCGGCGATGCGCGCCTTCAGCTCGTCTTCGGGCAGCGCCTTGTTGTGCAGCTCGATCTGCGAATAGCCGGCGGCGCTGAACACGTCGATCGCGGTCTGGCTGACCCCCTCCAGCAACAGCACGCGGATATCCTGCTTGGGGAACGAGGTCTTCTTCGGCGACATGGGCGAGCGGCAGCATGTTGGACGGGAGCTGCCCACTATGCCAGATCGGGAGGGGCATGGTGCGGTGCGCCAAAGGGTGGAAATGGTTTCAAACGCGACCATGGCTGAGGTCGCACGGCCAACGGTCGTGCGCTACCCTTTGGGGTTCTCCGCCCTGCGTTCGATTCCATGACCGACCCGCGCCTTGATTCGCTGTTGCAGGACTGCCCCGGGCTGCGGCTCAAGACCGATCCGGCCGATCTCGAACACTACGGGCGCGACTGGACCCGCCGCTGGACCCCGGCGCCGCTGGCGATCGCGTTGCCGGGCAGTGTCGAGGAGGTCCAGGCCATCCTGCGCTGGGCCAGCGCCCAGCGCGTGGCGGTGGTGCCCTCGGGCGGGCGCACCGGCCTGAGTGGCGGTGCCGTGGCAGCCCACGGCGAGCTGGTGCTCAGCCTGGAACGGATGAACAAGCCGCTGGCCTTCGATGCGGTCGACCGCACCCTGACCGTGCAGGCCGGCATGGCGCTGGAAGCGGTGCACAACGCCGCGCGCGAGCACGGCCTGATCTACCCGGTCGACTTCGCCGCGCGCGGCTCCTGTTCGATCGGCGGCAACATCGCGACCAATGCCGGTGGCATCCGGGTGATCCGTTACGGCAACACGCGCGAGTGGATCGCCGGGCTCAAGGTAGTGACCGCCAGCGGCGAGCTGCTCGAGCTGAACAAGGGGCTGATCAAGAACTCCAGCGGCTACGACTTCCGCCAGCTGCTGATCGCCTCTGAAGGCACGCTAGGGGTGATCGTCGAGGCCACCCTGAAGCTCACCGACCCGCCGCCGGCCAGCAACGTGATGCTGCTGGCGCTGCCGTCGTTCGAGGTGCTGATGCAGGTGTTTGCCGCGTTCCGTGAGCGCATGCAGCTGCAGGCCTTCGAATTCTTCACCGACCGCGCGCTGGAACACGTGCTGGCGCATGGCGCGCAGGCGCCGTTCGAAGAGGTGCATCCGTTCTACGTGGTCACCGAGTTCGCCGCCGGCGACGAGGCCCAGGAAGCGGCCGCGATGGCGGCGTTCGAGGCCTGCATGGAGCAGGGCTGGGTCAGCGACGGCGTGGTCAGCCAGAGCGAGGCGCAGGCCGCGCAGCTGTGGCGCCTGCGCGAGGGCATCACCGAAGCGGTCGCGCGCTACAAGCCGTACAAGAACGATGTGTCGGTGCGGATCTCGGCAATGCCGGCGTTCATGGCCCAGACCCAGGCCTTGATCGGCGAGGCCTATCCGCACTTCGACGTGGTCTGGTTCGGGCATATCGGCGATGGCAATCTGCACATCAACGTGCTCAAGCCTGACGGCACCGATGACGCCGAATTCCTGCAGCAGTGCGAGCACGTGACCAAGCTGCTGGCCAAGGTGCTGAAGGACTTCGATGGCAGCATTTCCGCCGAACATGGCATCGGGCTGGTCAAGAAGGGCTACCTGGACAGCACCCGGGGCCCCGCCGAAATCGCGCTGATGAAAGCGGTCAAACATGCGTTTGATCCCCAAGGGCTGCTGAATCCCGGCAAGGTATTCGACCTCTGACAGGCGACAGGCTTTCACATAGCCGATACGCTTTGCCTATTCCTGTCCTGAACGAATCCAAGATGACGCGATCGATCCTGCTGTTTGCCGTGCTCGCCCTGCCGCTTTCGGCCTTCGCTTCCAGCTTCGCCGGCTCGTCGGCCGGTTCGGCCTCGGGCGCTTCTTCGGCCGGCTCGTCCAGCTCGGACGATGACAAGGTGGTGGTGGATGCGCGCGAAGACGCGGCGGCCTTCGTCGCCAGCGACGGTGCGATCCGTGGCGCCCGCCTGGAAGCGGCCCTGTTGCACCTGCGCGAAACCGGCGCCGCCGCACGCGAGGCCAGCGACCTGCAGCTCGCGCGGTCGCTGCTGGCCCGCTGATGTTCCTGCGCCGCCGGGCCCTGCGCCGATGCGCGGCGGTCCTGGCGGTGCTGTTGTCCGTCCCGACCGCCCACGCCGCACTGCAACTGCAGCTGCAGGCCGACGGTCTCACCGCCGTGCAGGCGGCCAGCGCCGCCCAGGTACTGCGCGACGCGCCGGCCCTCCTGCCGGCGTCGTGGCAGGCACGCTTCGTCGCGCCGGTCACCGTGGCTTGGTCGGATCGCCTGCCCGACAACGTACACGGCCGCACCCGCCAGGGCGCGATCACGCTGCGTCGTGACCTGCTCGATGCCGTGCGCCCCGGCGAGCCGCTGCCCCGCGCAGTGCAGGCCGCACTCATCCACGAACTGACCCATGTGCTGGACCGCGCTGCCGACGGTGGCTGGTCATCCAGCGCGCGCTGGCGCGACCTGGCCGGCTGGCAACAACGCCCGTGGCGGCTGGGCCGCGGCGCCAACGCCTTCACCGAACGCAGCCCGGACCCCTACGAGCGCCACAGCCCGGCCGAGTATTTGGCGGTCAACGCCGAGCACTACCTGCTCGACGCCGATTTCGCCTGCCGTCGTCCGGCCCTGGCGGCGTGGTATGCCGCCGGGATCGGCGCCGGTCCACAGGCCGGTTGCGCGGGCACGGTGCCATTGGTGCAGGCAGGCGATACCACCGGCGAAGCCTCGCTGCTGGAGCTGGATCCGCGACGGGTGTACGCGGTGGACTACCTGCTGGCAGAAGGCAACGACCAGCTGATGAGCCGCTGGGGCCACAGCATGCTGCGCCTGGTGATCTGCGCGCCCGGGCGCCCGCGCGGCCCGGCCTGCCGGCTGGACCTGGCCGAGCACCGCGTGCTGTCGTTCCGCGCCTTCGTCGGCGACGTGCAGATTTCCAGCTGGAGCGGCCTGACCGGGGCGTACCCGTCGCGCCTGTTCGTGCTGCCGCTCAACCAGGTCATCAACGAGTACACCCAGCTGGAACTGCGCGGACTTCAGTCGGTGCCGCTGGCGCTGGAGCAGGACGACATCGCCAGCCTCCTCGAACGCGTCGGCCAGGTGCACTGGAGCTACGACGGGCGGTACCGCTTCATCAGCAACAACTGCGCGGTGGAAACCGGCAAGTTGCTGCAGGAAGGCGTGCCGCGCTGGGCCGACCCCGGCCTGAACCGGCTCAGCCCCGGCGGCCTGCTGCGCCGACTGGAACGCGAAGGGCGCGCCGACGCCACGGTGCTGGACGATCGCCGCGAGGCGATGCGCCTGGGCTATTACTTCCCCTCGGCGCAGGTGCACTACCAGCAGCTGTTCGATGTGGCGCGCGCGGAACTAAACCTGCCCACCCGCAACGTCAGCAGCTGGTTGCAGCTGCCGGCCGAGCAGCGCGCCGCATGGGCCGAGCGCGGCGGACTGCGCGCAACCTCGGCATTGCTGTTGCTGGAACAGGCCGCGCGTTACCGCGAGGAGCTGCGCGCGCGCGACGGACTCAAGCGCGCGCTGGGCGCGGCGGGCGAGGGCGGCGACAGCGCGCTGGCCGCGCTGCTGGCACTGCTGGACGATGCCGGGCAGCTGGTCAATCCCGCGGGTCTGGTCGGGGGCGAAGGCTACGGCCTGCCCGTCGGTGAGGAGCGTACAGCCGCGGCCGCCGCGACCCAACGCATCAGCGCGCGTGGCGTGCCAGCCTGGACGCAGCTGCAGGCGCAGATGCGGGCGAGATTGCCGGTGGCGCAGCAGCGCGAGCTGCTGACGATTGACGACACGCTGGCAACGCTGGGCGACCGGATGCGCCGGTTGGCGCGCGAGGGCTGACGCCTACAGTGATACCAACATCGGTAGAGCCAGGCCCTGCCTGGCTGAATGTCGGAACGAGGCGTTGTTCGTGCCATTCAGGCGATGCAGCCAGGCAGGGCCTGGCTCTACCCCCTGTCTCGTCCCGTCAGGTTCACGATGGTTGCGTTACCGTTCCCTGCTGATCCAGAACATCGGCAAAGGAGTCGAACATGCGCATTTCTCCCCTTATCCTGAGCGCGGCGGTGGCCCTTGGGTTGGCGGCCTGCCAGCCTGCGCAGCAGGCGGACTCGGCCCCGGCTGACCCGGCGGGTGGGACGTCAGCGCCGGCTGAGGTCCCGGCGGCGGATGCAGGTGGGTCACTGGCGCCTGCAACGGCTGCCGCCGGAACCGAAGCGCCGCCGGCTTTCCGTGCCACCGGCAACGAGCCGGGTTGGCTGGCGCAGGTGAGCGAGGGGCCCAACCCGGTTTTGCGGGTGGAAACTGGCTACGGTGAGCAGAAGTACGAGATCGCCTCGCCCACACAGGGTGCGGACGGCTGGTCGGGCAAGGCGGCCGACGGAACCGAGATCAAGCTCAGTTACCAGCGAACGCTCTGCCATGACGATATGAGTGGGCAGGGCTTCGGGGCCACGGTGATGCTTACCGTGGGCGCCCGTCAGTACCACGGCTGCGGCGAATTCGCCGGCGCGCCCGCCCGCGCGACACGCCCCTGACGAATCCCTGGCGACACGCCATGCGTGTCCCACGCGGTCCCAGCCCGGTAGAGCCACGCCCTGCGTGGCTGCCCCGTGGTGTCCAGCGAAAAGCAGCCGGGCAGAGCCCGGCTCTACGGAATTTGCACCATCAGTGCATTGATCAGTCCGCGCGACCTGCGAACTCGCCGGTCGCGGTGTTCACCAGCACGCGCTCGCCGTTGGTGATGTACTCCGGCACCATGATCTCGATGCCGGTGCTCAGCTTGGCCGGCTTCGGACGCTTGGTGGCGGTGCCGCCCTTCATTTCCGGCGGGGTCTCGACCACTTCCAGCACCACGCTGGCCGGCAGCTGCACGGCGACCGGCTGTTCGTCGATGACCTGCACATAGATGCCGGTCAGGCCTTCGGTGATGTAGCCGGCGTCGTCGCCGATCACGTCCGCATCCAGGGTGTACGGGGTGTAGTCCTCATCGTCCAGGAACACGAACGCATCGCCGTCCATGTACGAGTAGGTGGACTGGCGGCGCAGCAGTTCGACTTCCGGCAGGTTGTCGTCGGCGTCGAAGCTGGCGTCCAGCTTGTTGCCACCCGGCACGCTGTACATGATGAAACGGAAGCGCACGTTGCCGCCGCGACCCTGCGGCGAGCTGCGCTCGATGTCGCGGATCTGGTAGACGCCGTTGTTGTACTCGACGACGTTGCCTTTCTTGATGTCGTTGGCTTTCATGGGATGAAGATCAGTAGGTGGAAGTAGGGGTGTTACTTGGGAGCCAACCGCACCGCGCCATCAAGGCGGATGGTCTCGCCGTTGAGGTAGGTGTTGGTGAGGATGTGCGCGACCAGGCCGGCGAAATCTTCCGGCTTGCCCAGGCGCGGCGGGAACGGGATCGACGCTGCCAGCGACTCCTGCACGGCCGGCGGCATGCCGTCGACCATCGGGGTCCAGAAGATGCCCGGGGCGATGGTCATCACGCGGATGCCGAAGCGCGACAGTTCGCGCGCCATCGGCAGGGTCATGCCGACCACGCCGCCCTTGGACGCGGCATACGCGGCCTGGCCGATCTGGCCTTCATAGGCGGCGACGCTGGCGGTGTTGATGATGACGCCGCGCTCGCCGTCGTCGCCGGCGGCATTGTGCTGCATGCGGTTGGCCGCGGCCTTGGCGACGTTGAAGCTGCCGACCAGGTTGACCATCACCGTGTTCTGGAAGGTGGCCAGCGGCATCGGCGCTTCCTTGCCCAGCACGCGGCCGGCACCGAGGATGCCGGCGCAGCTCACCACCGCGTTCAGGCCGCCGAGGAAGTCATGCGCGGCGTCGATCTGCGCGGCAACCGCCGCCTCGTCGCTGACGTTGGTGCTGAAATAGCGGGCGTGTTCGGCGCCGAGCTCGGCGACAGCAGCCGCGCCTTTTTCATCGTTGAGGTCGAACAGGGCCACGCGGGCGCCCTGGGACACCAGGTGCCGGGCCACCGACAGGCCCAGGCCGGAAACGCCGCCGGTGACGACGGCGCGGACGGAAGACAGCTGCATTGCACGTACCCGCAGGTTCAAGAGCCGCCAATTCTAGCGGATGCGCGCCGTAAGGCGCCGTGCGAACTCGTCCGGGGCCAGCCCGGGCGCGAACAGGAAGCCCTGGCCGACGGTCACCCCCATGTCGTGCAGGAACCGCCGCTGCTCTTCCGATTCGATGCCCTCGGCGACCAGCCCCAGTCCCAGGCTGCGCGCGATGCCGCAGACCGCCTCGCATACCGCCACGTCCGAGCGGTTGCCGGGCACCCCCTCGACGAACATCTGGCTGAGCTTGAGCCCGTGGATCGGCAGCCGGCGAAGGTAGTTCAGCGCGCTGTAGCCTTCGCCGAAGTCGTCGATGGTCAGCAGCACCCCCATTTCGCGCAGGCGGGCGAAGGTCTGCAGGGTGTCCGGCGCGTCCTCGATCAGCACCCGCTCGGTGAATTCCAGCTCCAGCGCGCTGCCGGGCAGCCCGTACTGGTCCAGCGCCTGGCGCACGTTGCGGGCGAGGTCCTCGCCGACGAACTGGCGGTAGGAAACGTTGACCGCCACCCGCACGATGCCCAGGCCGGCGTCCTGCCACTGGCGGACCTGGCGGCAGGCCTCGTTCAGCACCCACAGCCCGATCCGGACGATGTCGCCGGTGCTTTCGGCATGCCCGATGAAGATGTCCGGGCGCAGCTCGCCCAGTTGCGTGTTGCGCCAGCGGATCAGCGCCTCGGCCGCCACCATCTGCCCGGTGTGCAGGTTGACCTGCGGCTGGTAGACCAGGTGGAACTCGTCATCGTCCAGCGCCCGGTGCAGGCGGCTTTCGATCTGCAGGCGGTCGTGCTGGCGCTGCGCCAGTTCCGGTGAGAACACCTGCCAGCCGTTGCGGGTGCGGCGCTTGCAGTCGTACATGGCGATGTCGGCATTCTGGATCAGCTGCTGCGGGCGCAGTCCGTCCTGCGGCGCACGGGCGATGCCGATGCTGGTGGTCACCGCGAATTCATCGCTGCCGAACCGGAACGGCGTGGCGAACGCGCGGGTGATCGCCTCGGCCAGGCGCTCGGGCTGGTCGGGCTGGTCGCGGGTATCGCAGACCACCAGGAACTCATCGCCACCGAACCGCGCCAGCAGCCCTTCGGTGCCGATCGCAGTGGAAATGCGCCGGGTCGCGTCGATCAGCAGTTCGTCGCCGGCGTTGTGGCCGAGCAGGTCGTTGACCGTCTTGAACCGGTCCAGGTCGATGTACAGCACGCCCACCCTGGAATGGGTGGGGCTGCCCATGCGCGTGGCGAGGTCGGTCAGCACCGCGTCGCGGTTCATGATCCCGGTCAGCGGGTCGGTGCGTGCCTGGATGCGCAGGGTCTCCTCGGCATGCTTGCGCGAGGTGATGTCCTGCACGGTGCCGGCGATGCGCGCGGCATTCACGTCGCCCGCTTCGGCTTCGCCGATCATGCGCACCCAGAACGAATGGCCGTCGCTGCGCTGGCCCTGCAGTTCAAGTTCGAACGGCGCCTGGCGGTCGATCACGTCCAGCAGGGCCTGCTGCAGCTGCATGCGGTCGTCCACGCGCAGGCATTCGAGCAGCTCGGCCATGTCCTGGAGCGGCAGCTCCTGGCCGAGGATGCGCGCGGCTTCGTCGGTCAGGTACAGCCGGTGCAGGCCGCGGTCCCATTCCCAGCCGCCGATGTGGGCCAGCGACTGCGCGCGGTCGAACAGGGTGTTGTTGCGCTTGAGCTCGGTGATGTCGCTGAACAGTGCGAACACATGGTCGGGGATGTCGCGGCCGTTGCCGTACACCGGCACGTTGGTGGTGGAGATCCAGATCATGCGCCCGCGTGGCCGGTGGTAGAGCCCGACGATGGTGCTGCGGATGATGCGTCCGCGCAGCAGCGATTCGCTGGCCGGCCACTGCTCGCGGCTCAGCGGGTGGCCGTGCTCGTCCACGCTGATCCAGTCTTCCGGGGCCAGCAGTGCCTGCAGGCTGCCGCCGTTGCCCTGGGTGCCGAGGATGCGGTGCGCGGCCGGGTTGGCCGACACCACGCGCAGGTCCCGGTCGAACAGGATCACACCCTTGTCGATCGACTCCATCAGCAGGCGGTAGCGCGATTCGGCCTGCCAGCGGCTGCTCAGGTCGCGCGCGACCGCCACGATGCAGTGCTCGCCCTGGTGCTCGAACCCGGCCGAATGCACTTCCACCGGGAAGCGGCTGCCGTCGCCGCGCATGTTGGTGACTTCGATGACATAGGTTTCGCCCCGGCGCAGCGCTTCCCAGACCGGGTCAAGGTGGTCACTGGGCAGGTCGGGATTGAGCGTTTCGATCGGCTGGCCGACGATGTCCTCGCGGCTGCGGCCATACGCGCGCACCCCGGCCTGGTTGAGGTCCAGCACCACGCCGGATTCACTAAGGATGCTGACCGGGTCGGGAACCGCGTCGAACAGCGCGGCGTAGCGGCGCAGCGCCAACTGGCGCTCATCCATCGCTTCCTGCAACGCCTGCTGCACGTCGCGCAGCAATGCATGCACATCCGTGCCCGGCGGCTGCGCCAGGGCCTGTTCCAGCGCCGCCAGCACATCGACGTGCGCGGTGAGGTGGTCACCGACCGCAGCATCCATGCGCGGGCGGAGACGGTTCATGCCGCGGCCAGCGCCCTTCCGGCCTTGCTGCCGGTTTCGCGGCCGAGACGCGCGGCAAGCCAGCGGCCGGTCGCAGCCAATGCGGGCAGGTCGATCCCGGTGCGCATGCCGATCCCGTGCAGCAGGTACACCACGTCCTCGCTGGCGACATTGCCGCTGGCGCCCTTGGCATACGGGCAGCCGCCGGCGCCGGACACGGCCGAATCGACCACGCGCACGCCTTCTTCCAGGCAGGCATCGATGTTGGCCAGGGCTTGGCCATAGGTGTCGTGGAAATGGACGGCCAGCGCCGCCATCGGCACCTCGGCCGCGACCGCATGCAGCATCGCGCGCGCCTTGCGCGGGGTGCCCACGCCGATGGTGTCGCCCAGCGAGATTTCGTAACAGCCCATGGCGTGCAGCGCTTTGGCAACCCGCACCACCTCGCTGACCGGCACCTCGCCCTGGTAGGGGCAGCCGAGCACGGTGGAGACGTAGCCACGCACCTTGACCCCGTCGGCGCGCGCGCGCTCCAGG
The DNA here is from genome assembly GCF_031834615.1 of Stenotrophomonas aracearum. Classification (NCBI taxonomy): domain Bacteria; kingdom Pseudomonadati; phylum Pseudomonadota; class Gammaproteobacteria; order Lysobacterales; family Lysobacteraceae; genus Stenotrophomonas; species Stenotrophomonas aracearum. The sequence continues at coordinate 1,815,315 of NZ_CP115543.1, forward strand.
ATCGGCGCGAAGCGGGCCAGCGACTCGTCGATGCCGGCATTGGTGTTGGTACGGTTGAAGGTCTCCGAGGCGGCGGTGAACACCGCCACTTCCTGCACGCCCACCGCACGCGCACGGTCGTAGCCCTGCTCGTTGGGGACCAGCACCGGATAGTCGATGCCCGGCAGGCGTTCGATACCGGCGTAGACCTCGGCGGCGTCGGCCAGCTGCGGCACCCAGCGCGGGCTGACGAAGCTGGTCGCCTCGATGGTGCGCAGGCCGGTCAGCGACAGCTGCCGGACCAGCTCGATCTTGTCGGCGGTGGCCACCGGCTGGGCTTCATTCTGCAGCCCGTCGCGCGGTCCAACCTCGACGATGCGGACGAAGTCATCCATGACGGAGGGCCGGGCGGTCGGACAGCGGGGGGAACTCAAGTGCGATCACGGAACATCCTGGATGAATTGACGGCGCAGTTCCCTGGCGGGCCACGACAGGGAGATACGCGGGATGGGAAACAAAGCGGCCAGCGGCCGCGTTCAGTCCTGGCTGACCCAATGCGGGGCGCGTTTGTCCAGGAACGCGCCGAGCCCTTCCTGGCCCTCGGCCGAGACCCGCAGGCGCGCGATCAGCGCGGCATTGTCGCGGTCGGTGGCGTCGCGGTCGCGGCCGGCGGCGACCCGGCGCACCAGGTCCTTTGCCGACGCCGCGGCGATCGGGCCGGCCTTGTCGAGCAGCCCAAGCTGGCGCTGCACGGCTTCATCGATGCGTTCAGGTTCGACCAGCTGGTGCACCAGTCCGATCCGCAGCGCGGTCTCCGCGTCGAAATGCTCGCCGGTGGCGAACCAGCGGCGGGCCTGGCGCGGGCCGATCGCGTCGATCACATAGGGCGAGATCACCGCCGGCAGCAGGCCGAGGCGGCTTTCGGTCAGGCCGAAACGGGCGCTGGTGCTGGCGATGGCGATGTCGCAGCAGGCCACCAAGCCGACCCCGCCGCCGAACGCGGCGCCGTGGACCCGGGCGATGGTCGGCTTGGGCAGCTCGTCAAGGGTCCGCATCAGCCGCGCCAGGGCCAGCGAGTCCTGGCGGTTGTCCTCCTCGCTGGCGGCGGCCATGCCGCGCATCCACTGCATGTCCGCGCCGGCCGAGAACGAGGCACCGGTCGCGGCCAGCACCACCGCGCGGACCTGCGGGTCGCGCCCTGCCGCGTCCATCGCGGCGGTCAGCGCGGCGATCAGCCCGGCGTCGAAAGCGTTGTGCAGGGTGGGGCGGTCCAGCCACAGGGTCAGTACCGCGGCGCTGCGTTCAATCCGTAAAGCGTCACTCATCTTGGGGGCCTGCGCCTGCTCCATACATGTATGGATCATAGCGGTCCAAGGGGCGCGGGCCATGACGCGACGCGGCGATGCTAGAATTGATAACCATTCTTATCGACCCAAGGCGACCCGTGACGTTGTCCGATCTGCCGCTGCACGGCTCCGCTCAGGTGGAATCGGTGCGCGACCTCCATGCAAACGACGCCATCGCCCGCCGGCTCAGGGAACTGGGTTTTGTGAAGGGTGAAGATGTGCGTCTGGTAGCCCGTGGTCCCATCGGCGGCGAACCGCTGCTGGTGCAGGTCGGGTTCACCCGTTTCGCGCTGCGGATTTCCGAAGCCAGGCGAATCGACATTACGGCGGTTGCAGATGGAGCGGCCGCATGAGCGCCGCCACCCTGCGCGTTGCCCTGGTCGGCAACCCCAACAGCGGCAAGACCGCGCTGTTCAACCAGCTCACCGGCAGCCGCCAGAAGGTCGCCAACTACACCGGCGTAACCGTGGAACGCAAGGAAGGTCGCCTGCGCGCGCCGTCCGGTCGCGAATTCGCGGTGCTCGACCTGCCCGGTGCCTACAGCCTGCAGCCGGCCAGCCTGGACGAGGCGATCACCCGCGACCTGTGCCGGGGCTTCTATCCGGGTGAGGCGGCACCGGACGTGCTGCTGTGCGTGATCGACGCCACCAACCTGCGCCTGCACCTGCGTTTCGCGCTGGAGCTGCGCGAGCTGGGCAAGCCGATGATCGTGGCGCTGAACATGGTCGACGCGGCCGAGCGCCGTGGCATCAGGATCGACGTGCCGGCACTGGAGAAGGCCCTGGGCGTGCCGGTGGTGGAAACCGTGGCGGTGCGCCGCAACGGCGCCCGCGCGCTGGTCGAACGCCTGGACGCGATGGTGCCGCACCTGGATGCGCCGGTGGCGGCCGTCGCCGGGGAAACCGACTACCACATGCAGGTGCGTGACATCCTGGCCGCCGCTGTGAGCATGCCGACGCGCACCGCGAAGATCGACGACGCGCTGGACCGCTGGCTGCTGCACCCGGTGTTCGGGTTGATCACCCTGGTGGTGGTGATGTTCCTGATCTTCCAGGCGGTGTTTGCCTGGGCCACGCCGTTGATGGACGGGATCGAGGCCGGGTTCGGCTGGCTCGGCGAAGTGGTCGGCGCCAACCTGCCGGCCGGGCCGCTGACCAGCCTGCTCACCGACGGCATCATCGCCGGCGTCGGGGGGGTGGTGGTGTTCCTGCCGCAGATCCTGATCCTGTTCGCCTTCATCCTGGCGCTGGAAGAGTCCGGCTACCTGCCGCGCGCTGCGTTCCTGCTCGACCGCATGATGGCCTCGGCCGGCCTGTCCGGGCGTTCGTTCATCCCGCTGCTGTCCAGCTTCGCCTGCGCGGTGCCGGGGATCATGGCCACCCGAAGCATCCAGGATCCGCGCGACCGCCTGGCCACCATCCTGGTGGCGCCGCTGATGACCTGTTCGGCGCGCCTGCCGGTGTACGCGCTGCTGATCGGTGCCTTCATTCCACAGAAGACGCTGTGGGGCTTCGTCAGCCAGCAGGGCCTGGTGCTGTTTGGCCTGTACGTGGCCGGCATCCTCAGCGCGCTGGCGATGTCGTGGGTGATGAAAAAGTGGCGCCGCGACAAGAGCGAGCATCCGCTGATGCTGGAACTGCCGTCGTACCGCATCCCGCACCCGCGCGACCTGGCGGTGGGCCTGTACGAGCGCGGCATGATCTTCCTCAAGCGCGTGGGCGGCATCATCCTGTCGCTGACCATCCTGCTGTGGGTGTTGCTGTCGTTCCCCGGTGCGCCGGAAAACGCCACCATGCCGGCCATCGACTACAGCTTCGCCGGCCAGATCGGCCATGCGATGGCGGTGTTCTTCGCGCCGCTGGGCTTCAACTGGCAGATCTGCATCGCGCTGATCCCAGGCATGGGCGCGCGCGAAGTGGCGGTGTCGTCGTTGGCGACCATCTATGCGCTGTCGGCAGCCGATGACGATGCTGCGATCCAGGCGCTGACCCCGGTGGTCGCCAACGGCTGGTCGCTGGCGACCGGGCTGTCGCTGCTGGTGTGGTTCATCTATGCGCCGATGTGCATTTCCACCCTGGCCACGATCAAGCGCGAGACCAACTCCTGGAAGCAGGTTGGCTTTGCCACCTTCTACCTGTTCGCGGCCGCTTACGTGGCTGCGCTGGTCACCTACCAGGTGACCGTGGCGCTGGGCGGCGGCTGATGGACGCCGGCCTGATGCTGCAGTACGTGGTGGTCGCACTGATCGTGCTGGCCAGCGCGTGGGTGGTGGTGAAGAAGCAGATGCCCGGCACCGTGCGCCGGGTGCGCGGGGCGATCGCGCTGGGGCTGGTGAAGCCGGATCGCAGTGCCTGGCTGCAGGCGCTGGGGCGCAGGATCGCCCCGCCTGCCACCGGCGGCGGCGCGTGTGGTGGTTGTGACAGCTGTGGTCCCACGCCGCCGGAAGCAGCATCGGTAGCGCCGGCCGTTGGCCGGCCTTGGGATCGCGCGGGCCGGCCAACGGCCGGCGCTACCGTTTCCCGGGGCTTTCCTTTAGCCTTCTGGCATGACTACTCCCCCCATTCGTTTGCTCATCCACGGCGCATCCGGTCGCATGGGCCAGGCGCTGCTGCGGCTGGCCGCCGAACGCGACGACCTGCAGGTCGTTGCCGCCATCACCCGTCGTTCGCCGGCCCAGCGCGTGGTCGAAGGCGTGCCGCATTTCGCCGCCAGCGAACTGCACGGCGCGCCCCGGTTCGACGTGGCCATCGACTTCAGCCTGCCGGAAGGTTTCGATCCGGTACTGGCGCTGTGCGTGGAGCGCGGGGCAGGGCTGGTCTCCGGTACTACCGGGATCAGCGAAAGCCAGCGCCAGGCGCTGATCGCGGCCGCCGCGAAGATCCCGCTGGTGTGGGCCTCCAACTTCTCGCTCGGCGTGGCCGTGCTGGATGAACTGGTCGAACGCGCCGCCGCCGCGCTGGCAGGCTGGGACTGCGACATCGTCGAATCCCACCATGTGCACAAGCAGGACGCGCCGTCGGGCACCGCGCTCACGCTGGGCGCCGCCGCGCAGAAGGGTGGGGCACAGCCGCATTACGCCAGCCTGCGCGCCGGTGACATCGTGGGCGAGCATCTGGTCCAGTTCACCGGGCTGGGCGAGCGCATCGAGCTGACCCACCGGGCCACCAACCGGGACATCTTCGCGCGGGGTGCGCTGTTTGCCGCCATTCAGCTGAATGGGCGGGCGCCGGGCAGCTACCGGGTCCGGGATCTGCTAGCCGGAGCGTAGGGACACGCCCTGCGTGTCCTGTGTGGTTCATCACGCATCGGCCCATCGTGAATACGCACAACCACTGGCGCCGGGGCGCCCTTCCCATTACAATTCCCGCTCGCCGAATCACGACAGCCGGACCGGTCCCGCACCGCAGTCCGCGCTTTTTTGCAACCGCTTTTCCGTGAAGCGTGGCGTGACTTCGGCACCCCCTCGGTAGCCAAAGTGAGATTCCCGTGACCCAAGCCGCAATCCTCGTCCTCGAAGACGGCACCGTATTCGAGGGCGAATCCGTAGGCGCGCCCGGCCTGTCCGTCGGTGAGGTGGTGTTCAACACCGCCATGACCGGTTACCAGGAAGTGCTGACTGATCCCTCCTACGCTCGGCAGATGGTCACGCTGACCTACCCGCATATCGGCAACACCGGCATGACCGACCAGGACGACGAGGCCCACAAGGTCTGGTCGGCCGGCCTGATCGTGCGCGACGTGCCGCGCCGTCCCAGCAACTGGCGCAGCCAGGTGTCGTTGCAGGACTGGCTGCTGCAGCGTGGCGTAGTCGCCATTTCCGGCATCGACACCCGCAAGCTGACCCGCATCCTGCGCGAGCGCGGCGCGCAGAACGGTGCCCTGATGGCCGGCGACGACATCAACGTGGACGTGGCGCTGGAAGCGGCGCGCAAGTTCCCGGGCCTGAAGGGCATGGACCTGGCCAAGGTGACCAGCACGGAGAAGGCCTACAGCTGGAACGAGGGCCAGCTCGACCTGGACTCCAACACGTTCGTCAGCGCTGCCCCGCAGTTCAAGGTGGTGGCCTATGACTTCGGCGCCAAGCTGAACATCCTGCGCATGCTGGCCGAGCGCGGCTGCGACATCACCGTGGTGCCGGCGCAGACCCCGGCCGCCGAGGTGCTGGCGATGAACCCGGACGGCGTGTTCCTGTCCAACGGCCCGGGCGACCCGGAACCGTGCGACTACGCCATCGAGGCGATCAAGGTGTTCCTGGACAAGCAGCTGCCGGTGTTCGGCATCTGCCTGGGCCACCAGTTGCTGGCGCTGGCCTCCGGTGCCAAGACCGTGAAGATGGGCCACGGCCATCACGGTGCCAACCACCCGGTGCAGGACCTGGACGACGGCCGCGTGATGATCACCTCGCAGAACCACGGTTTCGCGGTGGACGAAACGACCCTGCCGGCCACCCTGCGGGTGACCCACCGCTCGCTGTTCGACGGCACCAACCAGGGCATCGCGCGCACCGACGTGCCGGCGTTCTCGTTCCAGGGCCACCCCGAAGCCTCGCCGGGCCCGCACGACGTCAGCCCGCTGTTCGACCGCTTCATCGCCCTGATGGCGCAGGCCAAGGCCTGATTCGAGGCGCCGCCGCCTTCGGCGCGGCGCCGGAAGACCCCGACACGCTGTACTGACTTAGAGAAGACAATGCCCAAGCGCACTGACCTTAAGACCATCCTCATCATCGGTGCCGGCCCGATCGTCATCGGCCAGGCCTGCGAGTTCGATTACTCCGGCGCCCAGGCCTGCAAGGCCCTGCGTGACGAGGGGTATCGCGTGGTGCTGGTCAACAGCAACCCGGCCACGATCATGACCGACCCGGAGATGGCCGACGCCGTCTACATCGAGCCGATCAACTGGCAGACGGTCGAAAAGATCATCGCCAAGGAAAAGCCGGACGCGCTGCTGCCGACGATGGGCGGCCAGACTGCGCTGAACTGCGCGCTCGACCTTGCCGACAATGGCGTGCTGGAGAAGTACAACGTCGAACTGATCGGCGCCAAGCGCGACGCGATCCGCATGGCCGAAGACCGTGAGCTGTTCCGCGTGGCGATGGGCGAGATCGGCCTCGAGTGCCCGACCGCTGCGGTCGCGCACACGCTTGAAGAAGCGATCGAGATCCAGACCCGCGTCGGCTACCCGACCATCATCCGCCCCAGCTTCACCCTGGGCGGCAGCGGTGGCGGCATCGCCTACAACCGCGAAGAGCTGGTCGATATCGTGACCCGCGGCCTGGAACTGTCGCCGACCACCGAAGTGCTGGTGGAAGAGTCGGTGCTGGGCTGGAAGGAATTCGAAATGGAGGTGGTGCGCGACACCGCCGACAACTGCATCATCGTCTGCTCGATCGAGAACCTGGACCCGATGGGCGTGCACACCGGTGACTCGATCACCGTGGCCCCGGCCCAGACCCTGACCGACAAGGAATACCAGCGCCTGCGCGATGCCTCCATCGCGGTGCTGCGCAAGATAGGCGTGGACACCGGCGGCTCCAACGTCCAGTTCGGCATCAGCCCGACCACCGGCCGCGTGGTGGTGATCGAAATGAACCCGCGCGTGTCGCGTTCGTCGGCGCTGGCCTCCAAGGCCACCGGCTTCCCGATTGCCAAGGTCGCGGCCAAGCTGGCGGTGGGTTACACCCTGGACGAGTTGAAGAACGAAATCACCGGCGGCCTGACCCCGGCCTCGTTCGAGCCGTCGATCGACTACGTCGTGACCAAGATCCCGCGCTTCGCGTTCGAGAAGTTCCCGGCCGCCGACGCCCGCCTGACCACCCAGATGAAGTCGGTGGGCGAGGTGATGGCGATGGGCCGCACCTTCCAGGAATCGCTGCAGAAGGCCCTGCGTGGCCTGGAAACCGGCAAGATCGGGCTCGACCCGACCGGCCTGGACCTGGCCAGCGAAGACGACATCACCACCCTGAAGCGCGAACTCAAGGCCCCGGGCCCGGAGCGCCTGTTCTTCGTGGGCGATGCGTTCCGCGCGGGCTTCAGCGTGGAAGAGGTGTTCGCGCTGTCGCACATCGACCCGTGGTTCCTGGACCAGATCGAAGAGATCATCCAGGCCGAAACCCAGCTGGCCGCCGATGGCCTCGACGCGCTCGACGCCGCACGCCTGCGCAAGCTCAAGCGCGCTGGCTTCTCCGATGCACGCCTGGCCGAGCTGACCGGTACCAACGAAGCGGGCGTGCGCGCGCTGCGCCGTGCGCACAAGGTGCGTCCGGTCTACAAGCGCGTGGACTCGTGCGCGGCCGAGTTCGGTACCAGCACCGCCTACCTGTATTCGACCTACGAGGACGAATGCGAAGCGGCGCCGAGCAACCGCGACAAGATCATGATCCTGGGCGGCGGTCCGAACCGCATCGGCCAGGGCATCGAGTTCGACTACTGCTGCGTGCACGCGGCATTGGCGCTGCGCGACGATGGTTACGAAACCATCATGGTCAACTGCAACCCGGAAACCGTGTCGACCGACTACGACACCTCCGACCGCCTGTACTTCGAGCCGCTGACGCTGGAAGACGTGCTGGAGATCGTCGAGCTGGAACAGCCCAAGGGCGTGATCGTGCAGTACGGCGGCCAGACCCCGCTGAAGCTGGCGCGCGCGCTGGAAGCCAATGGCGTGCCGGTGATCGGCACCTCGCCGGATTCCATCGACCTGGCCGAAGACCGCGAGCGCTTCCAGCAGCTGGTCGACAAGCTGGGCCTGAAGCAGCCGCCGAACCGCATCGCCCGCAACGACCAGGAAGCGCTGCTGCTGGCCCGCGAGATCGGCTACCCGCTGGTGGTACGCCCGAGCTACGTCCTGGGCGGCCGCGCGATGGAAATCGTCTATGGTGAAGCCGACCTGGCGCGCTACGTGCGCGATGCGGTCAAGGTTTCCAACGATTCGCCGGTGCTGCTGGACCGCTTCCTGGACAACGCGGTGGAAGTGGACGTGGACATCATTGCCGACAAGGACGGCAACGTGCTGATCGGCGGCGTGATGGAGCACATCGAAGAAGCCGGCGTGCATTCGGGCGACTCGTCCTGCTCGCTGCCGCCGTACTCGCTGTCCGCTGAAACCCAGGCCGAACTGCGCCGCCAGGTGGTGGAACTGGCCAAGGCCCTGAACGTGGTCGGCCTGATGAACACCCAGTTCGCGATCCAGGCCGGCGACGACGGCCAGGACATCGTGTACCTGCTGGAAGTGAACCCGCGTGCCTCGCGCACCGTGCCGTTCGTGTCCAAGGCCACCGGCATGGCGCTGGCCAAGATCGCCGCACGCTGCATGGCCGGCAAGACCCTGGCCGAGCAGGGCGCGACCAAGGAGATCGTGCCGGACTACTACTCGGTCAAGGAAGCGATCTTCCCGTTCGCCAAGTTCCAGGGCGTTGACCCGATCCTCGGGCCGGAAATGCGCTCCACCGGTGAGGTAATGGGCGTGGGCCGCAGCTTCAGCGCCGCCTTCGCGCGTGCGCAGGAAGCCGGTGGCATCAAGGCACCGCCGCTGGGCAAGGCCTTCGTGTCGGTCCGCGACCCGGACAAGAAGCGCGTGCTGCCGGTGGCGCAGGCGCTGCTGGAGCGCGGCTACAGCCTGGTGGCCACCCGTGGCACCGCAGCATGGCTGCAGCAGCACGGCATGGACTGCGAGATCGTCAACAAGGTGGTTGAAGGTCGCCCGCACATCGTCGACTCGATCAAGAACGGCGAGATCGTGTATATCGTCAACACGACCGAAGGTCGCGCGGCGATCAACGACTCGTTCTCGATCCGTCGCGAAGCGCTGCAGCACCGCGTGACCTATTCGACCACCATTGCCGGCGCCAAGGCGCTGGTGCAATCCCTGGAATTCCGCAGTACCGGCCCGGTCTGGTCGCTGCAGGAGCTGCACAAGGAGTTGAACGCATGAGAGCACCGATCACCCTGAAGGGCGCGCAGCGTCTGCGCGACGAGCTGGACCACCTGAAGTCGGTCAAGCGCCCCAAGGTCATCGCGGCGATCGCCGAGGCGCGCGAGCACGGCGATCTCAAGGAGAACGCCGAGTACCACGCCGCGCGCGAAGAGCAGGGCTTCATCGAAGGCCGCATCAAGCAGCTGGAAGGTGAGCTCTCGCATGCCGAGATCATCGACATCAGCAAGCTCAATGCGGGCAGCAAGGTCGTGTTCGGCGCGAGCGTGACCCTGGCCGACGTGGATACCGACGAAGAGAAGCAGTACCAGATCGTCGGCGACCTCGAGGCGGACATCAAGCAGGGCCTGATCGCCATTTCCTCGCCGGTGGCGCGTGCGCTGATCGGCAAGAACGAAGGCGACAGCGTCACCATCGATGCGCCGGCCGGCCAGCGCGAGTACGAAATCGTCGCCGTGCAGTACGTGGCCTGACCGCCCATGGCCACGGCAACGTTGTTGCTGCCGGCACGCAGCCGGTTTCCCGCCGCATCGTTGCCCGATGACGTGGCCAAAGCGCTCGGCCGTGCCGAGCGCACCAGCGTCGACGCCGGCGAGCGTGCCCAGCTGCAGCGGCATTTCCAGCTGCAGCCGGCGCACTGGCCGGTGGCCGCGCTGACCCGCCAGCTCGACGTGGGCGATGCCCATGACGGGGTATGGCTTCGGGCCGATCCGGCCAATGTGGTGCCGGACATGCACGGCGCGCGGATGATGGGCCATGGCGACACGCTGCGGCTCGAGGCCAACGACGTGGCCGCGCTGTTGCCGGCGCTGCAACCGTTGTTTGCCGGTTACGGATTCACCCTGGACGCGCCGACCCCGTCGCGCTGGTACCTGCGCCTGCCGCCGGGCACCACGCTGCCGGCGTTTGCCGCGCCCGACGATGTACTGGGCGATGACCTGTTCGCCTTCCTGCCCGAGGGCGATGCAGGCCGCCGTTGGCGTGCGCTGCTGACCGAGGCCCAGGTGGTGCTGCACCAGCATCCATGGAATGCCCAGCGGGTTGCCGCGGGCAAGCGCGCGGTCAATTCGCTGTGGTTCTGGGGCGGTGGTGAGCTGCCTGAAGCGGTGCGCACCGCGCATGCCCAGGTGCGCAGCCGCGACGCGCTGCTGCAGGCGCTGGCCAAGGCGGCCGGCGTGCAGGCCGACGGCGACCAGCAGGTGGATGCATTGGTCGACCTGCGCCAGCTGCGTTCGCTGGAACAGCTGGGCAACGATGCGATCCGGCCGTTGTTGTCGGCCCTGCAGCGCGGTGAGTTGCGCCGGCTGGTGCTGGATTTCGAGGATGGCGCACGCTTTGAGCTGGACAAGGGCCAGCGCTGGCGCTTCTGGAAGAAGCCGGTGCAGCTGCACGACGCATGACTGCTTCCGATTCGCTCCAGATCCAGCGCCGCGCCATCCCGTCTGCCGGTGAATGGCCTGCTGAAATGCTGCCGCTTCTGCAGCGCCTGTACGCGGCGCGCGGTGTCACCGACGCCGCCCAAGCGCAGCCCAAGCTGGCGCAACTGCACGCCCCGGAGCTGATGGGCAGCATGCAGGCAGCGGTCGATCTGCTCGCCGAGGCCATCGCCAACAATGCCCGCATCCTGGTGGTGGGCGATTTCGATTGCGACGGCGCCACCGCATGCGCGGTCGGCGTGCGTGGCCTGCGCATGCTGGGCGCGCGCGATGTGGTGCATGCGGTACCCAACCGCATGCTGCACGGCTACGGGCTGTCGCCTTCCCTGGTGGCCGAACTGGCGCCGTTGAAGCCGGGGCTGCTGGTCACCGTCGACCACGGCATTGCCTGCCACGCTGGCGTCAATGCCGCCAAGGCGTTGGGCTGGAAGGTGCTGGTCACCGACCATCATCTGCCCGGCGAACAGCTGCCGCCGGCCGACGCCATCGTCGACCCGAACATCAACGGCGATGCGTTCCCGAGCAAGGCGCTCGCCGGGGTTGGCGTGATCTTCTACGTGCTGATGGCGCTGCGTCGTCAGCTCCGCCAGCAGAGCGCGTTTGCTGCCGGTGCAGAGCCCGACCTGTTGACCCTGCTGGACCTCGTCGCCGTAGGCACCGTGGCCGATCTGGTCGCACTGGACGCCAACAACCGGGCGTTGGTCAGCGCGGGCCTGCGCCGCCTGCGCGCCGGGCAGGGGTGCGTAGGCCTGCAGGCGCTGATCGAGGCGAGCGGTCGTGATGTGGAACGCCTCAGTGCCACCGACATCGGCTTCGCCATCGGCCCGCGCCTCAACGCGGCAGGCCGTCTGGAAGACATGGCACTCGGCATCGAGCTGTTGCTCACTGAAGACCGCACGCAGGCCCGCGAGATCGCCCAGACCCTTGAGCAGATCAACTCGGAACGTCGCGCCGTCCAGCAGTTGATGACCGACGACGCGGAGCTGGCCGTTGCACGCGCCGTATTGAGTGCCGAAGGCGAACGCCCAATCGCAGCCTGCCTGTTCGACGCCGAATGGCACCCCGGCGTGGTCGGTCTGGTGGCGTCGAAGATAAAGGACCGCCTGCACCGTCCGGTAATCGCCTTCGCACCGTCCGAACCGGGCAGCGATTCGCTGCGCGGCTCGGCCCGCTCCATCGCCGGTTTCCACATCCGTGACGCGCTGGCGCTGGTCAATGCCGCGCATCCGGGCCTGATCGAAAAGTTCGGTGGCCACGCCATGGCTGCCGGCCTGAGCCTGCCGCATGCGCGCCTGCAGGAGTTCCAGAAGGCGTTCGTAGCGGTTGTCGAATCCAGCATGGACCCGGCCGCATTGCAGCAGCTGCTGATGAGCGATGGCGAATTGGCGCCGACCGAACTGGACTTCCGTCACGCCGAAGCGCTGCGCCTGGCTGGCCCATGGGGGCAGGGCTTCCCGGAACCGCTGTTCGATGGCCACTTCCAGGTCGCCCGCTGGCAGGTGCTGAAGGAAAAGCACCTCAAGCTCAGCCTGCGCGTCCCCGGCCGCGCCGAACCGATCAACGCCATCCATTTCAGCGGCTGGCGCGGCAACGCCCCGGCCAACACCGTACACATCGCTTACCGCCTGGTCAGCGACGACTATCGCGGCGGCGGCGCCATCCAGCTCATCATCGAGCACTGCACCGACGCGTGATTGGGGATGGGCTGACTGCGATGGCGGATCCCGGACGTTAGGCTCGACGCGATGGCCAGACGGCCGACGCAGCGTGGGTGGCAGGATTCATGTCGCATGTTCGATGGATGTACGGTGTCGTGTCCGTCGCGGTTTGCGTTCTGCTGGTGTACGTCAGTGACAAATGGGCTGCTCCCGACAGAATTGATTCCTTCACCTACTGGTGTGGCGTTGCCACATTGGTGGCACTTGTCATCGCCGTTGGTGAGATTATTCATGCAGGAACGGCCACAAACGCAGTAAATCTGGCGCTTTCTGCCACTGCACGGCAGGAGGCGAGGACGCTGAGTGCCGAAGTCATTGCATTGGTTGACGAGGTCAGCGAAAGCATGCGCGCTGAGGACTACACTGCGGCGTTAAGGGCGGTGCAGATCGCGCGACGATTTGCCGCCCGCCTCGATTTCAAGCATGTGCTGCCGTTCGAAGGTAACGCCATCGCCGAGAAGCTGGGCGACGTGGAGCATGCTCTTCAAAGGGCACTGAACGACGACAGAGGGAAGCCAATGACCCGGGCCGGAAAGACTGAGCTGAATGATGTGTTGATGACCATCAAGCGCGCTGCCGAGAGGCTCGCAAATCTGGAGGGATGGGTCTGATGTTGCCGCCCAAAGTCCGGGATTTCATGGAGAAAGTCGTTTCAAAGACGGATGCCGGTGAACTGACATGGACCTTTACCTATGACAGGGATGCCATCACGACCAAGACTGACCAGTTCGAGATGACGGTCCGCCACCGACGCGCAACTGCTCAAGTCCCGGGCGGCTACCTCGTCTTTTACCGCAGCAGCATGGACCCCGAGGAATTCCGGTTCTTTGCCAGCTATGAGGCCGAGCAGGATTGCGCGCTTCTGCAGCAGGTATTCGATGGTGTGCAGGCGTGTTCGGCGCATTTCCCGTTCTAGGCCGGGTGGCCCCGCGGCTGGCGCGGCTCTCAGGTCGGTGACTTGACGCCTTTGTCCTTCAACCCCATTCCCACTCCCCATGCGTTGAACCTCCCGTCATCGGATCTGGAGCGTCACATGGACAGCATGCTGCGGAACATCGGGCTGGGGTTGTTGCTTTGGGCGGGGGTAGGGGCAGGCATGCAAACGGCGGCGGCGCAGCAGGTTGCCGCGCCGGTGTTGAAGGTCGCCGGGGCCGAGCAGCCGGTTCGGCTGGAGCAGGCCCGCATCGACAGCCACGTGGCCGGAGGATTGGGCGAAACCCGGATCGAGCTGGTGTTCCGCAACCCCAATCGCCGCGTCCTGGAAGGATCGCTGGAGTTTCCCTTGGCCGAAGGCCAGCAGGTGACCGGTTTCGCATTGGATATCGACGGTGTGCTGCGCGACGCGGTGCCGGTGCCCAAGGCGCAGGGTCGCCAGGTGTTCGAGGCCATTGAGCGGCGCGGGGTCGATCCGGGCCTGCTTGAACAGACGGCCGGTAACCAGTTCCGGCTACGCATCTACCCGATTCCGGCGATGGGCACGCGGCGGGTGGCGATCACTGTGCGCGAAGCGCTGCCGGTGGAAGCGCAGGGCCTGCGCTGGACCCTGCCGCTGCAGTTTGCGCGGCAGGCGCAGTCGGTGCAGCTGAGCCTTGATGCCGTGGGTAATGGCGTGCCGGTGGCCAACGGGAAGTCGCCGCTGGTGCTAGCCCCGCGCGACGGCGCGTGGCGGAGCCGCTGGCAGGGTTCCGGCATGGCATTGCCCGCACAACTGGGCTGGATCTTGCCGCTGCCGCGCGGGGTCGATGCGGTGCGCGGCCGCTTCGATGGCGGGCAGTACCTGATGGTGCAGGTGCCGGTTCCGGTGGAGGCGCGTGCACGCACGCTGCCGCGCCGGGTGGGACTGCTGTGGGACGCCTCGGGTTCGGCACGCAACCGCGACACCGCTGCGGAACTGGCGGTGCTGGATAGGTACTTCCGCGCCATTGGCAACGGCGAGGTGCAGCTGACCGTCCTGCGCGACCGTGCCGAGCCGAGCCGCCGCTTCGCGATCCGCCAGGGCGACTGGATCGCATTGCGTCGCCACCTGGAGGCATTGCCGCGGGACGGCGCCAGCGCCTTGGGCGACTGGACGCCCCAGCCCGACGTGGACGAGTACCTGCTGGTGAGCGACGGGCTGGCCAACTACGGCAAGCGCGACCAGCCCGTGCTGGGTGCGCAGCAGCGCCTGTACGCCCTGAGCGGCGCCGGCGCGCGCACCGACAGCGACCGCCTGCGCGTCTGGACCCGCGCCGGACGGGGCCAGCTGCTGGTGATGGACGGGGCCGGCGACGTGGAGGCCGCCGCCGCGCGCCTGCTGCGCGACAACCCGGCGGATGTGATGGCCGACGGCGAAGGACTGGCAGACCTGCTGATCGACCCGGAGCGTGCCGACCACGGTTGGGTGCGGGTGCTTGGGCGGGTGCAGCGTGCGGATGCGGTGCTGCGGCTGCAGGTACCGGACGAAAACGGCGCGCGACGCACCGTGACAGTGCGGCTGGCCGATGTCGGCGACATCGGTGGCGAACTGGTCGCCCATGCCTGGGCCGATGCCCAGCGTCGGGCGCTGGCCGGCGATCCGGGCGCGAACCGCGCGGCGATCCAGGCGCTGTCGCAGCGCTTCGGACTGGTCGGCCCCGATACCTCCCTGCTGGTACTCGAAACCTTGGACGATTACCTTCGGTACGGCATCCGCCCGGCCGGCCCGCTGCAGCAGGCGTATGACCGCCAGCACGCGGTCACCCTGGCCGACGATGCCGCCGCCCGTCGCCAGCGACTGGACACGCTGGCGGCGCAGTTCGCCCAGCGCGAGGCATGGTGGAACCGCTCCTGGCCCAAGGGCGCGCCGCCGGTCGCCCCACCGGCCAAGGCGATGTCCGCGCCGATGGCGATGGCACCGCCCGCGCCGCCTGCGCCTGCCGCACCGATGATGATGGCGGCGGAGCGCGCGCAGCGCCGAGAGGAAGCCGCGCGCTCGACCTCGCTGGACAGGATCGTGGTCACTGGTGCCCGCCTGCCGGCCGACGCCGAGTCCGCCGCTGACGCTGACGCCTACACCGCCGGTGACCCCGCCAACCGCGGCGCGCTGAAAATCAGCGTCGCTGCGTGGGCGCCTGATTCGGCCTACGCCCGTCGCCTGCGCGCGGCGCGTCCGGACGCGGTCTATGCGCTGTACCTGCAGGAGCGCGACGACCACGCCGACAGCAGCGCGTTCTACCTGGACGTGGCCGACATCCTGCTGGCCCACGGCCAACGCGACCTGGCCCTGCGGGTGCTGTCCAACCTGGCCGAGATGCAGCTGGAGAACCGCCACGTATTGCGCGTGCTGGGCTACCGGTTGATGCAGGCCAAGGCGCCGGCGTTGGCCGTGCCCGTGTTCCGGGATGTGCTGGCGCTCGGTGAGGAAGAGCCGCAGAGCTTCCGCGACCTGGCCCTGGCACTGGAAGCCAACAACCAGCCGGCGGAGGCACTGGCGGCGTTCAACGAGGTGGTGGTGCGGCCGTGGGATGCGCGCTTCGACGGCATCTCACTGATCGCGCTGGACGAGCTGACCACGCTGGTCGCGCGTACAGGAGTAGACGCCAGTGCCGTTGACCCGCGCCTGCGCCGGGCAATGCCGCTGGACCTGCGCGTGGTGCTGAGCTGGGACAGCGACAACAGCGACATGGACCTGTGGGTGACCGACCCGAATGGTGAACGCGCCTATTACGGCAACCAGCTGACGTACCAGGGCGGCCAGATGTCGCGCGACTTCACCGGCGGCTACGGGCCGGAACAGTTCTCGCTGCGCCAGGCCAAGCCGGGCACGTACAGGGTGGAGGCCAATTACTTCGGCAGCCGCGAGCAGCTGGTGACCGGCGCGACCACGTTGACCCTGCGGCTCAGCACCCATTGGGGCAGCCGGCGCCAGCAGGACCAGTACGTGACCCTGCGTTTGAAGGAAAATTCCGAAACCGTACTGGTAGGTGAATTCGAGGTCCGCTGACCCTTGAACATGAACGGGGCTTGGGACGCTATAATTCCCGGTCTTGTCCCAAGCCTTCATTACCGCCGATATGATCGAGCTCAATCCCGTGCGCCAGCGAATCACCGATCTGACCGATCGCGTGGTCTCGCTCAGGGGGTATCTTTGACTACGACGCCAAGAAAGAGCG
Organism: Stenotrophomonas aracearum; assembly: GCF_031834615.1. Lineage (NCBI taxonomy): Bacteria > Pseudomonadati > Pseudomonadota > Gammaproteobacteria > Lysobacterales > Lysobacteraceae > Stenotrophomonas > Stenotrophomonas aracearum. Next base: position 1,831,853 of record NZ_CP115543.1, read on the forward strand.
TCTGGAAGAAGTAACCCGGGAACTGGAAAATCCCGATATCTGGAACAACGCCGAGTACGCCCAGAACCTGGGCCGCGAGCGTTCCATGCTCGACAAGACGGTCGGCGGCATCGCCACCATCCTGGACGGGCTGACCGAATCCAGCGAACTGCTGGAGCTGGCTGAAAGCGAGCAGGACGAAGACACCGCGCTGGCCGTGGTCGCCGACCTGGACAAGTACCAGAAGCACGTGGAACAGCTGGAATTCCAGCGCATGTTCTCCGGCGAGATGGACAGCGCCGCCGCCTTCGTCGACATCCAGGCCGGTGCCGGTGGTACCGAAGCCCAGGACTGGGCCGAAATCCTGCTGCGCATGTACCTGCGCTGGTGCGAATCGCGTGGCTGGAAGACCGAGCTGATGGAAGTGTCCGGTGGCGATGTCGCCGGGATCAAGTCGGCCACGCTGCGCGTGGAAGGCGATTACGCCTATGGCTGGCTGAAGACCGAAACCGGCGTGCACCGCCTGGTGCGAAAGTCGCCGTTCGATTCGGACAACCGCCGCCACACCAGTTTCACCTCGGTGTTCGTGTCGCCGGAAATCGACGACAACATCGACATCACCATCAACCCGGCCGACCTGCGTACCGACGTGTACCGTTCGTCCGGCGCCGGTGGCCAGCACGTCAACAAGACCGAGTCGGCGGTGCGCATCACCCACATCCCGACCAACATCGTGGTGGCGTGCCAGACCGGCCGCAGCCAGCACCAGAACCGCGACAACGCGATGAAGATGCTGGCCGCCAAGCTCTACGAGCTGGAAATCCAGAAGCGCAACGCGGAAAAGGACGCCGTGGAAGCGACCAAGTCCGACATCGGCTGGGGCAGCCAGATCCGCAACTACGTGCTCGACCAGAGCCGTATCAAGGACCTGCGCACCGGCATCGAGCGTTCGGACACGCAGAAGGTGCTCGACGGCGACCTCGACGAATTCGTCGAAGCCAGCCTGAAGTCGGGCCTGGAAGTCGGTTCCAAACGCCTCGACGCCTGACCGTCGGGCCGCCACGTGCGGCCCGATGCTGCTTCACCTCCCCACTGTCCAATTCCCCAAGACACAGACCCACGCCATGAACGATCAGACCGCCGCGCCGCAGACCCCCGTCGACGAGAACAGCCTCATCGCCGAGCGCCGCGCGAAACTGACCGCGCTGCGCGGGCAGGGCATCGCCTACCCGAACGACTTCCGTCGCGAAGACTTCTCCGGCAGCCTGCAGGCCGAATTCGCCGATGCCGAACAGTGGACCGCCGAAGCGCTGGAAGCCACCGACCGTACGGTGAAGATGGCCGGCCGCCTGATGGCCAAGCGGGTGATGGGCAAGGCCAGCTTCGCCCAGATCCAGGACGAGTCCGGCCGCATCCAGCTGTTCCTGCAGGGCAATACCCTGGGCGATGCCTACACCGCCTTCAAGGGCTGGGACGTGGGCGACATCATCGCGGTGGAAGGCGGGCTGACCCGCACCAAGACCGGCGAGCTGTCGGTCAAGGCGACCAGCATCCGCCTGCTGACCAAGTCGCTGCGCCCGCTGCCGGACAAGTGGCATGGCCTGGCCGACGTGGAGCAGCGCTACCGCCAGCGCTACGTCGACCTGATCGTGACCCCGGAGTCGCGCGAGGTGTTCATCAAGCGCTCGCGGATCATCCGCGCCATGCGCGCCTGGCTGGACAACCGCGACTTCCTCGAAGTCGAAACGCCGATGATGCATTACATCCCCGGCGGCGCCACGGCCAAGCCGTTCACCACCCACCACAACGCGCTGGACCTGGACCTGTACCTGCGCGTGGCCCCGGAGCTGTACCTCAAGCGCCTGGTCGTGGGTGGGCTGGAGCGGGTGTACGAGATCAACCGTAACTTCCGCAACGAAGGCGTCAGCACCCGGCACAACCCGGAATTCACCATGATGGAGCTGTACGAGGCCTACGCCACGTACACCGAAGTGATGGACCTGACCGAAGGCGTGATCCGTGACGTGGCCAGCAAGGTGCTGGGCACCACCACCGTGGAGTGGGACGGCGCCACCATCGACCTGGCCCCGGCGTTCCGCCGCTGGCGCATGGACGAGGCGGTGCGCCACCACAACCCGGAGATCAGCCTGGCCGACTGCACCGACCGCGAGGCGCTGCTGCGCCATTGCGAGCGCCTGAAGATCCGGGTCAAGCCGTCCTACGGCTGGGGCAAGCTGCTGCTGGAGATCTTCGAAGCCACCGTCGAGCACACCCTGGTGCAGCCGACCTTCATCACCGACCACCCGGTCGAGGTCTCGCCGCTGGCCCGCGCCAACGACGACCAGCCGGGCTACACCGACCGCTTCGAGCTGTTCATCAATGGCAAGGAGCTGGCCAACGGCTTCTCCGAGCTGAACGACCCGGAAGACCAGGCGGCCCGCTTCCAGGCCCAGGTCACGGCCAAGGAGGGTGGCGACGACGAGGCCATGCATTACGACGCCGATTACATCCGTGCGCTGGAGTACGGTATGGCCCCGACCGGCGGCCTGGGCATCGGCATCGACCGGCTGGTGATGCTGCTGACCGGCAGCAGCTCGATCCGCGACGTGCTCCTGTTCCCCTACATGCGCCCCGAAAACTGAGACGCAGGTCCGGTTCGACCCGCCGGGGCATCCCGGCGGGGTTCCGCTGGGATGGCCGTCCGAGTATGGTTTCTGCGTAGCCCATTGAGGCGCCTTATGGGCGCCAGCTACGGATCATGAGCACTGGACGGCCCCCTGCGTGACGCACGCATCACGGCACGCCCAAGATCATGAATGGGGGAATCATGACCGGAGGTGGGTCCCATGCAAGGTGCCGGCGTACAAAGCAGCGGAGTATCGTCTTCGCAACACGTTCCAGTGTGGTCCAGGAAGACAACGGAAGCAGCCTTGAATATTGTCATCGTTGACGATCAGACGTCTGCGCGCACCATGCTGCGTCATGTCATCGAGGACATCGCGCCGGAACTGAGCGTGCATGACTTCGGCGACCCGCTCACGGCGTTGGCCTGGTGCGAATCGCACGGGGTCGACCTGCTGCTGCTCGACTACCGCATGCCGGAAATGGACGGACTGGAGTTTGCGCGCCGCTTCCGCCGCCTGCCCAAGCACCGCGATATTCCGGTGATCCTGATTACCGTGGTCGGCGACGAGCCGATCCGCCAGGCCGCGCTGGAAGCCGGGGTGATCGATTTTCTGGTCAAGCCGATCCGTCCGCGCGAACTGCGCGCGCGCTGCTACAACCTGCTGCAGCTGCGCCAGCAGTCCGAGAATGTGAAGCAACGCGCGTTGTCGCTGGAGCAGCGGCTGCTGGCCAGCATGCACGAGGTGGAGGAGCGTGAGCGCGAGACGCTGTCGCGGCTGGCCCGTGCGATCGAGTTCCGTGATGCCGGTACCAGCGCCTATCTGGAGCGCATGGCGCACGTGGCCGGGCTGATCGCCGAACAGCTGGGGCTGCCGGAAGAGGAGGTCAAGCTGATCGAGGCGGCCGCGCCGCTGCACGACATGGGCAAGATCGCCATTCCCGATGCGGTGCTGGTCAAGCAGGGCAAGCTCGACGACGAGGAGCTGGCGATCATGCGCCGGCACCCGCGCATCGGCTACGAGCTGCTCAGTGGCAGCCAGAACCGCTTCATCCAGGTGGGTGCGCTGATCGCACTGCGCCACCATGAACGCTACGACGGCAGCGGTTATCCCGATGGCCTGCGCGGCGACGCGATCCCGCTTGAAGCGCGGATCGTAGCGGTGGCCGACGTGTTCGACGCGCTGATTTCGCCCCGGCCTTACAAAGAAGCCTGGACGATGGAAGCCACCCTGGCCTATCTGTATGCACAGCGTGGTCGCCTGTTCGACCCGCGCTGCGTGGACGCCCTGCTGCGTGGCCGGCAGCAACTCGACGATATCTGCGCGCAGCACTCCACTGCGTCCGCACGCCCGGGGATGTGAGGTGCAGAGCATGTTTCACACCCTGAAGCAGCGGCTGGGCAACCGGCCCGACACCGAGCACGGCCAGGCCATCGTACGCATGGTGCTGATTGTGCTGATCCTGGGCTACGTGCTGCTTCCGGGTCCACGCCACGACCTGCCGCACCATCAGTACCAGGTGGTGCTGGGCATCGTGCTGACCGGCCTGACCCTGTCGGTGATGTTGTTCGCGTGGCTGCTGGCGCGGCCCGGGCGTTCGGACCCGCGCCGGGTGGCTGGCATGCTGGCCGACTATGGGCTGATCGCGGCCGGCATGGTGCAGATGGGCGAGCCGCTGGCCTGGGTCTACATCGTGGTGATGTGGGTAACCGTCGGCAACGGCATGCGGTTCGGCAACAAGTACCTGTACACCGCCGTTGGCATGGCACTGGTCAGTTTCGGGGTGACCGTGCTGGTCACCGACTACTGGCAGGCCAATGCACGGCTCGGCTTCGGCCTGTGGCTGGGCCTGGCGGCGGTGCCGCTGTACTTCGCCACGCTGCTGCGCCAGCTGACCCACGCCATGGACGAGGCGCGTCGCGCCAGTGAAGCCAAGAGCCGCTTCCTGGCCAACATGAGCCATGAGTTCCGCACCCCGCTGAATGGTTTGTCCGGCATGACCGAGGTGCTGGCCACCACGACGCTGGATGAAGAGCAGCGTGAGTGCGTCAACACCATCCAGGCGTCCTCGCGCAGCCTGCTGGCGCTGGTGGAGGAGGTGCTGGACATCTCCGCGATCGAGGCCGGCAAGCTGCGCGTGGTCGCCGAAGATTTCTCGCTGGATGACGTGATCCAGTCGATCGGCTTGATCCTGATGCCGCAGGCCAAGGTCAAGCGCCTCGACTACCAGGTCAAGGTGGCCGCAGGCGTGCCCAAGCTGCTGCGTGGCGACCTCGGCCACCTGCGCCAGATCCTGCTCAACCTGGCCGGCAACGCGGTCAAGTTCACCGAGCACGGCCGCATCGAGATCCGCGTGTCGCAGCTGCGCGAAGAGAACGAAGGCCAGGTGCGGCTGCGCTTCGACATCCTCGACACCGGCATCGGCGTGGTGCCGGACATGCGTGCGCGCCTGTTCCAGGCCTTCGAGCAGGCCGATGTGAGCCTGGGTCGCCGCCACGAGGGCAGCGGGCTGGGCACCTCGATTTCGCGCGGGCTGGTGGAGGCCATGGGCGGGCAGATCGGCTATGCCGAGAATCCGCCGCAGGGCAGCTGCTTCTGGTTCGAACTGCCGTTCGCGCTGCCGCCGGTGGTGGCGGGCGAGTACACCCCGGCCGTGGTCGGGGAGGGCAGTGCCACCGCGCCGGACAACGTGATCGCCTTCGCCGACCCGTTCCTGCGCCATCGCGCCCGGGTGCGCAGCATGAAAGTGCTGGTGGCCGACGACCACCAGGCCAACCGGCTGGTGCTGCAGCGCCTGCTGCAGAAGGCCGGGCACAAGGTGGTGTGCGTCAACGGCGGCGAAGCGGTGCTCGATGCCATGGCCGAGAGCGACTACGACGTGGCCATCGTCGACCTGCACATGCCCGGCATGAGCGGGCTGGACATGCTCAAGGAACTGCGCGTGCTGCAGGCCGGTGGCGCCCCGCGCACGCCGGTGCTGGTGCTCAGCGCCGACGTCACGCCCGAATCCATCCAGCAGTGCACCCAGGCCGGTGCGCACACCTTCTTCGGCAAGCCGGTGGTGCCGGTGCGCCTGCTCGACACGCTCGCTGAAATTGCGGCCAACGACGGCCTCAAGGCGCGCACGGCCGTGGTCCAGTCGGCGCCGGTCGCAGTGGGCGTGCTCGATACCGGTGTGCTCGACGAGCTGGCGGCGCTGGGCATGGGCGAAGGCTTCGAGCAGGAGTTCATCCGCCAGTGCCTGGCCGACGCCACGCAGTGCGTGGGCGGGGCCATGGAAGCCGGCGAACGCGGCGACTGGGTGCTGCTTCGCGAGCAGGCCCACGCCATCAAGGGCGTGGCCAGCAACCTGGGCCTGGTGCGGGTGGCGTACCGTGCCGGCGAGGTCATGCACATGGCCGACTGGCAGCTCAAGAGCGAATGGCGCGAGCGGATGACACTGATCCGTACGGCGGTGAAGGAAGGCCGGCAGGCGCTGGAAGAACGCCGGCGCCCCGGTGCCGCATCCAGCGACGACGGCGGCATCGACATGCGCTGACGCGCGTGCCGATGGATGGAAAAAAGCCCGGTTTCCACCGGGCTTTTTTACCGAACCCCCTTGCCGGCAGCAGCGCCGTTACGCGGCATCGAACTGCGCACGACGGGTCTGCGCCTTGATCAAACGGTCCATGGTACGCAGCGACTTGTCTTCCAGGGCCAGGGCCGAATCGACCCAGATCTTGGTGATTTCAAGCAGCTCGTCATAGCCCACCGCCTGGGCCAGGTTGCGCGCGGCGTTCATGGCCAGGTAGCTGCGCGGGGTGCGCTGCTGCTGGCGGATCAGGTCTTCGGCGGCCTTCACGCCCTGGCCCTTGGGCACCAGGATGTCGACCACGCCCATGGCGAACATTTCTTCGGACGAGTAGACCCGGCCTTCGAGGATGATCTTCTCGGCCAGCTGCGGGGCCACGCGGCGGCACAGGAACGAGTAGGCGCCCATGCCCGGGAAAAGCCCGAACAGCACTTCAGGCAGGCCCATGCCGCAGCCTTCCTCGGCAATGATGGTGTGGCAGGCCAAGGCCATTTCCAGGCCACCGCCCAGCGCGTCGCCCTGGATCAGGGCGATCGAGCGGACGTCGCCGCCGAAGCCGGTGTGCAGGTGGTGCACGCCTTCCACGCAGCGCTGGGCATAGGCCAGCAGGCGGTCGCGGTTGCCTTCACGGATCAGCTGGGCGAACAGGGCCAGGTCGCCGCCCAGGTTGTAGGCGGTGGCGTCGGAGGCCAGCACGAAGTGGCGCAGGCGGCCGCTGTTGCGTTCGGCCGGGGACAGGGTGATCTGGCTCATCACGCTCCACATTTCGTCCAGCATGTCCTTGCGGCAGCAGGGACGGATGCCGGTAGCGGCGTCGGCGTGCATGAACAACCAGTGGGCGGCGTTGTCGCCGGTGGTTTCGGTGCGGATGGTCGCGTAGCCGCGGGCATAGGGGAGCTTTTCGATGGAATGCATGGTGATCACCTCGGCGGGTTGGCCTGCTGGGAGGACGGTGGGCGGCAGGCCGGACGGGTCCACACGCCGCGATCCTACACCGGCGGTGGGGGCTGGAATGCATAAAGCCGGCGGGTGTTCCGCCGGCGCGATGAAGAATGGGTGAAAGCTCCATACGCGTTGTGCGGCGGAGGTATTGCAGGAGGCCAGCGCCAGTTCGCGGGAAGATCGGCCTCGCTGGGCGCGGCGCAGAACGGGCAGATTCGTTCCAGTCCGAACAGATGCTCCAAAACGCAGAACGCCCGCGGGTTGTGCTCGCGGGCGTTCGGGTGTTGCGTGCTGCCGGTGGTTACGCCGCCGGGGCGTCGCGCAGCTCGCGGCGCAGGATCTTGCCGACGTTGGTCTTCGGCAGTTCCTTGCGGAACTCGACGATCTTCGGGTGCTTGTAGCCGGTCAGGTTGGCGCGGGCGTGTTCCTTGACCATTTCGGCGGTCAGGTTCGGGTCCTTCTTGACGATCACGACCTTGACGATTTCGCCGGACTTTTCGTCGGGCACGCCCACTGCAGCCACTTCCAGCACGCCGGGCATCATCGCGATCACGTCTTCGACCTCGTTCGGGTACACGTTGAAGCCGGACACCAGGATCATGTCCTTCTTGCGGTCGACGATGTAGAAGAAGCCGTTCTCGTCCATGCGCGCCATGTCGCCGGTGTGCAGCCAGCCGTCGGCGTCGATCGCCTTGGCGGTGTCTTCCGGACGCTGCCAGTAACCCTTCATCACCTGCGGGCCACGGATGCACAGTTCGCCGACGTCGCCGGCAGCCATGGTGACGCCGTTGTCGTCTTTCACGCAGGCGTCGGTGGACGGAATCGGCAGGCCGATCGCGCCGTTGTACTCGGCCAGGTTGAGCGGGTTGATGCAGGCGGCCGGCGAGGTTTCGGTCAGGCCGTAGGCTTCGACCAGGGTGACGCCGGTGGTCTTCTTCCAGCGCTCTGCGACCGAACGCTGCACGGCCATGCCGCCGCCCAGGGTGACCTTCAGCGAGGAGAAGTCGATCTCGTCGAAGCCGGGGGTGTTGAGCAGGCCGTTGAACAGCGTGTTGACGCCGGTGATGGCGGTGAAGCGGGTCGACTTGAGCTCCTTGACGAAGCCCTTCATGTCGCGCGGGTTGGTGATCAGGTGGTTGCAGCCACCGAACTTCATGAAGACCAGCCCGTTCGCGGTCAATGCGAAGATGTGGTACAGCGGCAGGGCGGTGATGATCCACTCCTTGCCCATTTCAATGCCCGACGCGGAGATCCACGCCGAGGCCTGCTGCATGTTGGCCACCAGGTTGCGGTTGGTCAGCATGGCGCCCTTGGCCACGCCGGTGGTGCCGCCGGTGTACTGCAGGAAGGCCACGTCGTCGTGGTCCAGCTCCACCTTCGGCAGGGTGTGCTTGCTGCCCAGCTTCAGCGCCTGGTTGAAGCGGATCGCGCCGCGCAGGCTGTAGTTGGGCACCATCTTCTTGATGTACTTCAGCACGAAGTTCACCAGCACGCCCTTCGCGCCGAGCATGTCGCCCAGGCCGGTGGTGATGACCTGCTTGACCTGGGTCTCGGCGATGACCTGCTGCACGGTGTCGCCGAAGTTGTCCACGACCACGAGTACGGAAGCACCGGAATCGACCAGCTGGTGCTTCAGTTCGCGCGCGGTGTACAGCGGGTTGACGTTGACCACGGTCAGGCCGGCGCGCAGCACGCCGAAGGTGGCGACCGGGTACTGCAGGCAGTTGGGCATCATCAGGGCGACGCGGTCGCCCTTCTTGAGCTTCAGCTCGCCCAGCAGGTAGGCGGCGAATTTTTCGACCAGGGCGTCGGTTTCACCATAGGTGAGGACCTTGCCGAAGCTGGAGTAGGCGGGACGGTCGCGGAACCTGGCCACGGACGTATCGAAAACGGCCGACACCGAATGGAACTCATTGACGTCGATTTCGGCGGGTACGCCGTTGGGATAGCTCTTCAGCCAGGGACGTTCCAGACTCATTATTCCCCCTCCAGGAAACGTGGATGTTGTGATGCTGACGGACAGTATCCGTCGATTCGGTCCCCGGCAGCATACCGGTCCGAATGGAAAACGCGAAGGCCCTGTGAATAAAGCGTGCAGGCCACGTGGAGAGGCCCCCTTCCTGAATGGAAGGGGGCAGGGGGCTCAGCGGGCCGCCAGCTGGCGCAGCACGTACTGCAGCAGGCCGCCGTGCTTGAAGTACTCCACTTCCTTGGGGGTCAGCAGCATCACATGGGCCTGGAAGGTCTTCACGGTGCCGTCGGCGCGGGTCGCGGTGACCGTGGCGGTCTTGCTGGCGCCATCGGCCAGGCCGGTGATGTCGACCTTCTCCGAGCCGTCCAGGCCCAGGCTCTGGGCGTTCTCGCCTGCCTGGAACTGCAGCGGCAGCACGCCCATGCCGACCAGGTTGGAACGGTGGATGCGCTCGAAGCTCTCGGCCATCACCGCCTTCACGCCCAGCAGGTTGGTGCCCTTGGCGGCCCAGTCGCGCGAGGAGCCGGTGCCGTACTCCTTGCCGGCGAACACCACCAGCGGCACGCCCTCGGCCTTGTACTTCATGGCCGCGTCGTAGATGGCCAGCTTTTCCGGCTCGCCGCCGCCGGCCGGGTAGTACAGGGTGTTGCCGCCTTCCTCGCCCAAAAACATCAGGTTCTTGATGCGGATGTTGGCAAAGGTGCCGCGCACCATCACGTCGTCATTGCCGCGGCGGCTGCCGTAGCTGTTGAAGTCGGCCGGCTGCACGCCGCGCTCCTGCAGGAAGCGGCCCGCCGGGGAGTCCTTCTTGATGTTGCCGGCCGGGGAGATGTGGTCGGTGGTGATCGAGTCGCCGAACAGGCCCATCACCCGGGCGCCGTGCACGTCGTCGATGTGGCCGACCTGCATGGTCATGCCATCGAAGTAGGGCGGGTTCTTGATGTAGGTGGAGCTGCCGTCCCATTCGTACAGGTCGCCGTCGGGCGACTGGATGGTGTTCCAGCGGCTGTCGCCCTTGAACACGTCGGCGTAGTTCTGCTTGAACATCTCCGGGCCGATGGTCGCGGCGATGACGTCGCCGATTTCCTTGTTGCTCGGCCAGATGTCGCGCAGGTACACCGGCTGGCCGTCGCTGCCGGTGCCGAGCGGTTCGGTGGTCAGGTCGATGTCGGTGGTGCCGGCGATCGCGTAGGCCACCACCAGCGGCGGGCTGGCCAGATAGTTCATCTTCACTTCGGGGTGCACGCGGCCCTCGAAGTTGCGGTTGCCCGACAGCACCGAGGTCACCACCAGGTCGCCACTGGCGATGCCGGCGCTGACTTCGGTGGGCAGCGGGCCGGAATTGCCGATGCAGGTGGTGCAGCCGTAGCCGACCACGTAGAAGCCGACCTTTTCCAGCTCGGTGAGCACGCCGGCCTTTTCAAGGTAGTCGGTGACCACGCGCGAACCCGGGCCGAGCGAGGTCTTCACCCACGGCTTGCGGTCCAGGCCCTTGGCCGCCGCGTTGCGGGCGAGCAGGCCGGCACCGATCATCACCGCCGGGTTGGAGGTGTTGGTGCAGGAGGTGATGGCGGCGATGACCACGGCACCGTCCTTGAGCCGGAAACGGGTGCCGTCCAGGTCGACATCGGCGTAGCCCTTGGCCAGCTGTTCGTTGCCGACCGCAGCGCCGCCGCCTTCGTTGACGAACTTGGAAACGTCGTCGCTGCGCTTGTCGCGATTGGTGGTCAGGCCACCCAGGTTGTCGCGGTAGTTCTGCTTGACGTCCTGCAGCAGCACCCGATCCTGCGGGCGCTTGGGACCGGCCAGCGACGGCTTGACCTCGCCCATGTCCAGTTCCAGCGTGGCGCTGTAGCTGGCATGGGCGGTGGTGGCGTCGTGCCACAGGCCCTGGGCCTTGGCGTAGGCTTCGACCAGCGCGATCTGTTCTTCGTTGCGGCCGGACAGGCGCAGGTAGTTCAGCGATTCGTTGTCGATCGGAAAGATGCCGCAGGTGGCGCCGTACTCGGGCGCCATGTTGCCGATGGTGGCGCGGTCGGCCAGCGGCAGGTGCTGCAGGCCTTCGCCGAAGAACTCGACGAACTTGCCGACCACCCCGTGCTTGCGCAGCATCTGGGTGACGGTCAGCACCAGGTCGGTGGCGGTCGCGCCTTCGGGCAGGCGGCCGGTGAGCTTGAAGCCCACCACCTGCGGGATCAGCATGGAGGAGGGCTGGCCGAGCATCGCCGCTTCGGCCTCAATGCCGCCCACGCCCCAGCCGAGCACGCCGATGCCGTTGATCATGGTGGTGTGGCTGTCGGTGCCGAACACGGTGTCGGGGTAGGCGACCGCCTTGCCGTCCTTGTCCGCAGTCATCACCACGCGCGCCAGGTTCTCCAGGTTCACCTGGTGGACGATGCCGGTGTTGGGCGGCACCACCTTGAAGTTGTCGAACGCCTTCTGGCCCCAGCGAAGGAAGCCGTAGCGTTCCTGGTTGCGCTGGAATTCGATCTTGCCGTTCAGGTCGAGTGCGTCCGGGGTGCCGAACACGTCCACCTGCACCGAGTGGTCGATGACCAGTTCGGAGGGGATCTGCGGGTTGATCTGTTCCGGGCGGCCGCCCAGCTTGACCACGGCGTCGCGCATGGCGGCCAGGTCGACCACGCAGGGCACGCCGGTGAAGTCCTGCAGGACCACGCGGGCCGGCATGAAGGCGATTTCGATGTCCGGCTCGGCGGCCGGGTTCCAGCGTGCCACCGCTTCGATGTGATCGCGGCCGACGGTGGCGCCGCCGTCTTCGTGCCGGAGCAGGTTCTCCAGCAGGATCTTCATCGAATAGGGCAGGTGGGAGATGTCGAACTGCTGTCCGAGCTTGGGCAGGCTGAAGTAGTCGTAGGTGGTGCCGCCGACGTCCAGCTGGCTGCGGGTGGAGAACGAGTCGCTCATGCGGGGAAACTCCTCTTGCGGATGGCTTGCAGTGGCCCGGGGGCCTGCTTGCGGTTGCCGGAGGCCAGGCGCCGGCAGTGGGAATCAGTATGAACCCTTCAGCCACGCGCCGGTCTTCGGCAGGGCCTCAGGCTACCTATACCTATGTATCGCCTGTGTCATTGGTGTGGCAGGGCCTTGGGCGGTTGGAGGCGGCGAGGCTGAACAGGCTCGGGTAGAAGTATGCGGGGTCAAGTATGTATAATTCGTACATACTTTGGAGGGCCTACCGATGGAAGCCACCGTTGCAGAACGCGGACAGATCACCTTGCCCAAGGCGGTCCGCGACGCGCTCGGCCTGACCAAGGGCACCCAGCTGAAGGTGGAGCTCGACGGCAGCCGCATCATCCTGCGCAAGAGTGTTGACGATGCCATTTCAAGGGCGCGCGGCAAGTTCTCGCTGGACGGCTTCGAGTCGGCCGAGGCGGCCGTGCGCGCCGTGCGCGACGAGGGATAAGCCAGGATGATCGCCGTCGATTCCCCGGTGCTGGTCGAGCTGCTGAGCAATGGTCCGCAGGCCGATGCCGTGGAGGCCTGCCTGCGCCAGAGCCTGGTCAGCGGCAAGGTGGTGGTGTGCGGGGCAACCCTCGCCGAAGTCTGTGCCAGCCTGCGCGGCGGTGCCGAGGTGCTGGAAGCGCTGGAGGAAATGGGCGTCCATTTCAACGCGCTGGAAGCCAAGTCGGCCCTGCGCGCGGGCGAGATGCACCGCCGCCATCGCCAGCGCGGGGACAGCCGGCGCAGCCTGGACGACTTCATGGTCGGCGCGCACGCGCTGTTGCAGTGCGACGGCCTGATCACCTGGAACGACAAGTTTTACCGCGACTACTTCAAGGGCCTGAAGCTGATCGTGCCAAACGCCTGAGCCCCTTTTTTTCAACCGTTTCATTCAATCGCATTCTTCGAGAATCACCCGGGAGTTGTCATGTTGGAAGCCTACCGCCACCACGTAGCCGAGCGCGCCGCGCTTGGCATCCCGCCGCTGCCGCTGAACGCCCAGCAGACGGCCGACGTCATCGAACTGCTGAAGAACCCGCCGGCCGGCGAGGCCGAGTTCCTGCTCGACCTGCTGACCCACCGCGTTCCGGCCGGCGTCGATGACGCGGCCAAGGTCAAGGCCTCGTACCTGGCCGCGATCGCGTTCGGCAGCGAAACCAACCCGCTGATTCCGCGTGAGCGCGCCACCGAACTGCTGGGCACCATGCTGGGCGGCTACAACGTCGCGCCGCTGGTGCAGCTGCTGGACGACGCCAGCGTCGGCACCATTGCCGCCGATGCGCTGAAGCACACCCTGCTGGTGTTCGACGCCTTCCACGATGTGCAGGAAGAGGCCAAGGCGGGCAACGCCAACGCGCAGGCCGTGCTGCAGAGCTGGGCCGATGCCGAATGGTTCACCAGCAAGCCAGAAGTGGCCGCGAGCATGACCGTCACGGTGTTCAAGGTGCCGGGCGAAACCAATACCGATGACCTGTCGCCGGCCCCGGACGCCACCACCCGGCCGGATATTCCGATGCACGCCCTGGCGATGCTGAAGAACAAGCGCGACGATGCCGCCTTTACGCCGGAAGAAGACGGCAAGCGCGGTCCGATCCAGCAGATCCTCTCGCTCAAGGACAAGGGCCACCTGGTCGCCTACGTGGGCGATGTGGTCGGCACCGGTTCGTCGCGCAAGTCGGCGACCAACAGCGTGCTGTGGTGGACCGGCGACGACATTCCGTACATCCCGAACAAGCGCGCCGGCGGCGTGTGCCTGGGCGGCAAGATCGCCCCGATCTTCTACAACACCATGGAAGACGCTGGCGCACTGCCGATCGAGCTGGACGTGACGAAGATGGAGCACGGCGATGTCGTCGAGCTGCGTCCGTATGAAGGCAAGGCACTGAAGAACGGCGAAGTGATCGCCGAATTTGAAGTGAAGTCCGAAGTGCTGTTCGACGAAGTGCGCGCCGGTGGCCGCATTCCGCTGATCGTCGGCCGCGGCCTGACCGGCAAGGCGCGCGAAGCGCTGGGCCTGGCCCCGACCGATCTGTTCCGCCTGCCGGTGCAGCCGGTCGACACCGGCAAGGGCTTCTCGCTGGCGCAGAAGATGGTCGGCCGCGCCTGTGGCCTGCCGGAAGGCCAGGGCATGCGCCCGGGCACCTACTGCGAACCGAAGATGACCTCGGTGGGCTCGCAGGACACCACCGGCCCGATGACCCGTGACGAGCTGAAGGACCTGGCCTGCCTGGGCTTCTCGGCCGACCTGGTGATGCAGTCGTTCTGCCACACCGCGGCGTACCCGAAGCCGGTCGACGTCAAGACCCACCACACCCTGCCGGAATTCATCTCCACCCGTGGCGGCGTGTCGCTGCGTCCGGGCGATGGCGTGATCCACAGCTGGCTCAACCGCATGCTGCTGCCCGACACCGTCGGCACCGGCGGCGACTCGCACACCCGTTTCCCGGTGGGCATTTCGTTCCCGGCCGGCTCGGGCCTGGTGGCGTTCGCCGCCGCCACCGGCGTGATGCCGCTGGACATGCCGGAATCGGTGCTGGTGCGCTTCAAGGGCCAGATGCAGCCGGGCGTGACCCTGCGTGACCTGGTCAACGCGATTCCCCTGTACGCGATCAAGTCGGGCCTGCTGACCGTGGCCAAGGCTGGCAAGAAGAACATCTTCTCCGGCCGCATCCTTGAAATCGAAGGCCTGCCGGACCTGAAGGTGGAGCAGGCGTTCGAACTGTCCGACGCCTCGGCTGAGCGCTCGGCTGCCGGCTGCTCGGTGCACCTGAACAAGGAACCGATCATCGAGTACCTCACCAGCAACATCACGCTGCTGAAGTGGATGATTGCCGAGGGTTACCAGGACGCCCGTTCGCTGGCGCGCCGTATCGAGAAGATGGAATCGTGGCTGGCCAACCCGGAGCTGTTGGAGCCGGACGCCGACGCCGAATACGCCGCGGTCATCGAAATCGACCTGGCCGACATCCACGAGCCGATCGTGGCCTGCCCGAACGATCCGGACGACGTCAAGACGCTGTCGGACGTGGCCGGTGCGGCCATCGATGAAGTCTTCATCGGTTCGTGCATGACCAACATCGGTCACTTCCGCGCCGCTGCGAAGCTGCTGGAAGGCAAGCGCGACATCCCGACCAAGCTGTGGGTGGCCCCGCCGACCAAGATGGACGCCTCGGAGCTGACCAAGGAAGGCCATTACGGGACCTTCGGCACCGCCGGTGCGCGCATGGAAATGCCGGGCTGCTCGCTGTGCATGGGCAACCAGGCACAGGTGCGCGAAGGCGCGACGGTGTTCTCGACCTCGACCCGCAACTTCCCGAACCGCCTGGGCCGCAACTCCAACGTGTACCTGGGTTCGGCCGAGCTGGCCGCGATCTGCTCGCGCCTGGGCCGCATTCCGACCAAGGCCGAGTACATGGCCGACATCGGCGTGCTGGATGCCAGCGGCAAGGAGATCTACCGCTACATGAACTTCGACCAGATCGAGGAATACCAGGACGTGGCCAAGACGGTCGCCGCCTGAGTTTCGTGATCGGTTGATGTGTTGAACGAAAAACCCCCGGTGCGAGCCGGGGGTTATTTGTGTGGCAATTGCGCCGCGCGTGCGTTACCGTTTGATGGTAAACCCCGGTACCGTCTCTGCCTCAGGCATGCGGCCGGGGTATTTTTTTGGTTGGCGGTAGGCGGTAGGGTCGCACCCCAGTCGACCGCCGGGGTGGTCGGGGGTGCATTGGGGCACGACATTCGGTGGAGAGCGTTTCCACGTTCGGTTTCCATGCGTCGCCGTGCCGGTCAGTGGTATCGGCGGACGTTTGGGAACCGTCCCCACCGGTCCCGGCCATTTCGTTGTATCAGCTTCGCGCCAGCGCCATCAGGCGCTCTGCTATCCGCTCCAGCGGTACCTGTTCTTCCGCCGCGCCCAGCTTGAACGCTGCGCCCGGCATACCCCAGACCACGCTGGTGGCTTCGTCCTGGACGAGAGTTGGGGCGCCGACGTTCTTCAGTTCGAGCAGGCCGCGCGCGCCGTCGTCGCCCATGCCGGTGAGGATCGCGCCGATGGCGTTGGCGCCGGCGCTTTCCGCCACGGAGCGGAACAGCACGTCCACTGCCGGCTTGTGCCGGTTGACCGCTGGGCCGTCATCGACCCGGCAGCGCCAGCGGGCGCCGTCGCGGATCACGCGCAGATGCTTGCCGCCCGGGGGCAGGTAGGCGTGGCCGGCGAGCACGGCTTCGCCGTCGCTGGCTTCGCGCACGGACATGGCCGAGTGGCGGTCCAGGCGCTCGGCGAAGGCGGTGCTGAACGTTGCGGGCAGGTGCTGGGTGAGCACCACGGCCGGTGCGTCGGCAGGCATGCCTTCCAGCACCACGCGCAGCGCTTCGGTGCCGCCGGCGGAGGCGCCGATGGCGATCAGGCGGTCGGTGGTGCGGAACTGGATGGAACGGGTGGGCGAGGGCGCCACGGCGTCGAGCGTGACGCGCGGGGCGATCGGGCGGGCCAGGGTGCGCACGCGCGAGCGCGCGGCCATCTTGACCTTGGCGATGATTTCTTCGGCATAGCCCTGCAGGCCGCGCGCGACGTCCAGCTTGGGCTTCGAGATGAAGTCCACCGCGCCCAGGGCCAGCGCCTGCAGGGTGGTGTCGGCGCCACGCTCGGTGAGCGAGGAGATCATCACCACCGGCAGAGGGTGCAGCCGCATCAGGTTTTCCAGGAACGCCAGCCCGTCCATGCGCGGCATTTCCACGTCCAGGGTGATGACGTCGGGCGCCAGGCGCTTGATCTTCTCGCGCGCCAGCAGCGGGTCGGCGGCGGTGCCGACCACTTCGATGCCAGGGTCGCTGGCGAGGATCTCGCTCAGCATCTGCCGCACGACGGCGGAGTCGTCCACGATCAATACACGTACGGGCGAACCACTGATCATTCGAACAGCTCCACGCCACCGGTGACCGGGGCACGCGACAGGCGCGCACGCACCGCCGATTCGGTCGCGGCCACTTCGGCCTCGTGCGCATGCGGCAGGCGCTGCACCACCACGCGGCCGGTGTCGGCGAAGAACCACACCTTGCGCGGGTGGATGCCGCACAGGTCTTCGGCCAGCACCGGAATGTGCTCGGCCTGCAGGTACTGGCGCACGAACTCGGCATTGCGGGTGCCGACCGGGTTGCTGGTGAAGCCCTTGAGCACGTTGGCCCCGCCGAACACCTTGGCTTCCAGGCGCTTGCGGTGTGCGCCGCGCTTGAGCAGGTCGTTGATCAACAGTTCCATGGCATAGCTGCCGTAGCGGGCGGGCGCGCCGTCGCCGACGTTGCCTTCGGGCAGCAGGAAGTGGTTCATGCCGCCGATCTTGAGCATAGGGTCGCGCAGGCATGCGGCCACGCACGAGCCCAGGGTGGTGGTCAGCGCGGTTTCATCGTCGACCACCAGGCACTGGGTCGGCAGCAGCTTGGCGGCGGTGACCTTGAAGCGGCTGTCGTAGTAACGCATCACCTCGTCGGTGCGGGCGGCGAGGTTCATGCCGGGGCTCCGGGAGCGCGCTTGTAGAGGGTCCGGCCGCACGGCTGGATCAGGTCGGCGGCGTGCAGGTAGTTCTCCGAATGCCCGGTGTAGAGCAGGCCGTCGTCGCCCATGTGCTGGATCAGCCGCGAGAGGATGCCGCGCTGGGTGGGCTTGTCGAAATAGATCATGACGTTGCGGCAGAACAGGGCGTCGAACGGGCCGCCGACGTCGTAGCGCGGCGCCAGCAGGTTGAGCGGGCGGAAGTCGATCAGCTCGCGCAGGGCCGGATGCACGCGGCACTGGCCTTCGTTGGGGCCGCTGCCGCGCTGGAAGTAGCGCTTCTTGATCGCCGGATCGAGCCCGGAGACGCGGTCGATGGCATAGACGCCCTTGCTGGCGGTGGCCAGCACCTGGGTGTCGACGTCGGTGGCCAGGATCCGTACCGGCGGCTTCAGGGTGCCGAACGCTTCGCAGGCGGTGATCGCCATGGAGTAGGGCTCTTCACCGGTGGAGGCGGCGCACGACCACAGCTGCAGGGTGCCGTGGCCGGTGCGAGCGCGCAGTTCGGTGTCGAGCTTTTCGAAGTGGTGCGGTTCGCGGAAGAACGCAGTGAGGTTGGTGGTCAGGGCGTTGGTGAACGCCTGCCATTCGTCACCGCCCTGGCTTTCGAGCTGGTCCAGGTAGTCCTGGAAGCTGCGCAGGCCGAGCGCGCGCAGGCGCCGCGACAGGCGGCCGTAGACCATGTCGCGCTTGGCCGGGGCCAGCGAGATGCCGACGCGCTGGTAGATCAGGTCGCAGATCCGGCGGAAGTCGCGGTCGGCGAACTCGAATTCGCGACCGTGGGGCGTGCTGGCGGAGGCAGGGGCGGTTGGCGTGGTCACGGGCGCACTCGGGAGAATGGGGGGCGGATGGAAGCGGAGCAGAGCTCCGCTCTACCTCAGAATTCCTGCCAGTTGTTGTCGTCGGTCGGCGTAGTGCGGGGCGCACGCGCGGCGGGGGACGACCTGGTCGCAACCGGCTTTACGCTGCGCAGTGGCGCCGGCGGTGCGACGCGTGCGGCGACCGCGCTGACCGCGTTGGCCACCTGGTTGTCCAGGCGGAAGATCGAGACGGCGTCGGCCAGCTGGGTCGCCTGTTCTTCCATGGCGCGGGCGGCGGCGGTGGCTTCTTCCACCAGCGCGGCGTTCTGCTGGGTGGTTTCGTCCATCTGCACCACGGTCTGGTTGACCTGTTCGATGCCGGCCGACTGTTCCTGCGAGGCCGCCGAGATCTCGGCCATGATGTCGTTCACGCGCTGCACCGAGGCGACGATCTCGCCCATGGTGGTGCCGGCCTTGTGCACCAGGGCCGAGCCGTCGGCCACGCTGGCCACCGAGTCGTCGATCAGGCCCTTGATCTCCTTGGCGGCACCGGCCGAACGCTGGGCCAGGGTGCGTACTTCGGAGGCGACCACGGCGAAGCCGCGGCCCTGTTCGCCGGCACGTGCAGCTTCCACCGCGGCATTCAGCGCCAGGATGTTGGTCTGGAAGGCGATGCTGTCGATCACCGAGATGATCTCGGCAATGCGCCTGGAGCTGGCTTCGATCGCGCTCATGGTGGTGACCACCTGGCCGACCACTTCACCGCCCTGCGAGGCGACGCTGTGCGCGCCGATGGCGAGCTGGTTGGCCTGGCGCGCGTGTTCGGCGTTCTGGCGCACGGTGGAGGTCAGTTCCTCCATCGAGGCGGCGGTCTCTTCCAGGTTGGCGGCCTGCTGTTCGGTACGGCGCGACAGGTCGCTGTTGCCGGTGGCGATCTCGCCGGCGGCCAGGTTGATGTTGCCGGCCGCCTGTTGGATCTGGCCGACGATCTGGGTCAGCTGCGCGACGGTGGCGTTGGCGTCGTCGCGCATGGTCGCGAACACGCCCTGGTAGTCGCCGTGCATGCGCGCGGTGAGGTCGCCTTCGGCAATCGCCGACAGCAGCTGCGAGAGCTTGCCCAGGTTCTCGTCGCTGACCTGCATCATCGCGTTGAGGCTGGCGATCATCTGCGCGAAGTCGTGGTCGAAGCGGGCGCTGTCGCCGCGCTGGCTGAAATCGCCGGCGGCGGCCGCAGCGCCCAGGCGCTTGATCTCGGCGTTGATGCTGGCCAGGTTGTGCTTGACCGCGTCGACGGTGGTGCTGATCGCTGCCTTGTCGCCCGGGTAGCGGGCGATGTCGGCACTCAGGTCGCCGATGGCGTAGCGCTGGACCACGGCCAGCACCTCCTGCATGGTCTGCACGTGCGCGCCGACCAGGGTGTTGGTCTCATGCACCATCAGGCCGTACTCGCCCGGGAAGGCGGCTTCGTCCATGCGGTAGGTGGTCTGGCCGGCGTCGTGCTGGCTGGCCATCTCGCGCTGGGCGCCGATTACTGCGTGCAGCTGCTGCTGCATGCGGCCCATGCTTTCCAGCAGGCGGCCGGGTTCGTCCTGGGCCTGCACGCCGATGCGGCTGTCCAGCTTGCCGCGCGCGATGCTCTCGGCCACGCTGGTGGCCTGGCGCAGCGGCCCGGTGATGCGGTTGCCGATCAGCCAGCTCAGGGCCAGCACCAGCAGCACCACGGCGCCGCCGCTGCCGGCCATGATGCCGGTGAAGGCCAGCGCGTCGGACTGCACGTCGTCCATGTACACGCCGCTGGTGACCACCCACTGCCACGGTGCATACATGCCGGCGTACGTGGCCTTTTCGATCAGGGCATCGCCGTTGCCGGGCTTGGTGGTCGAGTAGTAAGTGAAGCCGCCGCTCTGCTTGGCCAGGTCCACCTGCTGCCGGTACAGCGGCACGCCGTCCTTGGAGACGTAGTCCTTCTGCACCTTGCCGACGCGGTCGGGCGCGAACGGGTGCATCAGCAGGGTGTAGTCGGTGGCCAGCACGTTGTAGTACGCCGCGTCGTTGTCGCCGCGCATGCTGTGCAGCGCCTGCAGGGCCGCGCTCTTGGCCGCTTCTTCGGTGAGTTCGCCGCTCTCGGTCAGACGCTTGTAGTGGTCCAGGATGCCGTAGGTAAGTTCGACCTGGGTCTTCAGGCTCTCCTTGCGCGTGTCGGCCAGGTCCAGGTACTGGATGCGGGCGGCGATCATGGCAAGGACGATCACGCCAAGCGCGATCAGGGCGGTGAGCAGGTTGAGCTTGCCCCGGACGGAGAGGTTGGAGAAGCGGCTGGCGAGATTCATGTATTCGGGTCTTCTGCTGCGGGGGCATGCCGTCGACGTACAAGTGACGGCAAATGAGTTATCGGCCGCGAACGCGTCGGATTGAGTCGTGCGAACTGAGCGCATTCAGCCTGGGATACGAAAAGGCCCCGGTGCATGCGCACCGGGGCCTGGTCTGTTGCGCGTCACGCGAAGGCGTGGCGCTTAGAACTCCTGCCAGTCGCCTTCGGCCAGTTCAGCGGCGACCGCACGGTTGGTCGGCTTGCGTGCCGGAGCAGCGGCAGCCACCGGACGGGCGGCCACCCGCGGTGCGGGTGCAGCCACCGGTGCCGGCGCCAGCACGTCACGCTCGTCGAGGCGGAAGATCGAGACAGCGTCGCTGAGGTGGCCGGCCTGTTCTTCCATGGCGCGGGCGGCAGCGGTGGCTTCTTCCACCAGCGCAGCGTTCTGCTGGGTGGTTTCGTCCATCTGCACGACCGTCTGGTTGACCTGCTCGATGCCGGCCGACTGTTCCTGGGAAGCGGCGGAGATCTCGGCCATGATGTCGGTGACGCGCTGCACCGAGGCGACGATCTCGCCCATGGTGGCGCCGGCCTTGTGGACCAGGGCCGAGCCGTCGTTGACCTTGCCGACCGAGTCGTCGATCAGGCCCTTGATTTCCTTGGCGGCACCGGCCGAACGCTGGGCCAGGGTACGTACTTCGGAGGCGACCACGGCGAAGCCGCGGCCCTGTTCGCCGGCACGCGCCGCTTCCACCGCGGCGTTCAGGGCCAGGATGTTGGTCTGGAAGGCGATGCCGTCGATCACCGAGATGATCTCGGCGATCTTCTTGGACGAGGTCTGGATCGCGCTCATGGTGGTGACCACCTGGCCGACCACCTCGCCACCCTGCGAGGCGACCGTATGCGCGCCGATGGCGAGCTGGTTGGCCTGGCGGGCGTGTTCGGCGTTCTGGCGCACGGTGGAGGTCAGTTCCTCCATCGAGGCGGCGGTTTCTTCCAGGTTGGCGGCCTGCTGTTCGGTACGGCGCGACAGGTCGCTGTTGCCGCTGGCGATTTCGCTGGCGGCGGTGCTGATCGCCTGGCTGGACTGCTTGATCTTGGTGACGATGCCGCTGAGCTGTTCGGCGGTGGCGTTGGCATCGTCGCGCATGGTGGCGAACACGCCGTCGAACTCGCCGTGCATGCGCACGGTCAGGTCGCCCTGCGACAGCGCCGTGAGCAGGCCGGAGATCTGTTCGATGCTCGACGCGTTGGCGTCGAGCAGGCCGTTGATCTGCTGGGCCAGCTGCAGGAAGAAGCCGTCCTTGCCTTCGGCGCTGATGCGGCCGGACAGGTCGCCGGCAGCGGCCTGGGCGATCACGCGGGCCACTTCGGCTTCGACCAGCGCTTCGGGGGTTCGATCGCGCCATTCGACCACGTGGCCGACGCTCTCGCCTTCTTCGTTGCGGATGGTGGAGACCACCTGGGCGAACTGGGCGTCACCGAACTGCATGGCGCGACGGGCAACGCCGTGCTGCTTGAGGTTGGCCAGCAGGGTGGCGTCCATTTCGCCACGGTGCTCGAGCACGGTCAGCGGGCGACCGACCAGGCTGGTGCTGGCGTCGAAGTCCGGCAGGCTGGCGCGCAGGTCGTCCTGGTACTGGGACAGGGTCTGTTCCAGGGCGCGGTTGGCGTAGACGATGTTGAGGTGGTTGTCGGTCAGGTACACGCCGGTGGAGCTGTAGTCCAGCGCGGTACGGATGCGCAGGTTCTCGCGGGCCACGGCCTGTTCGGTTTCGGTGCGCTCGCGCAGGTCGCGCTGCATGCGCTGCATGGCCTGCATCAGTTCGCCGACTTCGTCCTGGCGGGTGACGTCGATATGGCCATCGAGCTTGCCGCCGGCCACGTCGTTGGAGACCGAGACCGCGCCACGGACGGCGCCGACCAGCGAACGGGCGAACAGGTAGACCAGCACCAGGCCGAGCGCGGCGCCGCCGAGCAGGGCGATGACGGTCAGGGTGGCCGAGGTGGCGTAGGTCGATTCGGCCTCTTCGCGCGAGGCGCGGGCGAGGCGGTTGTCTTCGGCAATCAGGGTCTCAAGCGCGGTGGCGGCCTTGAGGTGCTTCATGCGGGTTTCGCCGACGAAGGTGTCGATGGCATCGTCCGGCAGGTCGAGCTCGAGCATTTCGGTGACGGCGTCGTAGGAGGCGAGCGAGTCGGTCCAGTCCTTGGCGAAGGCGTCGAACAGCTTCTTCTGCTGGGGGCTGTCGATCAGTGCCGGGTACTTCTTGATCGAGGCGTCGATCTTGCCGCGCAGGTCCTTGGCGCGGGTCTTGGCTTCGGCCTTGACGTCGTCGCTGGCGCGGATCAGGCCCTGGTAGGCCGAGTTGCGGTATTCACCGAGCATGCCACGCATTTCGCCGGCCATGCGGATGCTTTCCATCCGGTTGCCGGCCAGTTCGGTGGTCACGTTGTTGAGGGAGTGCAGGCCGCGATAGGCGACCACGCCCTGCAGCAGCATCACCAGCAGGATGACGCCAAAAGTCAGCATCAACTTCGGCATCAGTTTGAGGTTCTTGATCCATTGCATGGTGGTGCACTCTCCTGTGGCAGACGCGCCCGGGTCTCAGGCCCGGTTGCAGCAGCCACGCCGGCGCGGGCCGGCGTGGCGGGGCATGGGTCGATTACTTGATGTTGGCGAGCTTCAGGCCGGCCGGCGAGCTGACTTCGATTTCAGCGCGCGAGGCGTCGCGGGCGATCTTGCCGATCACGCACACGGTCTTGCCTTCCAGGGTTTCCAGCGGGAAGCTGAACTTGCCGCGGTTGGCGCCGGCGATGCGGGCCGAGAAGGTGTGGCGCGGGAAGGCGCCGCCCATGTACAGGAAGGTCGGCTGGCCTTCGGAACCTTCGGCGTAGCGGGCCTTTTCGACCTTGCCGCAGACCATGCCGTCCTTGCCGACCGAGCGCGCTGCCAGCTCCGGCGGGATCATCTCGGCGGACTGGGCGAAGGCGGAGGAGGCGGAAGCGGCCAGGACGGCAGCCGAGAACACGGCAAAGAGGGACTTCATCGGGAAATTCTCCGGGGGACTATGAATGGTGGTACCTGATTCCAGCTATCGGCCTTTTGCGACAGAACTGAAGAACTTTTTTGTCCGGATCAGGCGGCGGCGTCTTCGACGGCGGCCTGCTGGCCCATGTCGGCGCTGTCGAGCAGGGTTTCGATGTCGAGCAGGATCAGCATGCGGTCGTCCTGGGTGCCGATACCGGAGATGAAACGGGTGTCGACGGCGGCGCCGAATTCGGGGGTGGGGCGGATCTGGTCGGCGTTGAGCGGGATGACGTCGGAGACGCTGTCGACGACGATGCCGACGACGCGGTTGTCGACGTTGAGCACGATCATGACGGTGAAGGCGTCGTAGCGGGCTTCATCCAGGCGCAGCTTGAGGCGCAGGTCGATGACCGGGACGATGGTGCCGCGCAGGTTGATCACGCCCTTGATGTAGTCGGGGGCATCGGGGACGCGGGTGACCGAATCGTAGCCGCGGATTTCCTGGACCTTGAGGATGTCCACGCCGTAGTGCTCGGCGCCGAGGGTGAAGCTGAGGTACTCGCCACCGCTGCTGGCGGCGTTGGGGTTGCTGTCGTTCATGGAAGGAATCCTGGGTCGGGCGTGGCGGTCGGAAAACCGGGGCGTCACGCTTGGTATCGGCCTGGGATGTCGCGACTTTAGAGGGCGTCGCGAAGAGCGTCCGGCCAGCGGCCGGACCTACGCATTGGGGTCATTCCCCGTTCTTGCGGGCGCTGCGCTGGCGGTCGATGCGGAAGATGTAGCGCTGGATGGCGCTGTCGCCGCCGCGGGGCAGGCCGTCGAAACGCATGCCGATGCGCTTCATTTCCACGCCATTGGGGAGCTTGAGGGAGAGCTGGTTGCAGACGATCAGGGAGACCTGCAGGGGGCCGGTCTCGGGCATGTCCAGGCGGGCGTCGTAGCGCTTCTGGATGGAGAAGGCGTTGCAGTTGACCGGGACGGTCACGGCCAGGCCGCCGCCGCTGATGTCCACCACGCGCAGGTGCAGGGCTTCGCTGCGGTCTTCGTTGATCGGGAACAGCAGGTGCGGGGAGTCGGTGACCGGGGTTTCCAGGCGGTACAGTTCGCGGCGCTGGAGGTGCACCAGTTCGGTCGGGAAGGGCACGCGGAAAGCGACGTGGCCGTAGCCGCCGGTGCGCTCCAGGTGGTCCAGGCGGAAGCGGACCATGACCCGGTCCAGCTGGGCGAAACAGAGCAGGTGGCCGGCCTCTTCGGCGGCGCGGTTGGCCGGTTCGGAGGGGCTGCCGTCGAGCAGGAGGGTGTCGTCGTCTTCGTCCAGCTCGAGGATGGCAGTGGGGAACGACTGGTCGCGCCCACCCAGGTGCGCGGTGAGCAGCGAACGCTGGTCGATCAGCGCCTGCAGCAGCTGGCGGATCTGCCGGGGATTGCGGACCAGGTAGCGATCATCCGCGCCGTCGTCGTGGACGGCGTGGGCGTCGTTGTGTGCGTCAAGGCTGCCTTCGGACATGGACTCTGCTGCGTTGGGCGGGTACAGATTTCTTGCGAAATCAGGTCTCTGTCCGTTTATCGGCAGCAGATCACAATAATGTAGAGGCAATGTGTGCATCGGTAAACACGACACCCCGCCGGAGCGGGGTGTCGTGGGGCCTGTCGCCAGGGCAGTGGCTTAGAACTCCTGCCAGTCGCCTTCGCTGGCCAGCGCCGGTTCGCGCACGGCGGCGCGGCGGGCGGGAGCCGCCGGGGTACGCGGTGGGGTCGTGGCCCGCTGGCGGGTGGCCGGTGCGGCTGCGACCACGGTCGGTACGGCCTGGCCTTCCAGCTTGAACAGGGCGACCGCATCGGTGAGGTGGCCAGCCTGTTCTTCCATGGAGCGTGCGGCGGCGGTGGCTTCTTCCACCAGCGCGGCATTCTGCTGGGTGGTTTCGTCCATCTGCATGACGGTTTGGTTGACCTGCTCGATGCCGGCCGACTGTTCCTGCGAGGCGGCGGAGATCTCGGCCATGATGTCGGTCACGCGCTGTACCGAGGCCACGATCTCGTCCATGGTGGCGCCGGCCTGGTTGACCAGGGCGGAGCCTTCGGCGACCTTGCCGACCGATTCGTCGATCAGGCCCTTGATCTCCTTGGCGGCACTGGCCGAGCGCTGGGCCAGGGTGCGCACTTCGGAGGCGACCACGGCGAAGCCGCGGCCCTGCTCGCCGGCGCGGGCGGCTTCGACTGCAGCGTTCAAGGCCAGGATGTTGGTCTGGAAGGCGATGCCGTCGATGACGGTGATGATGTCGGCGATGCGGCGCGAGGACGCGTCGATTTCGTGCATGGTGCTGACCACCTTGCCGACCACGTCACCGCCCTGCGAGGCCACCGAGTGTGCGCCGATGGCGAGCTGGTTGGCCTGGCGGGCGTGTTCGGCGTTCTGGCGCACGGTGGAGGTGAGTTCCTCCATCGAGGCGGCGGTTTCTTCCAGGTTGGCCGCCTGCTGTTCGGTACGGCGCGACAGGTCGTTGTTGCCCGAGGCGATCTCACCGGCGGCGGTGCTGATGCTGCCGGAGGCGTGCTGGATGCGGCTGACGATCTGGGTCAGCTGCGCGACGGTGGTGTTGGCGTCGTCGCGCATGCTGGCGAACACGCCGTGGAACTGGCCGTGCATGCGCGCGGTGAGGTCGCCGTTGGCAATGGCCTGGAGCAGGTGCGACAGCTGCGAGAGGTTGCCGTCGGCCACTTCCATCATGGTGTTGAGGTGCTCGATCATGACCTTGAAGTCGTGGTCGAAGCGCTGCGCGTCGCCGCGCTTGCTGAAGTCGCCGGCCGCGGCGGCCTGGGCCAGGGCCTGGATCTGGGTGTTGATGGCCAGCAGGCTGGCCTTGGCCGCGTCCATCGATTCGTGCAGGATCGCGCGGGTGCCGGGCAGGCGGCGTGCATCCCTGGACAGGTCGCCGGCCGCGTACTGGTTGAGCACGTCGATGGCGTCTCGGATCGAATCGAGGTGTTCGAAGATCACCGTGTTCACGCCGACGGCGAGCTGGCCGTACACGCCCGGGAAATCTTCCGGAATGCGGTGGCTGATGTCCGGGCCGGCGTGCATTTCTACCATCTGCTGGGTTTCGCTGGAGTAGCGGCGCAGCATCAGGGTCATGTCGCGGGTGGCCGCGAGCATGCGACCGGCTTCATCGGCGGTGGTGCTGGAGGTGATGTTGACCGACAGGTCGCCACGCGCCACCGACTGGATGGCGTGCATGGCCTGGCGGATCGGACCGGTGATGGCGCGCGCGATCACCACGCCCATCGCGATGGCCAGCAGGGCCAGCAGCGAGACGGTGGTGATGATGGCGATCACGCTGTTGCGATGGGTGGTGTTGGCCTCGTCGATCTTTTCCAGCATCAGGCCGCTGCTGAACGCGCCGAGGGTCTTGAGGTCCTCGAACATGGTGCGGCGGGCGGGGCGTGATTTGTCATCGGAGATCTGCCGGGCCAGCACGGCGTCGCCGGCGGCACCGGCGGCGCGCATTTCGGCGTTGGCCGCGAAGTAGACCTCCAGGTCGGCGGCGACCTTGCGATACAGCGCCTTTTCCTGGTCGCCGGCCGGCAGCGCGGCGTAGGCGTTGAGTTCGTCACGCACGGTCTTGGCGGTGGCGTCCATGCGCGTGTTGTAGTCGGCGACCTTGTCGGGCTGGTCGAGCATGCTCAGCTGCGCCAGTTCGAAGGTGCGGAACTCGCCGAGCTGCGCGCGCACTTCGCCGAGGTGCTGCACCGAGGGGATGTCGTTGCTGGACATCTCGGCCAGCTCGGCATTCGCGCCGTTCAGGCGCAGCAGCGCAAACACGCCCAGCCCGATCGTCATCAAGGTGGTAAGGGCAAACCCGACCGCGAGCTTGCGGCTGATGGGCAGATTCTGGAACCACTTCATGCTGGGGACTCCGGGCAGGGCAGGGGCGCACGGCGGTTGAACCGCGGGGCGGGCAATGAAACTGTCATCGCTACTGCGGATAACGGCGTGCCCCAGCCCGAACTTGAGCGTTCGAATTCACATTTTTTCTGAAGCGTGAATGGTTGCGAAAGCAAGCAACCGCAAGGCTTTCGCCATGCGGATGCGGATGGATCGGGGGCGGAGGTGATCGTTGGCGAAAACGGGCGTCACGGTTCTGGTGGCGGCGCGGGAAAAGCGGAACGCCCCCGCTTTCGCGAGGGCGTTTCAGACAACCGGCAATTGAGCGCGGGTTACGCCGCCTGCGGCACCCGCAGCGAGCGCACCAGGCCGCCGATGTCGACGATCAGTGCAACGCGGCCATCACCCAGGATGGTGGCACCGGAGACCCCACCGATACGCCGGTAGTTGTTCTCGATGTTCTTCACCACCACCTGCTGCTGGCCGACCAGTTCGTCGACCTCCAGCGCGATTTTCTGGCCATCGCCTTCGACCACCACCACCAGCGAGTCCTCGCTGTTGCGGCGGCCATACCCGTAGTACTCGCTGAGCGACAGGATCGGCAGGTATTCGCCACGCACGCGCAGCACGCGGCCTTCGCCGGCCATCGAGCGCACGTCTTCGGCCTGCGGTTGCAATGCTTCAAGCACGTAGGCCAGCGGCAGGATGAGGGTTTCGCCGGCCACCGAGACGGTCATGCCGTCGAGGATGGCCAGGGTCAGCGGCAGGCGGATCAGCACGCGGGTGCCGTTGCCGGTCCTGCTTTCCAGCTGCACTTCGCCGCCCAGCGCCTGGATGTTGCGGCGGACCACGTCCATGCCCACGCCACGACCGGACAGGTCGGTGACCGCGTCGGCAGTGGAGAAGCCGGGCTGGAAGATCAGGTCCCAGACCTGCGCATCGGTGGGGTTGTCCGGCACGGCAAGGCCACGCTCGTGCGCCTTGGCCAGGATCTTGTCGCGGTTCAGGCCGCGGCCGTCGTCGCTGACTTCGATCACGATGTGGCCGCCCTGGTGCGAGGCCGCCAGGGTGATGGTGCCGGTTTCGTCCTTGCCGGCGTCGCGGCGGACGTCGGGCATTTCCAGGCCGTGGTCGATCGAGTTGCGTACCAGGTGGACCAGCGGGTCGGCGATCTTTTCGATCAGGCCCTTGTCCAGCTCGGTGCCTTCGCCGATCGTGCGCAGGCGGACCTGCTTGCCCAGGCGCGTGGAGAGGTCGCGGACCAGGCGCGGGAAGCGGCGGAACACCGCGTCCACCGGCAGCATGCGCACGCCGATGACCGCTTCCTGCAGGTCGCGGGTATTGCGTTCGAGCAGGTCCAGGCCGGCGAACAGCTGCTCGGCGTGCACCGGGTCCAGTGCGTGCGAGACCTGCTTGAGCATGGCCTGGGTGATGACCAGTTCGCCGACCAGGTTGATCAGCGCGTCGACCTTGTCCACGCTGACGCGGATCGAGGTTTCCGCTTCGCTGGACGCGGCAGCGGGGGCGGCGGCAGCGGCCGGCGCCGCAGGTGCGGCTGCCGGGGCAGCGGCGACGGGCGCGGCCGGAGCGCTGGTGGCCAGGCTCGGCGGTGCGGCCGGGCGGATGTCCAGTTCGCAGTCGTCCACGACCCAGGCGAAGGTGTCTTCGATCTTGCTGCGCGGCACCTTGCCGACCAGGCCCAGGTCCCAGGCCAGGTGCGCTTCGAGCGGATCGAGCTGGTCGAAACCGGGCAGCCGCTCCAGGCGTGCGGCCACCTGCAGCGAACCGAGGTGTTCCAGTTCGCGGATGATGCGCAGCGGGTCGTTGCCGCTCATGAACAGCGACGGCGCCGGCACGAAGCCGATCTGCCACGCTTCAGGGGTGTCGTCGACCTTGGCGGCGACCGGTGCGGCCGCGCTGGCGGCCTGGCCGGAGAGCACGGCTTCCAGGCGGGCCTTGATCGCGGCAACGGCCTGCGGGTCGGCCGGCTGGCCGTGTTCGGCTTCGCGCAGCAGGGCGCGCAGCACGTCCACCGAGGACAGCATGGCATCGACCGCGACCGGCTCCAGTGCGCGCTTGCCGGCGCGCAGTTCGTCCAGCAGCGTTTCCAGCACGTGGGTCAGCGCGGCGATGGCGTCGAAGCCGAAGGTGCCGGCGCCGCCCTTGATGGAGTGCGCGGCGCGGAACACCGAGTTGATGATTTCCGGATCCTGCTGGCCCGATTCCAGTGCCAGCAGCCCGGCTTCCATGGCGTCCAGGCCTTCGCGGCTTTCTTCGAAGAAAGTGGCGTGGAAGCGTTGCAGGTCCATGCTCATGGCAGTTCGGGTCCGGTTACCAAAGGGGAAGGAAGGGGCGGGGCGGGATCAGCCCAGGACTTTCTGGACGGTGGCGACCAGCTGTTCCGGGTTGAACGGCTTGACCAGCCAGCCGGTGGCACCGGCGGCCTTGCCTTCGGACTTCTTGTCGGCGGCGGACTCGGTGGTCAGCATCAGCATCGGGGTGAACTTGTAGTCCGGCAGCTGGCGCAGTTCGCGGATCAGCGAGATGCCGTCCATGTTCGGCATGTTCACGTCGGTCACCACCGCATTGAAGCGCTGGCCCTTGGCGCGACCCAGCGCGACCGCGCCGTCTTCGGCTTCTTCGACGGCAAAGCCGGCCGAGGTGAGGGCGAAGGAAACCATCTGGCGCATCGACGCCGAATCGTCCACCACCAAGATACGTGCGCTCATGCCGCGTTCTCCACAGATTTCAGGTTGTCATGGGTTGCGTCCAGGCCCAGGGCCTGGGTGACGCCGAGCAGTCGCGCGGCGTCGCGGAAGGTGGCGGTGCAGCCTTCGAATGCGGTCGGGTTGCCGGCCTGGCGGCGGGCTTCGACGAATGCGCACAGGACCTGCACCGACGCGGTATGGATACGGCCGACCTGGCTGGCGTCCAGCGTCAGGTCGCCGCCCTGGTCCACCAAGGGGGCCAGGCGTGTTTTGAGCTCGGTGCTGCTCTCGATACCGAGATCATCACCCAGGGCCACAGTGCTCATCGTTGCTCCGGACAAACGGTTCCTAGGTCTATAACGGCTGGCTTTCAGGAACCTTTAGGGGTCCGTGATGGCCGTCAATTCAGCAGCTGCGTGGCATCCAGCAGGATCATGGGCTGGGCGGTGACCCGGGCGACGCCGCGGAACAGGTCGTTGGAGATCTGGCAGATACGGGCGGTGTCCGGCGGTTCGATCTGGGAATCGGTCAGGTTGGCGACGTCTTCCACGGCCGAGACGCGCAGGCCCATGGTCTCGCCGTCTTCTTCCAGCACCACGATGCGGGTGTTGGCGTCGTCCTGGGCCGGACCGGCACCCAGGTGGATGCCGAGGTCCATCACCGGGACCACCTGGCCGCGCAGGTTCATGATGCCGAGCATGGCCGACGGCGTGCCGCGCAGCGGCAGCAGCGGAACCGGCAACACCACTTCCTGCACCTTCAGCAGTTCGAGGGCATAGGCCTGGGCGCCGCAGCGCAGGCGCAGCCAGCGCGAGGTGCGCTCGCTGGCGCGGCGGTCGCCACGAGGGCTGGAGGCGGGGTTGCGGGCCTGGGCCTGCAGTTCCTGCCAGCTGTTCGGGCGGCCGGTAGGTGCCAACGGCGCCGGTGCGGCGGCGCGGGCGACCGGTTGCGGAGCGGGCGCGGGGACGGCGCGTGCAACAGGTGCTGCAACGGGTGCAGCAACAGGTGCGACAGCGCGGGGCGGTGCAGGCGAAGCAGCAGGCGCAACGGCAGGCGTTGCTGCAACGGCGGGCACGCTGTCGTGGAGCGCTTCTTCGGGCAGATCGTCCCAGCTCGGACGCGATGCGTCTGCAACAGGGCCCAACGCGGGATCGTTGAGCAGCTCGTCGAGCAGCGCAAGGTTGGCGGGTGCGCCGGGCGAGGTCGGCGTATCGAAGGCAGGGGCAGCGGGAGCGGCTACCGGGCCAAGCGCCGGATCGTTCAGCAGTTCTTCGAGCAGGGCGAGGTTCGCCGGTGCGCCGGGCGAAGTCGGGGTCTCGAACGCGGGCACCGCGTCGCCCAGCAGTTCTTCCAGATAGTCGTCGAGCACGCCCACGGTGTTCATGCCGCGCGCTCCATCTGCTGCGCGTCGTCGGCCAGGATCCATTCCAGCGCGCGGCGGTACGCCAGCAGGCCGCGGCCGGGGTAGTCGTCCGAGGTCAGCGGCAGGGTCAGGCCGGCGGCGTTGGAGATGCGGGTGTCGACCGGGATCGCGTCTTCCCACACGCGTTGGCCGTGGCGGTCCTGCATCTGCTTGAGGGTTTCGTTGCCGGCGCGGGTGCGGCGGTCGAACAGCGTCGGCAGGATCGACATCGGCAGCGGGCGGCGGCGCGAGCGCTCGACCATCTCACCGGTGCGGACCATGCCGTCCAGGCCGTGCAGGGCCAGCGGTTCGGCCTGGGTCGGGATGATGAGGCGGTCGGCGGCGGCCAGCGCGTTGATCATCAGCAGGCCCAGGGTCGGCGCGCAGTCGAGCAGGATGTAGTCGTGCTGGCCCTGGTGGCGGGTCATCGCGTTCTGCAGGGCCAGGCCCAGCCCGGGCTGGTTGGCGCTGCGGCGTTCCAGCGTGGCCAGTGCGCCCTGCGCGCAGATGTAATCCAGGCCCGGCACCGTGCTGGCGTGTGCCAGGGTGCTGAGTTCAGCAGGCGGGGTGCCGAACAGTTCCAGCACGCCGGCCGGCGGCGGGTCCAGCGGCACGTTGAACGCGCGGGTCAGCGACGAATGCGGATCCAGGTCGATCAGCAGCACGCGGTGGCCCAGCGTGGCCAGGCCGCGGCCCAGCGCGAGGGTCGTGGTGGTCTTGCCCACGCCGCCCTTCTGGTTGGCGATTGCCCAGATGCGCATCGGTTCACTCCTTCATTGCGGGGGGAACGGCGGCGCCAACACGGCTGCCGGCCGGCACCGGTGGCAGCTGCACCGGGGCGAGGGGGGAAACAGGGGAAAGCGCCGGCGGCTCCGGTGCGGGTGCCGGCGTGGTGGCGGGCGCTGCGTCGGCGGTGAGCTGCGGGCCCAGCGGGTCCACGCCCTGCGCGGTGTCGGCGAGGATGATCACATTCACCCGGCGGTTGCGGTTGCGTCCCTGCGCGCTGGCGTTGTCCTCGCGCGGGCGGAACTGGCCGTAGCCGACCATCGCCAGCCGCGCCGGCTGCACGCCCTGGTCGGCGAACAGGTGCACCACGCTGGCCGCGCGCGCGGCCGAGAGTTCCCAGTTGGAGGGGAACAGCGCGGTGGCGATCGGCACGTCGTCGGTATGGCCTTCCACGCGCACGCCGTTGGGGGCGTCGTGCAGCACCTGGGCCAGCGAAGAGAGGGTGTCGCGCGCGTGCACGTCGAGCGTGGCCGAGCCGGTGGTGAACAGGATGTCGCTGTTGATCTCCACTTCGATCCACAGCTCGGTGCGGCGCACGGTGATCATGCCGCGGTCGATCAGCGGCGCCAGCGTGGCGGTGAGGCGGTCGGCGATGCCGTTGAGCTGGCGCTCGGCGCGCTGCAGCTGTTCCTGGTTGTGTACCGAGACAGGCATGCGCATCTGCGAGGCCATCGCCGGCAGCAGCGTCGGATCATTGCTGGGCGAGGGCGCGGACGAACCGATCCGGTTGCCGGCCTTGATCACCGAGGGGCTGTCCCAGCCGCCGCCCTGGACCTGCTGGTTGCCGACCTGGACCGGATTGATGGTGCGCGGCGCGCCGCCGAACGCGGTGGTCAGGGCGTCGGCCATGACCCGGTACTTGCCCTCGTTGAGCGAGGAGATCGCGTACATCACCACGAAGAAGGCAAGCAGCAGCGTCATGAGGTCGGCGTAGGGAATCGCCCAGGCCTCATGGTTGGCATGCTCTTCGTGGGCCTTGCGCCGGGCCATCTCAGTGCAGGAACCCGGACAGGTTGGTTTCGATGTTGCGCGGGTTCTCGCCCTGCGCGATCGAGATCAGGCCTTCGATGATCATCTCGCGGTCGCGGCTGTTGTGGTGGATCACGCTCTTGAGCTTGGCCGAGACCGGCAGGAACAGCAGGTTGGCCGAGGCGATGCCGTAGATGGTGGCGGTGAACGCGGCGGCGATGCCGTGGCCGAGCTTGCTCGGGTCCGCGAGGTTCTTCATTACCGCGATCAAGCCGAGCACGGCGCCGATGATGCCCAGGGTGGGGGCGTAGATGCCCATGCCTTCGAACACTTTGGAGGCGGCGAGGTCGCGGCTTTCCTGGCTGCTCAGTTCGATCTCGAGCATGTGCCGGATCGTTTCCGGCTCGACGCCGTCGACCAGCAGCTGCAGGCCCTTGCGCAGGAACGGGTCGTCCTGGGCCTCGACCTGGGTTTCCAGGCCCAGCAGGCCCTGGCGGCGGGCGATGTTGCTCCACTCCACGATCTGGCGGATCAGGTCGCTGCGGTCGGTGCTCGGCGGGCGGATGATCCAGCTGACGATCTTGAAGGCGTGCTTGAACACGGCCGGCGAGGTGTGCAGCAGGATCGAGGCGAGGGTGCCGACGATGACGATGACGAAGGCAGCAGGAGACCACAGCGACGCCAGCCCGGCACCCTTGAGGATGCTGCCGCCGACCAGGGAGGCCAGGGCGAGGAAAAGTCCGATGAGGCTGAGTCTGTCCATTGGTCCGATATCGGCTTGCGTTTGGGGGACTTGAGGTGGGGCGGTGTTGGGTTGGTCGGTGGTTCAGCCACGCAGGGCGTGGCTCTACCGGGGTGGACGTTCGGCGGTAGAGCCACGCCCTGCGTGGCTGCGACCGTTCAGCGCAAACCGTCTACGTCCAGAATGAGCGACATGCGGCCGTCGCCGATCAGGGTGGCGCCGGCGTAGCCGCGCAGGCCGCGCAGGGCCTTGGGCAGCGGCTTGATCACCACTTCCTCGCGGCCGCGGACCTGGTCGACCACCAGGCCGAAACGCGCTTCACCGGCCTGCAGCACCACGATGGTGAGCAGCGGCGAGGCGGTCGGCTCCACCGCCAGCCAATGGCGCAGGTCGACCAGCGGCAGGGTGTGCGACTTGCGATCCAGCACCGCGCGGCCGTCGAACCAGCCCAGCGAGGTGTTGGGCGCATGCAGCACTTCCATCACGCGCGCCAGCGGCAGCGCGTAGATGTCTTCGCCGGCCTGCACCAGCAGGGTCGGCAGGATCGCGAGGGTCAGCGGCACCCGGATCAGGAAGCGGCTGCCGCGACCCAGTTCCGACTGGATCTGGATCTGGCCGCTCAACTCGCGGATGCGCGACTGCACCACGTCCATGCCGACGCCACGGCCGGAAATGTCGGTGACTTCCTGCTTGGTCGAGAAACCAGGCAGGAACACCAGGTGCAGGCATTCCTCACTGCTCAGGCGGGCGGCCGCTTCGGGGTCGATCAGACCCTTTTCGCGGGCCTTGGCGCGCAGGCGCTCCGGATCGATGCCGGCGCCGTCGTCCTGCACTTCAATGCTGACGTAGTCGCCTTCCTGCTGCGCCGACAGCCGCACGTTGCCGCTGCGGGTCTTGCCCTGCGCTTCGCGCAGTTCGGGCATTTCGATGCCGTGGTCGATCGCGTTGCGCACCAGGTGCACCAGCGGGTCGGCCAGCGCTTCGACCAGGTTGCGGTCCAGCTCGGTTTCCGCGCCGATCAGTTCCAGCTCCACTTCCTTCTTGAGGTTGCGGGCGACGTCGCGGGCCACCTTGGGGAAGCGCGAGAACACCTTGCCGACCGGCTGCATGCGGGTGCGCATCACCGCCGACTGCAGGCGCGCGGTGGCGATGTCCAGGGTCGACACCGCACGGTCCAGCTCTTCGTCATGCAGGCGCGCGCGCAGGGTCTTGAGCCGGTTGCGCGAGAGCACCAGTTCGCCGATCAGGTTGACGATCGCATCCAGGCGCTTGGTGTCCACGCGCACGGTGTGCTCGGCTTCGGCCACCGGCTTGTTGGCGGCCGGCTTGGCCGGTGCCGGCGCGGCGACCGGACGCGGCGCGGGCGCCGGTGCAGGCACGGCTGCCTGCACGGCGCCGGGGGCAGCGCCACCGTGCAGCTGGTCGAGCAGCGCTTCGAATTCGTCTTCGCCGATCAGGCCGTCATCGACCTTTTTCGTGGGCGTCACGGCGGTCGGCGCGGCGCCACCGTGCAGGGTGTCCAGCAGCGCTTCGAACTCGTCGTCGGTGATCAGGTCACCGTTGGCCGGCGCGGCGGCCGCCACCGGTGCCGGCACTGCCGGACCGTTGACGTCGAACTGCGCGATCAGTTCCGGCGGGGCATAGCCCGGCTCGGTACCGGCCGACACCGAATCCAGCATCGACTGCAGGTAATCCAGCGACTGCTGGCCGGCATCGAAGTGATGCGCCTGCAGCACCGCGTGCCCGGAGCGGGCCATGCCCAGGGTCTCTTCCGCGGCGTGGCACAGTTCCACCATCGCCTGGATGCCGAGGAAACCGGCACCGCCCTTGAGCGTGTGGAAGCCGCGGAACACCGCGTTGAGCTGGTCGCTGTCCTGGGGCGACTGCTCCAGCGACACCAGCTGTTCGCCGAGGCGATCCAGGATTTCCTGGGCCTCGAGGATGAAGTCGGCGGCAATGTCGTCTGGAACAGCACTCATGGTTTCAAAGTCCCAAATCGGAAAGCAGATCGTCAGCGTCGACCTGCGACACCTGGTGACGGTCCAACCCGGTCACGGCGGGGCCGGCCAGGCCGTTGTCGCGCTTGCTGGTGGTCTCGTCCGGCGGCGGCAGGCCGAGTGCGCCGAAGCCTTCGTGGACGCGGCGCACGATGCCGACCACGCGGCGGATGATCTGCCCGGTGAGGTCCTGGTAGCTCTGGGTGAGCGCGATCTCGGTGAGGTTGTGGCGGATCCGCTCCAGCTGCACGTCCTGGTCCGGGCTGAGCCCGTTGGCGCGCAGCTGCTCGGTCAGCGCCCGGCATTCTTCGGCCAGGTCCAGGGTGCGGTGGGTCGCCTGTTCGGTCATCGCCACCACGTGGTCCAGGCGTGCACAGGCGTCGTCCAGCTCGCCGGCTTCGCTGGGCAGGGTGGGCAGTTCGCCCAGCGCCTGGCCCAGTTCGCGGGCCAGCCGGTTCAGGCCTGCCATCATCGGCTGGGTGCGCAGCGCGGCCAGCGCATCGATTTCCCGGCGCCAGCCCGCTTCGTCGCCACTTTCCAGCGCGGCAAGGGCGTCCTGCAGGCGCTGCACCAGCGCCGATTTGTCGCGAAGGGTTTCCATCAGGCGCTCGCCGCCAGGCGCTCGAAGATCTTGCCGAGCTTCTCTTCCAGGGTCTGCGCGGTGAACGGCTTGATGATGTAGCCGTTCACGCCGGACTGCGCCGCTTCGATGATCTGCTCGCGCTTGGCTTCGGCGGTGACCATCAGCACCGGCAGGGTCTTGAGCTTGGCGTCGGCGCGGATCGCCTTGAGCAGGTCGATGCCGGTCATCACCGGCATGTTCCAGTCGGTGACCACGAAATCGAACGGCTGGCTCTGCAGCAGGGCCAGCGCGGCATGCCCGTCCTCGGCTTCGGCCGTATTGGTGAAGCCCAGATCGCCCAGCAGGTTCTTGACGATACGACGCATGGTCGAGAAGTCGTCGACGATCAGGATGCGCATGTTCTTGTTCAAAGGTGTTTCCTCGGTCTCAGTTGTTCTCGAGGCCGGCGTCGGCCGCCTCGAAGATCTTCAATCGGCCACGCAGGCGCAGCACGGCCTGGCCATGGATCTGGCAGACGCGCGACTCGCTGACCCCGAGCACTGCGCCGATCTCTTTCAGGTTCAGTTCCTGCTCGTAGTACAACGACAGCACCAGCTGTTCGCGCTCGGGCAGCAGGCCGATCGCGTTGCCCAGCTCGCGGCCGAATTCGCCGCGCTCGAGCACCTGCTGCGGGGTCGGGCCGCCCTGGGCCACGGTGTCCAGCTCGCCCTGGTCTTCGATCCGCGACTCCAGGCTCAGCACCTGGCCGCGCGCGGCGTCTTCCATCAGGCGAAGGTAGTCGGGCAGCGGCATGTCCATCGCGGCGGCCACTTCGGTGGCGCTGGCGGCGCGGCCGGTGCTCTGCTCCAGGCGGCGGATGGTGGAGGCGGCGTCGCGCGCACGGCGGTGCACCGAGCGCGGCACCCAGTCGCCGCGGCGGATCTCGTCGATCATCGAGCCGCGGATGCGGATCGAGGCGTAGGTTTCGAACGAGGCGCCCTGGTCGGCGTCGTAGCTGCGCGACGCCTCGATCAGGCCCATCATGCCGGCCTGGATCAGGTCGTCCACTTCAACGCTGGCCGGCAGGCGCGCGGCCAGGTGGTGGGCAATGCGCCGGACCAGGTCCGAGTGCTGGGCAATGCACTCGTTGGCGGCGGCGCGTTGCACCTCCTTGTATTGTGCGGCGCCTTTCATGCGGCCACCCCGCGCTGCTTGAGGATGCGTTCCAGGAAGAACTCGACCCCGCCACGCGGTTCGGTCGGGGCCTGCCAGCGCGCGGTGCGGCGGGCGATCTCGGCGATCGCCTGCGCGGCCGGGCTGGACGGATAGGCCTTCACCACCGGCTGCTGGCGCTGCACCGACAGGCGCAGCCAGTCGTCCTGCGGCACGCAGCCCAGGTAGTTGAGCGAGACGTCGGCCAGGAACTTCTCGCACACGCGGCTCAGCTTTTCATAGAGCACGCGGCCTTCATTGGGGTCGCGCACCATGTTGGCCACGACCTGGATGCGGTCCACGCCGCGCTCGCGCGAGAGCACCTTGATCAGTGCGTAAGCGTCGGTGATCGAGGCCGGTTCATCGCAGACCACCACCACGGTGTCCTGCGCGGCCTGGCAGAAGGTCAGCACGCCGTCGGTGATGCCGGCGGCGGTGTCCACCACCATGAAGTCCAGTTCGCGTTCCAGTTCGGAGAACACATTGACCAGGCCCACGTGCTCGGCCGGCTGCAGTTCGGCCATGTGCCGGCGCCCGGACGCGGCCGGGACCACCAGCACGCCGTTGGGGCCTTCCAGGATCACCTCGTCCAGCGTGCAGCGCCCGGCGACCAGGTCGGCCAGGGTCAGCTTGGGCTGCAGGCCCAGGATCACGTCGATGTTGGCCAGGCCCAGGTCGGCGTCCAGCAGCAGCGTGCGCTTGCCCATGCCGGCCAGCGCCACGGCCAGGTTGGCCGAGACATTGGTCTTGCCCACGCCGCCCTTGCCGCCGGTGACGGCGATGGTGCGCACCGGGCCCAGCGGCTGGCTGCGGGTGGCCGACAGCGGGAAGGTCCTGGTCAGGTTTTCGTACTCACGCGACGGCATGGTTCAACTCCGGGTTGCAGGGCATATCGGCCGCGCGGCGCAAATCTTCAAGGCGAAGTACAAGATTGGCGGCACTGGCCCGGTGCAGGTCTTCGGGGACGTCCTGGCCGTCGGTGACCCAGGTGATCGGCAGGCGGTGGTCGACCGCCACCGACAGGGCGGTACCGAAGCGGCCGGTCTCGTCCAGCTTGCTCAGCACCACGCCCTGCGGGTTGGCGGCGCTGAAGCGGCGGACCACTTCGTCCATGTCGCCGAAGCTGGTGTTGGCCGGCAGCACCAGCAGGGTGCGTATCTGCTCGGACGCGCGCAGCCACTGCAGCTGGGCGGCCAGGGCGCGGTCGCGCGGGCCCAGCCCGGCGGTGTCGATCAGCACCAGCTTGTAGTCCTTCAGGCGCTCCAGCAGCTGGGCCAGGTCGCTGCCGCTGTTGGCTTCGTGCACCGCGATGCCGAGCTGGCGGCCGAAGCCGTACAGCTGTTCGCGGGCTCCGATGCGGGCGGTGTCGGTGGTGACCAGGGCCACGTCGCGGGCGGCATGCGCTTCGGCGAAGCGCGAGGCCAGCTTGGCGATGGTGGTGGTCTTGCCGGCACCGGTGGGACCGACCAGGGCGATCACGCCGCCGGCCTCGAGCGGGTCGACCGGGGCGATCGGCAGCTTCTTCGAGAGCAGGCCCAGCATCAGCCCGCGGCCACGGTGGGCTTCGGTGTCCAGCGGGATCTGCAGGGCGACGTCGCGGCAGATGCCGGCGTCGAAGCCGTATTCGTCCATCAGGTCGAGCGCGGCGGCACGGACCGGCGAGCCGCGCAGGCGTTCGTCGGTGAAGCGGTTCATTTCGCGCTCGATCACGTGGCGCATGCCGGCCACTTCATGGCGCAGCTGGCGCAGTTCCTCGTCGTCGCGGACCAGGGTGACCGGGACGGGTGCGGCGACCGGCGCGGCGGCAACCGGTTCCGGAGCAGTCACCCGCTCGGCTTCGGCGATCTCGGCCGGCGCCGTCGGTTCGTTGGCGGCCTGCATGGCCGGCAGCGCCGGCGGGGCGATCATGATCGCCGCCACCGGGGCGACCGGAGCGATCGGCGCAACCGGCGCAACCGGTGCAGCGGTCTCGATCATCACCATGGGAGCGGGCGGCACGAACACGGCGGAGTCGTCGATGTCCAGGCGCGCGGTGGCAGCTGCCGGGACCACCGGGACGGTTTCCCACAGCGGGGCGATCGGTGCGTCGAACGCGGCGCGCTGCATCTGTTGCGCGGGCATCTGCGGCAGCTGCGGCGGCAGGCTGCGGCCGGGCGGGGCGTGCATTTCGAACAGCGGGGCGTCGTCCTGCGGCGGGTCGATGATGAAGCGGGCGCGGTTGGACGGGGCCGGGGTGGCCGCGCGGGTCGGAGACGGTGCGTCTTCGATCGTTGGCCGGGCAGAGCCCGGCGTTACGTCGGACTGGGCGGCGTAAGCGGTTGCCGGGTTGGCAGCGTGGGCGGCGGCCTGTTCGACATTGAAGGGAGCGAAGATCTGTTCCGGCAGCGCGTCCAGGGTGCGGCGCGGTGCAACTGCCGCGCGGGCCAGGGTCGCGGCGAAACCGGGGCTGCCCGGCGGCGGCACGATTTCGTTGGCGGTGTCCAGGGTGCGGCCGGTGGCGCCGACGGCGGCGCGGGCCAGCGCAGCGACCGCCGAGGTGGTGGCGGCCACCGGCTCCGGCGCCGCTACCGGTGCCTTGCGGCGGGTGACGGCGGCGATCACCGCGTCGGCGGCATTGCGCGGGCGCGGGGCCGACGGCGGCGGGGCGACGTCCTTGCGGGCCGCTTCCAGTGCGCGCTGCACCGCGCCTTCGTCATAGTTCGCCGCGGCCACGATCTCCACGCCTTCCTCGATCCGGCGATTGGACAGGATCACCGCATCGGGACCGTGTTCCTTGCGCACCAGGTTCATGGCCGAGCGCATATCGGGAGCGACGAAGCGTTTGATTTTCATGCTGTGGTACCGGGACGGAGTCTGGGGCTGGGGGGCGGAAGGGAGGCTCTGGTTGTCGGTGGTCTGCACGGTCCGGGGTTCCCTTCTTGTCCTGCTGCGGTGATGGCGAAATGGGTGTGTCTGTTTTCTGACGCGTTGCTGTCGGAGTTCCGGCTCAGCTGATCGTGCCGACCAGCTTCAAGCGCTTGTCTTCCGGCACCTCGCTGTAGGCCAGCACGGACAGCGACGGAACGCTGTGGCGTACCAGCCGTGCCAGCGCGGCACGTACCGGACCGGGCACCAACACCACCGCGGGCTCGTTTTTCGCTTCCTGCTTGCCGACACATTCGGCCAGGCTCTGGTGCAGTCGCTCGGCGAGTCCGGGTTCCAGCGCTGCGCCGTTGCCCTGTGTGGACTCCTGCAAGACACGTTCCAATTGCGGGTTGAGGGTGAACACCGGCAGCTCCGCCGACATGCCGGCGATCTCCTGCACGATGAAACGGCCCAGCGCGTTGCGCACGGCGGCGGTGAGCACGCCCGGGTCTTGGCTGAGCGGTGCGTTTTCCACCAGCGACTCGGCGATCTTGCGCAGCTGGCGCACCGGGATGCGCTCGATCAGCAGGTTCTGCAGTACCCGCACCACCACCGACAGTGGCAGCGCCTTGGGGGTGAGGTCTTCGACCAGCTTGGGCGCGCTCTTGGCCAGGTTGGCCAGCAGCTGCTGCACTTCCTCGTGGCCCAGCAGCTCCGGCGCGTGCTCGCGGATCAGGTGCGAGAGATGGGTGGCGACCACGGTGGCCGGGTCGACCACGGTGTAGCCCATCGATTCGGCGTGGGCGCGCTGATGCGGCTGGATCCAGGTGGCATCCAGGCCGAACGCGGGGTCCTTGCCGGCGATGCCTTCCAGTGCGCCGAGCGCGCTGCCCGGGTCCAGCGCCAGTTCGCGGTCCGGATGGATCTCTGCGGTGGCCACCGGCACGCCGTGGATCAGCAGGCGGTAGGCGGTGGCGCCCAGTTCCAGGTTGTCGCGGATGTGCACCGAGGGGATCAGGAAGCCGATGTCATGGGTGAGCTTGCGGCGCACGCCCTTGATCCGCGCCATCAGTTCGCCGCCCTGGTTCTTGTCCACCAGCGGGATCAGGCGGTAACCCACTTCCAGGCCGAGCGGATCGACCGGGCGCAGTTCGTCCCAGGTGAGTTCGGCGGTGGGCGAGGGCGTGCCGGCCGGCAGGCCGAGCGCGGTGGTCGGGCCGGACGCCGGCGCAGCGGCGGCCTGCTCGGCGACCTGGCTCTTCTTCCACAGCTTCCAGGCGATGAAGCCGAGGATGGCGGCCAGCGTCAAGAAGGCGACGTTGGGCATGCCCGGGACCAGGCCGACCAGGCCGAGGATCGCGGCGGCAATGGTCAGCGCACGGTGCTGGCCGAACACCTGGCCCATCATGGCCTGGGCCATGTCCTGCGAGCGCGAGGCGCGGGTGACCAGCATCGCCACCGCCGAGGACACCAGCAGGGCCGGCAGCTGCGCCACCAGGCCGTCACCGATGGAGAGCAGGGTGTAGGTGGCTGCGGCTTGGCCGAACGGCATGCCGTGCTGGAGCACGCCCACGGCCAGGCCGCCGAGCATGTTGATGAACAGGATCAGGATGCCGGCGATGGCGTCGCCGCGGATGAACTTGCTGGCACCGTCCATCGCGCCGTAGAAGTCGGCTTCCTCGCGGACTTCTTCACGACGGACCTTGGCTTCCTCGCGCGTCAGCAAACCGGCGTTGAGGTCGGCGTCGATCGCCATCTGCTTGCCGGGCATGGCGTCGAGGATGAAGCGCGCGGTCACTTCGGAGACGCGCCCGGCGCCCTTGGTGATGACCACGAAGTTGATGATGGTCAGGATCGCGAAGACCACGATGCCGACCGCGTAGTTGCCGCCGATCACGAATTCGCCGAACGCGGCAATCACCTTGCCGGCCGCGTCGTGGCCGTTCTGGCCGTTGAGCAGGATCACGCGGGTGGAGGCCACGTTCAGCGCCAGCCGCAGCATGGTGGTGATCAGCAGCACGATCGGGAAGATGGTGAAGTCCAGCGGGCGCTTCACGTACACCACCGCCAGCAGCACCATCAGCGAGATGGCGATGTTGAAGGTGAACAGCGCGTCCAGCACCGGCGC
Organism: Stenotrophomonas aracearum; assembly: GCF_031834615.1. Lineage (NCBI taxonomy): Bacteria > Pseudomonadati > Pseudomonadota > Gammaproteobacteria > Lysobacterales > Lysobacteraceae > Stenotrophomonas > Stenotrophomonas aracearum. Next base: position 1,874,822 of record NZ_CP115543.1, read on the forward strand.
GGCCAGCGGCACCACGACCATGGCCAGCAGGGCCAGCACGATCAGCGGGGCGCCCAGGCCCTGGCGGATCATGTCCAGGGCGCGGCGGGTGTTCATGCCAGCGGGCTGGGCGCTCACGGGCGGCCTCCCTTGCCGAACTCATCCACGTCGATGCTGGGCGCGGCCGGCATCGGCCCGCCCCGCCAGGTGCGCAGCTGGTAGACGTAGGACAGCACCTGGGCGACGGCCGAATACAGTCTCACGGGAATTTCCTTTCCAAGTTGACCTTCCCGATACAAGGCGCGTGCCAAAGGCGGGGCCGAGACGATGGCGACCTTGTTGCCGTCGGCCACTTCACGGATGCGCAGGGCGGTTTCGTCCACGCCCAGGGCCACCACGGTGGGGGCGCCCATCCTGCCGCCGTCGTATTTGAGGGCGACGGCATAGTGGGTCGGGTTGACCACGACCACGTCGGCGGTGGGCACCGCTTCCATCATCCGGCGGTTGGCCAGCTGCTGCTGCATCTGCCGGATGCGGCCCTTCACTTCCGGGCTGCCCTCGCTTTCCTTCATTTCCCGGCGCAGCTCTTCACGGGTCATCTTCAGCTTGCGCATCCAGTTCCAGCGCTGGTACGGGGCGTCGATGGCAGCCAGCAGCATCATGGCGCCACCGGTGGCCAGCATCAGCTTCAGGGTGAAGCCCAGGCCGTTGACGATGGCCGCTTCCAGCGGCTGGTGGACCAGGTCGCGCAGCGGGCGGATCCCGTGCCAGACCACCAGCCCGGCGGCAGCGCCGACGAACAGGATGCGCAGCAGCGACTTGATGAACTCGGCGATGGCCTCGGCGCCGTACAGGCGCTTCATGCCGGCCATCGGGCTGAGCCGGTTGAACTGGGGCATCAGCGACTTGTTCGACCAGCGCAGCCCGCCCATCGCCACCGGCGCCAGGAAACTGGCCAGCAGGCAGATCAGCAGCAACGGCCACATCGCCAGCATCAGCTGCAGGAACAGGTGGCCGAAGTGGCTGAACAGGCCGTTGGGTTCGAAGCGAAGGCCGGCCTCCGGGCTGAGCGCGGACTTCATCCAGGCCTTGCCGCCGGCCGCCATACTCCCGGAAAACGCCATCAGCGCCAGCACCGAGGCGCCGAACACGGCGGCCGTCGCCAGTTCGCGCGAACGCGGGATGTTGCCCTCTTCACGGGCATCGCGCAGGCGTTTTTCGGTAGGTTGTTCGGTCTTTTCGCCGGCTTCTTCGTTTTCGGACATCGTGAGCGGGTACCGGAAGGGTCACCCGGGGTGGTGCAAGAACTGTTCCGTTGTGGGACGGCGACGGCCTTCTTCGTTGGTTGTCATGCCCGAACCGGACGCGGGAAACTCACGTGCGGGCGATTGGGATGCGACCCTACCAAGGCGGGATCCGCGCAGCCGCGGTGGCGGGACAGACGCGGTGATGCGACCCTGCAGGGCTGAATGCCTGGGGTCTCCGATGTCGCTTACCCTCTTTCTCGTCGTGCTGTTCGCCGGTCTGCTTCACGCCAGCTGGAATGCCATCGTCAAACGCGGCAGCGATACGCTGCTGACGACGATTTTGGTGACGGGGGCGGCCGCGCTGATTTCGGCGCTGCTGCTGCCGTGGGTGGCCGCGCCGCACCCGCGCAGCTGGCCGTGGCTGGCGGCGTCGACCGTGCTGCAGGCGGGGTACTACGTGCTGGTGGCACGTACCTACCGGATGACCGACATGAGTGCGGCGTACCCGTTGATGCGGGGGTGTGCGCCCATCGTGGTGGCGGTGGTGGCTGCACTGCTGCTGGGGGAGCACCTTGCGGCCGGGGCGTGGATGGGGATCGTGCTGGTGTGCGGGGGCATCCTGTGCATGGCGCATGGGATCCAGCGGCAGCATCTGTGGCGGCCGCTGCTCAATGCGGGGGTGATTGCGACCTACACGCTGGTGGATGCGTACGGCGCGCGCCAGTCGGGGTCGGCGCTCGGCTACACCTTGTGGCTATTCCTGTTGTCAGGCTTGCCGTTGCCGATCTGGGCGCTGTGGGCGCGTTCGCCGCGGCTGGTGGGATATGCGCGTGCCAACTGGCACTACGGGCTGGTCGGGGGTATCGGGACGCTGACCTCGTATGGCCTGGCGCTGTGGGCCATGACCCAGGCGCCGGTGGCGATGGTGTCTGCGCTGCGCGAAACCTCGATCGTGTTCGCGGTGATCATTTCCGCGTTCGTGCTGCGCGAGCGGGTAAGGCGGCAACGGTGGCTGGCGGCCGGGCTGATCGTGGTGGGAGTGGGCGTGCTGCGGTTCGCAGGTTAGTTCGGGGGTCGCGCACCTCGGGTAGGGTCGGTCCCCAGACGACCGCACGGAACGGTTCCACGTTCTGTAACGCATGACCATCGAACGGCAAGAGCCGTTTCCGTCCCAAGGTCATGCCCAATCGGGCGCGGGCAATTTACGTGCAGTCGATTGGGATGCGACCCTACCAAGGCCACAGCACAGTCCAAAGCAGCGTCCAACGCCGGTGTCACGCCGCAGATCGGCACGGCCGGGTAGAGCCACGCCCTGCGTGGCTGCGCCCTCAGTCCAGGAAATGCCCGCCTTGGCTGGCCTGCAGTTCCGATGCGACCACCATGCGCGGTCGCGGCAGGTCGTGCAGCTGCATGAAGCGCTCCGGGTCGACCGGGCGGCCGAGCAGGTAGCCCTGCAGGAAATCACAGCCCAGCCGTTCCAGGTAGGCGCGCTGGCCGGCGGTTTCCACGCCTTCGGCGACGATGTCCATGTCCAGCGCGTGGCCGAGCGCCACGATGGCCGAAACGATGACTACGTCTTCGGAGCTGTTCTCAAGATCGCGCACGAAGGCGTGGTCGATCTTGATCTCGGTGGCTGGCAGGCGCTTGAGGTACAGCAGGCTGGAGTAACCGGTGCCGAAGTCGTCGATGGAAATGCCCACGCCCAGCCGCGCCAGCGACTGCAGCAGGCGCAGGCTGGTCTCGGTGTCGCGCATCACCGCGCTTTCGGTAATCTCCAGGACCAGCCGGCGCGGTTCCACCCGATGGATCTCCAGCGCGTCGCTCACTTCCTGCAGCAGGTGAGGGGAACCGAACTGGATCGGGGAAAGGTTCACCGACACCGACCAGGTGTCGTGCCCGGCGTCGTGCCAGCGCCGAAGCTGCCGGCAGGCTTCATTCAATGCCCAGCGGCCGATGTCGTTGATCACGCCGCTGCGCTCGGCCAGGCGGATGAAGCGGTCCGGTGGAATCAGCCCCTGTTCGGGATGTTGCCAGCGGATCAATGCCTCGGCACCGCTCACCTGATGGGTGCTGACGCGTACCTTGGGCTGGTACTGCAGGAACAGCTGGTTCAGTTCGATGGCGCGGCGCAGGTCGGCCAGCAGGCGGAACTGCTGTTCGGCGCTGTCGCTCATCCACTCGGCAAACACCACGTAGGCGTTGCGGCCCGCTTCCTTGGCCTGGTACATCGCCGCGTCGGCGTAGCCCATCAGCTGGCGCTCGGTGGCGGCGTGATCGGGGCAGATCGCGATGCCGATGCTGGCGGTGACCTGCAGCTCATGACCCGGCACGAGGTTGCCCTTGCCGATCGACTGGATGATCCGGTTGGCCACGGTGGACACGTCTTCGTCGTTTTCGATGCCGACCACCAGCACGAATTCGTCCCCACCCAGGCGTGCCAGCACGTCGGTCGGGCGCAGCAGCTGGCGGGTGCGCGAGGCCACGGCGACCAGCAGCGAGTCTCCGGTCTGGTGCCCGTAGGCGTCGTTGACCTGCTTGAAGCCGTCCAGGTCCATGAACATCACCGCGAAGCGGCCACCGCGCAGCTCGGCGTCGACCAGGGCCTGGTCGATGTGCTGCTGCAGCAGCAGGCGGTTGGGCAGGTGGGTCAGCGGGTCGTGCAGGGCGGCCTGGCTCAGTTCGGCTTCGGCGTCGTCCAGCGAGCTGCGCAGGCGCTGGTTGCGTATGCGCAGCAGCTGCGCCTGCTGGCGCTGGTCCAGCCAGGACACCAGCAGCACCACGGCCAGGATGCCGATGGTCAGCACCATCACCAGCGCACCCAGCCACTGGGTCTGCAGGCCGTCACCGGCGGCGGCGCCACACACGCTGTTGGCCGGGAACTGCGCGGCGGCCATGCCGGTGTAGTGCATGCCGACGATGGCCACGCCGAGCAGCACGGCGGGCACGATCCGGTGATGCAGGCGGGTGTCGTTGTGGCGCAGGCGGAACGCGACGAACAGCGCCACCCACGACGCGGCGACCGCGACCATCACCGAGAGGATGAACCAGCCACTGTGATACTCGATGCCGGGCCGCATCAACATCGCCGACATGCCGATGTAATGCATGCTGGCGATGCCGCAGCCCATCAGCAGCCCGCCCAATGCCAGCCGCGAATGCGGCAGGGTCGGGCGCGAAACCAGCCAGAGGGCGAAGATCGACGATGCGATGGCGGCCAGAAGTGAGGCAGCGGTCAGGCCGAGGTCATACCCGAGGGGAATCGGCAGACGGAAGGCCAGCATGCCGATGAAATGCATCGACCAGATGCCCAGGCCCATGGCGCAGCCGCCGCCGAACAGCCACAGCACGCTGATGCGCGAGGAGGGCGCGGTGGTGACCCGGTTGGCCATGTCCAGCGCGGTGAAGGACGCGAGGATGGCGACCAGGAGCGAGACTACGACCAACCACGGGGTGTAACTGCCGATAAGCATGCTGACTCCTCCCTGGCGTACGCAGCAGACTGCACTGACCAGCACGCGCGCATGGCGATGCCGGCTGCTCCGGCACGTTCCCCCTGCCGTAGGCGCATGAGACGACAGGGGTGGGGGCGAAAGCAAGCGCAAAAACGGCCAAATTTCATGTGGAAATCACACGAAGATGACGTTTTTCACATACTCAACGGTATGTCACCGCGCTCGACATCAGTGGGTAACGCTGTCGGCAGCCTGGAAGGCGGCGTCGAACAGGCGCTGCACCGGCGGGCCCATTTCGCCGGCCAGTACGGTCAGCAGGAACAGGCCGAGCAGCAGCGCGACCGGCAGGCCCAGCTGGATCGGGTTCAACGCAGGCGCAGCCTTGGAGAGCACGCCGAAGGCCAGGTTGATCGCGAGCATGGCCACGGTGAGCGGCAGGGCCAGGGTGAGCGCGCCGCGCAGCACCTGCAGCAGGAACATCGGTGCCACGTTCAGGAAGGCGTCGATGTCGGGCAACGCGGTGCCGATGGGCACGGCCTTGTAGCTGTCCATCAGCAGCGAGATCAGGGCAAGGTGCCCGTTGGCGGTGAAGAACAGCAGGCCGAACAATAGGTAGAACCACTGGCCGATCACGCCGGAGGTGCCGCCGCGCATGGGGTCGCTCATCTGTGCGAAGGCCAGGCCGGTACCCTGGGAGACCAGTTCGCCGGCCATGGCGCCGGCTTCAAATACCAGCCGCAGCAGGAAGCCGATGGACACGCCGATGGCCAGTTCGCGGGCGATGCTGAGCACGGTGGCGGCATCGAACCCGGTCCACGCCGGTACCGGCGGCAGCATCGGCGAGAGCGCGATGGCCAGGGCGCCGGAGAGCATGACGCGCACGCGCGCGGGCACCGCACGGCTGCCGACCAGCGGCATTGCCATGATCATGGCGCCGATGCGCAGCATGGTCCACAGCACGGTGCCGATCATGCCGAAGGCGTTGAGCCCGTCGGCGGCCATCTGGGTTGCCGAGTCCATCGCGGTGCTATCCGATCAGGTGCGGTATGCGCTGGAACAGCAGGACGGTGTACTCGACCAGGTGGCCGATCAGCAGGCTGCCGAGCGCGAATAACACGGCAGTCAGAGCGGCGGCCTTGGCGACGAAGGCGATGGTGGGTTCGTTGAGCTGGGTGGCGGCCTGGACGACGCCGACCACGACGCCGACGATGAGCACGGTGAGCAGCAGCGGGCCGGCCACCCAGAGCACGGTGATCAGGCCACCGCGCAGTTCGGTCAGGGCAAGTTCGGGAGTCATGTCAGCGCCTCAGACCGCGTTGAAGCTGGCGGCAAGCGTGCCGACCACCAGGACCCAGCCGTCGACGAGGACGAACAGCAGGATCTTGAACGGCGCCGAGACCAGCATGGGCGAGAGCATCATCATGCCCATGGACATCAGCACGCTGGCGACGACCAGGTCGATGATGACGAAGGGAATGAAGATCAGGAAGCCGATCTCGAAGGCGGTCTTCAGTTCGCTGGTGACGAACGAGGCGACCAGCACCGGGAACGGAATGGCGTCGGGGCTGGCGTAGGTGCCGTGCCCGGCCATGCCGGCGAAGGTCATCAGGTCGGTTTCGCGGATCTGGGCGAGCATGAAGGCGCGCAGCGGCTGGGTGGTGAGGGTCCAGGCGGTCTGGAAGTCGATCTCGCCGTTGAGGTAGGGCGCCATGCCGCTGCCCCAGGCTTTCTGCCACACCGGCAGCATGACCATGGCGGTGAGGAACAAGGCGAGGCCGAGCAGGACCTGGTTGGAGGGGGTCTGGCCGGTACCCAGTGCCTGGCGCAGCAGGCCGAGCACGATGATGATGCGGGTGAAGGCGGTGAGCACCAGCAGCATCGACGGGATCAGGGTGATCGCGGTCATCAGCAGCAGGGTCTGCAGCGGCAGGCTGACCGGGGCGCCACCGATCTTGCCGACGTTCACGTCGGGCAGGTTGGGCATGGCGGGGGCAGCGGGCGCGGCCATGGCCAGCGCGGGCAGGGCGCACAGCAACAGGGCAAGCAGCAACGGCAGGTAACGGGTCCAGGAAGCTTGGGGGCCACGCATGATCATTTGTCCTTGCGCAGCCGCTGTTGCAGGAGCTGGGCGAAATTGGGCAGGTTCTTGAAATCCGGCAGGCGCGCCGGTTCCGGGGTGGGCAGGGGTTCGGGCAGGCGGTGCAGGGTGTTGATGCCGCCGGCGGTGACGCCGAGCAGCAGCTGTTCGCCGTTGACGTCGACGACGACGACGCGTTCCTTGGCACCCACGTTGAGGCTGGCGACGATGCGCAGGCCTTCGGCGGGCTTGAAGCCGCTGCCGGGCATGCGCTTGAGCAGCCAGCCGAGGCCGACGATCAGGGCGAGCACGGCCAGCAGGGCCAGCACGGCGCCGAACATGCTGGGCGCGGCGGCGGCGTGCTGGCCGACCTTGGTCGCCTGCGCGCCGGCGGCGATGAGTGCCAGGGCGATCAACGCAGTCTCCGGATCCGTTCGCTGGGGCTGACGACGTCGGTCAGGCGGACGCCGAAACGGTCGTTGATGACGACGACTTCGCCGTGGGCGATGAGGGTGCCGTTGACGAAGACGTCGAGCGATTCGCCGGCGCCGCGTTCGAGTTCGACGACGGAGCCCTGGTTGAGCTGGAGCAGGTTGCGGATGGGGAGGCGGGCGCGGCCGACTTCGAGCGACAGGGTGACCGGGACGTCGAGGATGACGTCGAGGTTCAGGTCGGGACCGCCGTCGGCGTCGTCGGAATGCAGGGTGGTGAACTGCGCCGGTGCCGGTTCGTGGGTGTCGATGTCGTTCATTGCGGGTCTTCCTGGATGACGGGTACGCGGGGGCGGGTGCCCGGCGGGTGGGTAGCGGTGATCTTTACGGCGTTCATGCCGTTGGCGACGCCGAACTGGCCGGTGAAGACGGGGATGTTCTCGACGCAGACGGGAACCTGGTTGGGCAGGTCGATGGGCAGGACGTCGCCGATCTTGAGCCGGGTGAGGTCGCGCAGGCTCATGTGCTTGGTGGCGAGGACGCTGGAAAGAGTGACTTCGGCGACGTTGAGCTGTTCGCGCAGCATGGTGCCCCAGCTTTCGTCACGATCATTGCGGTCGCTCTGGATGCCGGCATCGAGCAGTTCGCGGATCGGTTCGAGCATGGAGTACGGGAGGGTGACGTGGATGTCGCCGCCACCGCCGTCAAGCTCGACATGCAGTCGGCAGACGACGACGTATTCGCGGGGGGTGACGATGTTGGCGAAGTGGGGATTGATCTCGGAGTTGATGTATTCGAAGTCGACATCCATCACCGGGGCCCAGGCTTCGCGGAGGTCGGCGAAGGTCTGCTTGAGCAGGAGATGGATGACGCGCATTTCGGTGGCGGTGAATTCGCGACCTTCGATGCGGGTGGGGTAGCGGCCGTCGCCACCGAAGAAGTTGTCGACGATGGCGAAGACGAGGGTGGGCTCGAAGACGATCAGGCCGGTGCCGCGCAGGGGCTTGAAGCGGATGAGGTTGAGGTTGGTGGGGACGTAGAGGGAGTGCATGTAGTCGTTGAACTTGATCAGTTCAATGCCACGCACGGACAGTTCGGCGGAACGACGGATGAGGTTGAACAGGCCGATGCGCCAGAGCCGGGCGAAGCGCTCGTTGACCATTTCGAGGGTCGGCATGCGGCCGCGGATGATGCGGTCCTGGCTGGCGAAGTCGTAGTTGCGGGCTTCGCCGGGGGCAATGGTGTCGACTTCGGTTTCGACGGCACCGGAGTCGACGCCATGCAGCAGGGCGTCGATTTCATCCTGGGAAAGCAGGTCGTTCATGGGCGGCCTTTACTGGGTGACGAAGCTGGTGAACAGCAGTTCGTCGACGCCCTTGTTGCCGGTTTCGGCTTTGAGGAGCTTCTGGACTTCGGCGAGGGAGTCGGCCTGGAGCTTTTCCTTGCCGGCGCGGTCGGCGATCTGGGCGGGTTCGACCTGGGAGAAGAGCATGAGCAGCTTGGCGCGGATGGCCGGGGCGTGAAGCTTGATGGCTTCGAGGGCGGCGGGGTCGCGGGTCATGAGCTGGACTTCGACCTGGAGGTAGCGGGGGCCGTCGAAGCTGCTGCTGAGGTTGACGACGAACGGGGGTTCGAGGCCGAAGTACTGGGCGGGCGCGGGCACGGCGGACTTGGCCTTTTCGGCGGTAGCCGGGGCCTTGTCGTCATGGGACTGGGTGAAATACCAGACGCCGCCACCGGCGGCGCCAGCGGCCACCACGGCAATGAGGGCCGTGATCAGGAGCGGGCTGCGCGGCTTGGCGGCCTTGTCCTTGTCGGCGGATTTCTTGGTTTTGTCGGCGGCTGCGGCCACTGGGAAGCTCCATTGGATTGCTTCCTGGCTACATGCAAGTGGTGTGCCGAAGTGCTTTGGCTGGGCTGGGTCGGGATTTTGACGTGACGGGTTTGCTTAACGTCAACGGCAACGTCAACGGCGTCGGCTCTGCGGTTCCGCCTGGCTGGGCGGGTCGGTATGGGTTTGTGGGGGACGCCGTAAATCCGTCCATGGAGGCTAAGTCGCGGCATCCATGCCGCTCATTCCCCCACAAACCCATACCGACCCACCCCTGAAACCGTACGGGTGACGGTGGGGAGAGCGGGTTCGTCGCCCGGTGCAATTCCGGCGGTAGGGTCGGTTCCCAAACGACCGCCGATAACGATGATCGGCTCTTTAACGCATGGACCCTGATCGAAACGCGGCTTTACGCGTACGCGTCGACCAATCCTCTCTGCCGCATCAACTGCGCAGGGGAGACGATGGTTTCCGTGACTGCCATCTCGCTGTCGCTGACGCCTTGTCCATTCTGCCCACCACCGGCCTTTCCATCCTGCGCGGTGTGCTGCTGCCCGACATCGGCATTGCCCAACTGGAATCCCTGTTCGTTCAACATTTCGCGAAGGCGCGGAATGCTGGATTCGAGGGCGTGCCTCACATCCGCATGTGCGCTGCTGAAGGTGGCGTGGACCTTGTCGCCGTCCATCTGCAGGCGGACTTCGATCAGGCCGAGGTCGTGGGGGGTGACTTTGATGGTGGCGTGGCCGATCTTCTGGTCGGCGAGCCAGCCGATGCGGGCGCTGAGGGCGTCGTCGAAGTCGTCGCCGCCTACGTGCGGGGTTGCGGTGGGCTCGGCCGCGAAGGGGGCGTTGGTGGCGTTGGCCTTGAGTTCGGCGGCGGCGTGCAGGGCGTGGAGGAGTGGGGTGGTGGTGGGGGCGTCGGCGTCGCTGGAGGTGGCAGAGGCGATGGCGTCGGCCAATTCGTCGGGTAGCGGGGTGTCTTCGCTGGCGCTGGCGTCGAGCGGCAGGGCGATCGGGCCGGCTGCATTGTCTGCTGGGGCGGCGGTGGCTGCGGTCAGTGCGGGGGCGGCGGTGAGGGGCGCGGCGCTGGGCAGGCCGGCCAGCACGGGGTCGGTCTTGGCGGCGCTGTCGGCGTTGGCGGCGGGGGCGGCCTGGACGGTGACGGCTTCCGGGCCGGCCAGCGCGAGGCCGGCGAGGCCCAGCGGGGGCCAGGGGGCGGTGTCGGTGTCGTCGGTGGGTTCGGGGGTGGCGGGCGTTTCGCTGGCTGCCGAACTGGTCACGGGGTCGGTGCTGTCGCCGGGCGCGGTGCTGCCGGGACGGCGCGAGGCGTCGTCCGTGGCATTCGTGGCGGTGTCCTGGCCGGGCTGCTTTGCAGTGCCCTCGGGCTTTGCCTGCTTGCTGTCGGCCTTGGCGGTGGTCGGTTTGCGGGCGGGTTCGGCGTTGAGCAGGGCGTCAAAGTCCCGGCGGTCGCTGCCGTTGGCGGTGTTGCGCGGGGCGCTGCCGGTGGTGGCAGTGCTGCCGGTGGCGCTGGCGCTGCTGCCGAGGAAGGTGGGGGTCATCACGCGGTCTCCCCGGAGTCGGTGTCTTCGGCGCGGGCGGCGCGGCTGCGGCGGGCGCCGATGTCGTCCATTTCGCGCTGGTCGCGGCGGTCGACCAGGACTTTTTCCTGGGCGCGGTAGCTGGCGGCGAGCTGTTCGAGCACGGCCTTGTCGCGGCTGGCGAGGATCAGGCGGGCGCGTTCGGCTTCGACCTTTTCGCGGTTGTTGTCGACGGTCTGGCGCTGCTGGGCGACGGCGGTGTCGAGGCGGTCGAGGAAAGCGCGGCGGTTGAGCAGCTGGGCCGGGCTGGTGGCGGCCATCTGGGCGTTGGCGTACTCCTCGGCATAGCGACGCAGTTCGTCCAGGCGCGAGAGGTGGGTGTCGAGCACGCGCTGGCGCTCGGCGAGGTCGCGGGCGACTTCGTCTTCGTGGTCCTGGGCCCGCTTGAGCAGGGGATCGATGCGCTTGGATTGCATGGCTTAGCCCTCAGGTTCCACCAGGCGCTTGAGCGCGGCCTGGCTGTGCGGCAGGTCGGCGGCCTTGCCGACGTCTTGGCCGAGGAAATCGACGATGTCCGACCAGCGTTCCAGCGCTTCGTCGGTGGCCGGATCGTTGCCGCGCTGGTACGCGCCGATGGCGATCAGGTCGCGGTTGCTGGAGTAGGCCGAGACCAGGCGCTTGAGCTTGCGGATGCGCAGGCGCCACGGTTCGTCGGCGATTTCGGTGACCACGCGGCTGACCGAGGATTCGACGTCGATGGCCGGGTACAGGCCGCTGTCGGCAACCCGGCGCGAGAGCAGGATGTGGCCGTCGAGGATGGCGCGCGCGGCGTCGGCGATGGGGTCCTGCGGGTCGTCGCCTTCGGTCAGCACGGTGTAGAAGGCGGTGATCGAACCGCGTCCCTTGGCGCCGTTGCCGGCGCGTTCGACCAGCGCCGGCAGCTTGGCGAATACCGACGGCGGGTAGCCGCGGGTGGTGGGCGGTTCGCCGACCGACAGGCCGATCTCGCGCTGGGCCTGGGCGAAGCGGGTCAGCGAGTCCATCAGCAGGAGCACGTTCAGGCCCTGGTCGCGGAACCATTCGGCGATGGCGGTGGCGCGGTAGGCGCCGTGCAGGCGGGCCAGCGGCGGGCGGTCGGCGGGGCTGGCCACGACCACGGCGCGGCGCAGGCCTTCTTCGCCCAGGGTGCTTTCGACGAAGTCGCGCACTTCGCGGCCACGTTCGCCGATCAGGCCGACCACGATCACGTCGGCGGCGGTATAGCGGGTCATCATGCCGAGCAGGGTCGATTTACCGACACCCGAGCCTGCGAACAGGCCGACACGCTGGCCGCGGCCGATCGGCAGCAGGGCGTTGATGGCACGCACGCCGACGTCCAGCGGCTGGGTGATCGGTTCGCGGGCGAGCGGGTTGATGGCCACGCCGGCCATGCCGACGGTGCCCTCGGCGCGGATCGGGCCCTTGCCGTCCAGCGGTACGCCGTCGCTGTCGATGACGCGGCCGAGCAGGCCTTCGCCCACTTCCACGCCGCCACGGCCCAGCGAGGGCACCACGCGCGCGTTGGGCAGCAGGCCGTGCAGTTCGGCGCTGGGCATCAGGTAGGTGCGTTCGCCGGCGAAGCCGACCACTTCAGCGTCGACCCAGCCGCCGTCGGCGACTTCGACCTTGCAGCTGGCGCCCATCGGCGATTCGCAGCCGACCGCTTCCAGGGTCAGGCCGACCGCGCGGCGCAGCACGCCTTCGCGGATCAGGCCGCGACCATGCGCGCCGTCGGGCTGGATGGTGTCCAGGCGCGCGGCCAGGCGCAGGTTGCGCGCGGCCGCCCAGTCGGCGGCGGGGGCGGGGAGCGGTTCGGTGTTCATGCGCTGGCTCCGGATTTGCGCAGCACCGCGTCCAGCGCGCCACGCAGGCGCGCTTCCAAGGTGCCGTCGATGCGCACGGCTTCGGCGTGCACGCGCAGGTCACCGCGGCTCAGGCTCAGGTCCGGGCTCAGCCGCTGGTTGGGCGAGAGAGTCAGCAGCGGGGTCAGGGCGGCGATGTCGTCGGGGTGCAGGCGCACTTCCACCTCGCGGTTGGCACCACCCACGGCGTCGACCGCTTCACCGACCAGCTGCGCGAGCAACGACGGATCAGCCTCGTAGGCGCGGCCGACCAAGGTGCCGGCGATGCGCACCGCCAGTTCGCCGAGCGCGGCCACCACTTCGTTCTCCAGCCGCACCAGCGGCCGGCTGAAGTTGTCCAGGATGCCTTCGATCTGCGCGATCAGGCGGCGCACTTCGGCCTGGCCCTGGGCGTGGCCGTCGGCATGGCCCTGGTCGAAGCCGTCCTTCTGCGCGGCGTCCTGGATCGCCTGGATTTCCTCCAGGGTCGGCAGCTGCAGGAACGGCTCGGGGTCGTGTTCGAGCTCGATGGCCTGGTCGTCGAACGCTTCTTCCTGCAAGGCGGCCGGATCGGCCAGCAGGTCCGGGGCGAGCCAGCGTACGGCGTTGTTCACAGCATGGCCTCCGCGTTGCCGCCCAGGGTGACGGTGCCTTCATCGGCCATGCGCTTGACGATGGCCAGGATCTCGCGCTGCGCCGCTTCCACGTCGGACAGGCGTACCGGACCGCGCGCTTCCATGTCTTCGAGCAGGATCTCGGCCGCGCGCTGGGACATGTTGCGGGTGATCTTGTCGCGCACCTTGATGTCGGCACCGCGCAGGGCCAGGCCCAGGCGTTCGCCGCTGACTTCGCGCAGCACCAGCTGCAGTTCGCGGTCTTCCAGGTCGATCAGGTCGTCGAACACGAACATCTTTTCCTGGATGCGCGCGCTGAGCGGGGCGTCGATGCGGGAGATCTCGCCGAGGATCGCCTGGTCCTGGCCGCTGTCCATGAAGTTCAGGATGTTGGCCGCGCACTGCACGCCGCCGATGTTGGACGACTTCAGGTTCTGGTTGCCAGCAAACTGGCGCTCCATGATTTCGTTCAGTTCGTTCAGCGCGTTCGGCGGAATGCCGTCCAGGGTGGCGATGCGCAGCAGCACGTCGACCCGGGTGCGTTCGGGCAGCAGCTTGAGCGCGTCGGCGGCCTGGTCGGTTTCCAGGTGGGCCATGACGATGGCGATGATCTGCGGGTGTTCGTTGCGGACCAGGTCGGCCACCGCACGCGGGTCCATCCACTTCAGCGCGTCCAGCCCGGTGGTGTTGCGGCCGAGCAGGATGCGGTCGATCAGGTTGCCGGCCTTCTCGCTGCCCAGGGCCTGCACCAGCATGTTGCGGATGTAGTCGTCCGAGCCGACGCCCAGCGAGGTCTTGGAGCCCAGTTCGGTATTGAACTGGTCCATCACCCGCTCGACCTGCTCGCGGGTGATGTCGCTCATGGTGGCCATGGCGATGCCGATCTTCTGCACTTCCTTCGGTTCCATGTGGCGCAGCACGTCGGCCGCTTCCACTTCGCCGAGCGAGAGCAGCAGCACGGCGGCGCGCTGCACGCCGCTGAGCGGGGCCGGGACGGTGGTATCAGTCATTGGCCACCCACCCCTTCACAACCTGGGCCACGCGCTTGGAATCGGTCTTTACAGCTTCACGCGCCATGCGCAGTCGTTCCTCGTAGGAGTCCACCGGCAGGGCCAGCGGCTCCTGTCCGGAGAGATGTACCCGGTCGGCGCCCAGCGCCGGCAGGCCTTCGCCGTCGTCCACCAGCTGCACGTCGGCGCTGTGCGGTTCCAGGCTGCCCTCGTGGGCCAGCTTCTTCGGGGTGCCGGTGATCGAGCGCAGCGCCGGGCGCAGCACGCCGAACACCAGCGCCAGCACCACGATGGCGCCGAGCAGCAGGCGCAGGCCGTCCTGCACGTACGGCAGTTCCCACCAGTTCGGGGCTTCGACCGGCGTGGTTTCGCGCACGAACGGGGCGTTCATCACCGACACGGTGTCGCCACGTTCGGCGTTGAAGCCCACCGCCTGCTTGACCAGCGCTTCCACGCGGGTGAGTTCGGCGGCCGAGAGAGGCTGTTCGGTGGTCTTGCCGTTGGCGCCGGGGCGCGGCACGTTGTCCAGCAGCACCGCGACGGAGACGCGCTTGATGCGGCCGGCCGGCTGGCGGGTGTGCTGCAGGGTGCGGTCCAGCTCGTAGTTGCGGGTGGCGTTGCGCGCGGTTTCGGTCGGCGTGGCCGCGGTCGCTGGGGCGGCAGCCGGGCCGGGCGGGGTGTTGCTGGCCGCACCCGGTACGCCCTGCGGGCCCGGGGTGCTGGTGCTGTTTTCGCTGGTCTGCTCGCTGCGCAGCTTCTGCGGCTCGCCGTTGTACAGCTCACGCGCTTCTTCGGTGACCGAGAAGTCCATGTCCACGCTGACTTCCGGGTTGACCCGGCCCGGGCCGGTCATCGGCTCGAGCAGTTCGCGGATGCGCTGGTTGAACGAGGTTTCCTGGCGGCGCACCTGGTCGAACTGGGCGGCATTGACCGCCGCTTCGCTGTTCGGGTCGGACACGCTGAGCATGCGCCCGCTCTGGTCAACCACGGTGACGCGCTCGGCGGTCAGGTCGGGAATGCTGGCCGCGACCATGTGCACGATGGCGTCGATCTGGCCGCGCTCCAGCTGCTGGCCACCGCGCAGTTCCAGCACCACCGAGGCGCTGGCCACGTCGCGCTGGCGGGTGAAGGCGCTGGGCTTGGGAATGGCCAGGTGCACGCGCGAGTCGCGCACCGGACGCAGAGTGTTGATGGTGCGCGACAGCTCGGTTTCCAGCGAGTGCTGGTAGCGGGCGTTTTCCATGAACTGGCTGACGCCGAAGCCGGGGTCCCGCTCCATCAGCTCGAAGCCCAGGCGGCCGCTGTCGGTCAGGCCGGAGCCGGCCAGTTTCAGGCGCGCGTCGTGCAGGTTCTTTTCCGGCACGGTGATGCCGCCGGTGGCGGCGTCCAGTTCGAACGGAATCTGCGCGGCGCGCAGCAGGTCGGTCGCTTCGGCGGTGGCCTTCTGGTCCAGGCCGGTGTACAGCGGCACCATGCCGGGCTTCTGCGACCAGAAGAACACGAACAGGCCTGCCGCAACGGCCACGGCGATCATGGCCATCAGGCCAAGCCGACGGGTGATCTGCAGGCTTTGCAGCCGGTCGAACCACTGGCCCGCCTTTTCGGCGTTCAGGGATTCCTTGGTGAGCGACAGGGCCATGCGGTTCTATCCTTACAGCGGCATGTTCATCACGTCCTGGTAAGCCTGGACGAGACGGTTGCGGACTTCCACGGTGGCGCGGAAGGCGATCTGGGACTGCTGGGAGGCGACCATGACCTTGGCCAGGTCGGCGCCGGGTTCGCCCAGTTCGAAGGCGCGGGCGAGGGCGCCGGACTTCTGCTGGGCTTCGTTGACGCCGGCAATGGCGCCGCGCAGGGTGTCGGTGAAGCTCGCGCCCTGCACGTCCTGCGGGGCAGCCAGGCCCTGCAGCGCATTGGTCTGCGGAGTCTCCAGCGGGCCGACCGGCTGGGTGACCTGGGTCTGGTAGCTGCGGATCTGGGAGAGAATCGAGGTGACGGAGTGTGACATCTGGAACGTTCCGGCTGATTTGGGGGATCTCGGGTGATGACGTTGCAAGCCCCGTGCCGAAACGGCTGAGCGGTTCAGTGATGTGGTGATGTCCGTGCGTGAAGGCCGGCGGTGCAAGGGGGGCGCGGAGAAATGTGACGTAGTTCCGCTGCGACGGGACGACGCACGCTCGCGACGGAACGTCGGCGTCGGGAAACCGGCGCGTTGGCCGGCGGCAGATGTGAAGACGCCCGGAGGATCCGGGCGTCTGTATGGATGGGTGGTAAAGCGCGGTTACCAGGTCACACCAGCACCGACCGCAACCGAGCTTTCGTCACCGCTGCGCGACGCACCTACCGACGCAGTGAAGTGCTCGGTGAAGCGGCGACGGAAACTGGCGGCAAAGGCATTCTCGCCTTCGGACCAGCCCACGCCTGCACCCAGGAAGTTACTGCCGACCTCCGGCACGCCAAGGCTCTGCGTCATCGCCGCGGCCATCGCGCCTTGGCGGCTGATCCGGCGGTCCATCACCCGCAACGCGTCGTCCATGCCATTCAGGCGCTCATCGATCCCGGCGAACCGGTCTTCGGCTTGTGCCTTGAACTGGGCGAGTGCATCGTTGGCACCGGCGGCCAGGCTGCTGAGCTGGTTGACCTGCTGGTCGGTGTACTGGTTCGCGGCCACCAACGTGTCACCGGCCACCGTGTCGGTGTAGGTGTTGGCTTCGGCGAGCGTCGCGTCGGCCTGCTCGTCGGTGTAGGTGTTGGCCGCGGCGAGGGTGTCGGCAGCCGATTGCTTCAGCTGGCTGACGTTGACCCCGTCGGTGTCTGCGGTACCGGCGGCGAGGTTGACGATGCGGCGTTCGGAGCCTGCGACGCCGAGCGAGACGGTGTTGGCTTCGGTAGCGACTGCGCCGGCGCCGAGGGCGATGGAACTTACGCCCGAGGCCTTTGCACCTTGGCCGAATGCCAGAGCATTCAGTGCTGTGGCGTCAGTACCTACGCCGATCGCAAGGGTGCCTTCCTCGGTAGCGTTGCTGTTGACGCCGATTGCCTGACTGTCGCGGCCAACTGCCTTGACGTTATATCCGATTGCGGTCGAAGCGAACCCGGTTGCGCCGGAATTGCGTCCTACGGCGGTGCCGAACTGGTCGCCAGCGGCTGCACCGTTACCGACAGCCGTGGCGTTGGCGCCGCCGGCGCTGGCTGCATCGCCGCAGGCAAAGGCGCCAGCGCCGGTAGCGGTAGGTGCCGCGCCGCCGGTCTGGGTACAGACCGTCTGGGCGAGAACGGGAGTGCTCAGCGACAGGAACACGCACAGCGTGGCCCCAACAAAGGCGAGCGAACGGGCGAGGGAGGCGCGCGAAACACCACGCAATGCAATGCGATACCAGGAACGATCCATGGCAGAGATCCTCGGGTGGCAGCGCACCTGGCCGGTCATGCACCGGTTTGGCGTTCTGCGTGAATCCCCCGATTCCCCGTAGCCGGAGCGTGTTTTTGAAGCCCCGTCACACGGCTGTGGGCGACGCTATGCCCGGAGCCGTCATGGCGAGGTGAAGGTAGAGCCACGCCCTGCGTGGCTGCTCTTCGTTCCGGCGGCGTAAGGGCGTTTGGATCCCGGAATGGGGCCGGCATCGCGAGGACACGCGTGGCGTGTCGCTACGCGTGTGATCCCCATCCGTTTCCGTTAGCCGGCCAGCTCCGCCTGGTCGCGTTCGATTCCGTACTTGCGCAATTTTTCCACCAGCGTGGTGCGCCGCAGGCCGAGCAGCTGCGCGGCGTGCGCGACCACGCCCTGCGTGCGCTCCAGCGCTTCGTTGATCAGCGTCAATTCGATGCTGGCCATGTGGTTGCGCAGGTCCAGGCCTGCGTCGGGCAGGGCGGGGGCGCGTTCTGCCGGGTTTGCCGCTGCGGCTGCGGTGCCCGTCGTCGGGGTGTGGAACGAGAAACTACGCAGGTCCAGGCGCTCGTCGCCGTTGGCTTCCGGCGCAGCAACCGCCACCGGTGCGGCCACTGCGAAATCGCCGCGGTACTTGGCCGGCAGGTCCTGCACGCGCACGCTGCCGCCCGGATGCAGCACCGCCAGGCGCTCCACCAGGTTGGTCAGCTCGCGCACGTTGCCCGGCCATTCGTAACAGGCAAGCGCCTGCAGCGCTTCCGGGCTGAAACGCACTTCGCCACGACCGGTGCGGGCCAGTTGGCCTGCAATGGTGGTGACCAGCGCGGGCAGATCTTCGCTGCGCTCGCGCAGGGCCGGCACTTCGATCGGGAACACGTTGAGGCGGTAGAACAGATCCTCGCGGAACTTGCCGTCGGCAATGCGCGATTCCAGGTCGCGATGTGTTGCGGCGATCACGCGCACGTTGCAGCGGATGGTCTGGTTGCCGCCGACGCGCTCGAAGCTGCGCTCCTGCAGGACGCGCAGCAGTTTGACCTGCATCGGCAGGCTCATGTCGCCGATTTCATCGAGCAGCAGGGTGCCGCCTTCGGCCATTTCGAAACGGCCCTTGCGCGCACTCAGCGCACCGGTGAAGGCGCCCTTTTCATGACCGAACAGCTCGCTTTCCAGCAGGTCGGCCGGAATCGCACCGCAGTTGATCGCGACGAACGGACCGTCGCGGCGCGGCGAGCGCTGGTGGATCGAGCGCGACACCACTTCCTTGCCGGTGCCCGATTCGCCCAGCACCAGCACGGTGGTGTCGAACGCGGCGACCTGCTCGATCATCTGGCGCAGCGCGCTTACCGCCGCACCGTCGCCGGTCGGGCCCTGTTCCTCCACGGCACCGGCCTGGTGTTCGGCGTCCAGCCGCTTCAGGCTGGCGCGGCGCAGCAGCGCTTCCATCTGCGCATGGCGCAGCGGCGCTTCCAGCGGCCACACGTTGGCTTCATGCAGGCCATGGCGCTGCGCGAAGGCGCTGGCGTCGCCGTCGATCAGCATCACCGGCGGCGGCAGGGCGCCCTGGCCGGCCCAGGCAAACAGCGCTTCGCTGCGCTCGCCCGGTTCCAGCCCGCCGATGATCACCGCCATCCAGTCGGTGGCGCGGTGGCGGCGGTGGTCGAAGTCGGCCGGGTCGGCGACCCAGCGCGGATTGAAGTCCATGAATTCCAGCAGGCTGACGGTGCGCTCGGCGCGCACGGCGTCGTTGTCCAGCACCAGGATGCGCGACTCGCTCATGGCGTGGCCTCCGGCTTCAATCCTTCCAGAATCGGCATGACCTCCTGGATGTAGGACAACTTGCTGACGAAGTTGTTGGCACCGGCCCGCAGCGCGTGCTCGCGGTGTTCGGTGTCATCGAAGTGGCTGGCGATCACGATGTACGGCGCGTCGTCCTGGCTCTTGATCAGCCGGGTGGCCTGCAGCCCGCCCATTTCCGGCATGGCCAGGTCCATCAGCACCACCTGCGGGCGCAGCGCTTCGGAACGCTCGATGGCTTCCAGGCCGTTGCCGGCACTGCCGACCACGTGCAGCCACTCGACCTTGCGGAAGTGGCGCATGGCCGCGTTGATGAAACCTTCGTGGTCGTCCACCAGCAGTACGGTGAGCTTGTTCATGGTTGTACTTCCTCAGCCCACCCGGGCCAGTAGCGGGGTGCGGGCACTGTGCCGGCGGCGTTCACGGGCCGGCGCGATGTCCAGTTGTTCGCGGTATTTTGCAACGGTTCGACGGGCAATATTCACCCCCTGGCGTGACAGAAGTCCCGCAATGGCTTCGTCGGCCAGCGGTTTGCCGGCCGGTTCGGCGTCGATCAGGCGGCGGACCATGGCCTTCACGGCCTGGCCGGAGACACTGGCACCTTCCAGCCGTACCGCGAAGAAATGCTTCAGTTCGAGGGTGCCGCGCGGGGTCTGCAGGTACTTGCCGGTGGTGATGCGCGAGACGGTGGACTCGTGCATGCCGATGGCGTCGGCCACTTCCTTCAGGGTCAGCGGCGCCATGGCCTCTTCGCCGCGGGTCAGGAAGCCGGCCTGGCGTTCGATGATGACCCGGGTGGTGCGCAGCAGGGTGTCGTAGCGCATCGACAGGCCGCGGGTCAGCCAGCGGGCTTCCTGCAGCATGTCGCGCAGCGGCTGGGCGCTGTCGCCGGCATCGGCCAGGGCGTTCTCGTAGGTGGGGTTGATGCTGAGGCGGCGGCTGGTGGCCGGGTTCAGGGCCACGCGCCATTGGCCGTCGGCGTGCCAGGCGACCACGTCGGGGATGACCGCGCCGGTGCTGTCCGGCAGCAGGCTGTCGCCCGGGCGCGGCTGCAGCGACAGGATCAGGCGGACCGCCTCGTGGATGTCGGCCACTTCGGCATCGAGCTGGCGGGCGAGGGCGGGGTAGTCGTGCGCGGCCAGCGCCTCCAGGCCGTTGTCCAGCACGCGCTGGGCCAGGTGGCGGGCCGGTACGCGGCCGTGCAGGGCGCGCAGCTGCACCGACAGGCATTCGTGCAGGTCCTGCGCGGCCAGCCCGGCCGGGTCGCCGTGCAGGATCTGCTGGCGCACCGCTTCCACCCCGGCGGCGTCGACATCGCAATGGGCGCTGGCCAGCAGGGTCAGCTGGGCCAGCGGGGCGTCCAGGTAGCCGGCGTCGTCGCAGTGCTCCAGCCAGAACCGGGCCACCGCCAGTTCGCGGGCATCCAGTTCGAGCGACAGGCGCTGCAGGGCGCGCAGCTGCGGGTCACTGGACTCGTCGGCGGCAATGCGCTGCAGGCGATCATCGTCGCCGTCGTGCCAGCTGGCACCTGCCACGTCCCACATCGCCGGTTCGGGCAGTTCGTCGAAGGCCGCCACTTCCACCGTGGTGCCGGCTTCGCTGGTGGTCGCCGTTTCCTGCGCCGGGGCTTCTTCCAGCTCCAGCAGCGGATTGGTTTCCAGGGCGCGGCGGATCTCCAGCTCCAGCTGCATGCCGTCCAGCTGCAGCAGTCGGATCGACTGCAGCAGTTGCGGCGTGAGGTGGAGCTGCTGACCCAGCTGGGTCGACATGGTCGGCTTCATTGCTGTGTATCCCCGTCGCACCGTGTCCCCGGTGCGTTATGGAACACATCTTGCTTCTGATCCCTTGCGGGGAAAATCAGGGGGTTCCTGATCGAGGTCGTCAGGTTCCCGACACCCTGTAGGGAGATTCCCTACCGTATTCCAGTTCTTTGACGCTGGTTGCCGCGAAAACCCTTGTCGTTACGTGGCTGGGCGGCGTGGCTGCGATTCAAAATTCCGACGACGACGGGTGGGGAGCCTGTCCGGTGTCGGGGAACCGACGCCGTTTATTCCAGCTCGTGCTGGTGGCGGGCGGCCAGCAGCAGCAGATCGTTGGCGCGGCGGCAGCCCAGCGACTCCATCATGCGCGCGCGGTGGGTCTCCACGGTCTTGACGCTGATGCCCAGGTCCGCGGCGATTTCCTTGTTGCTCTCGCCCTTGCCGATCTGGCGCAGGATCTCGCGCTGGCGAGGCGACAATGCGGCCACGCCGACCGGTTTTTCCTTGCCGAGCATGGGCGCCAGCATCTTGGCCGAGATCTGCGGGCTCAGGAACACCTGGCCGGCATGCGCGGCGCGCAGTGCCAGTTCCAGTTCCTGCGGCGCAGCGTCCTTGACCACGAAGCCGACCGCGCCGCGGTCCAGTGCGTCGCGCACATGCACGGCGTCGTCGTGCATGGTCATCATCACTACGCGGGTGCCGGGCGCGCGGACCAGGATGTCGCTCAGCGCTTCCAGCCCGGTGCGGCCGGGCAGGGAGAGGTCCATCAGGATCACGTCGGGCGAATGCAGCAGCGCCATCTGCAGGGCCTGCTCGGCGTTGCTGGCCTCGGCGGCCACGTCCACGTCGGCAAAGCCCTGGAGCAGGCGACTGAGGCCGGCGCGGACCAGGGTGTGATCGTCGACGATGAGAACGCGCACGGGCAGGGAGGGTGTGAAGGTCAAGAAGTTCTTCACATTAACCGACCCAGCGGCGGGAGCCAAGCGGTAGCGCCGGCTGCTGGCCGGCCCAGGCGGTCCCAACCCACCCGGTCGCGCCGGCTCCTCGCATGACCAAGGACCGCCTGGGCCGGCCAACGGCCGGCGCTACCGGGAGGTCGAGCGGCCAACGGTTGGCTTCAGCGGCTGCGCCGGCTTTCCGCGACCTGGCGGCGGTGCAGCCTGAACAGGTGGCGTTCGAGGGCCATTTCCAGCGTTTCGCTCATGGGCTGGACGCGCAGCCACAGGAAGCAGGAGCCGGCGCCGCTGGCGGCTTCGGCCAGGATGGAAACCGGCAGGTCGATGTGGTCGGGCAGCCAGTCGCAGGGCTGCAGGCGGATCACGCCCAGACTGCCGGTCGGCGCGCCGGTACGGGTGCCCAGCTCCAGCCGGATGCCGCGGCGCGACCAGCGCAGCGGGCGCAGGTCCAGTTCCTGTGTGCTCTGCCGGACCAGCCGGCCGAGCAGCACCATGGTCAGGTCCAGCTTGGCTTCCAGCCGCTGCAGCTGGGCGCTGTCGCCACGCTCGTCATGGCCGTCGTCGACGCGCGCGTCTTCGACCAGGGCCACGCTGCGCAGCAGGGTTTCGGCGCTGCCCGGGCGGATCACCGCGCTGCCCAGCCGGAACTCGGCGGGCAGGGCCAGGTCGCAGCTCAGCGTTTCATCGAACAGCTCGCTTTCGGCCGGATGATGGATGTCGCTGGGGCGCTGGTCGCTCATGACAGGGCTTCGGCGGTGAGGTAGGCGCGTGCCACGCGGCCGGCGGCGACGTTCTGGCGCAGGTGGCGCGCGGCTTCGTCGCGCTGGCTGGCCATCGTCCGCAGCAGTTGCTGCTGGCGGCTTTCCAGCGCGGTCAGCCCGGCCACGTCGGCCAGCGCGCCCGGCTGTGCCAGCCAGGCCTGCTGGTGGCGGTCCAGGTCATCCAGGCAGACCCCGGCGGCGGCGTAGTCGTCGACGCGCAGCGCTGCTTCCACCGCATCGAGGTCGGCATTGAGGCAGGCCAGCGACAGCGCGCCGTCCATCACAGCGCGACCGCGGCCGGCTGGCGCTGGTCGTGCGGAATCGCGTTCCAGGCCGAATCGATCTCGCCCAGCAGCTCCAGCGACTCGCGCAGGGCTTCGGGGTCGTTGTGCAGGTTGGCTTCGGTCAGGCGCTGCATGACGTAATCGTACAGGGCGGACAGATTGCCGGCGATTTCACCCCCGGCTTCATGGTCCAGCGAGCCGTTGAGGTGGCCCACGATCGCGCAGACCTCGCCGATCGCCTTGCCCTTGCGCGCCTGGTCGCCGCCTTCCAGGCAGGCCTGGGCCAGGCGCACGCGTTCCAGCGCGCCGGACAACAGCAGCGCGACCAGCTTGTGCGGGTCGGCATCGGTGATCGAGCTCTGCACGCCGACCTTGCGGTACTGCTCGGTGAATTGACGGTTGGAACCGTACATGGATCATGTCTCCTGCAACGTTGGTACCGATATCGGCCGCGCGCGCGCCCAACTTGAGCGTCCGGGCTCAACCCGACAGCTGGCTCAGCTGCTGGCTCAGCGCGGAGCTGCTCTGGCTGAGCTTGCCCATCAGGGCGTCCAGCGCCAGGAACTGCTTCTTGTAGCGTTCTTCGACGCCGGCCATGCGGGTGTCCAGCGCCGCGCGGCGCTTGTCGATGTCGGTCAGCGTGGCATTGATGCTCTTGGTGCGGGAAACGAACGCGCCTTCCTTGCCGACCGTGGTGCTGGTGTAGCCGTCGACCATGTTGAACAGCTTGGTGGCCGCACCGTCGTCGCCCGTGAAGGCCTGGCGCACCGCGCCGGCTTGGTTGACCAGGGCCGCTTCGAACTTGGTGTTGTCCAGCACCAGGCTGCCGTCCGCATTCGGGTAGGCGCGGGTCTGCAGGCCCAGGGTCTTGGGGTCCAGGCCATTGGCGGCCAGGTCCTTGAGCACGCCGCTCATCATCGAGCGCAGCTGGCTGGCGGCACCGCGCATCTGCGCGTCGCCGGTCAGCGAGGACGGCTCCTTGTTTTCGATGTCGTACTTGGTCGCCGTGTTGATCGCCGCGAGCGCGCCGTTGTAGGCGGTCACGAAGTCCTGCATGACCTTGCGCGCGGCAGCCACGTCGCTGCTGATGGTGACGTTGCTCTCGCCGACCTTCTTCAGGTTCAGGGTCAGGCCCGGGACCACGTCGGTGACGGTGTTCTCGCTGGCGACCACGGCCACGCCGTCGATGGTCAGCTTGGCGTCGGCCGCGGGGGTGCGCTCGGACATGCTGGCGGCCAGCGCGGTCAGGTCGGCGTTGCCGCTGCCGGCGCGGAGCTTGATCGCGTTGGCGGTGCCGGACTTCTCCTGCGACAGCGACAGGTACTGGTCGTCACCGGAGGCGATCAGGGTGGTCTGCACGCCCAGGCTGCGGGCGGCCTTGTCGATCTTGGTCCGGATCGAGGACAGGGTGTCGTCGGCCTCGACCTGGATGTCGAGCGACTTCATCTTGTCGCCCACGCCGACGTCCAGCGTCAGGGTTCCGGCGCCGAAGGTCTTGGTCTTGGGGATGGCGGTGTCGGCGATCCACTTGTTGGCGGTCGCCAGCTGCTCGACCTTGACCACGTGGGTGCCGGTGGCGGCATCGTTGGTGCCGCTGGCCGTCAGGATCTCGTCGGTGCCGCTCTTGGTCACGTTGAACAGGCGTGCGTCGAAGGCGGTGGATGCCTTGAGCGCCTTCAGCGAGGTGCTGAGCACGTCGAACGCGGACTTGACCGTGCCCACGGCCGAGAGCTGCATCTTGGCCTTGGACTGCTGCAGGTTCAGTGCGTTGTCCGCAGGCTTGCGGTCGGCCGCGACCAGGCTGGCCACCATGCCGGAAATGTCCAGCCCCGAACCGATGCCGCCGTAACCAAAGTCAGCCACGCTGTTTCTCCTGTCTGTCAACGAATGTAGCGGCCGTAGCCGCAAGGTCTTTAGACCCGTGTCGATGCAGGAGTTGTGCCACGGGCAGGGCGCGGAGGAATGGCACGCGCTTTGCAGGGGTAATCAGGCGGGACGCAGCATGGTCCGGCCGGGGGTCTGTAAAAAACCCTCCCCCAATGCAGGGGAGGGCTCAGGCTACTGAAAAATACGGGGGGAGACGAAGCCACCCGGGGAGTTCAGTCAAACTTACAGCGCTGATAACAGTTCGGCCGCAGGGGCGGGCCATTGCCACGGATGCCATGGACATGGCCCGGTCCTGCAATGGGTTCGCTGCTGCTCGGGGTTGCCCGCGCCGCCGGCGGTATGCCGGCGGCGTAGGCGCGTGGCTCAGCGCAGCAGGCTGAGCACGTTCTGCGGCACCTGGTTGGCCTGGGCCAGCATGGCCGTACCGGCCTGCTGCAGGATCTGGGTGCGGGTCAGCTCTGCGGTTTCCTTGGCGAAATCCGTGTCCTTGATGCGGCTGCGCGACGCGGACAGGTTTTCGGTGGAGGTCTGCAAGTTGGCGACGACCGAGGTGAAGCGGTTCTGCACGGCGCCCAGGTCGGCACGGGTGCTGTTGATCGAACCCAGCGCCTTGTCGACGATCTCCAGCGCCTGCTGGGCGCCAGCAACGGTGTCGATCTTCAGATCGGACAGGTGCGAAGCGGTGGTGTTGGCGGTTACGTCGGTGGTGGTCACGCCAGCCACCGAAGCGCCCGCGCCAGCCACGGCCAGGTCGGCCAGCTTGGCGTCGGCCTTGACCGAGGTCAGGGTGATTTCGCCATCGATCGCCTTGCCGGTGGCATCCACCGCCTGCGTTGCCAGCAGGCCGGTTTCACCCAGCTTGCTGCTGATCGCCGCGGTGATCGCCTTGACGGCGTTGGCCTGGTTGGCGGCATCGGCGCCGGCCACGTAGTCGAACTTCACGTCGCCCAGTGCCACGCCACCGACGGTCATCGCACCGATGGTGCCGCTGGCGAGGTCTGCACCGTCCACTTCAATCTTGCCGGCGGTGGCGAAGGTCGCAGCGCCCAGCGAGTCGGCCTTGGCATTGACCACCTTGTCGATGGCGATGGCCTGGCCGGCGTTGGCACCGACCTGGAACAGCTGGCTGGAGAACGAACCGTCCAGCAGCTTGGTGCCGTTGAAGTCCGACTGCTTGGCGACGCGGTCGATTTCGCTGACCAGCTGGGTCACTTCGGCCTGCAGCGCCTTGCGGTCGCTGGCGGAGTTGGTGGCGTTGGAGGCCTGCACCGCCAGTTCACGGACGCGCTGCAGGTTGTTGCCGATTTCGCTCAGCGAACCTTCGGCGACCTGGGCCAGCGAGATGCCGTCGTTGGCATTGCGGATGGCCACGTCGGTGCCGCGGATCTGGGTGCCGAAGCGCTCGGAGATCGCCAGGCCGGCGGCGTCGTCCTTGGCGCTGTTGATGCGCGAACCCGAGGACAGGCGCTGGATGGTGGTGGCCAGGGAGCTGCCGCTGGTGCTCAGGTTGCGCTGAGCGTTGAGCGACATGGTGTTGGTGTTGATCACTTGTGCCATGGGGATTCCTTGGTTGAAGCCTGAAACGTGGAGCGAGTGAAGCGGCGCCGGTTTCCCGGCGCCTTCGGATCAGGCGTGATCAGCGCAGCAGGCTGAGCACGTTCTGCGGCACCTGGTTGGCCTGGGCCAGCATGGCCGTACCGGCCTGCTGCAGGATCTGGGTGCGGGTCAGCTCTGCGGTTTCCTTGGCGAAATCCGTGTCCTTGATGCGGCTGCGCGAGGCGGACAGGTTTTCGGTGGAGGTCTGCAGGTTGGCGACGACCGAGGTGAAGCGGTTCTGCACGGCGCCCAGGTCGGCGCGGGTGCTGTTGATCGAACCCAGCGCCTTGTCGACGATCTCCAGCGCCTGCTGGGCGCCCTTGACGCTGTCGATGTTCACATCGCTCAGCATCTTGCCGGCCGGCGCAGTGGCGGTGGCGGTCGGTGCGGCCGAGTTGAAGCCGGTGATGCCTGCGCTGGTGCCGGCGGTGACGGTCATCGCGGTGAAGGCACCGGCCGAGTTGACGCTTTCCTTGACCGAGGTCAGGTTGATCTTGCCGGCGGTGGCATCGACTTCGGCAAACACGCCGGTTTCGCCGATCTTGGCGTTGATCGCGGTGGTCACCGCGGCGACCAGGGCCTTCTGGTCATCGGCGGCAACGCCGGTCGAGACGACTTCGACCTTGTCGATGGTGACCGCCGCAGCCAGGCTGCCGCCGCCGATCTTGACGCCATCGAAGGAGATCGTGGTGCCCTTGTTGGCAGCGGTCACGGTACCGGCAGCGATGGTGATCGAGTTGGCGTCGAAGGTGGCGTTGCCCAGCGCGTTGGCCTTGGCGTTGACCACCTTGTCGATGGCGATGGCCTGGCCGGCATTCGCACCGACCTGGAACAGCTGGCTGGAGAACGAACCGTCCAGCAGCTTGGTGCCGTTGAAGTCCGACTGCTTGGCGACGCGGTCGATTTCGCTGACCAGCTGGGTCACTTCGGCCTGCAGCGCCTTGCGGTCGCTGGCCGAGTTGGTGGCGTTGGAGGCCTGCACCGCCAGTTCACGGACGCGCTGCAGGTTGTTGCCGATTTCGCTCAGCGAACCTTCGGCGACCTGGGCCAGCGAGATGCCGTCGTTGGCATTGCGGATGGCGACGTCGGTGCCGCGGATCTGGGTGCCGAAGCGCTCCGAGATCGCCAGGCCGGCGGCGTCGTCCTTGGCGCTGTTGATGCGCGAACCCGAGGACAGGCGCTGGATGGTGGTGGCCAGGGAGCTGCCGCTGGTGCTCAGGTTGCGCTGGGCATTCAACGACATCGTGTTGGTATTGATGACTTGTGCCATGGGAATTCCTTCAGGCGTGGGTGGAACGCGGAGATTCGGGATCGGCGCCGGTCAGGCCGGCGCCGAGGGTGCCAGGGCGATCAGCGCAGCAGGCTGAGCACGTTCTGCGGCACCTGGTTGGCCTGGGCCAGCATGGCCGTACCGGCCTGCTGCAGGATCTGGGTGCGGGTCAGCTCTGCGGTTTCCTTGGCGAAATCCGTGTCCTTGATGCGGCTGCGCGACGCGGACAGGTTTTCGGTGGAGGTCTGCAGGTTGGCGACGACCGAGGTGAAGCGGTTCTGCACGGCGCCCAGGTCGGCACGGGTGCTGTTGATCGAACCCAGCGCCTTGTCGACCACTTCCAACGCCTGCTGCGCACCGAGCACCGAGCTGACGTCCAGCTTCTGCGCGTTGCTGGCGGTGGCGGTACCGGCGGTGTAGGCGCTGGTGGCGGCGGCGGTGGACCAGTCGCTGGTGGCGCTCTGGTAGTTGCTGCGGGTCAGGGCGATGTCGGCGGCGACCACGGCCTTGCCTTCCTTCACCGAGGACAGCTTCAGGGTGCCGTCGGTGTTGGCCTCGGCATAGATGCCGGCTTCACCGATCTTGCCGTTGATCGCGGTGGCGATCGCCTTGGCGGCATCACCGACGCTGGCGCCGCTCTTCACTTCCACGGTGCCGATGTCGACGCCGGCCACGGTGCCGCCGAAACGCACGTCGGTGGCAACGGCTGCGACGGCAGCGGTGGCGCCGGTGGCGAAGGTGCTGGTGCCCAGCGAACCGGCGCGGGCGTCGACCACCTTGTCGATGGCGATGGCCTGGCCGGCGTTGGCACCGACCTGGAACAGCTGGCTGGAGAACGAACCGTCCAGCAGCTTGGTGCCGTTGAAGTCCGACTGCTTGGCGACGCGGTCGATTTCGCTGACCAGCTGGGTCACTTCGGCCTGCAGCGCCTTGCGGTCGCTGGCGGAGTTGGTGGCGTTGGAGGCCTGCACCGCCAGTTCACGGACGCGCTGCAGGTTGTTGCCGATTTCGCTCAGCGAACCTTCGGCGACCTGGGCCAGCGAGATGCCGTCGTTGGCATTGCGGATGGCCACGTCGGTGCCGCGGATCTGGGTGCCGAAGCGCTCGGAGATCGCCAGGCCGGCCGCGTCGTCCTTGGCGCTGTTGATGCGCGAACCCGACGACAGGCGCTGGATGGTGGTGGCCAGGGAGCTGCCGCTGGTGCTCAGGTTGCGCTGAGCATTCAACGACATCGTGTTGGTATTGATGACTTGTGCCATGAGGAGAGGTCCTTGAGCGGTTGCACGTGTATGGGTTCAGACGCTCATGACGTGCTTCAGGAGCGGCTACTGTCAGCGCTGCAGCAGGCTGAGCACGTTCTGGGGCACCTGGTTGGCCTGGGCCAGCATGGCCGTACCGGCCTGCTGCAGGATCTGGGTGCGGGTCAGTTCTGCGGTTTCCTTGGCGAAGTCGGTATCGCGGATGCGGCTGCGCGAGGCCGACAGGTTCTCCGTGGAGGTCTGCAGGTTGGCGACGACGGAGGTGAAGCGGTTCTGGATCGCGCCGAGGTCGGCGCGCACGCTGTTGACCGATTCCAGTGCCTTGTCGACCACTTCCAGCGCCTTCTGCGCACCGACGTAGGACGACACGTCCAGGTCCTTGACCACGGCGCCGGTGGCGGTGGCAGCGACCGAGCTGGGGGCTGCGGCGGTGGAGTCGGCCAGGCTCAGCTGGGCGGCGCCGGTGATGACCAGGTCGCGGTCGGCTTCCACCGGGGTCAGCTTCAGGCGATAGGTGTCCGGGGTGCCGGCGGTGGTGACCACTTCGGCGAACACGCCGGTTTCGCCGATCTGGTTGTTGATCTGCGCGGCGGCCGAGGCGGCGAATTCCGTGGTGGTGGTGCCGCTGATGGTGCCGATGGTGACGCCGTTGATGGTGACGCCGGTCAGGTCGGTGAGGGTGGCCACGTCGGCGGTGCTGCTCACGGCCGGGGCGAACTTGGCGTTGCCCAGCGAGCTGGCCTTGGCGTCGACCACGTTGTTGATGGCGATGGCCTGGCCGGCGTTGGCGCCCACCTGGAACAGCTGGCTGGTGAAGCTGCCGTCCAGCAGCTTGGTGCCGTTGAAGTCGGACTGCTTGGCGACGCGGTCGATTTCGCTGACCAGCTGGGTGACTTCGGCCTGCAGGGCCTTGCGGTCGCTGGCCGAGTTGGTCGCGTTGGAGGCCTGCACGGCCAGTTCGCGGACGCGCTGCAGGTTGTTGCCGATCTCGCTCAGCGCGCCTTCGGCGACCTGGGCCAGCGAGATGCCGTCGTTGGCATTGCGGATCGCGACGTCGGTGCCGCGGATCTGGGTGCCGAAGCGCTCGGAGATGGCCAGGCCGGCGGCGTCGTCCTTCGCGCTGTTGATGCGCAGGCCGGACGAGAGGCGCTGGATGGTGGTCGCGAGCGAGCTGCCGCTGGTGCTCAGGTTGCGCTGAGCGTTGAGCGACATCGTATTGGTGTTGATTACCTGTGCCATGGGTCGTCTCCCTTATTGGAATCCCGGTGCGGAAATGGAACGAAGCGCCGCCGTTTGTTTTTGTTTGGCTGTGTGCTTCGTTGTTGCCAAATGAATAACGGCGCTTTGTCAACAACCTTTAGCCGGAAATTTCGTTGGGGTTTCAGGAGGGGCCACGGGGCCAATCTGAACGGGCAGGGCGCAGGAACGAAAAAGGCCGCGATGCTCGGAGCATCGCGGCCTTGGGGCCTTCTGGAAGCGGTGTGGCGGGTCAGCGTATGACGTTGAACAGCGACATCTGCTGCATCTGCGAGAACAGCGTCTGTGCCGCCTGCAGCGCGGTGCTTTCCAGCTGGTACTGGCTGATGGCGTCGGCATAGTCCAGGTCGCGCATCTGCGACAGGGTGCCCTTGAGCGTGACCGTGTTGGATTCACGCATGTCCGCGGCGTTGTCCAGCGCCTTGAGCTGGGCACCGCCGGCAGCGCGCGAGTCGATCATCCGTTCGGAGGCCCGGGCCACGTCGCGCAGGCCGCTCTGCAGCAGGTTCTGCTGCGCGGCCGACTTGGCCGCCGTGCCGGTGTCCATCTTCAGCGAGCCGATCAGGCTGTCGAGGGTACTGAAGATGTCGCGGCTGGTCGCGGCGCTGACCTCGAAGCGGTCACCGGCGGCGGGGACGCCATCGATATGCAGGCGCACGCCGTTGAGCACCAGGTCGTCGCCGGCCTTCATGCTGCCGGTGGAGACCACCGCACCGCCCGCATCGAGCAGTTCGTACTGGTCGGCGGCGGTGAAGCGCACGCTGAAGGCCTGGCCGTTCCAGTTGTCGCTGCCATCGCGGGTGACGTTGGTGAGCACACCGGTGCCGGTATTGGCCGTGTTGGCGGCGCCGTCGACGTGGCCGTCACCGGTGGCGATGCGCAGGAAGATCTCGCTGCCGGGCAGGGCGTCGAGCACGTAGGTGTCCGGACCCACTTCGACCTGGCGCTGGTTCTGGTCGCCGTTGTAGACCACCTTGCCGTCGACCTGGCTGAAGGGCGGGCTGTCGTCGGCGGTCCCACCGAACAGATAGCGGCCGGTGCCGTCGGTACTGTTGGCCAGGGCCAGCAGGTTGCCGCGGATCGCCTCGATTTCGGTGACCATCGACTGCTTGTCCGACGCGGCCAGCGCCGGATTGTTGGCGTACACGGTGAGTTCGGTGATGCGCCCCATCATGTCGCCAACCTGGGCCAGCGCGTTTTCCTGCAGGCCGAGCCGGTTCTGCACGTTGCCGGCGTTGAGCTCCATGCGCTCCAGCGAAGCCAGGGTGCGGTCCAGCCCGACCGCAGCGCCGGAGGCGACCGGGTCGTCCTTGGCGGTCACCAGGCGGCGACCGGTGGCGATCTGCTGTTCCAGGTGGCTCATCCTGGCCTGCTTGGCCATCATCAGCGAGACCGACTGGTTGAACATCATCCCGGTGGAAATGCGGTTGTTCATCGGCTCACGGCTCCGAGGATGGTCTGGAACATGTTGTCGGCGGTGGAGATCAGCTGCGACGCGGCCTGGTAGGCCTGCTGCAGGCGGAGCATGTCCGCCGCTTCCTCGTCCAGGTTGACCCCGGACACCGCGTCCCGCGACGCCTGCGCCTGGTCGGTGATGACCTGCTGCGCCTGCAGCGAGTAGTCGGCCGCGCGCGCGGCGGCGCCGACCTGGGTGGTCAGCCCGCCCAATGCACCGCTCAGGGTGACCGTGCCGGCATTGAAGGCTTTGGCCTGTTCAACCTTGGACAGCAACAGGGCGTTGCTGTTGTCCGAGGACCCGGCCGGGGTCGGCCCCATGTTGAAGGTGTCGCCGGACTTCGGCGCACCGTCCAGCACGAAGCTCCAGCCGTTGGCGCTGATGGTCTGGCCGGGGGTGTAGGTGAACGGACCGGCGCCGTCCACGGTGTACTCGGTGCCGCTGGTGAACACGATGGCGGCCGGGGTGCGCAGCGCCGGGTTGGTCGGGTCGGTGACCTTGACCCCGGTGAGCTTGCCGGTGCCGCTGTTGGACAGGGCGGCGCTGCCCTTGACGGGTGCGGCTGCGGCGATGCGCGAGGTATCGGTGATCGCGACCGACAGCGTGCCGGCCACGCCGGCGGTGGGCTGCAGCAGCATGCGGTCGTTGGTGGCCGGGGTACCGCTCATGACCAGTTCCACGCCATTGATCACCAGCGGGTCGGCGGCGCTGCCGGTGCCGGTCATCGGAATGGC
This sequence comes from Stenotrophomonas aracearum, assembly GCF_031834615.1. Taxonomy (NCBI): domain Bacteria; kingdom Pseudomonadati; phylum Pseudomonadota; class Gammaproteobacteria; order Lysobacterales; family Lysobacteraceae; genus Stenotrophomonas; species Stenotrophomonas aracearum. The sequence goes on from NZ_CP115543.1 coordinate 1,907,285, forward strand.
GGCGCCGGTGTCGGCGCGGGTCGCCTGCCACTGGGTGCCGTCGAACTTCAGCACCACGTTCTGGCCGTCCAGTTTGGACAGGTCGCCGAACGTGGCAGTCATGCTGGCGGTGCCGGCATTGTTGGCGTTGCCGGTGACGCGCGGGCTGCCGATGTTGAAGAAGTCGCCGCCCAGATTGCCGTACAGGTCCGCGCCCTGGCGGTGCACGTCGTTGAAGCTGCTGGCCAGGCCGATGGCGAGCTTGCCCAGTTCGGCCTGGGTGGGCGTCAATACCGTGTCGCGGAATTCGAGCAGGCCGCCGATCTGGCCGCCCAAAATTTTCGGCTCCAGGGTGATCTTCTGGCCCTGGGTTTCCAGCGCCAGCTGCAGCCGCTCGGGCTGGTAGGGGTCGGTGACCGTGGTGACCTTGCTGGCGGTGGTGCCCACCACCAGCGGCTGGCCACCGGCGGTGTAGACGTTCATGAAACCGCCGTCCTGGATCACCGCCGTGCCACCGGTGTAGCCGATCAGGTTGGCGACCAGCGCATCGCGCCGGTCCAACAGGTCGGGCGCGGCGTTGTTGGCGTTGCTGCCGATCGCGCCATTGAGCTGGGCGATCTCGGCGGCGAGCCGGTTCACTTCGGTGGCGCCGGCGATCAGGCCGTTGTTGACCTCGCCGTTGAGCGTGTCGAGCTGGCCGTTGAGCTGCTGGAAGCGGCTGGCCAGGGTCTTGCCGCCGTCGAGCATGTTCTGCCGGTCCGAGGTGCCGGAGGCATTGGAGGACAAGCCGCTGACCGTATCGAAGAAGTTCGACCACACGCCCGACACATTGGTGGCCGTGTCGGAAAACATCGCGTCGACGCGGTCGGCCATGCTGGACAGCTGCTTCAGCCGCGCGAGCTCGCCGCTGCCATCGAGCAGGCGCGAGATCGCCAGCTGGTCGGCGACGCGGCGCACGTCGGTGATCCGGGTGCCATTGCCGATATCGCCATAGCCCAGGTTCTGCGGGGTGGCGGTGGCGAAGTCGACTTTCTGCCGGCTGTAGCCGGGCGTATTGATGTTGGCGACGTTATGGCTGGTGGTGGCCAGTGCACGCTGGAAGGCGAGCAGGGCGCTGGAGCCGGTGGAAAGTACGGACATGGGTTACCTCAACGACGGATTGCCCCCAGCCCGGCAGGGCTGGCGGTACTGGCAAACGTGCGGCCCAGGCGCTGGCCGGCGTCGTCCACGGCGGCGATGGCGCGCTCGATGGTCGGGCCGCCGGCGATCGCGGCGATCTTGGCCGCGTAACGCGGGTCGGTGGCATACCCGGCCCGCTGCAGGCCCTGCGCGAAGCCGCGCACGTCGCTGCCGGCCTGCAGGGCGTTCTGGTAACGCGGGCTGTTCTTGAGCAGCTTCACGTAGTCGGCAAAGCTGTCGCCAACCGAGCCGTAGGCGCGGAAGCTGGCGGTTTCGTTACGGCGCACGCCGTCCACATATTCGTGGGTGCCGCTGGTGGCGCGCTCGCCGCTCCAGCCGGTGGACTTGATCCCGAACAGGTTGTGCGAGCTGCCGCCGCCATTGCGCTGCACCAGCTTGCGGCCCCAGCCGGTTTCCAGCGCGGCCTGGGCGACCAGCGCCTTGGCGTCCACGCCGAGTTCGCGTGCGGCCTGCTGCGCGTGGCCCCAGATGCTGGCCACGAAGCCTTCCGGGGTGTGCGGGCCGAGCTGCGCGGCGGCGGTGCTGGCGGCGAGGGTGTCGACCGCACCGGGCGCGGCGGCGGCGCCGCCTACGTTGCTCCAGCGGTCGTCGGCCATCGCCCAGTCGGCGCTGGCGACATCCTGCGAAGGCATCGCGCCGTACGCATCGCTGCGGCCGATGGCTTCGTGCATCTGGCTGCTTTCGCGCCCGGCGATCAGGTCCAGCGCGCGCTCCATCGGCTGCAGCACGGCAGCCGGCGCACCGCCGCTCATCTTCTGCAGCAGGTCCACTTCGCTGGTGCCGCCGGGAAGCGGCTCGGCGCCCGGCAGCGCCATCGGCGCGGCCGCCGGCGCGTTGAGGCGGTAGGCGCGCAGCGCGGCGCCGGGATCCAGGCGGGTATCGGTCGGCTTGGCCGCTTCACCTTCGCCGCCGCCGAGCTGGCGCGCGATCATCGCCGACAGGCCCAGGCCACGGCCACGGGTCATCGCCTCGGCGATCTTCTGGTCGTACATGTCGCGGAACGTGGTGTTCTCGCCGGGCAGCAGCGAGTCGCCGAAGCTGGCGTCGCGCATGCTCTTGACCAGCATCTGCGCGAACTGGCCCTCCAGCTGGCGCGCGACCTTGTCGACCTTGGCCGGGCTGTTGGCCTGGGCGGGGTTGAGTTCCAGCGACGGTTGGATGCGCATCAGATCACCTCGAGCTCGGCACTGAGCGCGCCGGCCTGCTTGAGCGCCTCCAGGATCGCGATCAGGTCGCCCGGGGCCGCGCCAACGGCGTTGACCGCATGCACGATCTCGTCGAGCGTGCTGCCGCCGTTGAACTTGAACATGCGGCTGCCATCATTGGTGGCGGTGATGGTCGACTGCGGGGTGACCACGGTCTGGCCGCCGGCAAACGCATTGGGCTGGCTGACGTTGGCGTTTTCGTTGATGGTCACGGTGAGCGAGCCGTGCGAGATCGCCGCAGCGCCCACGTGAACCTGGGAGCCGATCACGACCGTGCCGGTACGCGAGTTGACCACCACCTTGGCCGGCGCACTGCCGGGGGTGAGTTCAAGATTCTCGATGCGCGCGAGCATGCCGATGCGTGCACCCGGGTCGGTGGGCGAGCGGACCGCCACGGTCACGCCGTCCACCGCACGCGCGGCGCCTTCGCCGAACGCGTTGTTCAGCGCGGCGACCATGCGCGAGACGGTGGTGAAGTCGTTCTGGTGCAGGTTCAGGGTGATGTCGCCGCCGGCGCTGAACACGTCGGGCAGGGCGCGCTCGACGGTGGCGCCGTTGGGAATGCGGCCGACGCTGGGCACGTTGACCGAGACGCGCGAACCGTCCTTGCCCTGCGCGCCGAATCCGCCGACCACCAGGTTGCCCTGCGCGATGGCGTACACCTGGCCGTCGGCACCGCGCAGCGGCGCCATCAGCAGCGAACCACCGCGCAGCGACACCGCGTTGCCGATCGACGACACGGTGATGTCGATCGGCTGGCCCGGCTTGGCAAACGGCGGCAGTTCCGCATGGATCGCCACCGCGGCCACATTCTTCAATTGCGGATTGACGTTGGCCGGCACGTTCACGCCCAGCTCGCCCAGCAGGTTCTTCAGGCTCTGCACGGTAAACGGCGCCTGGCTGGTGCGGTCACCGCTGCCATCCAGGCCGACCACCAGCCCGTAGCCGACCAGCGCATTGCCACGCACCCCGCCGACCTGGGCAAGATCCTTGATGCGCTCTGCCGACGCAGGCGCAGCCACTGCCAGCAAGCCGATGATGGCAAACACGTAGAGCGGGGCTCTGCCCCGCTGCGCACGAATGATCGAAACAATATTCTTCATACCCACCTCAGAACGGCACCAGCGCCGAGTTGAAGAACCGGCTCAGCCAGCCCATCGCATTGGACTGCGCAACCGGCCCGCGCCCGCCGTACACGATGCGCGCATCGGCCACGCGGCTGGAGGGAATGGTGTTGTCCGGGAAGATGTCGGCCGAGCGCACGATGCCCTGCACCTGCACCAGCTCGTCGCCCTGGTTGAGGCGCAGGTTCTTCGCACCCTGCACGACCAGGTTGCCGTTCGGCAGCCGCTGCATCACGGTCACGGTCACGCTGCCCTGCAGGCGGTTGCTCTGCGCGCTGGTGCCCTTGCCGGTGAAGTCGCGGCTACCCGACGCCGTGGCACTCAGGATGTCCTTGCCGCCCAGGGTGACCGGCGCGCCGAGCAGCGTCGGCGTGCTCAGGGCAAGGTTGGATTCCTTGTCGGTGCTGGTGTTGGCGGTAGTCTGCGCGGTGGTGTTTTCGGTCAGGGTAATCGTCAGCAGGTCGCCGACATCGCGCGCGCGACGGTCCGAATACAGCTGCAGGCCCGGGCCGGCGGCGTAGATGGCGCCGGCAGTGGCCGGGGCGCTCGGTGCGACCACGGGGACCACCGGGGCCATGGCCGGGTACGGCCGGACGTCGCCGGCGATCACGCAGCCGCCGAGCAGGGCGACCACGCTGGCGGCGGAAAGCAGGCGAAGGGCAGGGGTGAGAGGCAGCATGGCGGGGTCCCGGTTCAAACCGATCAGACGTTGTTGTTGAGGTAACCGAGCATCGAGTCGGTGGTTGAAATGGCCTTGGCGTTCATTTCGTAGGCGCGCTGGGTTTCGATCATCGACACCAGCTCTTCGACCACGTTGACGTTGCTGCCTTCCAGCGCGCCCTGGACCACGCTGCCCAGGCCGTTCAGGCCGGGATTGCCGTTCTGCGCGGGGCCGGAGGCGGTGGTTTCCAGGAACAGGTTCTCGCCGCGTGCCTGCAGGCCGGCCGGATTGACGAAGTCGGTCAGGGTCAGTGCGCCGATCTCCACCGAGGCCGCGTCATCGGCCATCTTCACGCTGATGGTGCCGTCGGTGCCGATGGTCAGCGACTGCGCGCCTTCGGGAATCTGGATGCCCGGCTGCACCGGGTAGCCGCTGTTGGTGACCAGTTCGCCCTGCTGGTTGCGCTGGAACGAGCCGTCACGGGTATACGCCGACGAACCGTCGGGCATCTGCACTTCGAAGAAGCCACGACCGTTGACCATCACGTCCAGCGCGCGGCCGGTCTGCTGCTGGCTGCCCTGCTCGAAGTTCTTCGAGGTGGCCACCACGCGCACGCCGGTGCCCAGCTGCAGGCCGGTCGGCAGCTGGGTCTGGGCCGAGGAGGAACCGCCGGGCTGGCGCACCTGCTGGTACAGCAGGTCTTCGAAGCTGGCACGGTCCTGCTTGAAACCGGTGGTATTGGTGTTGGCGAGGTTGTTGGACACCACCGACATGCGCGTCTGCTGCGCGTCCAGTCCGGTCTTTGCGATCCACAATGCCTGGTTCATGGCCTTGTTCCTGTGTTGGTGCGGGTGGCCGCATGGCGCGGCCGTCGTTCTGGCTGATGCATGGCGCGTGCCACAACCGCGCCGGGATTACGTCGGGGCGCCCGGTCAGCTACCCAGGCGCAGCAGGGAGTTGGCGCTGCGGGCGTTGTCGTCGCCGTGCTTGATCACCTTCACCTGCATTTCGTACTGGCGCTGCAGCTGGATCATCTGCACCAGCGCGCCGGCCGCGTCCACGTTGCTGCCTTCCAGCTGGCCGCTGTCCAGCGACTTGCCCTGGGCCTGCACGAACGGCTGCTGCGGGTCGGTGTTGCGCATCAGCCCGTCCAGGCCGCGCTCCAGCCGCGCATCCTCGGCCTGCACCACGCGCAGGCGACCGATCACCGCCATGGTCTGCGGGCCTTCGCCCTGCGGGATGATCGAGATGGTGCCGTCGTTGCCGATGTCCATCGCCTGGTGCGGCGGCACCGCGATCGGCACGCCGTTCTCGTCCAGCACCGGGTGGCCGCCGGCGGTGACCAGCTGGCCGTTGGGCGTGATCGACAGCGCGGCGCCGCGGGTGTAGGCCTCGCCGCCGCCGGTGGGTGCCTGCACCGCCAGCCAGTTGCCCTGCTCGAGCGACAGGTCCAGCGCGTTGCCGGTGATCTGCTGTGCGCCCTGGCGGCGGTTGAAGCCTGCGTCCACGTGCAGGGCGTCCACGCGCGAGGCGAAGCCGGCGCCCTTGATCGGGAAGGCTTCGGTATTGGCCAGCGCTTCCTTGAATCCGGGCGTATCGGTGTTGGCCAGGTTGTGCGACAGCGTGCCCTGCGCCTGCAGGGAGGCGCGCGCACCGGTCATCGCAACGTAGAGAGCCTTGTCCATGGTGGTGTTCCCGTGCGGCGGTCAGTGGCTCATCAACGGATGTTGATGATGGTCTGGGTGATCTGGTCCATGGTCGAGACCATCTGCGAATTGGCCTGGAAGTTGCGCTGGGCGGTGATCATGTTGACCAGCTGCTCGGTCAGGTCGACCGTGGAGGATTCCAGCGAACCGGCCTGGACCTTGCCCAGGTTGGAGCTGTCCGGTGCGCCGGTGCGCGGGGTGCCGGAGCTGAAGGTTTCCACCCACAGGTTGTTGCCCTTGGCTTCCAGGCCCTGCGAGTTGTTGAAGGTGGTCAGCGCGACCTGGCCCAGCGGCTTGTCGTCGCCGTTGGTGTAGCGGGCGTAGACCACGCCTTCCTCGGACACGGTGATCTCGTTGAGCTTGCCGGCGGCGTAACCGTCCTGCTGGGTGTTGCGCAGCGCGAACTTCTCGCCGTACTGGGTCGAACCGGTCACGTCCAGGGTCATCGCCAGGGTGCCGGCGCCGGTGCTCGGGGTGAACGGGTCCATGACGATCTGGCCATTGGCCGGATTGGTCAGCGCACCGGCGTTGTTGAAGGCCATCGTGGTCGGGGCACCCACGGCCTGGCCGTCCACGTAGTTGTAGACCTGCCACTCGTTGACGCCGCCGGTCTTGACGAAGTACGAGGTCTGGGTGTGGCTGACGCCCAGCGAGTCGTACACGGTGACGCCGCCGGTGGACTCGCTGTAGCTGTTGGAGTCGGTCGGGTCGAAGGGGGTCACCGTGGGCTGCTTGGCGTTTGCCGGCAGGGTGAACGCCACGTTGACCTTCCCGGTCTGCTTCGGGGCGCTGTCGGTGGTGAGCAGCTGCAGGTCGGTGAGGCGGCCGGCATCGAAGCCGGTGCCGTCGGCATTGGGCGCGAACACCTGCAGGCGCGCGCCCTGCGGGTTGGTGACGTAGCCGGCCTGGTCGGTCTGGAAGTTGCCGGCACGCGAGTACACGCGCGCACCGTTCATGTTCATGGTGAAGAAGCCCTCACCGGAAATGGCCATGTCCAGGCTGCGCCCGGTCTGTTCGTTGTTGCCCTGCGAGAACTGCTGGGCCACGTTGGTCAGGCGCACGCCCGAACCGACCGCGTTCTTGGACAGGCCGTAGCTGGTGGCCGAGAACAGGTCGGCGAATTCCGCGCGCGATTCCTTGAAGCCGGTGGTGTTGACGTTGGCGATGTTGTTCGCGGTGACGTTCAGGTCGGCATTGGCGGCGTTGATGCCGGACAGCGAGATGTTGAAGCCCATGGGGTTCTCCTTGGATGCGTGACGAAGGGACTCAGCTGACGCGCAGCACGTAGTCGATCGGGGCCGTACCGAGGCCCTTGAGGTTGAGGTACAGGCCGTCCGAGCCGACGGTGACGCTTTCCACCGGAGCTTCGACGTAGGTATTGGTCTTGGTCTGGGTACCGGCCGTATCGGTGTGGGTGGCGGCGATGCTGTAGCTGCCGGCGGCCACGCGGTTGCCATTGGCGTCCTTGCCGTCCCACTCGAAGCTCACTTCGCCGGCGGCCTTGGCTTCCACGCTGAGCTGGGTGACCTTGACCCCGTTGGCATCGGTGATGTCCACGGTGACGTAGCCGGCGCCGGGGGCGGCGACCATGCCGCTGGTGCCGCCTTCGGCCTCCAGCTGCCACTTGCTGGACGGCACCAGCACCTCGTGGCCGACCAGCGCCGCGCCACGCAGCACCTGGTCGCCGGCCATCGACTCCTGGAAGCCCTTGACCGTGCTGTTGAGGTCGTTGATGCCCTGCACCTGCGACAGCTGCGCCATCTGCGCCACCATCTGGGTGTTGTCCATCGGCTTGAGCGGATCCTGGTGCTGCAGCTGTTCGGTCATCAGGCGCAGGAAGTCGGCCTGGTCCAGGGTGTCCTTCTTCTTGCCGGTGCTGCTGTTGGGCGCGTTCAGGCCCAAGGCGCTGTAGATGTCGGTGTTGCCGACGCCGCTGGTGGTGCTCATGGAAGGGTGTCCTGCAATAAGAAGGGTCAGCGACCCATGGTCAGGGTGGCCAGGGCCAGTTCCTTGGCGGTGGTCAGCATCTCCACGCCGGCCTGGTAATTGCGCGAGGTCGAGATCAGGTTGACCATCTGCGCGACCGGGTCGACGTCGGCCTGGTAGATGTAGCCGTCGCCGTCGGCCAGCGGATGGCCGGGCTCGTAGCGCTTGATCGGCGCGGCGTCGCTCTGGCTGATTTCCTTGACCTGCACCGTGGTGATGTTCGGGTCGGTGCGGCTGGTGACGGCCTGGAAGATCGGTTCCAGCGGCTTGTACACCGCGTCGGCCGAGCCGGCCACGGTGTCGGCGTTGGAGAGGTTCGAGGCCAGGGTGCTCATGCGCACGGACTGCGCCTGCAGCGCGGAGCCGGCGATATCGAAAATGGGCAGGTTGCTCATGGCTTATTGCCCCGTGATCGCGGTGAGCATGGAGCGCACCTTGGATTCGACGAAGCTCAGCGACGCGCGGTACTCCAGCGCGGCGCGGCCGTAGGCGGCGCGTTCGGCGTCCGGGTCGACGGTATTGCCGTCGATGCTGGGCTGCACGCCTTCCTTGGTGATCTGGAACGGGTTGAGGCCGTTGCCGGTGAGGAAGTGCTGCTCACTGGTGGTCCGCATCAGGCCGTTGCTGTCGGCGCCCTGGGCGTTGCGCAGGGCGGCGTCGAAGTCCAGGTCCTGGGCCTTGTAGCCGGGGGTGTCGGCATTGCTCAGGTTGCTGGCGATCAGCTTCATGCGCTGCTCGCGCAACGGCATGGCCTGGGCGTGGACACCCAGGTAGTCGGAAATCAGGTTGGGCATGGCGCTCTCCCACGGGACGATGTGGGGGAGGGTGCAAGGCTTATGCCAATAACCGCATATCGCGGTTATCGGGAGACCGGTCAGGCCGCCTCGGCGACCTTTCGGAGGCGGTCGAGGACGAAATCCGCCAATTCATGCGGGGAATATTTCGCTACGAAGGCGTTCGCGCCCACGCGTTCGACCATGGCGTTGTTGAATACGCCCGACAACGACGTGTGCAGCAGCACGTACAGGCCGGCCAGGCCGGGGTGGCGACGGATTTCCGTCGTCAGGGTGTAGCCGTCCATGGCCGGCATTTCGATGTCCGAAATGACCATGGCGTACCGCTCGGCCGGGTTTTCGCCGGCGGCGTGGATCTGCAGCAGGTGGTCCAGCGCCTGCTTGCCGTCCGAGAGCAGGGTCGCGCCCACCCCCAGCTGGTCCAGCACGCTGCGGATCTGCTGGCGGGCCACGCGTGAGTCGTCCACCACCAGTACCTGCAGCTGCGGGCCGTCGGCTGACAGCGCCATCGACGGGTCCAGCACCGCCTCGCCGCGCACCTGGGCGATGTCGGCCAGCACGCTTTCCACGTCGATCACCTGGATCAGCTCGCCCTGGAAGCGGGTGACGGCAGTCAGGTAGCTCGATTCGGCGCCCAGCTCCGGCGGCGGGTGGATGTCTTCCACCGCGATGTTGACGATGCGCTCCACGCCGCTGACCAGGAAGCCCTGGATCGAGCGGTTGAACTCGGTCACCACCAGGTAGCCCGGCGCCTTGTCCGCGTCCGGCTCACGCTCGGGGTGGCCGATCGCCAGGCCCAGGTCCAGCACCGGCACCGAACGGCCGCGCACGTCGGCCACGCCGGCGAACTGGCCGGGCAGGCCGGGCACCTGGAACAGGTCCGGGCGGCGCAGGACTTCCTGCACCTTGAACACGTTCACGCCAAAAAGCTGACGTCCGCCAAGGCGGAACAACAGCAGGGCGAGGCGGTTGTGGCCAGCCAGGCGCGTGCGCTGGTCGATGCGGTTGAGCAGGTCATGTGACATGGAGACGGTATCGGCGCGACTGGCATTCCCTTGAGGGGTCGGTGAACGCGTCATCGGCACGCCGCTTGCATGACCCTGCGCAATGCCTGTTCCCGGAGCCGCCATGCGTATCTATAGTCTCGCCCTGCTCATCGTCGCCGCCGCGCTGGCCGCCGCGCCGGTGCACGCCGCCGGCGGCTGGCAGCCGGTGGAAAGCATCCGCGCCGCCGCACTGTCCACGTTGCCGGCCGGCAGCGAGGGCGACACCACCTTGGACTCGGCCCTGCGCCTGCCGGCCTGCGGCCAGGGGCTGGTCGCACAGCCCACCGGCACCACCACGGTCGAGGTCAGCTGCCCGGATGCCGGCGGCTGGCGCCTGTTCGTGCCGGTGAAGGTGCGGCGCAACCAGGCGGTGCTGATCCTCAACCGGGGCATCGCCGCTGGAGAAACCCTGACGGCGGCCGATATCACCACTGCACAGCGTGACGTGGCCCGTATTGCCGGTGCCGCGCTGGCCGACCCGGCCGTGGCGGTGGGGCGGGTGGCGCGGCGCACGTTGAGTGCCGGCAGCCTGCTGTCGGCCAATGATCTGGTCGCCCAGCGTCTCATCCGACGTGGCGACAGCGTGGCCCTGGTCTCCCGCTATGGCGGGGTCGAGGTCCGCGTGGCCGGCAAGGCGCTGGCCGATGCCGGTGAACATGAACGCGTGTCGGTCGAGAATCTGTCGTCACGCAAGGTAGTACAGGGTACGGTGGCGGCCTCCGGCGACGTAATTGTGACGCGCTGACCACTCCAACCCGTAAATTTTCCTAAAGATGGCGGCCGTGGTGCCGTTATCCCTTGTGAACCGTAACTCCCAGGACATCACCATGAGCCAGAAAATCGACGGCAACCTGCAGGCGCCCACCCTTCTGCGCAGCATCGCGCCGGGTAACAAGCCCAGCGTGAGCACCGATGCCCCGGCGCGCCCGGTGGAAGCGGCCGACAGCCTGCGGCTGACCGGCGAAGCCACCACCCTGCAGGCCATGCAGCGAGAGCTGAGCACCGCCCCGGCCATCGACGCCGGCCGCGTGCAGGCCGTGCGCGAGTCGCTGCAGAACGGCACCTACAAGATCAACCCGGACGCGATCGCCTCGCGCATGCTCGAGCTGGACCAGCAGCTGCAGGGATGAAGCTGGCCATGAGCGAGCCGCTGCAGCGCCTCAGCGATGCCCTGGACGTCGAACGCCAGGCATTGGTGGAGCATGACGTGCAGTCGCTGATCCGCGCCACCAGCGCCAAGCTCGACGCGCTGCGTGCGCTGGAGCAGGTGCTGCCGGTGGGGCAGCAGGAGCGGCTGCAGGAGCTGGCCGAACGCAACCGCGCCAACGGCGTGCTGCTCTCGCGCCGCCGCCGCGAGGTCAACTGGGCGCTGCGCCAGCTGGGCCGCAGCGAAGAATCTTCGGCGTACGACGCCAAGGGCCAGTCCAGCACCCTGCATACCCGGCGCCCGCTCGCGGTCGCCTGAGCGGTCAACACGGATATAGTGGGCGCTCTGTTCCAGCGGCCCCGATCCGACCGTGACCCTGTCTTCTACGTTTGTCACCGCACCGCTGCCCCCGCAGCCGGTCCTGCTTGCGCTGTTCGAGCGCATCAACGAAGGCGTGCTGCTGTTCCGCGAAGACGGAACCGTGGCCGTGGCCAATGCCACCGTACGGGCGATGCTCGGCCAGGCGGAAACCGATGGCGACGCCGAAGCCGGTTCCGGGCTGGACCCGGCCAAATGGCTGCGCCAGCTGCTGCCGCCCGACGCGCTGGAACACGCGCGCCAGCACGGTCACTGGAACGGCAGCCTGCCAGTCGGCGAGCGCATGGTCATCGTGCACCTGTACGAGCAGGAAGATGCCGGCCGCCGCCATTACCTGGCGCTGTTCCGCCGCATCGAAGGCCAGGAAGACTACGAACGCGAGCTGCAGCAGCGCCATGCCGAACTGCGCCAGGCCTACCTGCGCCTGAACGGCACCCAGGAAAAGCTGCTGCAGTCCGAGAAGATGGCCTCGATCGGCCAGCTGGCCGCCGGCGTGGCGCATGAGATCAACAACCCGATCGGCTACGTGCATTCCAACCTGGGCAGCCTGCAGGAATACCTGCGCAGCCTGTTCACCGTGATCGAAGCCTACGAGCGCGCCCTGCGTGCGCCGGACCCGAAGGCGTTGATCCCGGAAATCGACGACATCCGCACCCGCTTCGACATCGACTTCATCAGCCGCGACCTGCCGCAGCTGATGGCCGAATCGCGCGAGGGCATCGAGCGGGTGACCCGGATCGTGCGCGACCTGAAGGACTTCTCGTATTCCGGCCGCGACGAGTCGTGGAAGCTGGTCGACCTGCATGCCGGGTTGGAGTCGACCATCAACATCATCTGGAACGAACTGAAGTACAAGGCGGAACTGAAGCGCGAGTTCGGCCAGCTGCCGCTGGTGGAATGCCTGCCGTCCGAGCTCAACCAGGTCTACATGAACCTGCTGCTCAACGCCGGCCACGCCATTGCCGAACGCGGCACGATCACCGTGCGCACCGGCGTGGAGGGTGAGAACGTGTGGGTGGAATTCGAAGACACCGGCGGCGGCATTTCGCCCGAGCTGCGCCAGCGCATCTTCGACCCGTTCTTCACCACCAAGCCGGTGGGGAGCGGAACGGGCCTCGGCCTCTCCATTTCATACAGCATCATCAACAAACACCACGGCCGCATCGACCTCGACAGCACCCCGGGCGTCGGATCGACGTTCCGGTTGGTGCTGCCGATCAAGCAACCGCGTTGAGGGCGATCATTCGCCTTCCGGCGCCGGTATCGGCGCGGGTTGGGCGGTGTTGGCGCGACGCTGTTCCTCATGCGTCCGGAACGCCTGGTGGATGTGCTTGCGCAGCTCGTCATCGTTCCACGGCTTGGTCAGGAACCGATAAATCGCGCCGCGGTTGATCGCGTCGGTGACGGTGTTGAGGTCGGTGTAGCCGGACAGCACGAGCCGGATCGTGTCCGGGTACAGCATCTTGACCCGGCCCAGGAACTCGGTGCCGCTCATGTCGCTCATGCGCTGGTCGGACAGGATCACCTGCACGTCGTTGATCGCCAGCAGGTCGAACGCATCGCGCACGTTGCCTGCGGCCAGGATCCGGTAGCCGTCGCGGCGGAACAGGCGCACCAGTGAGCGCAGCACGTTCTCCTCGTCGTCCAGCAGCAGCAGGGTGCGGTCCGGGCGGGTTTCGGCAAACGCTTCCGGACGCAGGTAACGCCGGCGCAGGGTCATGCCCGCCGCGTCGGCCGACATCGGCTCGCCGAACAGGTAGCCCTGGAACACGTCGCAGTCGTTGCGGCGCAGGAAGCCGAGCTGCGCCTGCGATTCCACGCCGTTGGCGATCACGGTCATGCCGAGCTGGTGGCCCATGGCGATGATCGCGCGCGCGATCGCCGCCTCGCGGTTGCCGGCGGGTGCGCTCTTGATGAAGCTGCGGTCGATCTTCAGCTTGTCCACCGGGTACCGCACCAGCGCGCTCAGGCTGGAGTCGCCGGTGCCGAAATTATCCAGGCTCAGGCTGATGCCCTCGTTGCGCAGGTTCACCAGCGTTTCGTGCACGAAGTTGACGTTGTTGGTCAGCGCGCTTTCGTTGATCTCCAGGGTCAGCATGTGCGCCGGCACGCCGGCCGCCTGCATCAGCGACATCACCTCGGCGAAGAAGTTCGGGCGCAGCAGCTGCAGGGTGGAAACGTTCACTGCGATGGTGAAATCGTCGAAGCCCTGGTCGCGCCACAACCGGGCCTGCTTCAGCGCGCCTTCCAGCACCCAGGTGCCGATCTGCACGATGATGCCCAGCCGCTCGGCGGTACGCATGAAGCGCTCCGGCACCAGCATGCCCAGGGTAGGGGACTGCCAGCGCAGCAGCGCCTCCATGCCGACCACGTGCCCGTCGCGGGCGCTGACCAGTGGCTGGTAGCGCAGCTTCAGCTCGCCATTGGGAATGGCGTCGACGATCTGCCGCGCGATGATGCTTTCGCTGTGGGCACTGGACGGCGTGTTGACTGCATGGATGCGCACGGCGTTGCCGCCTTCGCGCGCGGCCTGGTACAGCGCATCTTCGGCGTGGTCGAGCAGGCGTGAGGTGTCGGTGGCGTGTTCCGGGCACAGGCTCACGCCGAGCTTGCCGGTCATGAACAACGTGTACGGCAGCACCGACAGCGGCAGTTCCAGCTGCTGGCGGATTTCTTCGGCCAGGTCGTCCGGCAGGGGCATGTCGGCCGCGCGCGGCACCGCGAGCAGGAATTCGTCGCTGCCATGCCGCCACAGCTTGCCGCGACCGCGCAGGTGGTGCTGCAGGCGCTGCGCGACCAGCACCAATGCCTGGTCGCCGACCTCCGCGCTCATGTTCTCGTTGACCGAGGCGAAGTGGTCGATATCCACGTGCATCAGCATCAGCGGCGTGCCGCCGGAGGCGGCCTCGGCCACCATCGCCTGCAGTTCGGGGTTGCCGGCGCCCAGGCGCGGCGGTGCGTCCTCGATGCTGACCAGGGGCAGGGAAGGGTTCCACATGACTCAGTGTTCCAACGTATCGGGGGTGGCCACGCTGTCGCTGCGGTACGGCAGGAACAGGTCGACCAGGGTGCCGGCGCCGTGCGCCGACTCGATCTTGAGGGTACCGCCGGCGCTCTGCGCGCGCTCGCGCATCACGATCAGGCCCAGCCCGCGCGGGCCGTCCGGGTCGAAGCCTTCGCCGTCGTCGCGCACCTGCAGGTGCAGGCCATGGTCATGCACGTCATGCAGTTTCAGGTGCACCTGGCTGGCGCGCGCATGGCGCAGCACGTTGGTCAGGCTTTCCTGGGCAATGCGGAAGCAGGCCTGCTCGATGTCGCCTTCCGGGCGGCGCGGCAGCGCGTCGATCTCGGCCAGCAGTTCGATCGGTGAGGAACGGAACAACACCCCGGCCTGCCAGCGCAGCGCTGCTTCCAGCCCCAGCGCGTCCAGCTGCGGCGGTCGCAGCAGGGTGGAGATGTCGCGCAGCTTGCCTACCGTGGTGTCGGCCAGCTGGATGATCTGCGCCAGGTCCTCGCCGCGCCGCTGCGGGTCGGTCTCGTCCTGCGCCGCATAGGCGGACAGCTTCATTGCGGTGATGGCCTGGCCGATGTCGTCGTGCAGGTCGCGGGAGATCGCCCGGCGTTCGTCTTCCTGCAGCGAGAACAGCCGCCCGGCCATCGCCTGCAGCTCGCGGTTGCTGGTTTCCAGCGCCTCGCGGATGCGTTCGGGTTCGCTCAGGTCGCGCACGATCAGCAGCTTGCAGTTGCGGCCGCCGTAACGCACATCGCCCACCGCCAGGCCGGCCTGGAAGCGCTCGCCATCGAGCCGGCGCATGCCGATCACCTCGGTGCCGCTGCTGGGCAGCGGAATGCTGGCGAACAGCTGCGCACGCACCCGGGCCAGGTCGCCGGCCACCACCAGCGCCGCCAGCGGTTCGCCGAGCAGGGTGTGCTGGCCATAGCCGAATTGGGCGGCGGCGCAGGCGTTGGCATACAGCACATGTTCCTCGGACAGGATCACCACGCCGTCGGGCAGCACCCGCACCAGTTCGCGGAACTGTTCTTCGCGCTCGCGCAGCAGGCGCCGCGATTGCTCGCGCTCGGTCACGTCCTGCAGCGTGCCGACCACGAGCGGGCGGCCGGCGTCGCCGCTGCCCTGCTCGGCGCGCAGGTGCACCATCAGCGCGCGCCCGTCCATGGCCAGCAGCGGCAGCAGCACGTCGATCTGCACCTGCTCGCCGCGCATGTCCTGCAGCAGCTGTTCGGTGAGCGCGGCGGTGGCCGGGTCGGCCGGCACCAGCAATTCCTCGAAGCGGTGCCAGCGCCGCGCCTCGGGTGGGCGCCGGCCCAGCAGCTGGTAGACCTGGTTGGAGTAGCGGCCCAAGCCGGTAGCAGGGTCCACTTCCCAGGCGCCGATCCGCGCCATCTCGTGCGCTTCCTCGACCCGGTTCAGCGCCTGGTCGCGGCGCCGCAGCGCCTGGTCTTCGCGGGTGCGGTCGATGGCGATCAGCAGTCGCGCCGGGCGCCCTGCGTAGTCGAGGTAGTTGCTGCGCATCTCGATGCTGCGTGTCGTGCCGTCCTTGAGCTGCAGGTCGGCGGTGATCTCGCACAGCTGCCCGGGCTGGGCCCGGATCTGCTCCAGCTTGGCCGCCAGCGCGGGCTCGTCGCCGGGCGGCCACAGCGCTGTCATCGGCAGCGCGGTGAACTCCTCGCGGGTCCAGCCGAACAGGCTGCACGCGGCCGGGTTCACGTCCAGGATCTCCAGCGTGTCCAGGTCGTAGACCAGGATCGGGCCGGGGTTGCCTTCGAACAGCTGGCGGTGGCGCTGCTCGGAGTGTTCCAGCTGCAGGTGGGTCTGCAGCACGTGGTGCGCCAGCGGGCGCAGCAGCAGGTAGATGACCGCGCCGCTGAGGATGACGAAGAAGGCGCCCTTGGCGGTCTGCCAGCGCGCGGCGGTGCCCAGGTCGGCGGTGAGCACCTGTACGGCCGCGTCGCTGCACAGGATCCAGACCAGTGCCAGTACCAGGTAACCGAGCACCACCCGCCAGCGGTCGCGGCGCAGGGCGCGGGCGAGCGGGTGGTCACGACGATGCTGGGCAGGCGGGCCGGGCGGGGCGACAGGCATGGGGCGCGACAGGTCCGGGGTCGGAGGGGCGCTCCATAGTAGTAGGTGCGGCCCCTTCGGCGCACGCGGCACTCAACTATCGGCGGCATCCGCCGCTAACGATTACGTTCCCGGCTGTCGGGTGCGTTATCGGAGTCATACCGCGTGGACCAAGGCATCATCGCGAGTCTGCTGCAGCACCCCCTGGCGTCGGCCCTGGTGATCCTGGACCGCAACGGGCGCCCGCTGGCCGCCAATCCGGCCGCGCGCGAGCACGGGCTGCCGGCCACGGTGGCGGCCTATGGCGCGCTGCTGGAGGACCTGCGCCTGCTGGCGGCCGATGGCGGCCTTGTGCCGTGCCAGCTGCCGGGCGGTCCGCACGGCCGCTTCGACGGCTGGATGCGTGCGGTGCACGACGCCGGTGGCAACCTGCTGGCCTTCACGCTGAGTGTGCCCGAGCCGGTTGTGGCTGACACCCGCGCGGCGCCGGCTGACCTGCAGGCGCAGGCGCAGATGGAAGCCCTGCTGCGTGAGCAGCAGGTGCACCTGCGCGAAGCCCAGCGCATCGCCAGCATGGGCAGCTGGTCGTGGGATCCGGCCAGCCGCCAGTTCTGGTGGTCGCCGGAATTCCGGGCCCTGCTGGGCGCGGGCCACGCACCGCTGGGCGGCCGCCGGCATTGGCTGCGGCAGCTCGAAACGCGCTCGCGCGGCCTGCTGCGCCAGGCCTGGCGGCGCATGCTGCGCGACGGCAAGCCGAGCACGTTGGCGCTGGAGCTGCCGCGCGGTGCGGAAGGCATGCGGCACCTGCGGCTGTGGCTGCAGCCGCTGCTGGGCCCGGACGGGCATATCCAGCGCGTGCTGGGCCAGGTCCAGGACATCACCGAACAGCACCAGACCGACGCGCTGATCCGCTGGCGCACCGAACTGCTCAACCGCGTCTCGGCCCTGGGCCGGATCGGCGGTTGCGAGATCGACGTGCTCACCCGGCACACGCAGTGGACCGAGGAGTGCTACCGCATCCACGGCCTGCGCAAGGAGCCCATCACCCTCGACCAGGTCCTGGCGCTGTACACCCAGGACTCGCGCGACGCGTTCGAAGCGGCGCTGGCGCGGATCGCGGCCGGCGGCCTGCCCGAACAGCTGGACCTGTGCTTCTACCGCCAGTCCGGCCTGCGGGTCTGGGTCCAGGTGCTGATCGAGCTGGACCACCGCGACGGCCTGCCGACGCGCTACGTGGTGCTGTTCCGTGACATCACCCGCGAGCGTGAAGCCAGCGAACGGATCGAGCTGCTGGCCCACTACGACCTGCTCACCGGCCTGCCCAACCGCATGCTGCTGCGCGAGCAGACCGCCGACGCCATCGAGGAAGCGCGCGACCGTGGCGCCGCGCTGGCGATGCTGTTCATTGATCTGGACGGCTTCAAGACCATCAACGACACCTTCGGCCACGCCACCGGCGATGCGCTGCTCAAGGCCGCCGCGGCGCGCCTGCACCAGGTGCTGCGCAATGCCGACCTGTTCGGGCGGTTCAACGGCGATGAATTCATCGTGGTGCTGCGCGACCTGGCCGACCCGGAAGACGCCGGCCATGTGGCGCGCAAGCTGATCGCCTCGCTGGCCGAACCGCTGCAGCGCGGCGAAACGACCCTGAAGGTAGGCGCCAGCGTGGGCATTGCCATGCTGGACGACGAGCACGGCGATTTCGACACGCTGCTGCGGGCGGCCGACGCCGCGATGTACGCGGCCAAGGAAGCCGGGCGCAATACCTGGCAGTACTACAGTCAGGACGCCCTGCTGCGGATCCAGCGCAGGCTGGAGATCGAACATGCGTTGCTGGGGGCGATCGAGCGCGAGGAGTTCAGCCTGGCCTACCAGCCACTGCTGCACGCCGCGCACGACCAGCCGCCGGCGATTGAGGCGCTGCTGCGCTGGCATCGTCCGGGCATCGGCTATTGCAGCCCGGCCGAGTTCATTCCGATTGCCGAGAAATGCGGTGAGATCGTGCGCATCGGCGACTGGGTGCTGGCCGAGGCCTGCCGCCAGGCGGCGGCGTGGGACCGTGCCGGCCTGCAGTTCGATCGCATTGCGGTGAACGTCTCGGCCGTGCAGCTGCGCGACCGGGGCTTTGCCGAGCGGGTGATCGATACCTGCCATGCGCATGGCTGGCCGCCGCAGCGGCTGGAGCTGGAACTGACCGAGTCGGCGCTGATCCGCGACACCGACGTGCTGCGGCATTGTTTCGACGTGCTGGAACGGCACGGGGTGCCGCTGGCGGTGGACGACTTCGGTACCGGGTTCTCCAACCTGCATTACCTCAACCGCTTCCCGGTCGGCCGCCTGAAGATCGACCGCAGCTTCGTGCAGGGCATGTTGCACGACACCGGTACTGCCGAGGTCACCCAGGCGATCGTGCACCTGGGGCATGCATTGGGCATGAAGGTGGTGGCTGAAGGCGTGGAAACCGAGCAGGAAGAGGCGATGCTGCGCCGCCAGGGGTGCGACGAGATCCAGGGGTATCTGTATTCCCGGCCGTTGACCCCGCGGGACCTGGCGCACTGGTTGCGGCAGGGTGGGGCGCAGGGGCAATTGTCGCTGGCTGGGGCCGCGATGGATGCCGTGCGGATTCCGGTTTCTCCGTAAGACACGGGGCCGTCAGGAGCGGCCGGGCAGAGCCCGGCGCTACGTGGCTTCGGTCCGTTGACCGGAGGCCATGACATCAGGGCCCGACAGGCCCATATCCCATCCCAGCCACGCCAACGTCGGATCCAGGCGTGGTTCGTCTTTTGCGTTCCCCGCCATCCCTGCCAATTCCGCCTGCGCCATCTGTTCCAGCGCCGCCAGCAATGCGCGTCCGCTCAGCGGCGCGGCCGGCGCCGGGGCGGGGTGGGGCACGTCGGCAGGCGCGTCGCTGGCGGCGCCTTGCGGTACGTGGTGGGGATGAGTGTTCAACAGCATCGGTCGGTCATCTACACGTAGGCGGAAAGGTCACACACGCGAAAGCCCCGGCAGTGCCGGGGCTTCGCGTTTTGCCGTTGCCGGCAACCCTCATCGATCAGAACAGTTCCACCGCACCGGCGGCCATGCTCTGCTGGCTCACCGGCTTGTGCGGCGGGCGCTCCCACTCGCTGCGCATGTCGCGCAGGCGGTTGCCGGTGCGCTGCAGGGCGGTGGCCACTTCGGCGTCGAACACACCGCCATTCCTGTGCAGCAGTTCCTGCAGGCCGACCGCTTCGCGGTTGATCGAGGTCAGGCGGTCCAGGTGGGTGTGCACGCCGCCCAGGGCCTGGGTGGCGATGTCCTCGAACTGCAGGGCGCGCACCGCTTCGGCCACGCTGCTGTCGATGGCACGGCCGCACTCCGAGATCTCGCGCATGCCGTCACCCAGCGAGGCGTTGATCTGGGCCACGTTGTCCAGCATCGCCGCCGCTTCGTGGCGGGCTTCGCGGGAACGGTCCATGTCGCGCGAGGCCATGTTGGAGACCGTCTCGCGGACCTTGGCGATGGCGTCCTTGGAGCTGTGCGCCAGCTTGCGGATCTGCTCGTTGAAGGTGGTGGAGCGCTCGGACAGGTTGCGCACTTCGTCGGCCACCACCGCGAAGCCACGACCGGCTTCACCGGCACGGGCCGCTTCGATGGCCGCGTTCAGGGCGAGCAGGTTGGTCTGGTCGGCAATCGACTTGACGTCTTCCAGCAGCGAGAAAATGCCGTCCAGGTGCTGCGCCATCTGGTCGATGTGCTGCACGGTGGTGCTGCTCTGGCCGCTCACCTGTTCCAGCGCTTCCACCAGCTGCTCCATGCGCTGGCTGGCGTGCTGGGCGAAGCGGGCCACGTCGACACCGGCGCCGCCGTCTTCACCGGCGCGGTCGACGATGCGGGCCAGCGCCTGGCTCTGCTGGCGCGACTTGCGGTTCATGGCGTCGAAGCTGCCGCCGAGGCCGGCCACGGCCTGGCGGATCAGGTCACGGGCGCGTTCGATCTCGCCGCGCGATCCGTCGATTTCGTTGCCGACGAACGTCCGCAGCTCGGTCAGCAGCTGGTCCTGTTCGCGCATCATGCGGGCATGTTCGGGCGAGCGCTGGGCCTGGGCGCGGACGGTCCACCAGGCAAAGCCCAGCCAGCTGAGCGTCATCGTGGTCAGGATCGCCCAGGTCAGGGCGGCCGGCCAGGCGAAGCCGATGGCGAAGGGAAGCAGCAGGGTCAGGACCAGGGGAGCGGCCAGACTAGTGAAAAGGCGTGAGTACATAAACGTTCTCGGGGAGGTGCACGGAGAATGTATCGGCCGTGCCCCCGGGAGCTTTAGTCGGTGTGTGCGGATTTCGTGCTTCGGGCGCATTGCAGCCACGCAGGGCGTGGCTCTACCGGTCAACGCAGCTGACGATCCACCGCTTCGATCATCGCCTTGCGCGAGATCAGGAAATCCCAGTACTGGCCGCCGGTCTGGCGCCACAGCACCGCCGAGCGCACCGCCGCCAGCAGCAGGGCGCGGATCTCGGCCACCACCCCGGCCTGGCCCAGGTAGTGCGGGTTGCCCTGCACCATCACGCGCGGCTTGAGGTGGCTGATGGTGTCGGCATACAGGCCGCCCAGGCTGCCCAGCACGTCCGGGTGGGCGCTGTCGTTCAGTTCCAGCGCCTGGCGACGGGCACGCGCGATGCCCTGGCTGACCTGCTCGACCACCGCGTGCTCACGCACGAAACGGCGCTCCAGCTGCAGCACCGCCAGCGCCAGCCGCGGCAGGATCTCGTCCTGGCCCTGGCTGCGGAAATAGTTGTGCAGGAGGCGCAGGCCCGGGGCCACGTTGGCCGCGCTGCCATACACGGCCTGCGGGCTGTCGGCGTCGATCCGGAATACGCTGTCGATCGCGGTGCGGACCACGCTGGCCTCGGAATGGCCGGTTTCGGCGATGCGGCGCACCTGCTGCAGCGCCTGGGCGATGCCAGCCAGGGCAAGGACGCGGTCGTCGATCGAAAAACTCATGCAGCAGATACCTCGAAGGGGGAAGGGGCGGTGCGCAGGCGCTGTTCCAGCGGCGCGTCGGTGGCGGCGATCACCGCGCCACCCAGGCAGACCTCGTCGTCATACAGCACCAGGGATTGGCCTGGGGTGACGGCGCGCTGCGGCCGGGCGAAACGCACGTCCACGCTGCCATCGTCGCGCACACGCACGGTGCAGGGCTCGTCCGGCTGGCGGTAACGGGTCTGCGCGGTGCAGGTGAACTCCCGCGCGGGCGGGGCGCCGGCGATCCAGTGCGCGGTCTCCGAATGCAGCCGGGTCGACTGCAGCCACGGGCTCTCGCGGTCCTGGTCGACGTACAGCACATTGCTGGCCACGTCCTTGCCCACCACGTACCACGGCGCCGCCGGGCGGCCGCGCACGCCGCCGATGTTCAGGCCCTCGCGCTGGCCCAGGGTGAAATAGAACACGCCCGGGTGCTCGGCGATGACGGTGCCGTCCGGGTCCTGGATCTGCCCGCTGCGCGCCGGCAGGTAGCGGCCCAGGAACTCGCGGAAGTCGCGCTCGCCGATGAAGCAGATGCCGGTGGAGTCCTTCTTGGCATGCGTGGGCAGGCGCGCGTCGCGGGCGATCCGGCGCAGGTCGTTCTTCTGCAGGTCGCCGATCGGGAACAGGGTCGCGGCCAGCTGGGCCTGGCCCAGCTGGTGCAGGAAATAGCTCTGGTCCTTGCTGCGGTCGGCACCGCGCAGCAGCGCCCAATGCCCACCGACCTTGGCCACGCGGGCATAGTGGCCGGTGGCGATGCGTTCGGCGCCGAGTTCGCGGGCCGCGTCCAGGAAGTGCTTGAACTTCACTTCGCGGTTGCACAGCACGTCCGGGTTCGGCGTGCGCCCGGCGGCGTACTCGGCCAGGAAGTGCTCGAACACGCCCTG
This sequence comes from Stenotrophomonas aracearum, assembly GCF_031834615.1. Taxonomy (NCBI): domain Bacteria; kingdom Pseudomonadati; phylum Pseudomonadota; class Gammaproteobacteria; order Lysobacterales; family Lysobacteraceae; genus Stenotrophomonas; species Stenotrophomonas aracearum. The sequence goes on from NZ_CP115543.1 coordinate 1,929,479, forward strand.
CCAGTACTCGCTGGAGAAGTCGCGGAAATGGAACGGAATGTCGAGCAGGCCGCACACCGCGACCGCGTCGCGGCGGTCGTCCTCGGCGCGGCAGTCGCCGCTGCCGTCATCGGCCCAGTTCTGCATGAACAGACCGGCCACCGGCTCGCCCTGCTGGACCAGGCGCCAGGCCGCGACCGACGAGTCCACGCCACCGGAGACGCCGACCATGATGCGCGGGGTGCTCATGCGATCTCCTTGACGATCGAAAGGGGGTGGCGCTGGCCGGCCAGGAAGTCGGAAACGACCTCCCAGACCAGCGGACTGCGCAGCCGCGTCGGGTCGGCCCGGAGCTGGGCCGGGTCCAGCCACAGCGCGCGCAGGATGCCGGTGTCCAGCGGCCGCGCCGGATCATGCGCGACCGGCTCGGCCACGTAGGCGAAGCGCAGGAACGGCGTGCCGTCCGGTGCGGTCCACTGGTAGGTACCGATGAAGGCGGTCAGTCGTACCGTCCAGCCGGTTTCTTCCAGGGTTTCGCGCAGCGCGGCGCCAGCCAGGCTTTCGCCGGGTTCCAGGTGGCCGGCCGGCTGGTTGAGCACGGCGCGTCCGTCGATGGCTTCTTCCACCAGCAACAGCTGCCCGTCGCGTACCACCACGGTGGCCACGGTCACATGCGGCGTCCAGCGGGTGTCCTGCGCTGCGTCCACGTCAGTACTCGTCCGTTCCAGTCAGTTCGGCTTCCATCGCATCGGCGGTATTCGTGGCGGCCTCGATGGCGTCGCCCAGGGCCTGCGCGCCAGCGTTGGCGTCCACCTTCACAACGAACATCGCCAGCGTGTCCTGTTTCACCCAGCCGCCCAGTTTGGCGTCCTGCGAATCTTCCAGCAGGCGGTTGGCGACCTCGGCCGGGAACGCGCCGGAAGCCGCCTTGTAACCGGGCGACCAGACCTCGCGGATCCGGTGCTCGCCGTAGGTTTCCACCGCCGAGCGCACGAACACCAGCTGGGTGCGGCCGCCTTCCACGTCGAACACCAGCTTGTAATCGCCGTCCTCGTCGATCTCATATGGGTATTTGAGCGTATCCAGCACCTTGCCGATGGACGGATCCGGCGTGGCCGCATGGGCCCCGGACACGGCAGTGGCCAGCAGCAGCGCGGCGACGGTCGTTCTCATGAAAACCTTGTGAATGTCTCGTTGCATGCGGGGATTGTGACGGGGGCAGGGGGCCAACGTCCAATCCGGCGGGTCCGGCGGCTATAATGTCCGGATGCCTCGCGAGCCCTCCCAAGACCCCCATCACGACCACGGCGTAGCGCTGGAACCGGCCCGGCCGGAGGTCGCGCCGCCGCCGTTCTACCAGGTGATGCTGTTGAACGACGACTACACCCCGATGGATTTCGTGGTGACCGTGCTGCAGCACTTCTTCTCCATGGACCTTGAAAAGGCCACCCAGGTGATGCTCAACGTGCACACCCGCGGCCGTGGGGTATGCGGGGTATTCACCCGCGAGGTCGCCGAATCGAAGGTGGCCCAGGTCAACGAGTTCTCCCGAATGAACCAGCACCCGCTGCTGTGCACGATGGAAAAGGCCGGGTAATTTGGGATTTTGCAGGCGTTTGGGCGGCTTCGGTCATGTCTAAACGCCGGTGGGATTGTCCCGATTTCGTGCGTTTTCGACTTCGGGTGCTTGAGCCGCGCTGCGCGCGGTGTCCGGCCAGCGGCCGGACCTACGAATTCTTCCGAACGGAATAGGATCGGGACACGTCGGTACGGGCCCATCCGGATTGCGCGGCCCGCATGGCCGGTTCCATCCCCGGCGAGCGTCCTTCCGGGTAACGGCACCGGGGCTCTGGGGAGCGCCCGCGTGAGTACTAACGCCGTCTGAACGCACTGATCCGCTAGGGTGATGGAAATTGAGCAGGTAGGCCGCATATTGTTCACAACTGCCGCCGGAGTAGAACATGTTCAGTAAAGACCTCGAACACACCATCGGTCAGTGCTACAAGCGCGCCCGTGAGGCCCGCCATGAGTTCATGACGGTGGAACACCTGCTGCTGGCACTGCTCGACAACCCGTCCGCCCAGGCCGTCCTCAAGGCCTGCGGTGCGGACGCCGAGCGCCTGCGCCAGGAGCTGGAGCAGGCCATCGAGGCCTCCGTCTCCCGCCTGGCCGAAGATGACGGCCGCGACACCCAGCCGACCCTGGGCTTCCAGCGCGTGCTGCAGCGGGCGGTCTACCACGTGCAGTCCTCGGGCAAGAAGGAAGTCACCGGCGCCAACGTGCTGGTGGCGATCTTCGGCGAGAAGGACTCGCACGCGGTCTATTACCTCAACCAGCAAGACGTGACCCGGCTGGATATCGTCAACTACCTCTCCCATGGCATCGCCAAGCTGGGCGAGGAGGGCGAAGTGCCGCCGTCGTCGGACGCCGAAGGGCGCGCCGAGGGCGGTGATGGCGAAGGCAAGGGCGACGCCCTGGCCGAATTCGCCAGCAACCTCAACGACGCCGCGCGTGCGGGGCGGATCGACCCGCTCGTCGGTCGCCGCGACGAGATCGAGCGCACCATCCAGGTCCTGTGCCGCCGCCGCAAGAACAACCCGCTGTACGTGGGCGAGGCCGGCGTCGGCAAGACCGCCATCGCCGAGGGCCTGGCCAAGCGGATCGTGGAAGGCACGGTCCCCGACGTGCTGGCCGACGCAGTGATTTACTCGCTCGACCTGGGCGCGCTGGTGGCCGGCACCAAATACCGCGGCGACTTCGAAAAGCGCCTCAAGGGCGTGCTCACCGCGCTGAAGAAGATGCCCAACGCGGTGCTGTTCATCGACGAGATCCACACCATCATCGGTGCCGGGTCGGCGTCGGGCGGCACCATGGACGCCTCCAACCTGATCAAGCCGGCGCTGGCGTCGGGCGAGCTGCGCTGCATCGGCTCGACCACCTTCCAGGAATACCGCGGCATCTTCGAGAAGGACCGTGCGCTGGCACGCCGCTTCCAGAAGATCGACATCGTCGAGCCGACCGTGGGCGAAACCTACGAGATCCTGCAGGGGCTCAAGCCCAAGTACGAAGCGCACCACGGCGTGACCTACGCCGACGACGCGCTGCAGGCCGCAGTGGACCTGTCGGTCAAGCACATCGGCGACCGTTTGCTGCCCGACAAGGCCATCGACGTGATCGACGAAGCCGGTGCCCGCCAGCGGCTGCTGCCGGAAGGCGAGCGCAAGGAACTGATCGACATCGAGGAGATCGAGACCATCGTGGCCAAGATGGCGCGGATTCCGGCCAAGCAGGTCAGCGCCACCGACAAGGACGTGCTGCAGCACCTGGAGCGCAACCTGAAGATGGTGATCTTCGGGCAGGACCCGGCCATCGAGACGCTGTCTTCGGCGATCAAGCTGGCCCGCTCGGGCCTGGCCAATCCGGAAAAGCCGATCGGCAACTTCCTGTTTGCCGGCCCCACCGGCGTGGGCAAGACCGAGGTGACCAAGCAGCTCGCGCTGCAGCTGGGCATCGAGCTGGTCCGGTTCGACATGAGCGAGTACATGGAGCCGCATTCGATCAGCCGCCTGATCGGCGCGCCCCCGGGCTATGTCGGGTTCGACCAGGGCGGCCTGCTCACCGAGAAGATCGTCAAGACCCCGCACTGCGTGCTGCTGCTGGACGAGGTGGAAAAGGCCCACCCGGATATCTTCAACATCCTGCTGCAGGTCATGGATCGTGGCGTGCTGACCGACACCAACGGGCGCGAGGCGAACTTCAAGAACGTGGTGCTGGTGATGACCACCAATGCCGGCGCGGCGCAGGCCTCGCGGCGGTCGATCGGCTTCACCCGCCAGGACCACGCCACCGACGCGATGGAGATCATCCGCAAGAGCTTCACGCCGGAATTCCGCAACCGCCTTGACGCGGTGGTGCAGTTCCAGCCGCTGGGCTTCGAGCACATCCTGCGCGTGGTGGACAAGTTCCTGATCGAGCTGGAAATGCTGCTGCAGGAAAAGCACGTCAGCCTGTCGGCCACCCCGACCGCGCGCGACTGGCTGGCCCGCCACGGCTTCGACCCGCTGATGGGCGCCCGCCCGATGGCCCGCGTGATCCAGGACAAGATCAAGCGCCCGCTGGCCGACCAGCTGCTGTTCGGCAAGCTGGTCAACGGTGGCCGGGTCAGCATCGACGTCCGCGACGACGAGCTGTTCGTGGAAACACAGGCCGAACCGGAGCGGTTGCTGCCGGCAACGGTGGAATGACCTGCGGACGCTGATCGAAGATCGGAAAAACGCCCCTTACGGGGCGTTTTTTCTGGGCGGTGTCTTCAGCGCGCGCGGCGCGTGAATACCTCGGCAGTGATGGGTTGCACCGCAGTGACCTCGCAGGACTGCGAATCGGTGCGCAGCTTGCTGCCGCCGGCGCCGCAGAGCTGGCCTTGGTGATCGGGGGTGACGAATTCCACCTTGCGCGAGGTGGCGGCGCTGCTGCACGAGCGGGCGAAACGGACCAGGTAGTGGTCGCTGCCGTTCTGCAGCAGGATGCTTTCAGCGGCGCTCCTGCGAACCACCTGGTGGTCGGGGGCCAGCGCGATGCAGTCGGAACCGGCGGCAGCAGCCGTGTCGGGTGCGGTCTGTGCCGACGCCGAGCCGGCAGCGGTGGCGACAACCAGCAGGCACAGCGGGATCAGGGTTTTCATGTCGGGGGCCGGGATGTGGCGGTCCGGAGCGGACCGGATACCACCATGCCTGTGCGCGGCGGCAGGCGAATCTGCATCAAGGCAGGCTGACTGATGTCAGGGTGAAGGCGGTCAGGGTGACTGTTGGCCTACCTGGACAGGCTGAATGGCGCCCACGCAGAAAGGCCAGCACGGGGCTGGCCTTCGAACGCGTCTTCCGCAGAAGCCGCCTTACCGCTTACTTCATGCGGTAGGTAATGCGACCCTTGGTCAGGTCGTACGGCGTCATTTCAACCTTGACGCGGTCGCCGGTCAGGATGCGGATGTAGTTCTTGCGCATGCGGCCGGAGATATGGGCAATGATTTCATGCCCGTTTTCCAGTCGAACGCGGAAAGTGGTGTTCGGCAGCGTCTCGCTGACGGTGCCTTCGAACTCGATGGAGTCGTCTTTCGACATGTAGTCCTGTGCAGGTCTATAAACGGCCGAGCTGGCCTTAAGAGCGGGCATTTTACGCAGGTTGGCCCCGGGATGCAAAGTTTGCGTTAACTGGGGGGATAACCGTGGCTCGAACAACCACCGTGGTCCGATCAACCGTAGTGCCGGCCGCCGGCCGGCTCCAGGCGATATCGGGAGCCGGCGGCGGCCGGCACTACGCCGAGGTTGCCGCCGCCTGTGTTCGAAACCGGCCGCTCCAACTTTCCGGCGCTTCCGGCATCTGCACCTGCTCCCGCAGCACTCCTAGAAAGCGCTCCCGGGGCCAATGCTCAGCTCCCATGCTCAGCAGATGGTCGTTCTCAACCTGCGCGTCGATCAGCGGCCAGCCCTGCGACCCCAGATAGTGCGCCAGCCCGGCCAGCGCCACCTTCGAGCCGCCGCTCTCCGCGCTGAACATGCTCTCGCCGAAGAACATCCGCCCGATCGCCACCCCATAGATGCCGCCCACCAGCCGCTCGCCGTCCAGCACCTCGATGGAATGGGCGTACCCCAGCCCATGCAGGGCCACATAGGCCTCGACCATGTCGCGGGTAATCCAGGTGCCGTCCTGCCCGGGACGCGGGCTGGCCGAACAGGCCTGGATGACCTCGCGGAACCGCGTGTCCGCGCGCAGGGTCCAGCCGCTGCCGCGCAGGCTGCGCCGGAACCGCGAGGACAGGCGCACGCCGTCGGTGCGGAACACCATGCGCGGGTCCGGCGACCACCACAGCAGCGGCTGGCCCTCGGAAAACCACGGGAAGATACCGCCCGCATAGGCGTTCAGCAGCCGCACCGGCGAAAGGTCGCCGCCCAGCGCCAGCAGGCCGTCCGGTTCGCGCAGGGCGGTTTCGGCTGGCGGGAATGGCGCGTCGGAGCGGTCTTCCAGCCGCCACGGCAGGTGTCGGGTCATGTCGGTTCACCGTCCTTGAACGGGCTGTGCCCGGCCAGCACGTGGGCATAGCGGCGTACGTCGGCGCGCTCCTGTTCGCACCAGCCGGCCAGGGCTTCTGCGAACGCCGATTCGGCGATCCAGTGGCGGCTGCGCACCGTTGTCGGCAGGAAGCCGCGGGCCAGCTTGTGCTCGCCCTGGGCGCCGGGTTCGAACCGCGCCAGGCCTTCACGCAGGCAGTATTCGATGCCCTGGTAGTAGCAGGTCTCGAAGTGCAGGCCGGGCAGGGTGGCGCCGCCCCAATAGCGCCCGTACAGGGTGTCGGCACCGCGCAGGCACAGCGCGCCGGCCACCGGCTGGCCATCCAGCAGCGCCAGGAAGATCACCAGCCGGCGCGGCATCGTCGCCGCGAGGTGCTGCAGGAACGGCAGGGTCAGCGCCGGTGCGTTGCCATACTCGCTGAAGGTCTGCAGGTAGAACTGGTGCATGGCCTGCAGGTCGTCGGCGCTGGCCTCGTCGCCATGCACGATCCGGTAGGTGACGCCGGTGCGGGCGAGCTTGGCGCGTTCCTGGCGGATGTTCTTGCGATGCTTGTGGTCCATAGCGGCGAGGAAGCCGCTGAAGTCGGTCCAGTCGCCCGGGTTGTGCCACTGGAACTGGATGTCCTCGCGCAGCAGCCACTCCGGCCCGAAGGCGGAGTCGTCATCGGTCGGATGGAAGTTCACGTGTGCCGACGACCAGCCCATGCGTCCGACCTCGCCGCGCAGGGCGTCGACCAGTGCCCCGGCGGTCCCGGCATCCCGGGTGAGAAGGCGCGGTCCGGTCACTGGCGAGTACGGCACTGCACCCAGCCACTTCGGGAAGTAGTCCAACCCATGCCGCGCATACGCGTTGGCCCAGGCGTGATCGAACACAAACTCGCCATGCGAGTTGTCCTTGAGATAGCCGGGCACCGCGCCGACCAGCTGGTCGCCTTCCCACAGGGTGAAGTGGCGCGGTCGCCAACCCCACTCTGGCCGCAGGCAGCCGTGCTCTTCCAGCCCCGCCAGGAAGGCATGACTGACAAACGGGTTGCACCCGTCATGCAGGGCATCCCAATCGGCGGCGGGAAGGTCGGTGAGGCGATGAAGAAAGCGTGTATCGGGCATGCACAAAGGATAGGGCATACGAAAAAGGCCGGCAGTGTATGCCGGCCTTTCATGCGTCCCAGGTGCAGCGCACTCAGCCCAGCTCGCCCTTCGCGTCCAGGTAGCGCTCGGCGTCCAGTGCAGCCATGCAGCCGAAGCCGGCCGAGGTGATCGCCTGGCGGTAGTGCTGGTCGGCGACGTCCCCGGCGGCGAACACGCCTTCCACCGAGGTCTGGGTGGCGTTGCCGCCGAGGCCGGAGCGGATGTCGAGGTAGCCGTTGTTCATGGTCAGCTGGCCGTCGAACAGGCTGGTGTTGGGGTGGTGGCCGATGGCGACGAAGAAGCCGTGGGCGTCGATGTCGCGGGTGCTGCCGTCCAGGGTGGACTTCACGCGCACGCCGGTGACGCCGGCTTCGTTGCCCAGCACTTCTTCCACCTGGTGGTGCCACACGGTTTCGATCTTGCCGTGGGCGACCTTGGCGAACAGCTTGTCCTGCATGATCTTTTCCGCCTTGAGGGTGTCGCGGCGGTGGACCAGGTAGACCTTGCGGGCGATGTTGGACAGGTACAGGGCCTCTTCCACGGCGGTGTTGCCGCCGCCGACCACGACCACGTCCTGGTCACGGTAGAAGAAGCCGTCGCAGGTGGCGCAGGCCGACACGCCGCGACCCTTGAAGGCGTCTTCGCTCGGAATGCCCAGGTACTTGGCGGTGGCGCCGGTGGCGATGATCAGCGCGTCGCAGGTGTACTCGGCGCTGTCGCCGATCAGCTTGAACGGGCGCTGCTTCAGGTCGGCGGTGTGGATGTGGTCGAAGATCACTTCGGTCTCGAAGCGCTCGGCGTGGGCCTGCATGCGCGCCATCAGGTCCGGGCCCATCAGGCCGTGGGCGTCGCCCGGCCAGTTGTCCACCTCGGTGGTGGTCATCAGCTGGCCGCCCTGCTGCAGGCCGGTGATCACCACCGGCTTCAGGTTGGCGCGCGCGGCGTAGACGGCGGCGGTCCAGCCGGCCGGGCCGGAACCGAGGATGACCAGCTTCTGGTGGCGGGAAGGCTTGGAATTGCTCATGTAGACTCGCAAAGAGATGATGGGGCGGGGCGCTGGCGGTGCATTGCCCGGCGTCCAAGACAGGTCATAGAGTGGCGGCTGGGGGCGGCTGATTCAAGGCGAGCAGCGGAACGCGGTGAGCCAGCAGGGCATTCGCAACCCCTGCGCCGGAGAATTGGCGCCGAACCCTACCGGCCTCGGCATCAGTCGTTTATTATCAAGGACTAACAGTGCATTCCCAAGGTCTGGTCTAAGGTGGCGAAGCAGGTCCCGGAACGATCCAAGTCTGCCGACGGCAAGGCGGCATCGCGCCGTGCCGCGGCTGCGGCGCCGGTCGACAACCCGCGCAAACAGCGTCTGTGGCGCGATCTCGGCCTGATCGCGATCGCCCCGGCGCTGCTCTATCTGATTGCCAGTCTGTTCACGTATTCCGCGTCTGACCCGGGTTGGTCGCACACCGGCAGCGTGGTCGCGCCGATCCAGAACATGGGAGGCCGGGTAGGGGCCTGGGTGGCCGACGTGCTGCTGCAGCTGTTCGGTTACATGGCCTTCCTGCTGCCGATCGTGCTCGGCGCGCTGGCCTGGTTTGCGATGTTCGGCCTCAAGCGCGAAAGCAAGGGCGAGCACGACCTGGACCCGGCGCTGCGCCTGGTCGGGCTGGTCGGCTTCCTGATCGCCGGCACCGGCTTCCTGCACCTGCGCCTGTTCAGCGGCGATGTCGGCCATGCCGGCGGCATCCTTGGCCGCCTGGTCGGCAATTCGCTCAGTGCCGGTTTCGGCGCGCTCGGCGCCAACATGTTCGTGCTGGTGCTGCTGCTGGCCTCGATCACGCTGGCCACGGGCATCTCGTGGTTCGTGGTGATGGAGAAGATCGGCCGCGCCGTGCTGGCTCTTCCGCCGCTGCTCAGCAAGAAGAAGGAGCAGGCCAACGAATGGCAGCAGACCCGCGCCATGCGCGAGGAGCGCCAGGAAGTGCGCAAGGTCGACGCCGAAGTGCGCGCCAAGCGCGAGCCGGTCAAGATCGAGCCGCGCCCGGAGCCGGTGCTGGAGAAGAGCGACCGCGCCAAGCGCGAGACCCAGATTCCGATGTTCCGTGGCGTGAATGGCGACGGTTCGGACCTGCCGCCGCTGGCGCTGCTGGACGATCCCAAGCCGCAGCCCAAGGGCTACGACGAGACCACGCTGGAAACGCTGTCGCGCCAGATCGAGTTCAAGCTCAAGGACTTCCGCATCGATGCGCAGGTGGTCGGCGCCTACCCGGGCCCGGTGATCACCCGCTTCGAGATCGAGCCGGCGCCGGGCATCAAGGTCAGCCAGATCAGCTCGCTGGACAAGGACATCGCGCGCGGCCTGTCGGTGAAGTCGGTGCGCGTGGTCGACGTGATTCCGGGCAAGTCGGTGGTGGGCCTCGAGATCCCCAACGTCACCCGCGAAATGATCTACCTGTCCGAACTGCTGCGCTCCAAGGAGTACGACAAGTCGGCCAGTCCGCTGACCCTGGCGCTGGGCAAGGACATTGCCGGGCGCCCGACCGTGGCCGACCTGGCGCGCATGCCGCACCTGCTGGTGGCCGGTACCACCGGCTCGGGCAAGTCGGTGGCGGTCAACGCGATGGTGCTGAGCCTGCTGTACAAGGCTTCGCCGAAAGACCTGCGGATGCTGATGATCGACCCGAAGATGCTCGAACTGAGCGTCTACCAGGGTATTCCGCACCTGCTGGCGCCGGTGGTCACCGACATGAAGGAGGCCGCCAACGGCCTGCGCTGGTGCGTGGCCGAAATGGAACGCCGCTACAAGCTGATGAGCGCGGTGGGCGTGCGCAACCTGGCCGGCTTCAACAAGAAGGTCAAGGACGCCGAAGACGCCGGCCAGCCGCTGATGGATCCGCTGTTCAAGCCGAATCCCGAGCTGGGCGAACCGCCCCGTCCGCTGGAAACGCTGCCGTTCATCGTGATCTTCATCGACGAATTCGCCGACATGATGATGATTGTCGGCAAAAAGGTCGAAGAACTCATCGCGCGCCTGGCGCAGAAGGCCCGTGCGGCCGGCATCCACCTGATCCTGGCCACCCAGCGCCCGTCGGTGGACGTGATCACCGGCCTGATCAAGGCCAACATCCCGACCCGCATCGGCTTCCAGGTCAGCTCCAAGATTGACTCGCGCACCATCCTGGACCAGTCCGGCGCGGAAACGCTGCTGGGTCACGGCGACATGCTGTACCTGCCGCCGGGCACCGCGCTGCCGGACCGTGTCCACGGCGCGTTCGTGTCGGACGAGGAAGTGCATCGCGTGGTCGAACACCTCAAGGCCAGCGGCCCGGCCGACTACATCAGCGGCGTGCTGGACGAAGTGCAGATGATGGGCGACGGCGTGGTGGTGGGCGCGGGCGGCCTGCCCGAAACCAGCGCCGCGGCCGGCGACGAGTCCGACCCGCTGTACGACGAAGCGGTACGGATCGTGACCGAAACGCGCCGCGCGTCGATTTCCGGCGTGCAGCGCCGGCTCAAGATCGGCTACAACCGCGCCGCGCGCCTGATCGAAGCGATGGAAAACGCCGGCGTGGTCAGCCCGCCCGAACACAACGGTGACCGCAGCGTACTGGCCCCACCGCCGCCGAAGTAACGTCTGTATCGGGAACACCGATGTACTGCGGTAGAGCCACGCCCTGCGTGGCTGCACGGCGACCATGACGGCATGAACAACCAAGGAACGACGATGATTCGCATGTCATGGATTGCCGCGTGTGCACTGGCATGGGCGCCCCTGCAGGTCATGGCGCAGGCCGCCGCACCGGCGCCCACTCCCGTGCCCGCCATCGCCCCCACCTCCGCCCCGGCGTCCAACGACACCCAGGCCAGCAACAACTTCAGCTTCGTGCAGTACCGCGCCGACTACGAAGTGCGCGCCGACGCCAGCAACGTGCAGACCGAGTCCTACGACATCCTGCTCAAGACCAAGGCGGCCGTGGAGCAGTTCAGCCAGGTGCGGCTGAGCTACAGCGAGAAGATGGAAACGCTGGAGGTGCTCTCGGCCTACACGCTCACCGCCGATGGCCAGCGCCGCGACGTGCCGGCCGACCGCATCTACACCCAGGAAAGCTATTCCAGCGCGGCGGCGGCGATGTATGCCGACCGCAAGGTCAAGGTGGTGGTGTTTCCGAACCTGGCCCCCGGCACCCGGGTGGTCTACCAGACCCGGCGCACCCAGAACGTGCCGTATTTCCCCGGCTACTTCAGCCTGTGGGAAACCTTCAACGTGTTCCAGCAGTACGACGATGCCCAAGTCACCCTGACCGCGCCGGCGTCGCTGCCGATGTACGTGCAGCAGCGCGGCGTGCAGGGCAGCCAGGCGCCGACCGTACGCAACGGCCAGGCCCGCTGGACATGGAAATACCGCCGCAGCGAGCCGATGCCGGTGCAGAACTGGACCGCGCAGCCCTGGGAATTCAGCCCCACCATCATGGCCAGCACCTACCGCGACTGGGCGCAGGTGGCCCGCGCCTACCAGCTCAAGGGCGGCGAGGCGGCCAACGTGACCCCGGGCATCCAGGCGCTGGCCGACGAGGTCACCCGCGGCATCAGTGACCGCCGCGAGCAGGCGGCCGCGCTGTACCGCTGGGTCTCGCAGAACATCCGCTACGTGGCGGTGTACCTGGGCAACGGCGGGCTGGAGCCGAACCCGGCGCAGAGCATCCTCGACAACCACTACGGCGACTGCAAGGACCACGTGGTGATCCTGGAGGCGCTGCTGGCCGCGCGCGGGATCGACAGCACGCCGGTGCTGATCGGCGCCGGCGGCGGGCCGACCCTGCCGGCGATTCCGATGCTGGGCCGCTTCAACCACGCCATCACCTACGTGCCCGAGTTCGACCTGTACCTGGATTCCACCAGCGCCTACGCGCGCTTCGGCCAGCTGCCCGACGCCGACCTGGGCGCACCGGTACTGCATACCCGCCAGGCCACCGTGGCACGCACCCCGGACAACGACGCGGCGCGCAACGGTTCCGGCTTCGAGGTGACCTTCGAGTTCTCGCCCGGCGGCGACGTGCAGGGCCGCACCGTGCAGCAGCCGCGCGAAGTGAGCGAGATCGGCATGCGCGGCGCGTTCGCCCGGCTCAATGCGCAGAACCGGGCGCGGGTGGAGGAGTCGATCATGGCGTCGTCCGGCTTCGACGGCAGTGGCACCCTGACCCTGCTGGGCGACCCGCAGGACCTGACCCGTCCGTTCAACTACCGCTACGACTTCCACGCCACCGACTACGTGGACTTCGGCGTGGTCGGCGGCATGGTGCTGCCGGACCCGCCCGGTGGCGAGTCGTTCCGCGACATCTACACCACCACGTCGGCGCCGGACAACGCGACCCCGTTCTACTGCAACGACAGCCTGCGCGAAGAGACCTACCGGCTGCAGTACCCGGCCGGGGTGCCGATCGTGGCGATGCCGCGCGACCTGGACTTCCACAACGCCGCCGGCGAGTACCAGCTGCAGTGGCGTCGCGAAGGGCAGGCCATCGTGGCCCGGCACCGCCTGCACCAACGGGCCGTGCGTGGCGCGCAGGCGCTGTGCCAGCCCGGCGACTATGCCGCGTTCCGCGAGCTGTACCAGCAGGTACGGCGCGGTTTCCGCGGCCAGGTCGTGTACGGTGATCTTCGTACCGTGCAGTCGGTTCCATGATCCCCCATTCAGGATGCTCCGGGCACACTGCCGGGCATCCTCCAAATCTTGCCTGGATACCCGCATGAACAGCACCTTCCGCCGCTCCCTCGTTGCCGCCACGCTGCTGGTTGCCAGCGTCGGCTCGGCCACCGCCTGGGCCGGTGCCCGGGATGAACTGAACAAGTTCACCAAGGACCTCAAGGGCCTGTCCGGGGACTTCAGCCAGCAGGTGTTCGACAGCAAGGGCAAGGTCAAGGAATCCACCAGCGGCACTCTGGCGCTGTCGGCGCCGCGCCAGTTCCGCTGGGAGTACCTCAAGCCGCACGAGCAGCTGATCGTGGCCGACGGCAAGAACGTCTGGGTGTACGAGAAGGACCTGGAGCAGGCGACCAAGCGTGCGCAGGGCGCCGAAGAGCAGAACAGCCCGCTGACCGCGCTGATCAACCCCAAGCTGCTGGACCAGCAGTACGACGTGAGCGAAGAAGCGGCGCCGCGCGACGGCCTCCAGTGGCTGTCGCTGAGCCCGAAGCGTGAGACCGAGACCTCGTTCCAGTACGCCGCGCTGGGCTTCAATGCGCAGGGCTTGGCGCGCATGGAAGTGACCGATGCAGTCAACCAGCGCACCGTGATCAGCTTCAGCGGGTGGAAGCGCAATCCGGCGTTCAAGCCGGGTACCTTCACGTTTACCCCGCCGAAGGGCACCGACGTCATCGGGAATTGACGCGCAGCCGGGCAGGGCCCGGCGCTACGTGATTCGGCCATACAATACGTACGTGGCCAGAAACCGAACGACATCCCCAGGCCCCGATCTGCTGAGCGTGGATCGGGACAACATGCGCCCGCTTGCCGAGCGGATGCGCCCGCAGACCCTTGATGAAATGGTCGGGCAGAAGCGCCTGCTCGCCCCGGGCAGTGCGCTGCGCCGCGCGGTCGAATCCGGGCACGTGCACTCGATGATCCTGTGGGGGCCGCCCGGGTGCGGCAAGACCACGCTGTCGCTGCTGCTGGCCCACTATGCCGATGCCGAGTTCCGTGCGATCTCGGCGGTGCTGTCCGGCCTGCCGGAAGTGCGGGTGGTGCTGGCCGAAGCGGCGCAGCGCTTTGCCGAGGGCCGGCGCACGGTGCTGTTCGTCGACGAGGTGCACCGCATCAACAAGGCCCAGCAGGACGCGTTCCTGCCGCATATCGAGCGCGGCACGATCGTGTTCGTCGGCGCAACCACCGAGAATCCTTCGTTCGAGCTCAATTCCGCGTTGCTCTCGCGCTGCCGCGTGCACGTGCTGGAAGCAGTGTCGCCGGCCGACATTGTGGAAGCCTTGGAGCGGGCGCTGCACGACAGCGGGCGTGGGCTGGGCAGCGAGCACCTGCAGGTTACGCCGGAGGCGCTGCTGGAAATCGCCACCGCCGCCGATGGCGATGTGCGGCGCGGGCTGACCCTGCTGGAGATCGCGGCCGAACTGGCCGGCGGCGAAGGCGGGCGGATCAGTCCGGAGATGCTGGTGCAGGTGCTGGCCGACCGCACCCGTCGCTTCGACAAGGGCGGCGAGCAGTTCTACGACCAGATCTCGGCCCTGCACAAGTCGGTGCGCAGCTCCAATCCGGATGCGGCGTTGTACTGGCTCACGCGCATGCTGGATGGCGGCTGCGACCCGTCCTACCTGGCACGGCGGCTGACCCGCATGGCGATCGAGGACATCGGCCTGGCCGACCCTCGCGCACAGTCGATGGCGCTGGAAGCCTGGGACATCTACGAGCGGCTGGGCAGCCCGGAAGGCGAGCTGGCCTTCGCCCAGTTGGTGCTGTACCTGGCCAGCACCGCCAAGTCGAACGCCGGCTATGCGGCCTTCAACCTGGCAAAGAAGGAAGTGCGCGAGACCGGTACCCAGGAGGTGCCGCTTCACCTGCGCAATGCGCCGACCAAGCTGATGAAGGAGCTGGGCTACGGCGCGACCTACCAGTACGACCACGACGCCGAGGGCGGCATCGCGCTGGACCAGACCGGATTCCCGGACGCCATGGGCGAGCGCGTGTACTACCAGCCAGTGGCGCGCGGGCTGGAAATCAAGCTGAAGGAAAAGCTGGACCGCCTGCGCGCCGAGCGTGAGCAGGCAAGGGCGCGCAAGGGGCAGTCGTGATCGGCGGATTCGGTACCTGGGGGCAGCAGCTCGGCCTGGTCATGCTGGGCGGCGCGCTTGGTGCGGCGCTGCGCTTCATCATCGGCGATGCGATGTGGCGCCAGTTCGGCAGCAGTTTTCCGTGGGGCACGCTCACCGCGAACCTGATCGGTGCGTTCGCCATCGGCTACATCGCGGTGTGGCTGCAGACCCGGGGCAGCGCGGCGGTGTATTGGCGGGCGTTCGCGGTGGTTGGCATCATCGGCGGGCTGACCACGTTCTCGTCGATGATGCTGGAAGCGGTGCTGCTGGTGCGGAATGGGAAGGGGTGGGTGATGCCTACCTATATCGGCATCAGTCTGGTCGCGGGGTTTGCGTTGGTCTGGTTGGGGGCTCGGTTGGCCGAGGCGTCTGTCGCGCGATGATGGGTTCGCGTGGAGCCGGGCAGAGCCCGGCTCTACCGTCGTGCGGTGAAAATGCAGTGGTTTTTCTGGATTTACGTGCCGGATCACGATATTGTTTCGCCCCCGTCGTGCCGCCACCAGCCCTGTCATGCGTGATGAAGAAGATCCCGGCACCCTGGAACTGATGCTGCCGCGCAAGCGCGGGCGTCCGCCCACGTTCGGCTACGCCATGACCGATGCGCAGCGTGCGGCGCGCTACCGTGCCCGCCGCGCCGGGCAGGCCGACCACGCCGATGTGCGCACCTGCAGCGACATGGTGCTGCTGGACAAGATCCGCGCCTCGATCACCGCCAAGGACGCCGAGCTCACGGGGTTCCTGGTGCACGTGCTGTGGCAGCGCTATCCACTGCAGTTGAAGTAAGCGCGGCCCGCACCAGTTCGGCCACGGCCGGTCGCAGGTAGCCCAGCAGTCGTTCGGCTTCCACCCAACCGGTCGCGTCGTCCAGCTCCAGTTCGTGCAGGTCATCTGCAATGGCCGCCAGGGCCGACTGCCCGAGTACGCGCAATACCCCGGACAAGCGGTGCGCGTGGTGGCGGAATCGGTTGACCGCCTGCTGGCGCAGCGCGTCGTTCAGGCCCATCAACTCGTCCTGCAGCGACTGCAGGTAGCCGTTCCAGACCGATTCGGTGCAGGGTATCGCCTTGGCGTCCCGTTCGTCCGCTGTGCCGGCATCGCCCAGCTGCAGTACATCGAGCAACCGGCGCACCTCCAGCGGTTTGCACAGCACCGCGTCCATGCCGCAGCTGCGGCAGCGCTCCTCATGCCCGGCCGAGTCGTTGGCCGAAATCGCCACCAGTACCGCCGGTATGCGCGCATGGCAACGTTCCAGGTCGCGCAGCTGCACCGCCAGCTCGTAACCGCTCATGTCATCCAGCACGCAGTCCAGCAGCACGATGCTGCACGGTTCGGTGGCCTGGATGCGCAGCGCACTGGCACCGTCGCCGCAGGCCGTGACCGAGGCGCCGAGCACTTCCAGCTGGCGCGCCACCACGGTGCGGTTCAGGGCGTGGTCCTCGACCAGCAGCAGGGTGCGCCCGGCCAGCGGCTGCGCGCTCATGTCCTGGCCGCCGCCTTCGATCACCGCCGGCAGCCGCACTTCGAAGCAGCTGCCTTCGCCGGGCACGCTGTGCAGGTGCAGCTGGCCGCCCATGCCGCGTACCAGGTCCCGGCAGATCGACAGCCCGAGACCGGCGCCGCCCAGTTCGCGTGAGTGGCGGGCATGCGCCTGCGAGAACGGCTTGAACACGGCCTCATGCTGGTTGGCGGGGATGCCGATGCCGGTGTCGCGCACTGCCAGCAGCAGCTGCGCGGTGTCGTCGCGCTGCTGCAGCGACAGGGTCACTTCCACCTCGCCGACGTCGGTGAATTTCACGGCGTTGCCCAGCAGGTTGCTGAGCACCTGGCGCAACGCATCGCCATCGATCCAGATGCGCGGCAGCGGCTCGGTGTGCTGCAGCAGCACCATGGAAAGTCCCTTGGTGTCTGCCGCCGGGCGGGCCACGCTCATGCACTCGCGGGCAAGCTGGCGCAGGTCCTGCCAGCCCGGGATGGGGAGGTGCTCGCCACTGGCCACGCGTTCGTAGTCCAGTGCGTGGCCGAGCAGGTGGCGCAGGCTGACACCGGCCGAGCGGGCGGCGTTGACCAGTTGGCGCTGGCCGTGGTCGAGCGCCGACTGGTGCAGCAGGTCGACCGAGGTCACCAGTGCCTGCGCGGCATTGCGGACCTCATGGCTCATGGTGGCGAGGAAGCGCGCCTGCTGGCGTTCGCTGCGGCGTGCCGACTGCCGCGCCCGGTACATCCAGCCGCCGGCGCCGAGCAGCAGGGACAGGGTCAGGCCCATCGTCACCAGCTCCCATTGGAAGTGCCGCGACATCACCTGCAGAGACGGTCCGCTCAGGTAGGTGGCCTTGGTCCAGCGCTGCATCAGCATGGCGTGCTCCTGCGGGCTGATCGAGCGCATCGCCTGGTGGATCTGGTCGAGCATCGGGCGATCGCGGTGGCGTACCACCAGGTGCAGGCTGCCCGGCAGGCTGGCGGGACCGCCATGCAACAGCAGGCTGTCGCCGAATTCGCGCCGCACCGCCGGACGCATGGCCACGTCCAGCTCCATCGCCACATCGACTACGCCGGCCTCCACCGCGGTGAGGGCTTCACGCAGGGTAGGCAGGCCGACCACCTGCAAATGCGGGTGGTAGGCGGCCAGCCATTCGGAGAGGCGGCTGCCCTTTATCACGGCCACGCGACGCAGATGTGCGAACTCCGGCGGCTGCGCATGGATGTGTCGGCTGGCGAGCAGGGTCTGTCCACGGTAGTAGGCGGGCGAGGCGGCCAAGGCCGTGCATGGCGCATTGTCCAGCGGTCCCAGCAGCAGCATCAGGTCGGCGCGGCCGTTGCAGATGGCCTCCAGGGCCGCCGTGGTCGACTCCACCGGCTGTTCCTGGAAGCGCATGCCGGTCTGCTCCGAGACCAGTTGCGCATAGCCGCTGATAAGGTTGGCATCGCGCGCGGCGCGACCGTCGGCGACCAGCAGCCGGTGCTGGGTAGGGTCGGTGGCTACACGCACCAGGCGTGGCTCCGGCTGGCCGAGGACGGCCGGCATCAGCGCGACGACCAGCACCCCGGCCAGGATGCCAGCCGCGATCCGGTCGCCTCTCACCACACCGCCAGCTGGTGGCGCAGAGTGAAAAGGTCGCGATCCGTACGCAGGCCCAGCTTGCGGAACGCCGCATGCTTCTGGGTGCTGATGGTCTTGATGCTGCGGTGGCGCTGCTGCGCGATGTCGGTCACGGTCAAGCCGCTCAGGCACAACTGCAGCACTTCGCGCTCGGCCTGCGAGAGCCGGTGTTCGGCGTGTTCGTCGCGGTAGTTGAGCGGAACGTGGTCATGGCCGGCGGCCACCCGGCCGATCGCCCGTGCCAGCTCATCCAGGGTTTCAGCCTTGGAGATCACGCCCGCCGCGCCGGCCGCCAGCGTGTTGGAGATCATCACGTGGTGCACGTTGGCCGAGAACATCAGCACGCGCACCCGGGGAAAGCGGCGCCGCAGCATGCGCAGCAGTTCCATGCCCTGCAGGTCGCCTTCGGCCAGCGTGTAGTCGACCACCGCCACGTCGACCAGGTGGTGCAGCAGCGTGTTGACCAGCGCCCGGGTGGTGGCATGGTTGCCGACCACGTGGAAGCGCGGGTCCTGGGAGAGATGCACGTAACTGCCATGCCGCACCACGTCGTGATCATCGAGCAGCGCGATGTTCAACACGGCGGGTTGCAGGGGTCCGTACACGGAGCCGGGATAGCGTCGGGACAATGGAGGCACGCAATCGTGGGATTTGCGCCATTCTTACTGCTTCACCGTACTGCAGAGATACTCTGATGTCAGATTAGGACTATTCCTATGCCCGGTACGAGAGCTCCGTCACTTTCTGCGCGCATCCGAACGCTCCCTTCGGAATGATGCACAGGAAAACGGTCACCGACGCTCGCGGTCCAGCAGGCGTGCAAACTGTGACGCCAACTCCACCACCAGCGCATCGGCCGTCGGCCGATGCAGCATCGCGATCTCGATGCTGTCAATCGGTGTCAGTCCCTGCTTCGCGGTGAGCACGCGATGCTCGCGGGTCACCGCGCGCGCCGGCAGCAGGCTGATGCCCATGCCGTCGGCCACCGCGCCCTGGATGCCGCCGAGGCTGGAGCTGGTAAAGCCGATCCGCCAGCGCCGGCCCAGGCCCTCCACCGCCGCGATCAGCTCGTCGCGGTACAGCCCGCGCGGTGGAAAGGTCACCAGCGGAACCGGATCCAGCGCGATGCAGGGGCTGCGCGCACTGTCCACCCAGCGCATCGGTTCGGCCCAGCACGCCATCGCCTGGCGGCTGTTGCGGCGCTGTTTGACCAGTACCAGGTCGAGTTCGCCGTGGTCGTAGGCCGCGGCCAGGTCGCGGCTGAGCCCGCTGGTCACTTCCAGCTTCACCTGCGGGTGGCGGCGGGTGAAGCGGCCGAGCAGGGCAGTCGTGCGCGGGTTGACGAAATCCTCGGGCACGCCCAAGCGCACCGTTACCGCCACCGTAGCCCCGGCCAGCGCTTCGCCCATCTGGTCGTTCAGGGCCAGCATCTGGCGGGCGATGCCCAGCAGCGAGTGACCGGCATCGGTGGGGTGCACGTCGCGGTTGCCGCGCACCAGCAGCGGGTGGCCGGCCAGCTGCTCCAGGCGCCGGATCTTCTGGCTGACCGTGGACTGGGTGGAATGCAGGCGCGCGGCGGCGGTGGTGAAGCTGCCACAGTCGGCGACCATGACCATCGCGCGCAGCAGGTCCAGCTCGAACAGGGTGCGATGCGAAGCGGCACTGGGTGGCATGGCGCTATCCAGAAAACGAATGCGGAAGCTGCAGCATAGTCAGTCCGCGACCACCGCGCTGGCGCGGGCGAGGCTGCGCGCTACGCGCGCACCGGCGTCGCGCATCATCACGTGCAGCGCGGGCGGGCCGAGCACCTCGAACTCCAGTTCCAGGGCGAGCAGCCAGTACACGACCGCGCCCTGCGGATGCGCGCCGCAGCGCAGCAGGCAGCGCTGCGCATCCAGCGCCTCGAGCACACCGGCCGAGCCGGGCATGCGCTCGCGCACCGTCTCGATCGGAGCGTGCAGGACGATCCGCGCTTCGTCGCCGTGCGGACCCATCGTCAACGACTGGCTCACAAAGGCGCGCAGGTCGCCGTTGGCCGGGGAGGGGCGGGGACGGAAGTGCACGCCTACCTCGGGCGTGCTGGTCATGCGGTCGATGCGGAAAGTGCGCCAGTCGCTGCGCGTGGTATCCCACGCCACCAGATACCAGCGCCTCTCGGCATGCACCACGCCCTGCGGTTCCACCTGGCGATGGCTGGGCTGGCCCTGGCGGTCGGCGTAGTCGAAGCGCAGCTGCAACTGGTCCCGGCAGGCGCCGGCCAGCGTCGCCAGCAGGCGCGCGTCGACCAGCGGGCCACTCTGGTCGATCGGCAGGATCGCGGTGCGCAGCGCATCCAGGCGGCGACGCAGTCGCGCCGGCATCACCTGTTCCATCTTCACCAGCGCAGTGATCGCGGTCTGCTCAATACCGCTGATGGTGCCGCTCACCGCCATGCGCAGGGCGAGCGCGGCGGCCAATGCTTCCTCGTCGTCGAGCAGCAGCGGCGGCAACGCGCGACCGGCACGGAATGCATAGCCGCCGGCGACGCCGCTGCTGGCCTGGATCGGGTAACCCAGTTCGCGCAGGCGTTCGATGTCGCGCCGCAGCGTGCGCGGGTGCACGCCGATGTCGGTGGCCAGCGTATTGCCCGGCCAGTGCGGCCGGGATTGCAGCAGCGCCAGCAGGCGCAACAGACGGGCAGAGGTCGTAAGCATGGCGGCAGGGTCGCGCCTGTCGAGGACAGGATCTGTCCGCAATGGTGGCTAGCCTGTGGCCACGGTGCAAGGGCCTTCCGGCGCACCTCTTCCCCCGACACTTACAGGAGTACTGCATGTCCCTCGTCTTCTATTGGCACCCGATGTCCAGCGCCACCCCGGTGGCATGCGCGCTGGCCGAACTGGGCGTGGCCCACGACCGGGTGCGTATCGACATCCGCAACGGTGAGCAGCGCACCCCGGAGTACCTGGCGATCAACCCCAACGGCAAGGTGCCGTGCCTGGTGGTGGATGGCACGCCGATCTTCGAAGGACTGGCCATCCACCTGTGGCTGGGCGACCGCTTTGGCGTGGCGCGCGGGCTGTGGCCGGCGGCCGACACCCCGGAACGCCTGCAGGCGTTGTCGTGGTGCGCATGGGCGTATGTGACGTACGCGGCGGTCATCAACCGGATGTTCCTGGCCAGCGGTGACGGTCCGCTGCGCGACGCTACCCAGGCCGCTGCGGCAGGTGAGGCGGCGCAGCAGCTGCTGGCGCTGCTGGAAGATCGCCTTTCCACCCAGGCCTGGATGGTGGGTGATGCCTACTCGCTGGTGGACCTGGTGGTGGCGCAGGTGGTGGGCTATGGCACCTACGTGGGCGCGAGCGTGGCCGCATACCCGGCAGTGGCCGCGTGGCTGGCCACGGTGCAGGCACGCCCGGCGATGCAGGGCGAGGTTTGAACGGTATTTGGATTGTGAATGTGCAGCATGCCGAAATTTAACTGGTGAATGGGGGCCGCCGCGCCGTATGGTGCGGTGGTCCTTCCGTTACTGCGTCCTGCCATGAAATCCATCGTGCTCTCTGCGTTCCCGCTGCTGCTTGCGCTGGCGCCCTCCGCCCTGGCCGCCGAGCAGGCCGACCTGATCATCCGCCACGCCACCGTGGTCGACGTCGAGCACGCCACCACCGTGGCCGACCAGGCGGTGGTGGTGCGTGGCGACGATATCGTGGCGGTGGGCGATGACCGCGCCATCGCCAAGGCGTGGACCGCGGCGCGGAAGATCGATGGCAAGGGGCGTTACCTGATTCCCGGCCTGTGGGACATGCATGTGCACTTCGGTGGTGGTCCCGAGCTGATCGAAGAGAACAAGGCACTGTTGCCGCTGTATATCGCCCATGGCATCACCACCATCCGCGACTGCTCCGGCGACCTGCCCGAACAGGTGCTGCAGTGGCGCGGGCAGATTGCCGACGGCACGCTGGAAGGCCCGCAGCTTTTCAGCTCCGGCGCCAAGATCGAAGGCATCAAGCCTGTCTGGAAGGGCACCATTGAAGTGGGCAACCAGGCCGACCTGGATGCGGCTTTCGTCAAGCTGAAGCGCGACCGGGTCGACTTCGTCAAGATCACCGACAGCACCCTGACTCCGCCGTTGTTTCTGGAGGCCGTGCGTGGTGCGCGTGCCAACGGCCTGCGCGCCTCCGGCCACATTCCAATGGCGCTGACCGTGCAGCAGGCGGTGGACGCCGGCATCAGTTCGATCGAACACCTGGACTACGCGTACAAGGCCGGGGTCAAGGATGAAGCGGCCATCGCCGCCGACTTCGCCGCCAAGCGGATCGACCGCGCCGAAGCCAACCGCCGCCTGGATGCCGGCTTCGACCACGACACCGCGATGGCTGCGTACCGGGGCTTCGCCGCGAAGGGCGTGTATGTCACCCCGACCCTCAACGGCGGGCGCATCCTGGACTTCCTGGACCAGGACGACCACGCCAACGACCCGTACCTCGCCTACATCGGTCCCAGGCTGCAGGCCACCTACCAGTGGCGGGTGGAGCGGGCGGCCAAGGCCAGCCCGGAACAGATCGCGCAGCGCCACCAGCAGTACCACCAGGTGGCGGCGGTGCTGCCGATGCTGCAGGAGGCAGGCGTAACCGTGATGGCGGGTACCGACGCCGGCTTCCTCAATTCGTTCAATTACCCGGGCATCGGCCTGCACGACGAGCTCAGCCTGTTCGTCAAGGAAGGCCTGACCCCGGCCCAGGCGCTGTCTTCTGCGACCCGCGCCGGTCCGTCGTGGTTCGGTACGTTGGACCGCTACGGCGGCATCGCGCAGGGCAAGGCGGCGGACCTGGTGCTGCTGGATGCGAACCCGCTGCAGGACATCCAGGCCACCCGTGCCATCAATACGGTGGTGCTGCGCGGCCAGGTGTACGACCGCAAGGCGCTGGATGCCTTGCTGGCGCAGACACGCGAGAAGGTCGCGCAATGGCAGCAGGCGGCGAAGCAGTAACGCCCGCCACACTCCATCAATAAGAGAGAAAACCCGGCGCCCCGCATCTGCGGGGCGTTTTCGTATACGCGTTCCTGCAACAAATTGCAGTAGCGCATTGATGAAAATTGAATGTGCCGCGTTGCAGCACAAATCTACGATGCGCACCTGGTCAACGCCGACCGGCATTCCGGCGCTGGCAATCACCCAATCCATCAACTTTTGCAACTTGTTGTAGTGCAGCTTGAAAAAAGTTGCATGGGGCGACCGGTGGCTGACGCCTACGCTGCGCACTCGATTGAAGGCAGTTATGACAACTGGCCTTCGCATTCACCCCGTTAATCACAGGAGCAGCTTCGATGAAGCGTCTGATGACCGCGCTGGCGGTAGCCATGACCATGGCGATGTCGGCATCGCCTCATTCGGCCCAGGCCGCCGCACCCAACATCCACGTGGGCGCGATGTACGAGTACGCCGAGCCGGGCAAGGGGGCGCTTCTGAAGCGCGTTCGCAACACCGGGAACGCGACCGCATTCGTGCGCGTTCAGATCAGCGAAGTGCGCTACGCCGCCGACGGCAGCCACCAGGAGATCCCCGTCGACACGGCGGACGGTAGCCAGGCCGGACTGGTCGCCAGCCCGTCGCGGATGATCGTGCCGGCCCAGGGCCAGCAGGCTACGCGCCTGCTGGTGCAGGGTGACCGCAGCAGCGAGCGCTACTACCGCGTGCGGTTCGTACCGGTGCTGCCGCAGTCCGAAGACGAGTTCGCCCTGACCGACGCGCAGCGCGACGACTACCGCAAGGAGCTCTCGGCCGGCGTCAATGTGCTGACCGGCTACGGCGTGTTCGTGATCGTGCACCCGGACCAGGCCCGCTACGACGTGCAGACCGAAACCACCGGCGAGCACGTGCAGCTGCGCAATGCCGGCAACACCACGGTGCTGCTCGATGACGTGCGCCAGTGCAGCGCGGCCGACAAGACCGCCAAGTGCTCGCCTA
Source organism: Stenotrophomonas aracearum (assembly GCF_031834615.1). NCBI lineage: Bacteria > Pseudomonadati > Pseudomonadota > Gammaproteobacteria > Lysobacterales > Lysobacteraceae > Stenotrophomonas > Stenotrophomonas aracearum. Next base: position 1,953,507 of record NZ_CP115543.1, read on the forward strand.
CCCGGAAGATCCACTTGCTCCCGGAGCGCACCGAGCGCTTCCCCCGTAGTGCCGAGCACGTGCACCGCCTCCAGATCGTTGAGGGGGACAGCCGGAAGGACGTCCTGCTCAGCCCCTAGGTTCCGCCCGGAACCGCCGTCCAGTCGCCGGACTCCAGGCGACACCTTCCCGTTGGAGATAAGAAGCAATGAACCTCAAGACCACCGTCCTGGCTGCTGCGGCCGCCCTGATCCTGACCCCGGCCGCTGCCATGGCCGCCACCGAGCAGTTCCCGATCCAGGTGACTGTTGAAGCCACCGTGCCGTCGGCCACCGGCCTGCAGATCTCGCCGGTTGGCGACTGGGCAGGCCAGACCCAGCAGATGCGCTGGAACATCGCGACCCAGAGCCTCGCCCCGATCCAGCAGCAGGTCGACATGAAGAGCGGCCTGGGTGCCATCAACGCCTACCTGACCACCGAAGCCATGCTGACCAGCGCCGGCAACGCCATCGACCTTGCGGTCAATGTCGCCGGCCAGGAACTGAAGGTCGGTGCCGGCAATGCCGTTGAAGTGGCCACCTCGACCGAAGCCGCTGCCAGCAAGCGCGCTGCGGTTGCCATCACCGCTGCCGCCCCGACCGGCGACGGCTACGTGCACGGCACCTACCAGGGCAACGTTTTCATGATGTTCGAAAGCGGCACCCCGTAAGCGTTTGAGTTGTTACCCGAGGGGCGCTCCCGCGCCCCTCTTTTCTTCCCGAGGAATGTCCATGTCGCGCCTGCTTCCGATCGCCACCGCCGTGATGCTTTACTGCAGCAGCGCTGCAGCATCCGCTGCGCCTGCCGCTCTGGAAAGCCTCACCCTGCTCGACCAGGCAGGGGGCCTGCCCGACGACTTCCGCGACCATTTTTTCGACGTGCCCCTGGTGGTGCGCGTGGAACGCGATGGCCAGTTCCTGGGCGATGCCCGGGCGCTGCTGACCCGCGAGAATACCTTGTCGTTGCTGGAGTTCACCGACAGCTACGACAGCACCGAACCGGCCACCGAACGTGCTCGCTGGCTGCAGGTACTGGCCACGCCGCGCCCGTTGGGTGCGTGCAACCAATCCTGTGATGCCGGCCTGGTGCGGCTGCACTACAGTCTTGAAAGTTCGCTGCTGTCCATCGCCACCGGGAACGGCGGCCGCAGCGCGAACGACGTACGCCACCATGCGCTTCCCGAAGGCGGTAGCCGTGGCCTGATCCTGCGCCACCAGCTCAACGCCTATGCAGGCGAGGGCATGGATGCATCCGGGCGGTACGCGCTGGACCTGCAGGGCAGCCTGGGCCAGTGGACCCTGGCCGGCAACTACCAGGTCGACCGCACTGGCGATCTGGACGGCCAACTACGCCATTCGGTGCAGAGCCTGTACGCCCAACGCGAATTCCGCGACAACTTCCTGCGTGCCGGCTACTTCCTGCCCAACTTCCAGGGCGTCACCCGGCAACCGCGCGCGGCCGGGTCGGTCAACCACACCACCGTGGGCGTCATGGCCGGTTCGTCCGACAGCCTGGCCATCGATGCACGCGCACCGAGCCTGTACCCGGTGTACGTGACCGCCAACCGCGAGGGCACCGTGGAGGTGTTCCGCGACGGCAGCCTGATCCTCACCCAGCCGCTGCAGCCCGGCCTGCAGGAGCTGGACACCCGGCGCCTGCCAGGTGGCATCTACGAAGTGGAGCTGCGGGTCATCGAAGATGGCCGCGAAAGCTCCCGCGAAACCACCGTGATACACAAGCCGGGCAACTGGCGCGATCCGAGCCGCCGCTGGCGCTACAGCGCCTTCGCCGGCATGCAGCACACCCTGCTGGACAGCATCAACGACCCGAATGCAGGCGCGTTTGCGGCCGGCGGCATCATCAATTACCTGGCCCATCCGCGTGCGGTGGTCGGGCTGTCCGCGCAGCACCTGGACGGCGCGAATGCGTTCGCCGGTTCGGTGGACTGGCAGATCAGCGACAGCGCGAACCTGTTCACCAATGCCTACACCAGCGACCAGGGGCGGGGCGTTGATCTGCAGGGCCTGTGGCGCTACCGCCATGGCACCGTGATCGTTTCGCACAACCGCACCTGGCAGGAGCGCCGTCGCCCGTGGGACGAAGGCTATGCGCCGTACCCGCCCGATGCCGAAGTGCCTGAGACCCGCTCGGGCTGGCTGCAGACCAGCGCCCTGAGCGTGAACCATCGTCTGGGCGACAGCAGCCACGTGGCCGCACGCGTGTCCCACAACCGTGGCATGAGTGACGGCGTCGGCGTGGATCTGTCGTTCAGTCGTCGCCAGACCCTGTTCGGCAGCGACGCCACCTGGCGCGCTTCGGTGTTCGACCGTCCGGCGAACAGCAGCAGCGGGATGCGTCGCAATCGCGGCGTGGACTTCACCCTCAACATCGCGCTGGGCGACGATGGCCGCCGCTACACCGGCAGCCTGGGCAGCCGCACCGCCACCGACGGCGGCCGCAGCCTGTACGCCAGCGCCGGTGCGCAGCAGAGCTTCGAGCAGGGACTGGTGCGCAGCATCGGTGGACAGGCCACTGCCGACAGCGATGGCTTGGGCCTGAGCGGCACCGCGCTGTTCGAACATCCCGCACTGCGCGGCGACGTGCACGCGCAGCGCTCCTCGCTCGGCGGCCAGCTCAGTGGCGGCGTGAACCTGGAAAGCACCATGGCCATCGGCGGCGGCAAGCTCGCGATTGCAGGTGCGGCGCAGGTCGGCAGCACCAGCACCGGCATGATCGTGGACGTGAGTTCCGAGCTGCCGGAGGTGGAGCTGCGTGCACATGACAGCCGAGGCGGTTCCTACACACTGCATCCGGGCCGCAATTTCCTGCCGGTCACCGCGTACCGCACCGGGTCGCTGCAGATCGATTTCCATGGCCGCGCCGCCCCGGCGGCCACCATCCAGCCGGCGAGCCTGGACTACCACCTCAACAAGGGGGGTGTGGCCTACGGCAAGGTCGAGGTGCTCAACACCTTCACCGTGATGGGTCACCTGAAAGATGCCGACGGCAAGCCGCTGGCCGGCGCGCATGTGATCAACCATGCCGGCCGCAGCGTGGCGGAAGCCGACGGCTTCTTCGCGCTCGAGATGAGCGCCCGCGCGCCAAACATGGAAGTGCGTCATCCCACCGTGACCGGTTGCAGCTTCGAGCTCGACGGCACCACCACCCGCCCTGAGGGCGATACCTGGATGGCAGGAGTGCTGCAGTGCCCGTCGTCCAGCCTGACCACGGCGCAGTCCGAATCCACTGCGTCGACTGCTGGAGCAATGCCATGATCGCCACTGCATCCCTGACGAGATTGATTCGAGCGCTGCGTGCAACTTGCTGCACCGTTGGCTTGATTGCGGTCGTTGGCGGCGCGGCTGCAGCGGAGATGACCATCACCGCAGAGTTTCGGCCATCGGCGCTTGATCCGGGCAGGAAGACGTTCACCAACACCACCCCCCGGGGGCAGTACTGCAACTGGCGGCCAGACTTCTGTGAGGCCTTGAACGCCTACGTGGTGGACTTGCCGGTCAACATTGCGTCGAAGATCTACGTCAAGGGCCCTAATGCCCGTAAGAGGTTCTTCGTGGGACTACCAGGTTCGCGGCGGGTAGTGGCTACGAATGAATCGGGCAATTCGATCGACGTGGATGTCGCAATCGGGTCCGTTTCCGGCCAGGTCTCGCCCGGTAACAGCACCAATCCGGTCTTCACCCGAACCGTGCTGGGTGGTGGGTGCACGTACGTGCACTCGGCAGGAGCAGCTCACTGGGTTCGTTTCGGCTGGAATGTCCGTGCGCCTGAATCGCCCCTGTTGTGCTACTCGCAAGGCGACGGCGGAGCCGTTGGTTTCACCGGAGTCTACAAGACGGATGTGCTCGGACTTGGCTTCATCGTAACCACGCCATCGCCGCTGGGTATTGATAATGGCCTGTATCGGGGGCAGTTGCGTTACAGCATGGGCGGCTTGGGCTCGGACTTCGATTTCGGCGACGACGTTGAGATGACTGACGATGTCATGGTGATCAACTTCGAGTTTCTTGTGGCACACGACTTCAAGGTTGAGCGTGCGCCGGGTACGGACACCATTGTGCTTCAGCCCGACAACGGCTGGCGCGACTGGGTGGAGCAGGGTAGGCCGCCGTCAGCGATTCGGCAGGAGTTGCCGTTTCTGATGACCAGCTCCGGGGACTTCACCGTGCACCTGGCCTGCGAACAGCAGGTGGGTGATCGCTGTGCGATCCGGAGCGAGAGCGGCGAAGATGCTGAGCTCGATGTATCAATGACCGTACCCGGTCTTTATGAGGCGGTGACCGATGCTCCCGTGGATCGTTATCCGTTGAAGGTGGGCGGGCTGCCGCCGGGCTTCCGGGTGCGTGAGTACATGCAGAACCGGCCATCACGTCTAGGCTTTTCTATATCGGGTGCGCCGCTGCGGAGAATGCTCGAGCTGCCAGGCAGCACGTGGCGGGGCGAGGTCACGGTGATCTTCGACGCAGCGCCGTAACGCCCGTCCCGGGGACGGGGCGACATGTAGTTATCGTACCTCTAGAAGGAGTAAGTGCCATTTCTACTGTAACCCTTTCAATCCCTCAGGCACGTCGGTGGCGCGCGGCAGCGCTGCCACTGACGCTCCTGCTTTTCACCGCTGCCGCCGCCCACGCGGCGGACATCTACATCAGCGCCGAGTTCAAACCGGACATCAACGATCCGGACAAGCGTGCCTTCACCAACACCACGCCCTGGTCGGGCGTATGCGCCGACACGCACCTGCAGACCTGCATCCGCAACAACTGGTGGAGCATCGACACCGGGATCCGCGGCACCAAGGATGGGATCAAGGAAGCGAACTACGGTCCGAACGGCTTCTACATCGGCATGCCGAGTTCCAGAACGGTAGCCGTTACCTCGGACGACGGGGCGCAGACGTTCGAGCTGGGATTCAACATCATCGGCGCTGCAATGCGGTTGTGGGACCGGGAGGGCGATGGGCCAGCGCAACCGGCGTCCACGGGTGGGCCGAACAACTGCTCTTTGGGCCTGACCAACAGCCAGGCCGGCAACCACAGCGCCATGCGGATGCTCCTGCGTCGGGATGGCGGCGAGGGTGCCGTGGCCTGCGCGTTGCACTGGCTGGCCACCAACAACTACCGCATGAGCGAGTTCGACTTCACCTACAAGCTCACCACGCCCCAGCCGCTGGGAATGCGGAGCGGGGTGTACCGGGGCATGACCACCTACCGGATCGGTGGCACCGGCGAGGGCGCGGACTTCGACCTTGGCAACGGGATGGTGCTGGAGGACAACATCGTCAACGTCCACTTCGAGCTCACCGTGGAGCATGCCTTCCAGCTGGATCTTCCGCCGGGCAGCGAGCGTGCGGTGCTGGCGCCCAAAGGTGGGTGGACGCAGTGGAGCGATCACGGCATCGCGCCGAAGTCGCTGGAGCGCGAGGTGCCATTCAGCCTGAGCAGTTCGGGGCAATTCGAGGTGTCGCTGCAGTGCCAGCATCCGTTGGCCGACGGACGCTGCGCCATCCGCAACGTCACCGAAGGCGCCGAGGAAGTGCCGCTGGATATCCAGCTGACGCTTCCCGGCTTCCACGATTCGGCGACGGGGGTGGATGTGGTGGGCATGCCGCTGACCACGACGATGGTGGCGCCTGTGTTGGCGGCGGATGTCTTCATCGTCCGGCGGCCTTCGAACCTGCGCTTCGCGGTACACGGCGACGCCGTGCGCAGCATGCTGGATCATCCCGGCAGCCACTACCGCGGTGACGTTACCGTGATCTTCGACGCGAGTCCGTAGCAGCACTGCGTCATCTGCATGCGACAGCAGCGTGACGGTGCCGATGGCGGCGCTGAACTGTTTACAGACATGCGCGCTACGTCTACGCCCAGAGGGGTTTAGCGCACGTCTTGGTAACGCGGAAATCCCTACGGTTGGCTCACCGGCCTCATTTCGATGTCGGGCACTCGGAGACACGTCATGGGTAACCAGCAGAATCCGCAGCAGGGCCAGCAGAACCAGCAGGGTCAGCAGAACCAGCAGAACCAGAAGGACCAGCAGCGCCAGGGCCAGCAGCAGCAACAGCAGGACCAGAAGCGCGAGCGCAACCAGCAGGGCAGCCAGGACGAAGAAGAATAAGCTGCTGCCCCAACGGAATAACCAAAGTCCGGCCTTACGGCCGGACTTTTTGTGTACCGGCCGGGCGTAGCAAGTGATACCCATTCGCATTTGAGGTACACTGGGGCGATCGCCTTGCCCGAGTCCCGCCTGCCGTGCTTTCCAGCCTGATGTCTTCGTTTTCCCCCTGGTTGCGCAACGTGGGCGCGGTAGCACTGCTGGGGATGGTGGCAGCCGCCCCGGTCGCGGCCCAGCAACGCAACCCGCTTCAGAAGGTGGGCGAGACGGTGCTGGACCAGCCCGCGCAGAGCTACCGCTTCGAGCGTTTCGTGATCGAAAGTGGGGAGCCCGCGCGCAGGTGGCGGGTCAATCTTGGCGTGCCGACCAGGACATCCACAACGCCGTCGCCGGTGCTTTACATGCTGGACGGCAACGCCGCGGCCATGGTCTTCGACCAGGCGCTGTTGAGCGACCTGGCCGCGCACGCCGCGCCGGTACTGGTGTTCATCGGCTACGACAACGACCTGCGCATCGATTCGGCCGCGCGCACGTTGGACTACACCGCGTGGGTCGATACCGCTGACGATGAAACCGGCACGCCGCAGTCCAGTGGCGGTGGCGCGCAGGCGTTCCTCGAGGTGATCCAGCAGAAGATCAAGCCTGAGGTGGAACGTCGCGCGCGCGTGGACACCGCGCAGCAGTCGCTGTGGGGCCATTCACTGGGCGGGCTCTTCGTGCTGAGCACCCTGTATACGCAGCCAACCGCATTCCAGAATTATGTGAGCGCCAGCCCCTCGCTGTGGTGGAGCCAGGGCGCGCCGCAGGGCGCGATGAAGCGGGCGTTCCTTGCCAAGCCCGCACCGGCCAACGTGTGGCTGATGCTCGGCGGCGACGAACGCAGCGGCAACCGCGGCGTGCGCGACATGAGCAACCCGCGCGTGGTGGCCCACCTGCGCCGTATCGCCGGCGCCGCCCCGGATGCCGCGCACGTGCTGAGCGAACGCCTGGCCAAGGTGCCGGGCGTGCAGGTGACCTACCGCGAATTCCCGGGGCTCGGCCATGGGCCGATGCTGCCGGCATCGTTGAAGGCGACGCTGGCAGCGCTGTATGGCGCTGCAGCTCGCAGTCGCCCCGCCCCGGCGGGCGCTGCCGATGCCGCCGCCGAGTGACCGTTCTTTCCCTTACCCAGGCGGCAACGCCAAGGCAACCCTTGTGACACGCGCCGCTGGCGCGCCCCTACAGAAGGAGTCTGCTATGTCCCGTTTCGTTTCCCTGCCGCGTGTTGCCGGCCTTGCCCTGGCATTGTCGCTGGTCACCGGCGCGGTGTCGGCCGAGCCGGTGTTCGACGCGCCGGCCAATGGCTTCCGTGGCCAGGTCAGTGCCCGCAATGAAAACGTGGTGCCGGGCAGCACCGCCGAAGTTACCGGTCGCGCGTTCGTACCGGGCCAGCAAGTGACCCTGCTGCGCGGCGCCACCGTGCTCAACGAAACGCCATACGTGGTCGACGCGCAGGGCAACTTCAAGGCCAGCGTGCAGGTGCCGGCCGATGCAGTGCCGGGCCAGCAGCCGCTGGTGGTGCGCGCCAGCAACCCGGCCGCTGCAGCGGTGGTGGCATTGCGGGTATCGCCGCACCTGCCGCTGAGCGGGCAGGGGGACTTCCAGCAGACCTCCGGCAAGCTCGTCCAGGGCCTGTACCAGAGCGCCTACAGCGCCGGCAGCAATGCACTGTTCGTCACTTCCGCCGTGGGCCGCCCGCCGGTGACGCAGTCTCAGCTGCTGAAGGTGGACCCGAAGACCCTGAAGGTGGTCAAGGCGATCACCCCGGCGCAGGTGCCCGATGCCAAGGGCGGCAGCGTGTTCGCCGTGTATGGCGTGGGCGTGGACGATGCCAACGGCAACGTATGGGTGAGCAACACCCGCCAGGATACGGTGGCGGTGTATCGCCAGTCGGATCTTTCGCTGGTCCATCAGTTCCCGGTGGGCGCGGTGCCGCATGCCCGCGACGTGGTGGTCGATGCCAAGCACGGCAAGGTGTTCGCCTCGGCGGCCGGTGAGGACCATCTGTCGGTGTTCGATGCAAAGACCTTCAAGGCGCTCGAACCCATCACCCTGGCCTCGGGCGTGGATGACGAGAAGTTCGTGCCGATGAGCCTGGTGCTGGACGAAGCGAGCGGCAAGCTGTTCACGGTGAGCATCGGCACGCCGGAAGCGGCGGTGATCGACGTGGCCAGCGGCAAGGTCGACAAGGTGATCGACCTGGGTAACGCGATCAGCGCCTCGGGCGTTGCGTTCGATGCGAAGCAGAATCGCCTGTACGTGGCCTCGCAGGGCACCGACAACCTGCTGATCGTCGACGTGGCGAGCGGCAAGGTGCTGCACGACGTGCCGGTGGGTGCCGGCGCGCTGAACGTGGCGTTCGAGCCGGTCTCGGGCCTGGCGTATGTCACCAATCGCGGCGCTGGTACGGTGACCGTGGTGAACGGCGAGGGCAAGGTGGTGGGCAACCTGGACGGCGGCACCTTCCCCAACCACGTGCGCGAGGACGGCAAGGGCAACGTGTTTGCGGTCAACAAGTCGCGCGGCGCCGAAGATCCCAAGGGCGACCGCATCACCCGCATCACCCCGGCCAAACGTTGATGACCCGCGCGCGCCGGGCGGTGGCCCTGCGCGCGCCTGATTGGAGCGATACATGTTGAATTCCCTGTCCCTGCAGCGAGGCGCCCTGGTGCTGGCCATGACGGCCGCCCTGGTGGCGTGTGGTGGCAAGCCGGTCGAACCTGCGGGCACTGCCGCGCCCGACACGGCCAACCCGGCTGATGCAGCTGCAACCACGGCGTTGCCGCAGGGCTGGCTGCGCGTTGCTGGCACCGACGTGCCGACCAGCACCGGGCTCACGGCAGTGCTGCCGGTCACGGTCACCTCCGACGACGGTGAGCAGGTGACGGTGAAGGACAGCTCGCGGATCGTTGCCGGCGGCGACGATGTGATCGCGGTGATCGAAGCACTGGGCATGGGCTCGCAGGTGTACGCCGCGCCGCTGCGTTCGGCCACGGAGGCCGGGCGCAACGCGCCGAAGCAGTTCCTGTTCAACCGCACCACGGGCGTGGAGGGCGTGCTCAGCCTGGAAGGCACGCTGTTCCTCGGCAACAGCCTGCGCCGCCACACCGAGCTGGCAAAGAAGCTGCGCGGTGCCGGCGAAGCGGCAGTGGTGATCGACGACCTGCAGCCGGCGCCGGACAAGGTGCGCAAGGTGGCGGCCGCGCTCGGCGTGGCCGAGGCGGGCACGCAGCTGGCCGCACAGGTGCAGGCGCAGCTGGATGAAGCGACTGCGATTGCCGCCGCGAGCAACGTGCACCCGCGGGTGATTCATCTCTCGGCCACCGGCGCCGGCGGCGCGCCGACCGTGGCGGGGGCGGACAGCGCATCGGGCAAGCTGATCGGGCTGGCCGGTGGGATCAACATCGGCACCGAAGCGGGCGTGGCCAATTACTCTGCGCTGAGCAACGAAGGCGTGGTCGCCGCCGCGCCGGATGTGATCCTTGTGACCGAGAACGACCTGCAGTTGTTCGGTGGGGAAGCCGGTCTGTGGAAGGCCTATCCCACCCTGAAGCAGACTCCGGCCGGCGCGGCCAACCGGGTCTGGGTCATGCCGGACGTGCAGCTCAAGGCTGCAAGCGTGGGCTCTGGCAGCGGCGCACTGGCGTTGGCCAAGGCGCTGGCGGCGCTGCCGTCGCCGTGAGTCGCGCAGCATGAGAGGACGTGCCTCGCGACGCCGTGCCGGCGGCTGGGTCCTGGCAATGATGGCGCTCGCGTTGCTTGGCGCCATCCTCGCCTCGTTCGCGGTGGGGCCGTTGCGCCTGCCACCGCTGGAGGTGGTGCAGGCCCTGGGTGTGAAGCTGGGCCTCCTGGATGCATCGCAGGTGAGCACCCGTGACATGGCGGTGGTCTGGAACCTGCGCATTCCGCGTGCATTGCTGGGTGCCCTGGTGGGCGCGTCGCTGGCCATGGCCGGGGCGAGCCTGCAGGGACTGTTTGGTAATCCACTGGCCGATCCGGGCATCGTGGGGGTGACGCAGGGAGCGGCACTCGGCGCGGTGGCTGCCATCGTGCTGGGCGCCGGCAGCGTGGGCGGCTGGACCCTGCCGTTGGCGGCCTTTGCCGGTGGTGCAGCGGCGATCAGCCTGACCTATGCGCTGGCGCGGCCGGGGCGTAATTCCGGTACCGCCACGCTGCTGCTGGTCGGCATCGCGATGGCGGCGTTCTGTTCGGCGGCGATCGGCTTCCTTACCTACATCGCCAGCGAAAGCGAGCTGCAGTCGCTGGTGTTCTGGCAGATGGGCTCGCTGGCGCAGGCCGACTGGGCCGACGTGGCCGCCGCGCTGCCGGTGTTCGTGCTGGGCACGTTTGCGCTGCTGCGGCTGGCCACACCGCTGGACATGCTGGCGCTGGGGGAGCGCCAGGCGCAGCACCTGGGGCTGGACGTGAAGCGCACGCGGTTGAAACTGATCGCGTTCAGTGCGCTGCTGGTGGGGGCGGCGGTGGCGTTCGCAGGCTCGATTGGATTCGTCGGGCTGGTGGTGCCGCACGTGGTGCGGATGCTGGTTGGCCCTGGGCATCGCTGGCTGCTGCCGGTGTCGGCGGTGACCGGGGCGCTGCTGATCGTGGTGGCCGACACGGCTGCGCGGACCCTGGATCCGCCGGCGGAGATTCCGCTGGGTCTGTTCTCGGCCGCGCTGGGTGCGCCGTTCTTCCTATGGCTGGTGCTGCACCAGCGGCGGAGCGGGGCGGTATGACCGCGCCGTTCCTGCACCTGGACGGAGTTGGGGTGCGCTTCGGCGAGCGCACCATCCTGCATGACATCCACCTGGGTTTCGTGCCGGGCACGTTGACCGCGCTTGTCGGCCCGAACGGGGCGGGCAAGTCCACGCTGCTGGCGGTAGCCAGCGGCGACGTACCGGCCGATGCGGGGAGCGTGATCCTGCACGACCAGCCCATCGCGCACTGGAAGGCGATGGCGCTGGCGCGCGAGCGCGCGGTGATGCCGCAGGACCATGCCGTGCGCTTCGCATTCACGGTGGAGGAGGTAGTTGCGATGGGGCGCCTGCCACACCCCGCCGACGCACTGCGTGACGCCGCACTGGTGGAACAGGCGTTGGGCCAGGCGGAAATGGCAGGCCTGCGCGCGCGGGAGGTGCAGACGTTGTCCGGCGGCGAAGCGGCCCGCGCGACCTTCGCGCGGGTGTTGACCCAGGACACGCCACTGCTGCTGCTCGACGAGCCGACAGCGGCACTCGACCTGCGCCATCAGGAGCGCACGCTCAAGGCGGTTCGGCAATTGGCCGATGCTGGCGCGTGCGTGATTGTCGTACTGCACGATCTCAATCTGGCCGCGGGTTACGCCGACCGCATCGTCCTGCTCGAACAGGGACGCGTAGCGGCGGACGGAACGCCGGACCAGGTGTTGACCCGCGAGCACATCGAGCGCGTATACCAGCAGCCAGTGGTAGTGCTGAGACATCCGCAACGCGACGTGCCACTCGTCGTAGTGACCTAGCGCCGGGCTCCGCCCGGCCGCGCACACCAGACACAGGCACACCGGAACGTCTCCCGCCAGGGTAGGAGGCGACGTTCGCGTGCATTCACGTCACGGCCGTGACGCATCTGGATCGAATGCAACTTATTGCACCCCCTTTTGAACGTAATTGCATCTCAAGTGGCGCAATCGACCCGTAATCTTTGCGGCGTTCCACAAGGGTCAATCAAGCACTCGCTAGCGATTGACCAAATCGATTGTTTGACAACCCACTATGAGGAATTACCCCATGAAGTTCTCCACCACTCTGCTTGCCCTGGCCATCGCTTCTTCGGCCGCCATCGCCCCGTCTGCCTTCGCGCAGTCGGCCGACCTGTCCGTCACCGGCCGCATCTTCCCGGGCGCCTGCGTTGTCGATCTCGGCAACGGCGGTGTTGCCGACCTGGGCAGCATCCGCCTGGAGTCGCTGCAGGCGGATATGACCACCGTGCTCGACGATGTCGATCTGAACATGACCATTGCCTGCCAGTCTGCAGTGCGTTTCGCACTGGAAGGTGTCGACAACAGCAATGACAGCTCGATCTCCCCGTCCCAGTATGGGTTGGGGATCACCGCGGCTGACGAGAAGATCGGCAGTGCGCGCCTTGGCCTGGTTGACGTAACCGCCGACGGTGAAGCAGCCAAGGCGATGTTCTCGGACGATGGCGGCGACAACTGGATTGTTCACCTGTTCCCCGACAGCGTCACGATCGGAAAGGGCAGCATGCTTGGCTTCCAGGTTGGACAAACCGGTCAGGGACCGAGTCCGATCAAGGACCTGCAGGGCACTGTAAAGGTCCGCGCCACCATCGCGCCGACCAGCGAGCTGACCGTGACGGAAGACGTTCCGGTCCAGGGCAATGCCACCATCAACCTGGCCTACCTGTAAGTGTTTCAGGGACTCCGGCGCGCCGCCTCTGCGGTGCGTCGGAGTCGACACTGGGGACCATCCGGGAAATAACTACCATGAAGCTTTCCAAGACCTTGTTTGCCCTCATGCTGGTCTCGGCTGCCCCGGGTGCGCTCGCGCAGTCGGCCGATCTTTCCATCACGGGGAATATCTTCCCGGGTGCCTGCACCGTGACCCTGGGCGGTGGCGGTGTCGCCGACCTGGGCGACATCCGAGCCGATACCCTGTCGCATGACACCACCACCGAGCTTGCGCCGGTGGACATGTCGCTGGGCGTCGCCTGCGAGTCGCCGGTGCGATTTGCGTTCGTGGGCGTCGACAACGCCATCGACAGCACGTTGGTCGAGAACCAATACGGCTTGGGCCTGACGCCTGCGGGCGAGAAGATCGGTGGTGCGGACATCCGCTTTTTCGACATCGATATCGACGGCGCGCGTGGCTACTGGACCCGTTCCTACAACGACGGTGAAACCTGGAGCCCCGGCGACGACGTCTTCATGCAGCCGCCCCTGATGCAGCACTACATCCTGGGATTCACGACCCAGACGGGCGCCACCACCGGGCCTGATCCGATCAAGGCGCTGCAGGGCCAGGTGCGCGTGGTCGCGAGGATTGCGCCTGCTGCAGAGCTGACTCTGACCGAAGACGTTGCCATCAATGGCAGCGCCACCATCAACCTTACGTATCTGTAACGGACTCACACAGCTGGGCGTGTCGCAGGCTGCGCCACGTCCAACTTTGTATTCACCAAGGCTTCACGGCCGCCAGCGCATCAATCCGCCGAAACGGGCAGCAGGGTACGCGCTGCGGCCTCCCCGCATGGCGGGCGCGTGTCAATCGGGGGATTGGCTGGCTCAAGGACATCACCATGAAGCGTTCCAAGACGCTGCTCGCGTTGGCCATCCTCACTTCGGCTGCCATTTCCCCGGCGACGTTCGCGCAGTCCGCGGACGTTACCATTGCAGGTCGGATCTCTCCAGCATCGTGCGCCGTCACACTGGACAATGGCGGCGTTGTCGAGATGGGCGAGATTCCCGCGAAAATGCTCAATACCAACAGCAACACCGTGCTGGGGCCGTACCCGCTCGCGATTGCAGTGACCTGCGACTCGCCGATACGGTATGCGTTGCAGGGGACCGACAACACCGATACCTCGACCGCGATCCATTTCTATGGGCTGGGGTTGACCCCGGCCGGTGAGAAGATCGGCGGGGTGAACGTGCTGCTGACCGACGTGATCGCCGATGGCGTGCCCGGTTACGGCACCGCCTCACTGGACAGCGGCACCACCTGGGAGCCCAGCGGCGGCGGCGGCTCCAGCATCCTGCGGGTCTCGCTGCTGGGCTTCAACAAGGAATCCGGCACGGTCAACGGCCCGACCCCGATCGCGTCACTCCGAGGCAGCCTGAGCCTGCTGGCCCATATCCAGCCTGCGCGCAACCTGACGCTTACCAGCATCGTGCCGATCAACGGCAGCGCGACCCTCAATATCATCTATCTGTAACCGGCCCAGGCGGCCTTGGGCGGTCGTGTCGTTTCCCACCCCAAATACAATAATTTGCACTTCGTTTTGAACGAAATTGCATGTGGTGTGGCGCAATCGGCCCGTAATCTTTGCGGCGTTCCACAGGGTCAATCAAGCATTCGCTCGCGATTGACCAATCCGATTGTTTGACAACCCACCACAAGGAATACCCCATGAAGTTCTCCACCACGCTGCTTGCCCTGGCCATCGCCTCGTCGGCCGCCATTGCCCCATCTGCCTTCGCGCAGTCGGCCGATCTCTCCATCACCGGCAACATCTTCCCAGGTGCGTGCACCGTGAGCGTCGGCAACGGCGGCGTCGCCGATCTGGGCGACATCCGTGCCGATACGCTCAACGCGGACACCACCACGCTGCTGGCGCCGGTCACCCTGCCGATGAACGTCGACTGCGAGTCTGACGTGCGGTTCGCCCTCCAGGGCGTGGACAATACCGCCGAGACCTCGACGCAGCCGGATCGCTACGGCCTGGGCATGACCGCCAATGACGAAAAGATCGGCAATGCCAATATCCTGGTGGCCGACGTCACTGCGGACGGCGTCCCCGCGCACGGTACCTTCTCCTACGATGAAGGCCTGACCTGGAACGAGAGCCACCCCGGCGGCCACTTCACCCTGGCAATGCCCGACATGCTGGGCTTTGCCAAGGAGCAGTCGGTCGACACCGGCCCGGCCGCGATCAAGAACCTGCAGGGCAGCCTGAAGGTGATTGCGCAGATCCAGCCGACCGATGAACTGACCATCGATGAAGATGTGCTCGTCAACGGCAGCGCCACGATCAACCTGACCTACCTGTAAGCGTTGCACTGCGCGCCGGCGCGCCTCACCCGAGGTGCGTCGGCGTCACACCTTCACCGCCACTTCACGCCTGCAGGCGCATGAATGCGCCCAGCAAGGCAACAGCATCGCCCCGGCACCAGACCGGGGGGCTTGTGAATCGGGGGATTCATTGGCTGCGCATTGCTTCACCTCATCGCGCGGGTAGTACGCAGCCAGGACACCCTTGAGGAGCTGGTCCCATGGCTATCGCACGATTCGCTGTTCCCGCCCTTGTCGCGGGCCTGGTGGTGTTGGGCAGCGCGCAGACCGCCTGCGCCGACGGGATGAAGCCCGAAAAGTCGATCGTGATCGTGTCGACCGACCCCAAACATCCCACCGTCATGAACGTTACCAACACGGGCGGGACCGAGGACATGCTGCTGGTGGATGTCCTGCCGATCGACGAGGACACGGCGGATATCGTTGTGGTTTCGCCGGCGTCGGCCACGGCGCGTGTGAAGCCCAACGGGACACAGCAGGTGACCTTCACCGCGATTGAGGGCGTCCAGGATTCGTCACAACAGCGCCTGCGCCGGGTGGTGTTCGAGGGAGCGAAGGGCACGCCCAAGCGCGCGCAGAAGCGTAACGAAGTGGGCGTAAGCGTGCGCCAGAACCTGCCGCTGATCATCCATCCGAAAGGACTGCCACTGGAGCGGGAGCCATGGAAGTTTCTGAAGTGGACCAGGTCCGGCGATGATCTGAAGGTGGAGAACAACAGTCCCTACGTGGTCCGCCTCTCCCAGGAGTTTGAATCATTGCCGTCAAACACCGTGTTGGGGCTGAGCAACTCATACGTGCGGCCGAATACAGCGCTTATCGTGCAGGTGCCTGCTGGCGCAAAGAATGACACGAAGGTCCGTATCCACCCGGCGACCGTGTACGGGTTCCAGACCGATCATTTCGAGGCGCCGATTACTGGCGATAAGTAGCGGATGCCTCCCGGGCCTGCTCGGCATGCGGATACAACACATTGCATCCCGTTTTGAAACACCTTGCATGTGGCGTGGCGCAATCGACCCGTACTCTTTGCGGCGATCAATAGGGTCTATCAGGCATTCGTACGCCATTGACCAAACATATCGCTCGCCACACCCGTCACGAGGACTACACCATGAAGCTCACCCACACGCTTTTGACGCTGGCCATTGCATCTGCGGCCGCCTCCGCTCCAAATGCTTTTGCCCAGTCGACCGAGCTGACCATCGTCGGCAAGATTCTGCCCGGCGCGTGCAACATCGCGCTGAGCAACGGCGGCGTCGCCGACTACGGCGACATCCGGTCGACGGCGCTCAAGCCGGTCGACAGTACCGAGCTCGAAGCGAAAGAACTGACCATGACCGTGACCTGCGACTCGGCGGTTCGATTTGCGATGCAGGGCGTCGACAATACCGGCGACACCTCTTTCGTCACCAACCGCTACGGGCTGGGCCGTACTGCAGACGACGAGAGGATTGGCAGCGCCACCATCGGCCTGAAGTCCGTTACCGTTGACGACGTCACCGGCTTTGCAACCACCACTTACAACCAGGGTGAAACCTGGTCCGATAGTGTAGTTCCCGGTCCTGCCCCCATCCCGCGCGATGGAATGATCGGCTTCGCGACCACCCAGGGTGTCACCACCGGTCCCGACGCCGTGAAATCCCTGCAGGGCACGCTTGAGGTCAAGGCCTACATCGCCCCGACCGACGGGCTCACCATCACCGGCGAAGTGCCGATCCGTGGCAGCGCCACCATCAACGTGATGTACCTCTAACCATCAGCCCGGCACGTCCGTCTATACGGAGGTTGCGATGATGAAGTTCACCAATGTCCTGGTAACGCTCGGACTGTTCGCAGCAACGCCGCCTGTCCTTGCGCAGGCGGCCGAGTTGACCATCATCGGAAACCTGCTTCCGGGTGCCTGCACTACGGTGTTGGAAGGCGGTGGCCTGGTCGATCTGGGTACGACGCTGCTGGAGAAGCTCAACCCGAACGAAGAGACGCCGCTGGGGTCCGTGCTGGTGCCCATGACCGTAACCTGCCAGATACCGGTGCGGTTTGCGTTCATGGGAATCGACAATACCGGCGACAGCGCTTCCGTGGGGACGCGCTACGGGCTGGGGCTGTCACCGGATGGCGAGAGGATCGGCGGTGCCGTGATCAGCTTCAAGGACCCCAACTCCGATGGCGCGACGGTCCACTACACACGCTCTGAAGATGGCGGGCAGCAATGGGAGCCCAGCGGCAATGCGGGCTCCACCTGGCTGGGCAAGCAATCCATCAATGGGTTCTCCACGGCCTCGGGTGCAACCACGGGGCCGGATCCTCTCGCGTCGCTCCAGGTGAATCTGGAGGTCCGCACCTACATCCAGCCCACCAACGAACTGACCATCGACGACAACGTGCCGATCCACGGCAGCGCCACCGTCGACCTGATCTATCTGTAAGCACCCCTACCGGATGAGGATGCCGTCATGAAGTTCGCCACGACCTTGCTTTCGCTCGCGTTTGTTGTCGCAGCTCCGACCGCCCTGGCGCAGTCAACCGACGTCTCCGTCACCGGCATCATCCACCCGGGGTCGTGCGATATCCAGCTCGGCGGAGGCGGTGTTGTCGATCTGGGCACGCTCAATACCGCCAATCTCAATACCGATCGGCCCACGGATCTGGAGCCGCGGACGATGACCCTGGCGGTGAGCTGCGATTCCCCGATGCGCTTCGCTCTGGAGGGCATCGACAACCGGCAGGAAAGCTCCATTTACACGCAGATGTATGGCCTGGGCATGACCCCGGAATCGGAGCGCATCGGTGGCGCCGAGCTGAGCGTAGGGGATGCCACGGCTGACGACGCTGCCGCCTACGGCACCCAGTCGCTGGACAGCGGCACCACCTGGGACGCGTCCGCCGCGGCACCCCTGAGTCCGATCATTCCCGATGCGTTGCGCGGATTCACTACGGAACAGGGCGTGTCGACCGGGCCCGCGCCGATCACGTCGTTGACGGGCAATCTGGTGGTCGGGGTCAGGATCCAGCCCACCGACATCATGCGCCTGACCGGTGAAGTGGATATCACCGGCAACATCACGCTCAATGTGATTTACCTGTAAGCAGTGTATGCGCGGTAAGGCTGCAACCGCCGGGCGCGGTTGTGGCGGCGGGTGAATCGGGGGATTCATGGCAGCAGGCACGGGGCGATGGGCCAAACACCGACCGTTCAAGCGGCGACATGGATGAGCGGCCTGCTGCTGTGCGGCTGCCTGCTGGCCACGCCTGCGCGCGGGCAGGAAGCGACGGCCGAAGAACCGCAGGATGAGCCGGAGGACGACGACGTACTTGTGTTCGACGCCGACCTGCTGCGTCAGCGCGGCCTGGACCCAAAGCTGGGCGAGTACCTGAGCCGGGGCGCGCGCTACACCCCCGGCAAGCAGACGGTCACGCTGATGGTCAACCAGCAGCGGATCGGCCAGGCGGAGGTCACCTTCGACGAGGAGGGCAGGCTGTGCCTGGACGAGGCACTGCTGGAACGCGCTGCACTGAAACTGCCGAAGGCCACAGGACCCGGCGGCACAGTGGCCTGCGACGACTTCAGAAAGGCCTATCCGGCGACCGTGGTTGAAAAGGATCCCGGCAAGCGCACGGTGACCCTTCTGGTGCCCGGCGACAGTCGGCTACCCGGGCGTGAAGGCGTGGGCGGCTATGTACAGGGTGGGGTGGGCGCGCTGTTCAACTACAGTGTGATGACCACCCGCAGCGACAGCAGCAGCGGCGCCAGTACCTATGTGGCCGCCATTACCGAGGCCGGTTTCAATGCCGGCGACTGGATCCTGCGCAGCCGCCAGAGCTACACACGGTCGGACGAGAAGACCACGTTCGACGTCACCCAGAGCTACGCGCAACGTACTTTCGCACGCTGGAAGACGGTGGTGCAGCTGGGTGAGCTGGACATGTTGACCCCGGTGCTGCCCGGTACCTCGATCACCGGTGTCCAGCTGCTGCCCGAAGCGGCATTGCAGGTGGGCGACGGCCCGGTGATCACCGGCATCGCCAATTCCAACGCGCGGGTGGAAGTGCGCCAGCGCGACGTGCTGCTGTACGTCACCGTGGTCGAGGCGGGGCGTTTCACCTTGTCCGGACTGCCGCCGCTGTCGGCGCTGACCGATGTGGATGTGAAGGTGGTCGAGGCCGACGGCAGCGAGCATGGTTTCACCGTGCCGGCCGTGGCCCTGGCCGGACTGGTGCGGCCACAGAGCGGCTATACCGTTGCAGTGGGGCGGGTGCGCAACGTGGAACTGGCGCCGGGGCGGCAACCGTGGGTGGCCAGCGCCAGTTGGAGTGGGGCGCTGGGCGGCTGGGGCACCGGGAGCGTGGCGGCGATGGCGGCGCAGGACTACACCGCGCTGGGTGGCAGCGGCTTCGTGGGCTGGCGCTTCGGAACGTCGCTGAGCCCGTACGTGCTGCTCTCACATGCGAAGGATGACGAAGGCACGCGCCGCGGCTGGCATGCGGGGCTCGGGCTGCAGCAGACGCTGGGCAGCCAGCTGTCCTTGAACGCTGGCGTGGCAATGCAGTCGCGCGAGTACCGTGAGCTGGTCGATGTGCTGTCAGCCACCACCGACGACACCAGCCGCGCGCGCTACCGGGAGCAGGCCCATGTGTCCCTGAGCTGGTCCACGCGCTGGCTGGGTTCGATCAGCGCGGGGTACTCGCGCGCTACCGTCTTCGACGGTCGCCCGACCTCGCGCGCATCGTTGTCGTGGGGCCGGAATTTCCGCTGGGCCACGGTGTCGCTCAATGCCGAGCGCGACCTGGCCCAGCGCGACGTACCAGACAGCCGCAACGACACCGTGGAGGGCGATGCCTACCGGGTGTACCTCAGTGTGAGCGTGCCGCTGGGCGAACGCAGACGCGCGCGCACCAACGTGCAGCATGATCGCTCCGGCGAGCGCATCGGGTTGTCCTACACCGACGCGCCCAGCAATACCCTGAGCTATCGGCTGGGGGTGGACCGCGACACGTTCAGCGGCAGGACCGACACCAGTGCCTCGGCGGCGTGGTTGCCGCGCTACCTGCAGACCAGTGCGTCGTACACGCGCTCCAGCCTGGGCAATTCGTCGAGTTCGGTGCTGCTCAGTGGCGGGGTGGCGATGCACGGGCGAGGGGTGACGGTGTCGCCGTACCCGATCCAGGACACGTTCGGGATCGTGGCGCTGAGCGACAAGGTGTCGGGTGTGGAGATCAGTACGCCTTACGGGCCGGTGTGGACCGATCCCTGGGGCAAGGCGGTCGTGGCGCAGTTGACGCCCTATACCACCAGCATGGTGGAGGTGGACACCGCCAGCCTGCCGCGCAACATGCTGTTGGACAACGGCGCGATATCGCTGGAGGCAGGCCGCGGAGCGGTCGCGCAGGTCGACCTGGAGACGCGTTACAGCCGGCGCATCCAGCTGCTGCCAAAGCATCCGGACGGCAGTGCACTGCCGCGCGGCACCACCGCGTTCCGCACCAATGACGACCTGGTGGGCATGGTCACCGCCGGTGGCTCGCTGTTCGTGTACGACGCGGTGGACGGCGAAACACTGGAACTGCACCTGCCTGATGAAAGCGTCTGCACGCTCACCTATCGGCTGGATGAGGACGAGGATGAAAACGTGATGATGCCGGTTGCAACGGTGACCTGTACGCCCGGGTCTGCGGAGCCTGCGTCATGAGTACGCAGGGCCTGGCAACACGCATTCTGCTGTGCGCGATGCTGTTGGTGGCGTGGCTGCCGGCGCAGGCACGGATCGACCCGCTGAAGCGCTGCACGATGACCTTGTCGCCGGGGATGATCGACTACGGGCAGCTTACCCGTGCGCAGGGAATCAGCCGCCCGTTCGTGCCGGGGCAGGGACCGGGCCTGGCGCGCGGGCCTGGGCTGATAAGGCCGAGCGGGATGGCACTGCCGGCGCACACCCTGTTCCTCAACCTGGTGTGCCCGCAACCGATCAACCTGACCATGCTGTTCCATGCGCCGTCGCGCGACCCGTCCACGTTCGACCTGGGCGGCGCGGGGTTTTACACCCTGCGCGTGCACGACGTGCGGGTGGACGAACAGCCGGTGGACATCGGGCTGGTGACGGTACCCGGTGAGCCGCCCAGCACCATTGCCGAGGTGCTGGAATGGGTGCCGGAGCATGCCTGGGTGCCGATGCGCGCGGGCATGCAGGTGCCGGGCAGCCGGTTGTCGGCGCAGATCGACGTGCAGGCCTGGGTGACCACGGACCTGGCGTCGGTGCGAGACGCGCAGGCGTGGGAAGCGGAAGGCATCATCGACGCGGAGGACGCGCGCCAGTTCGTGGCGCTGGGGCAGCGTGCGCAGGCGATGCCCAGTGCCTGCACGCCACGGCTGAGCCCGGCCTCGCTCGACCTGGGCACAGTGCCACGCAGCAGCCTGCACCCGGACTTCGGAACCGGACTGCCACGGCGCACGGTGCAGCTGCAGTTGAACTGCAGCGGGCCGGCGCTGCTGGCGGTGAAGCTGCTGGACAACCGGGCTGGTGCGGACGCCGCCGGATGGGCAGCGGGTGTTCCCGACCCCGGACGCTTTGCGATCACGCCGCGCGAAGGTGGGGTGGCGGGCATCTATGTGCTGTCGTTCGGTGCGGCCATCGCGGACGGCAAGTTGATGCAGGTAGTGCAGGGCAGCGGCGAACGCGCCAGCAGTTGGGCGGTTCACCCGGAAGGTTCGCCGCTGCAGCGCTTCGATGCGCAGTCGACGGTGTATGGCTTTGCCCAGCCCGGGCATGCGGTTCCCGCCGCGGTGGACAACCTGAGCGCATCGCTGCAGGTGGACGTGCAGCTGGCGCCTGCCTCCACGCTGGAGGACGGGGATGAAATCCTGCTGGATGGCTCGGTAACGATCGAGATCGTGTATCTGTGACGCTGCCAGTTTTCAGCGTTCCAGCAGGCTCTCATTGACATATCGGGAAATCCCGATACATTGGCTCCATGGAACTGCTCGATGTCTTCAAAGCCCTCTCCAACCGTACCCGCCTTGAGATCCTGAAAGGATTGAAGGACCCGGAAAAACACTTCCCCCCGCAGGACGAGGGCGATGTGCATGCGGTTGGGGTCTGCGTGAGCAGCATCCAGGAAGGGGTCGGTCTGTCGCAGTCGACGGTGTCGGACTACCTGGCAACCCTGCAGCGCGCCGGATTGGTCGAGGTCAGGCGTATCGGGCAGTGGACGTATTACAAGCGCAATGAAACAACCCTGCGGGCTCTTGCCGAGATCATCGGGAAAGAGCTGTGAGCTTTTGTCCAGACATATCGACAATTCCCGATATGTCGCTATATTGAATCCAGGATCTGAAATGAAAGCAGTTGTACTGACGTCGTTTGGTGGGCCGGAAGCGTTCGAACTGAGGGAGGTGCCGGTGCCGGTGCCGCCTGCGGGGCACGTACTGGTCCGGGTGCAGGCCACCTCGATCAACCCGTTGGATTACCAGGTGCGGCGTGGCGACTACGCCGATCTGGTGCCGTTGCCGGCGATCACCGGATACGACGTGTCGGGCGTGGTCGAGGCGGTGGGACCGGGCGTTTCTTCCTTCAGCGTGGGCGACGAGGTCTGGTACACGCCGCAGATCTTCGACGGCCCGGGCAGTTATGCCGATTACCACGTGGTGGCCGAAGCCATCATCGGCTTGAAGCCGCCGTCGTTGACCCATCTGGAAGCGGCGAGCGTGACGCTGGTGGGTGGCACCGCGTGGGAAGCGCTGACGGTGCGCGCGGGGCTGCGGGTGGGCGAGAGCATCCTGGTGCATGGCGGTGCGGGCGGCGTGGGCCATGTGGCGATCCAGCTGGCCAAGGCCATCGGGGCGCGGGTGTACACGACGGCGCGGAAAAGCCAGTTCGAGTTCGTGCGCTCGCTCGGTGCGGACGTGCTGATCGACTTCGAGAACGAGGATTACGTAGAGGTGATCCAGCGCGAGACCGGTGGGCACGGGGTGGATGTGGTGTTCGACACGGTAGGCGGCGACACGCTGGCGCGCAGTGCGGACGTGCTTGCCCAGCTGGGGCGGGTGGTGTCGATCGTGGACATCGCACAACCGCAGAACCTGATCCAGGCGTGGGGAAAGAACGCGAGCTACCACTTTGTGTTCACCCGCCAGAACCGCGGCAAGCTGGACGAACTAAGCGCGTTGATCGAACGCGGCCAGCTGCGCCCGCACGTGGGTGCCGTGTTCCAGCTGGCGGAGATCGCGGCGGCGCATGCGTTCCTGCAGCGGCCGGACAATGGGCTGCTGGGCAAGGTGGCGATTGCCGTGGGACCGCTGGCAGAGGTTGCAGGCGCACGGCCAGCGGACACCAGCGAGCGTCCCGCGTGATCCACGAGATCGCGGTACTGCCGGTGCGACCCGAGTGCGTGGATGACTTCCGCGCAGCCTTCGATCGCGTTGCGCCCCTGTTGCGCCGGGCCGATGGTTACCAGGGGCATGTGCTGGGGCAGGTCGTTGAATCCCCGCAGGTGTTCACCCTGATCGTACGTTGGCGGTCGTTGCACGATCACACGCCGATGTTCGAGGCCAGCGAAGACCATCGCGTCTTCATGCTTGGGCTGCAGGATCTGTTGTCTGGAGAACCGACGGTACAACACATCGAAAGCACTCCTGTGATTTGAACCGCGCGCGGTCGTGCCGGCAGGGGCCGGCACGACCGCAGGTGGTTCGTCCGTTGGTAGAGTTGGTCCCCAGACAACTGCCGACCATGCTGATCGGTGCTGGGACGCAGGGCACCTGCCGAAGCGCGCGCCTTACCAACCAAATGTGGCGGTGGCCATTACCGCGCGGCCGCTGCCGTAGTAGCAGGACGACACACCTGTGCAGGTAGAGACGTAGCGTTTGTCGGCCAGGTTGCTGGCGTTGAGCGCAAGCTTGACGTCGGTGCTGCCGAACTGGCCAAGGTCGTAACGGATCGCGGCATCGAACAGGGTGTACGAAGGAATACGGTACAGATTCGCGCTGTCGCCATAACTGACCCCGTTGTAACGCGCACCTGCCGCCAGGCTGAGCCCGCGCAGGGCGCCGGCCTGGAAGGTGTAGTCGGCCCAGAACGAGGCCGTCAGGTCCGGGACCATGGCCAGCTGCTTTCCGCCGTAAGCACTCGAACGCAGCATATCCGAATCCATCCGCGACGCCGCACCGATCAGGCTCAGACCGGGGATGGGAGTAATGCGGCCTTCCAGTTCGATACCGCGTACGCGGCCTTCGTCGCCCTGGATCGAGCACACGGCAGTGCCGGTGGCGCCGCAATTACGATGGCTGGCGACCGGGTCGTCGACGATCATGTTTTCCTGGCGCAGGTCGTACACGGCCAGGGTGACCAGGCCGTCTACATTCGCCGGCTGATACTTCACACCTGCTTCCCACTGCGCGCCGGTAACCGGTTCGAACGCGGTCTGCGTGAAGCTGTCCAGCGGCGACTTGGTGGCAGGCTGGAACGATTCGGCATAGCTGATGTACGGCGTCAGCCCATTCTCGAATACATACAGCAGTCCACCGCGACCGGTGAAGGCTTCGTTCTTGATCACGTTGTGCGGCCCCGGCTGCGAGATGCCGGTGGCGATGTTGCGGGTGGCGCTGAGGGTGTCGTCCTTGGTCCAGTCATACCGACCGCCCAGGGTGAGCCGCCAGTTGCCGGCCGCGAGCTGGTCCTGCAGGTAGATGCCGCTCTGGCGGTTGATGCCGCTGGTCGGGGTCTCGCTGGTGATGGTGGGGCTGTACGGGGAGTACACGGGGTTGAAGATGTCGATCGGGCGCGGGTTGCTCATCGCACTGCGCACGCCTTCCCAGTCGGCACGCTGCCAGTCCCAGCCGAGCAGCACGGTGTGGTCGACCGCGCCGGTGGCGAAACGTGCCTGCAGGCGGGTGTCGAAGGTGTCGCCGTCCGAGTCGCCGGTGCCCTGTACGCCGCGACGGTTCTGGGTGCGGCCGTCGGCGTTGAGCGCGCCGAAGGTGACCACGCCGCGGTACAGCGAGTCCACATGCGTGCGGCGCGCGTTCTGGGTCAGGGTGAGGTGGTCGTTGAAGGCGTGTTCGAACATCCAGCCTGCGGTCCACAGGGTGCGGTCGAACGTGTTCCAGTCCGGCTGGCCGATGAAGGTACTGTTCTTCATATGACCGTATTGCGTGGGGTTGAGCGTGCCGGCCATCGGCAGGAACTGGTAGGTGGAGCCGCCGTCGTCCTTCTGGTACATGCCAAGCAGGGTAAGGCGGGTGCGCTCGGCGATCTGCCAGGTGTAGCTGGGGGCGAGGAACCAGTGCTCCTGCGCGGTGTGCTTGATCTGGGTGTTGCCGTCGCGGTACAGCCCGACCAGGCGGCCCAGGTGTGCGTTGTCTTCCGTCCCGGTACCCACATCGAACGCGGCGCTGTACTGGCCGTTGGCTTCCACGCCGAGGCGTAGCTGCTGGACCTGGTCCGGCGTAGGCGTCTTGCTGACCTGGTTGACCATGCCGCCGGGGGCGACCTGGCCGTACATCACCGCAGACGGGCCCTTGAGCACTTCGACCCGGTCCAGGTTCCAGCTGTCGAACATGCTGCGGTTCCACTGGCTGCCCTGCGGGGCGCGCATGCCGTCGAGCGTCACGTTGTTGGCCCAGCTGCCGGCGTCGAAACCGCGGATGCGGAAGTCGTCCACGCGGTTGTCGATGCCGCTGCTTTCCAGGCTGACGCCGGCCACATAGCGCATGGCGTCGTTGAGCGACTGCACGCCACGCGCGTCCAGTTCGGCGCGCTCGATCACGGCGATGGACTGCGGGGTTTCGGCGATGGCGGTGCTGGTTTTCGTGGCGCCGCTGGTGCTGTTGGTGGCGCGGTAGGCGTTGACCCGGACGGCGTCGAGGTCGGTGGCGGATTGGGCCAGGGCGGGCGGCGTGAGCGCCAGCCAGCAGGCGAGGGTGAGCAGGTGGCGGCGGGACGATGCGGGGGAGAGATTCATTCCCGTATTTTCTGGGACTTGCGCATTCAATGCAATTGCGACCTATTCGCATGTGACGCTTTGTCGCGGGTCTCGACCGACCTTGGTGACCTGGCAGGTGTTCTGCTGGGAGAGAGATTGCCACTTCAAGTGGTTCAGCGTTCCACGGGTGTGGCCAAAAACCGCTTGCGCCCGGCTGCCACAGGTCTAGAATGCGCGGCACACCTTCCTGATCCACCGTGATGACTTCCATGCCGCTCCTGACGTTCTTTACTCGTAACCGCGCTTGCGCGGAACGGGCGCGTCTGCCTCGAGGCTCCACGGGCGGCTGATCGATCCACGATCACCGCAGGACCCCAGACAGAGCGCCCACCGGGCGCTCTTTTCGTTTCTGCCTTTCCCACAGCCGCTCCACAACCATTCGAAGGAGAACGTGCCATGCACCAGATCGCCGAGCCCCAAACCTGGCCGCACGCCCGATAGCCAACGGCGGCGTGCGGCTCCCCAGAGTTGGCAGCGAGATACTCATATGAACACCCAGACCCAGACCCGAAACCTCCGTCGCAACCTCGGCATCATTGCCCACATCGACGCCGGCAAAACCACGCTCACCGAACGCCTGCTGTGGAAAACCGGCGAGATCCATCGCGTCGGCGAAGTCCATGACGGCGCCGCCACCACCGACTTCTCGGCGATCGAGCGCGAACGCGGCATCACCATCGGTGCGGCCGCCGTGCAGGCGCATTGGGCGCCGCGCGACGAACCCACCCACCACCTGACCCTGATCGACACGCCCGGGCACATCGACTTCGCCATCGAAGTGGAACGCTCGTTGCGCGTGCTCGACGGTGCGGTGGCGGTGTTCTCGGCCGTGGACGGCGTGCAGCCGCAGTCGGAGACCGTGTGGCACCAGGCGCGCCGGCATGGCGTGCCGCTGATTGCGTTCGTCAACAAGATGGACCGCATCGGCGCGTCCTTCGAGCGCGTGCTGGCGCAGTTGCAGGACAAACTGCAGGCGCGTCCGTGGGCGATCGGCTGGCCGCTCGGCGCGGAAAGCGATTTCCACGGCTGGGTCGACCTGGTCGACCGCAGCACGGTGCTGTGGGACGACGCCGGCCAGCCGACGCGCAGCGCATGGACGCCCGCCGAACACGAACAGTGGGACCCGCGTCGCGAAGAACTGGTGGAAGCGGTGGCCGACCATGACGAGCTGCTGGCCGAGGCCTGGCTGGCCGGTGAGGCGGTGGACCCAGCGTCGCTGCGTGCGGCGTTGCGCCGGGCCACGCTGGCCGGTGCGGGCGTGCCGGTGCTCGCGGGTGCTGCGTTCAAGAGCAAGGGCATCGAAACCCTGCTCGACGCCATCGTGGACTACCTGCCTGCGCCGGAAGACCGGCCGGCGGTGGTCGCCACCGCGGAGGACGGCGAGGTCAGCCTGCCACCGGACCCGAACGGTCCACTCGCGGCGCTGCTGTTCAAGATCACCCACCAGCACCATGGTGCGTTGAGCTTCGTGCGGGTGTATTCGGGCACGCTGAAGGTGGGCGATGCGTTGGCCAGTTCGCAGCATGCGCAGGGACGGCGGGTCAGCCGGCTGGTGCGGGTGCAGGCCGACCAGACCCACGACATCAAGCAGGCGGTGGCCGGCGACATCGTGGCGGTGCTGGGCTGGAAGGACGCGGTGAGCGGTGAGACGCTCAGCGCGCCGTCGCGCCCGCTGCTGCTCGATGCGATCCGGGCGCAGCAGGCGGTGCTGGCGTGGCGGTTGACCGCGGAAAAGGCGGCCGACCTGATCCGCATCGCGCAGGGCCTTTCGAGCCTGGCCCAGGAGGATCCGTCGTTCCGTGTCGAAACCGAGGCGGACAGCGGTGAAACCCTGGTCTGGGGCATGGGCGAGCTGCACCTGGAGGTGATGGTGGAGCGGCTGCGTACCGAGTGGAACGTCAACGTGCGGACCGGCGCACCGCGCGTGGCCTACCAGGAAACCCTGCGGCAATCGCTGCGTGGGGTGGAAGGCAAGGTGGTCAAGCAGACCGGCGGCCAGGGCCAGTACGCACGGGTGGTGCTGGATGTCAGCCCGCGCGAGGACGGCGAGGTGCACTTCGTCGACCGCACCGTGGGTGGCGTGATTCCACGCGGGTTCGTGGCGGCGGTGGAGAAGGGCGTGCGCAGCGCGCTGCTGGAAGGGCCGCGTGGCCATCCGGTGGTGGGCATCGAGGTGGCGCTGGTCGACGGGCAGACCCATGCCAAGGATTCGTCGGACATGGCCTTCCACCGTGCCGGTGCCGAAGCGGTGAAAGCCGCGCTGGTGCAGGCCGGGACCACGTTGCTGGAGCCGGTGATGGAAGTGGCCATCCACGTGCCGTCGGTGAATGTCGGCGACGTGGTGGGCGACCTCAACCGCCGCAGTGGCCGCGTCGCGTCCATCGAGGACCAGGGCGGCCGGGCGGAAGTGGTGGGCTATGCGCCGCTGGCGCAGTTGTCCGGGTACACCACGTCACTGCGGTCGTTGACCCAGGGCAGGGCATCCAGCGACATGCGCTTCAATGGGTATGAAGAGGTGCAGGCTGCGTAACGTTGGAAACAGGCGGGGGCCGGCAATGCCGGCCCCCTTTATAATGGGCGCAATCGTTGCCGGAGTCCCCCATGAACACCCCCCATTTCTATCCCGTCGGCACGCCCGGCCAGCCTTGGGGCGATAACGAGCGCGCGGCCTGGCGCGCACGACAGGTCGTGCAGCGCAGCTACGCGGATGATGTGGTGGCCGCACTGAACGCGCTGCCTGAAGCATTCACCGTGGTGCAGTACGGCGACCTGCGGGCCGGCGCCGACCGCTACCCGCTGCTGCTGGCCATGACCCGCGACTGGAACCCCACGCTGCCCACCGCGCTGGTCACCGGTGGCGTGCACGGCTACGAAACCAGCGGCGTGCACGGTGCGCTGCAGTTCCTGCAAAACCACGCGAGCGCCTATGCTGGCCGCGTCAACCTCATCGTGGCGCCGTGCGTCTGCCCATGGGGCTATGAGCGCATCCAGCGCTGGAACCACGATGCGTTCGACCCGAACCGCAGTTTCCGTGACGGCGGCCTGATCACCGAATCGGCCGCGCTGATGGCGTGGATCGCCGCACGCAACGACAACCTGCAGGTGCACCTCGACCTGCACGAAACCACCGACAGCGACGCGCATGAATTCGACCCGGCGCTGGCCTCGCGCGATGGCAAGGCGTGGGTGCCCGAGTCCATTCCGGACGGGTTCTATGTGATCGGCAACAGCGAGAATCCCGAGCCGGACTTCCAGAAAGCGCTGATTGCCGCCGTCGCGCCGATCACCCACATCGCCCCGGCCGACGCGCAGGGCCATCTGGTCGGGCTGCCGCTGCAGTCCAACGGCGTGGTCTGGGGCGAGTCGCGCTCCATCGGCGCCTGTGCCGGTTTCACCGACGCGCGCTTCGCCACCACCACCGAGGTCTACCCGGACAGCCCGCGGACCTCGCCCTCGGAGTGCAATGCCGCCCAGGTGGCGGCGGTGTGCGCGGGACTCGATTTTGCATTGTCGTCACTGTCCCCCCCGTAGGGTTGCTGCTTTAAGGTAGGCGGCAACGCAGGGGGATGAACCGGTGCACGAGCGAGCTGCCCCAGCAGAAGACCCGCTCACCGATGGCTTCGGTCGTCGCTTCCCCTACCTCCGCCTGTCGCTGACCGAGGCCTGCAATTTCTCGTGCAGCTACTGCCTGCCCAACGGCTACCAGGCCGACGGACGCCCGCGTTTCCTTGAGGTGGACGAGATCGGGAGGCTGGTGAGCGCCTTCGCCACGCTGGGCATGCACAAGATCCGCCTGACCGGCGGGGAACCGAGCCTGCGCAAGGACCTGGACGCCATCATCAAGCGCGTTGCCGACGTCCCGGGCATCCGCAAGGTGGCGATCACCACCAATGGCACCCTGTTGCCGCGGCGCCTGCCGGGCTGGCACCGCGCCGGGCTCACCGCGTTGAACGTGAGCATGGACAGCCTGCGCCGCGACCGCTTCCACGCGATCACCGGGCACGACCGCCTGCCGGAGATCCTGGAAGGGCTGGCGCTGGCACAGGCGCTCGGGATGGAATCGGTGAAGGTCAATGCAGTGCTTCTGCGCGGCCTCAATGACGATGAGTTGCCGGCGTGGATGGACTTCCTGCGCGACCGCCCGATCAGCGTTCGCTTCATCGAACTGATGCGCACCGGCGACAACGCCGACTATTTCGAACGCCACCACCTGCGCGCCAGCGTAGTCGTGGAGCAGTTGCTGGCCGCCGGCTGGCGGCTGCGCCCACGTGCCGCCGACGCCGGCCCTGCGCAGGAATACACCCATCCCGATCATCGCGGCCGCATCGGCGTGATTGCGCCGTACTCGAAGGATTTCTGCCAAGGCTGCAACCGGCTTCGGGTCACTGCGCGCGGCGACCTGCGGCTATGCCTGTTCGGTGAGTTCGGGGTGCCGCTGCGCGCGCTTCTGCAACATGACGACGACCGCGACGCGCTGCTGGCGCGCATCACCACCCAGCTTGGCCTGAAGGCGGCCGGGCACGGCCTGCACCAGAACCAGACCGGCCTGGTGCCGAACCTGGCATCGATTGGAGGATGAGTACCGAATGAGTGGCGATATGTCCGCAGCGTTCCACATGGCCGATGTGCGCGACAAGCGCGTAACCCGTCGGCGCGCCGTTGCCGTGGGCGAGTTGCTGGCCGGCCCGGTGGCCTACCCGCTGATCGTCGAGCGCCGCCTTCCCAAGGGCGACGCATTGGTGATGGCCGAGATTGCCGGACTGCAGGGCGCCAAGATGGCATCGGCGCTCATGCCGCTGTGCCATCCCTTGCCGCTGGAGCTGGTGCGGGTGCACTGCGCCCCGGTGCCGGAGCGGCAGGCGATCCGGGTCTGGTGCGAGTGTGCGAGCGAAGCGCGTACCGGCGTGGAAATGGAAGCCCTGGCCGGCGTGAATGCCGCGCTGCTGACACTGTACGACCTGAGCAAGCCGGTCGAGCCCGCGCTGGAGATCGGCCCGGTGCGCCTGCTGTTCAAGGAAGGCGGCAAGCGTGGACTGTGGATCCATCCCAAAGGCATGGACGATGCAGAGCGCGCGCGTTACCAGCCTCGGTCGCCGCGCGATCTGCACGGTGTGGCGTGTGCGGTGATCACCCTGAGCGACCGTGCCAGCGACGGCAGCTACGAGGACCGTTCCGGCCCGCTTCTGGTGGAGGGTCTGCAGGCACTGGGCGGCAGCGTGAGCGCGGCCGAGGTCTTGCCCGATGGCGTGCAACCGTTGGCGCGCCGATTGCAGGCGCTGGAAATTTCCGGGGTAAGGCTGTGCCTGTGCACTGGCGGTACCGGCCTGGGGCCACGTGACCTGACCCCTGAAGCGCTGCTCTCGGTGGGCGGTCGCCGCGTGGAGGGACTGGCGCAGATGGTGCGCAGCCTGAGCGCGCAGCACACCCCGATGGCCTGGTTGAGTCGTGCCGAGGTGGTGCAGCTGGGGCAGATGCTGGTGTTCGCATTGCCGGGCAGTCCGCGTGCAGCGGCGCAATGCCTGGAGATCTTGGCTCCGGTGCTGGGCCACGCGTTGGCCATGGTCGAAGGAGCCGACCACCGATGATCGACTACGCAGAGGCGCTGCGGCGAATGCTGGCCTGTGCCGACGTGCTGCCCGCTGAAACGATATCGTTGGGCAACGCCCGCGGCCGCGTCCTGGCACGTGATGTCACCAGTCCGCAGTGCCTGCCGCCGTTCGACAACTCGGCGATGGATGGGTTCGCGCTGCGCTGCGCAGGCATACCCCTGCCGGTCGGCGCCATGGTGGAGGTGCAGGGTTCGCAGGCAGCAGGTGATGGTGCCAGCCAAGGCGGTGGCGGCGCGTGGGAAATCATGACCGGCGCACGCATGCCGGATGGGCTGGACAGCGTGATTCCGGTCGAGCAGGTGCGGGTGGTGTCGCGCGCCGACGGGTCTCCGCAACGCATTGAACTGCTGCAGGCGGTCGCGCCGGGCCAGTTCGTCCGCCAGCGCGGGCAGGACGTGCGAACCGGCGACCTGCTGCTCGCGGCAGGCAGTACGCTGGCGACCAACGCGCTCACCGTGCTCCACGCTACGGGCATCGCCGAGGTGGAGGTGCGCCAGCAACCGCGCGTGGCGGTGATCACCACCGGGCGCGAACTGGTGAGTGACGCCGGCCAGGCATTGGATGACGGGCAGATCCGTGACAGCAATCGTCCCTATCTGCTCGAACGGCTGCAGCAGGCGGGGGCGGTGGTGGTCTGGCACGGGGTTGTGGGTGACGATGCCAACGCGTTCGATGCCGCCGTAGACCTTGCGCTGGCGGCAGGTGCGCAGCTGGTGGTCAGCACCGGTGCCGTGTCGCAGGGGCGTTACGACTTCATCCCGGAGGCACTGCGTGCGCGCGGCGCCACGCTCCACTTCCACAAGGTCGCGATCCGGCCGGGCAAGCCGCTGCTGTTTGCGCAGTTGCCCGGAGGCGCGTTGTATTTCGGTTTGCCCGGCAACCCGGTGTCGGCGGCCGTGGGCCAGCGCTTCTTCATCGAGCCGGTGTTGCGCCGGCAGTTGGGACTGAAGCCCGAGCGTTCGATACAGGTGCCGTTGCAGGCAGATACGCGGAAGCCGACCGGCCTGCGCTTCCACGCGCGGGCGCGTGTCGAGCTGGATGTTACCGGCCAGGTGTCGGCGCGCGTACTGGCAGGGCAGGAATCGTTCCGGCTGATGACGACGCTGCAGGCGAACGGCTGGGTCGTGCTGGAGATCGACGGCGACGAGGTGGCCCGCGCGGGCACGCCGGTTCAGGTAGTGGGCTGGGGGCACCGCGAGCCGGTGCAGCTGGCCACGAGGGAGGAGGCATGAGGACGATCCAGGTGCAGCTGTTCGGCGCATTCTCTGAACTGGTGCCCGGGCGGGTGCTACAGGTTGAGGTGGAGGGTGATCGGGTGGAGGATCTGCGCAGGGCGATGCAGGTGCAGCTGATGCAGGGCTGGCCTTCGTTCCGCAGTGGGCTGCTGGCCTACAGTGCGTTTGCTGATGAGCAGCGGGTGCTGCGCGACAGCGACCCGTTGCCGGGCGATGGGCGGGTGGCGGTACTGCCGCCGGTGAGTGGCGGATGAGCGCGGGTGCCCGACAACGGCTGCACGTGGTGGAGCGCACCGACGCGGCGCTGGATCCGGCCGACGCGATCGCCTTTGTGTCCGATCCTGGTTTCGGTGGCATCGATGTGTTCATCGGCAAGGTGCGCGACCTCAATCACGGACGCGCAGTGCAGGGCATCAGCTATGACCTGTTCGTGCCACTGGTGCTGAACACGTTCCAGCAGCTTGCCGATGAGGTGGAGGCGGAGTTCGGACCCCGGCTCAAGCTGTATGTGGGCCACGCCACGGGCCGACTTGCGGTGGGCGATGTTGCGGTGGTGGTAGCGGCGGGCAGTCCGCACCGCGATGAGGCATTCCGCGCGTGCCGTGCCCTGATTGAAGCGGTCAAGCACCGCTCGCCGATCTGGAAGCAGGAGCATTACGAAGACGGCGACAGCGTGTGGAGCGAAGGCTGCTCGCTGTGCCAGCCGGACTCGGCGGTCGATACTCATTCCAACGAACCCAGGACCGCATCATGATCCGTACCCTGCGTACCCTGCGTACCCTGTTTTGCCTGGCGGTGCTGGCCACCGCGTTGCCGGCCGGGGCGGCCGGCCTCACGGTGTCGGCCGCGTCCAGCCTCACCGAGAGTTTCCGCGAGATTGGCGCGGCGTACGAACGTGCCCACCCCGGCACCAAGGTGGACCTGAACTTCGCCGCGTCCGGGGTGCTGCTGCAGCAGGTCGCGCGCGGGGCACCGGTGGACGTGCTGGCCACGGCCGACACCGCGACCATGGACCAGGCGGCGCAACAGAACCTGCTCGCCGACGACACGCGGCAGCTGTTTGCCAGCAACCAGCTGGTGGTAGTGGTGCCCAGTGCCGCGCGCAGCGCGCCGACCTCGCTGGCAGCGTTGGGCGGGGCAGGCGTGCAGCGCGTGGCAATTGGCAACCCGGACAGCGTGCCGGTAGGCCGCTACGCACGCACTGCGTTGCAGGATGCCGGCCTGTGGGAGGCCATGGGCTCCAAGACGATCTCGACACAGAATGTGCGCCAGTCGCTTGATTACGTGGCGCGTGGCGAAGTGGATGCGGGCTTCGTGTACTCCAGCGACGTGAACGCAGGTGGCGACCGCGTGCGGCAGGCGTTCGCGGTACCGCTGAAGACGCCCATCACCTACCCACTGGCCGTCATCAAGGACAGCGCCAATGCCGCCGAAGCCAAGCGGTTCGTGGCGTTCGTGCGCTCGCCGCAGGGGCTGGCGATCCTGAAGAAGCACGGCTTCGGCGCGCCCTGATCGATGGCGTTGGACTGGACCGCCTTGTGGTTGTCGCTGAAGGTGGCCGGCTGGGCCACGGCGATCAACCTGGTGCTGGGCGTGGCCCTGGGCGCATTGCTGGCGCGCCGCCGCTTTCCCGGCCGTGAGCTGCTGGACACGCTGCTGACCCTGCCGATGGTGCTGCCGCCGACCGTGCTGGGCTACTACCTGCTGGTGGTGATCGGGCGCAACGGCCCGCTCGGCGCCTGGTTGCAGTCCACCTTCGGAATCAATCTTGTATTTACCTGGCAGGCGGCGGTGATCGCTGCGGCAGTGGCTTCGCTGCCGCTGGTGTTCAAGCCCGCACGCGCTTCGTTTGAAGCGGTGGACGGGCAGTTGGAGCAGGCCGCGCGCACCTTGGGCGTGTCGGAGTTCGCGCTGTTCCTGCGGGTCAGCCTGCCGCTGGCGTGGCGCGGGATCCTGGCCGGGCTGCTGCTGGCGTTCGCACGTTCGATGGGCGAGTTCGGGGCCACGCTGATGGTGGCGGGCAGCATTCCGGGGCGCACCCAGACATTGTCGATCGCGATCTACGAAGCGGTGCAGGCCGGGCAGGACAGCAAGGCCAATGGGCTGGTGATCCTGACGTCGGTGGTGTGCATCGTGATCCTGCTGGCCGCCGCGCGGCTGGTGGGGCGCCGACCGGAGCCGCGCGATGTGGCTTGACCTCGACATCCGCCGCCGCTTCAGCGCGCCGGGCCAGCAGTTCGAACTGGACATGCAGCTGCAGTGCACCCAGCGCCAGGTGGTGCTGTTCGGGCCGTCCGGCGCAGGCAAGAGCCTGACCCTGAAGGCCATTGCGGGACTGCTACGGCCCGAGGCCGGGCATGTGCGGTTGGGTGGCGCGACCCTGTTCGACGCCGGGCAGGCCGTGAACCTGCCGCCGCAGCAACGGCGGCTCGGCTACCTGTTCCAGGACTACGCGCTTTTTCCGCACCTGACCGTGCGCCAGAACATTGCATTCGGGTTGCACCGCGGGTGGTTGAATCCGTCCCGCCGCGAGAAGGACGCGGAGGTGGAGCGCTGGATGGCGGCGCTGCGCATCGAGCACCTGGCGCAGATGCTGCCGGCGCAGGTGTCCGGCGGGCAGCGCCAGCGCACCGCGCTGGCCCGGGCACTGGTGACCCGCCCGCAGGCCCTGCTGCTGGATGAGCCGTTCGCCGCGCTTGACCACGACCTGCGCGCGCACCTGCGCCAGGAATTGCAGGAGGTGCTGGAGGCCACCGACGTGCCGTTGCTGCTGATCAGCCATGATCCGGCGGACGTGGCGATGTTCGGCCACCAGGTGGTTGAACTGGCAGACGGGAAGGTCAGTCGCGCCTGACAAGTCGGCAATCGGATAGTCCACGCACGTCTCACGCCTCATTTACGAAATCCTCTCCATCCTGAACCCTCACAACCGATGCGGGTGCCGGCCATGTCCTCCAATGTCGTGAAAATGACCCGGATGCAGCTGACCGCCATGGTGGTGGGCGGCATGATCGGGGCGGGAATCTTTTCGCTGCCACGCACGTTCGCCGGGGCGACCGGGCCACTGGGCGCGGTGGTGGCGTGGACCATCGCCGGGTTGGGCATGTACACCCTGGCACGGGTGTTCCAGCTGTTGGCCGAGCGCAAACCGGACCTGGACGCGGGTGTGTTCGCCTATGCAAAGGAGGGCTTCGGAGACTATCCGGGCTTCCTGTCCGCATTCGGGTACTGGATCGGCAGCTGCATCGGCAACGTGTCTTACTGGGTGCTGATCAAGTCGACGTTGGGGGCCTTTTTCCCGGTTTTCGGCGACGGCAACACTGTTGTGGCAATCCTGGTCGCCTCGGCCGGGATCTGGCTGTTCCACTTCATGATCCTGCGCGGCGTGCAGCAGGCCGCGGCGATCAACAAGATCGTCACCATCGCCAAGGTCATTCCGATCATCGTGTTCCTGGTGATCATTGCGTTTGCGATGAAGATGGACGTGTTCCGCTTCAACTTCTACGGCGGCGACCTCTCCGGAAGCATCTTCGAGCAGGTCCGCGCCACCATGCTGGTCACCGTGTTCGTGTTCCTGGGCATCGAAGGCGCCAGTGTGTACTCGCGCTACGCGAAGGACCGCAAGGACGTGGGTGCGGCGACCATCACCGGGTTCCTGGTGGTGACCACGCTGATGGTGCTGGTGACCCTGCTGCCGTTCGCGGTGATGGAGCGCGCCGACATCGCCGGCATGCGCCAGCCGTCGATGGCAGCGGTGCTGGAGGCGGTGGTGGGGCGCTGGGGCGCGATCTTCGTCAGCGTCGGCCTGCTGGTGTCGGTGCTGGGTGCGTACCTGACCTGGTCGCTGATCTGTGCCGAGGTGCTGTCGGCTGCGGCGCGGACCAAGGACATGCCGGCGATCTTCGCGCGTGAGAATGCCAATGGCGTACCTTCGGCTGCGCTGTGGGCGACCAACATCATCATCCAGCTGATCGTGATCAGTACGTACTGGTCGCGCGATGCATTCTCGCTGATGCTCAACCTGACCAGTGCGATGTCGCTGATCCCGTTCCTGCTGGTCGCGGCCTACGGGCTGCAGCTCACCAGGCGCGGCGAGACCTACAACGAGCGAGCCAACGAGCGCGGCCGCGACATGGTGCTGGCCATCCTCGCCACCCTCTACACGGTGTTCCTGCTGTACGCGGGCGGGATCAAGTTCATCGTGCTTTCGGCGGTGCTGTATGCCCCGGGCAGCCTGTTGTACTTCTGGGCGCGCCGCGAGCAGGGCGGAAAGATCTTCACCAAGGCGTCGGACTTCATCATCCTGGGCGTGGCCGTGGTTGCCGCCGTGGTCGGCGTCTACTGGATCGCGACCGGCTACATCCAGATCTGACCGGCCATGGCGCCCACTGCAGGCGACCGCAGGCTGTCGCTGCTGGAGCTGACCGCGCTGGTGGTCGGCTCAATGATCGGCTCGGGCATCTTCGCGCTGCCCGGCGCGTTCGGCAACACGACCGGCGTGTACGGCGCGCTGCTGGCCTGGCTGATCGCCGGTACCGGCATGCTGATGCTGGCGTTCGTGTTCCAGTCGCTGTCGCGGCTGAAGCCCGAACTGGACACCGGCATCTACGCCTACGCGAAGGCCGGCTTTGGCGATTACGCCGGCCTGTTGTCGGCGGTGGGTTACTGGCTCGGCTGCTGCCTGGCCGACGTGGCCTGCCTGATCCTGATCAAGGCCACGCTGGGCCAGTACTTTCCGGCGCTGGGCGATGGCACCACGGTCATCGCGATCCTGTCGGCCTCGCTGTTGCTGTGGGGCTTCCATTTCCTGATCCTGCGCGGGATCAAGGAAGCGGCGCTGATCAACACCATCGCCACAGTAGCCAAACTGGTACCGCTGGCGGTGTTCGTGGTGTTCCTCTTCATTGGCTTCCGCGCCGACGTGTTCGCGCTGAACCTGTGGGGCTTCGAGCCGCCGGCCGCCTCCACCCTGTGGCAGCAGACCCGGGGCACGCTGCTGCTGACCGTGTTCGTGTTCGTTGGCATCGAAGGCGCCAGCGTGTACTCGCGCTATGCGCGTCGCCGCGAGGACGTGGGCATCGCTACCGTTGCCGGCTTCCTCGGTGTGCTGTGCCTGCTGGTGATGGTCACCATCCTCTCCTATGGCGTGCTGCTTCGCCCGGACCTGGCCGCGCTGGCCACGCCGTCCATGGCCGGGGTAATGGAGGCGATTGCCGGGCGCTGGGGCGCATTGTTCATCAGTATCGGGCTGTTGGTGTCGGTGCTGGGGAACTACCTCTCGTGGTCGCTGCTGGCGGCCGAGGTGCTGCATTCGGCCGCGTTGAACGACGCGATGCCGCGGGCACTGGCGCGCGAGAACAAGGCCGGCGTCCCGGATGCGGCGCTGTGGCTGACCAATGGCGTGATCCAGGCGTTCCTGCTGGTCAGCTGGTTCGCCGACTACGCCTTCACCCTGGCGCTGAAGATGACCAGCGCGATGACGCTGGTGCCGTACCTGCTGGTGGCCGCCTACCAGTTGAAGCTGTCGTTGGCCGGCGAGGGCGGGCATGCGCGGATGCGCTGGATCGCCGGCATCGCCACGGCGTATGCGGCGGCGATGCTGCTGTCCGGCGGCAGCCGTTACCTGCTGCTGTCCAGCCTGCTGTACGTGCCGGGCTCGATCCTGTTCTGGGTGTGGCAGCGCCAGCGCGGCATTGCGTTCCGACCGCTGGAACTGCTGGTGCTGGTAGTGCTGTGTACGATGGCCGTGATGGCGTTGGTCGGGATGGGCAGCGGATGGCTGAGGCTTTGATGCGTCGCGTGTTCGACCGTCTGAGTGCACCGTATCTGGGGCCACTGTGCCGTACTGGACAGGTGCTGGGTGCGCTGTTTTTCATTGCATCGCTGACCCCCAGCCTGGTGCCGCGCGGGTATGTGGCGCAGGGGTTGTTAAGTGGCGTGTGTTTTGCGCTGGGCTACCTGCTGGGCGTGGCGCTGGCAGGTTTGTGGCACCGGTTGATGCTGCCGGAGCTGGGCAAAGGCCGGCTGCAGCGGCTTCTGCGCTGGCTACCGTGGGTGAGCCTGTTGGCCTGCGTGCTGACTGCGTGGTGGGTGCGCCCCTGGCAGGATTCGGTACGCGCGGTGATGGGCCTGCCGCCGATGGACGAAGAGTTTTCGCTGCGCCTGCTGGCGATCGCGCTGCTGGTGTTCGGCGTGCTGCTGCTGGTGGGGCGTGCCTTCGCGTGGGTGGCGCGACGGGTAGGCGCGCTGTCGCGGCGGGTGATGCCGGCGCCGGTGGCGCGCCTGCTCGGCATCGTGGTGGCGGCCGTGCTGTTCTTCAACATCGCCAACGGCGTGCTGCTGCGTGGCGCGCTGCATGCGGCCGATGCGTCGTTCCGCAGGGCCGATGCGCTGATTCCGCCGGAAGCGACGGCGCCGACGCGACCGGGCAGCACCGGCGGGCCCGGTTCGCTGGTGGCGTGGGAACAGATGGGCCGTACCGGTCGCGATTTCGTACGCAACGGTCCCGACGCGGCACAGATTGCGGCCTTCACCGGCAAGCCGGCGCTGCAGCCGATCCGCGTCTATGCGGGCCTTCCGTCTGCCAGCACTGCGCGTGCACGTGCGCGGCTGGCACTGCGCGAACTGCAGCGCCAGGGCGGCTTCGAGCGCGCCAACCTGGTGGTGATCACGCCCACCGGCACCGGCTGGGTCGACCCGGCGGCGGCCGACAGCCTGGAATACCTGCTGCATGGCGATGTGGCCAGCGTGGCGGTGCAGTACTCCTATCTGTCCAGCCCGCTCTCGCTGCTGGTCGAGCCGGAGTATGGCGAAGAGACCTCGCGCCTGCTGTTCGCCGAGGTTTACGCCTACTGGCGTACGTTGCCCGTGGAGACCCGGCCGCGTCTGTTCGCCTCGGCGCGATGAACTCGGAGCGCTCGGTCAACCTGTTCGACATGATCGATACGCCGATCGATGGCGCGCTGTGGAGCGGGCCGCCGTTCGCCACTCGGACCTGGCGGCAGACCACCAACCAGCGCAATCCGGGGTCGCCCGAGTGGCTGCCGGTGTTCCGTGACAGCCGCTCTGTGCGTTTCATGAACCAGCAGGGCACGCCGGTGCCTGCCGATGCGCCGTGGGGACGGATGCGCGTGGTGTACCTGCAGTACGCCAGCGATCCGATCACGTTCTTCACGCCGTACGACGCGTGGCGACAGCCGGACTGGATGGCCGAACCGCGCGCGCCGGACGTCTCGAAGGAAGTGCGCTGGTACCCGCTGGTGAGCATGCTGCAGCTGGCGCTGGACATGCTGCTGGCCGACCGCACCCCGATGGGGTATGGCCATGTGTTCGCGCCGGCGCACTATGTGGTCGGCTGGCAGGCGGTGCTGGGGAGGGGCGACTGGAGCGACGGCGACACCCGCCGCCTGCAGGACCTGCTGGACCCGCTGCGACGCCAGGAGATCGAGCGGCGGCGCAACCCCAGCGGCGGCTGAGTCAGGACGGGGGCGGGACGTTCGGCGGCGGATCCTGCGGCGGCAGCATGCGATGGCGGGCCAACCGCTCGGTCACCGCAAGCACCAGGGCCGAGAGCAGCAGCATGCCGTGGATGGCCGACATCCAGCGCAGTGTTTCCGGATCGATCCGGCTGCCTTCTTCCAGTTTCATGAAGATGCGCAGCAGGGCGATGGCCGAGATGGCGATGATCGACCCCATGAGCTTGTTCTTCATCGCCGCGAAGTCGACCATGCCCATCCACTGTGGACGCCGTTCGCCTCCCGAGTCGATGCGGGTCACGAAGTTTTCGTAGCCGGCCAGGGTGACGATCAGCAGCAGGTTGGCGACCAGCGACAGGTCGATCAGCGACAGCGCCATCAGCACCGCATCTGCGGCGCCGAGGTCGGTGATGCGCAGCGCGTAGTTGGCAAGCTGGCGCAGGAACACGAACAGCAGCAACAGCAGCGCCACCACCAGCCCGAAATAGAACGGTGCCATCAGCCATCGCGCATCGAACAGACTGCGCGATACATTGCGGCGGATCAGGCTGCGCAGCTTTTCCATCAATCGACCGGCCGGTCGGTGATGTCAGGCCCGGTGTCTTCCACCAGGTCCGCCGGACGCGTGCCGTAGATGGTGTTGCGCATTTCACGTCGTGCGTCGCGGATTGCGGTGCCGTCCAGTGGGCGGATCCGGATGATGCGGCAGGACTGCGGCATGGCCACGCTGGAGGTGCGCGGAATCACGCTGTCCCAGCGTGCGTTGACCGTACCGAAAGAGTTGGTGATCTCCACCGTATGCGCGATCGACAAGCCCGTGCAGCGGCCGCGCAGCTCCAGCAGGTGGCCTACGCTCTGGCTGGTCCATACCGCCAGTGCGCGGTCGCCCAGCGGTGTCCACTGGGTCTGGCGCACGAAGCGCGCAAGGCGGAACGAGGCTACCGGCGGCCCGGCATGCTGCACGTACAGATTGAAGCGGTCCTGGGTGCTCAGGGTGGGCGAGGTGGCACATCCGACCAGGGTAGTCACGGTCACGGCAAGCAGTGCGGTCAGCAGGCGGCGCATGTCGGTTCCCTCACGTGAGTGGTGCAGCAGGTCGCCCGTCCCTGTCGGGACGGGCCAGCCCTGGTTCGCTCCCCCGGGTCAGCGGGTGACGCGGGTGGTGGTGCCGTCGCTGGAGACGCGCACGCGGTCGCCGACGCGGTAATCGTTGGCGCTGCCGTCCTGGACCACGGCCACCGTGCGGCCATTCTCGAGCTGTACGGTGATCTCAACGCCATTGCGCGCATTGCGCGACAGCGCATTGCCGGCGGCGCCACCTGCTGCGGCGCCGGCGATCGCACCGACCGCGTTGGCACGGCTGCCGCCGCCGATGGTGCTGCCGGCCACGCCACCAATGGCCGCGCCGACCAGGGTGGGCACGCCGCGCGAGTCGTTCTGGATCTGCACGCCACGGATCGACTGGATGGTGCCCATCTGTACGTCCTGGGCACGGCCTACTTCAGACCGGTTGAAGGTGCTGGGCGTGGTGTGGGTGGCGCAGCCTGCCATGAACAGGGCAGACGCCAGCAGCGCCGTGGCAACGCCTGCATGAGGAAGTTTCATTGTGTGTCTCCATCGAGTGAATGCGCGGAACACGGAAGGAATGTCGCCGTCCCTGTGCGTGATTCGGGTCCTTGCAGCAGCGATTAACTACCTGCGGGGTAATGCGGATGTGAAGACGCTGCAAACGCCTAGCGCGGCAACAGATCCTCGATTTACAGCGGTTTTGCAGCACTGTCCGAAAACCGACGTTCACCTGCGCATTACCTTTTCAGGGCTACTTCTTCACGCACGCTCACTGCATCCAACGGCCGACCGCGACGGCACGCGGGGCCACGTCTTCCCCACGTTCCGTGATCGAGAGAGGTCCGCACATGTCCACTGCACCGGTGTATGGCGTTCATTCCGAAGTTGGCGTCCTCAGGAAGGTGATGGTCTGTTCCCCGGGCATGGCGCACAGCCGCCTGACCCCGCGCAACAAGGACGACCTGCTGTTCGACGATGTGATCTGGGTCGACAACGCAAAACGCGACCACTTCGATTTCATGTCCAAGATGCGCGCCCGTGGCGTGGACGTCGTGGAGATGCATGACCTGCTCACCGAGACGCTGGAGATCGACGAGGCGCGCAACTGGATCCTGGACCACCAGATCAACGCCAACGAAGTAGGCGTGGAGTTCATGGCCGAGGTGCGCGCCTACCTGCAGGGCATGCCGGCGCGGCAGCTGGCCGAAACCCTGATCGGCGGCCTGAGCGTGCTCGACCTGCCGGACGACTTCGCCGGCCCGACCCTGCAGAAGGTGCGCGAGGTGCCCGACCTGGTCGGCTACCTGCTGCCGCCGCTGCCCAATACCCTGTACACCCGCGACACCACCTGCTGGATCTACCAGGGGGTGACCCTGAATCCGCTGTACTGGCCCGCGCGGCATGAGGAGACCATCCTCACCACGGCGATCTACAAGTTCCATCCCGATTTCACCAAGGCCGACTTCCCGATCTGGTTCGGCGACCCGACCGTGGACTATGGCAACGCCACGCTGGAAGGCGGCGACGTACTGATTCCGGGCAATGGCATCGTGCTGGTGGGCATGAGCGAGCGCTCCTCGCGCACCGCGATCACCCAGCTGGCGCAGTCGCTGTTCAAGAACGGTGCGGCCACGCGGGTGATCGTGGCGGTGATGCCGAAGCTGCGTTCGGCCATGCACCTGGATACGGTGTTCACCTTCGCCGACCGCGACGTGGTGACCGTGTTCCCGGGCATCGTCGATCAGATCCGCACGGTCTCGCTGTATCCCAGCGACAAGGACCCGGGTTTCGAGATCGTGTTCGAAACCAAGCACTTCAACGACGTGGTCGCCGAGGCGCTGGGCTTCAAGAAGCTGCGCATCGTCGAATCCGGCGGCGACCGCTATGCGGCCGAACGCTCGCAGTGGGACAGCGGCAACAACCTGGTGGCGAT
This sequence comes from Stenotrophomonas aracearum, assembly GCF_031834615.1. NCBI lineage: Bacteria > Pseudomonadati > Pseudomonadota > Gammaproteobacteria > Lysobacterales > Lysobacteraceae > Stenotrophomonas > Stenotrophomonas aracearum. Next base: position 1,996,773 of record NZ_CP115543.1, read on the forward strand.
GGCGCCGGGCGTGGTGGTGGCCTACGACCGCAGCACCCAGACCAACACCGACCTGCGCAAGCAGGGCATTGAAGTGATCAGCATCGTCGGCGCGGAACTGGGGCGTGGGCGTGGCGGTGGTCACTGCATGACGTGTCCGCTGATCCGGGACGCGGTGACGTTCTAGTCTTTAAACGGAGGCCGGAAGGATGCGATTCCCAGGGTGGATGGCGCGTGCATCGGTACTGGCGGCGGTTGCGCTGGGAATGGCGGCGTGCGGGCGGGGCGGTGGGCCGGGCGGTGAACGGCCCCCGACCCTGGTCGCGGTGGAAGTGGTGAAGGCACAGAGCGTGCCCAACATGGTGGAACTGCCGGGGCGGGTGGAAGCCAGCCGCTCGGCCGAGGTGCGGGCGCGCGCCGATGGCATCGTCGAGCGCCAGCTGTACGTGGACGGCACCGAGGTCGAGGCCAACGCCCCACTGTTCCAGATCGACCCGCGCGACCTGCAGGCACGGGTGCAGCAGGCCCGCGCCTCACTGGCCTCGGCCCGCGCGGCCAAGGCGCAGACCTCCTCGTTGCGCGCACGCCTGTCCACGCTGGTACAGCGCAAGGCGGTGAGCGTGCAGGAGTACGAATCGGCGCAGGCCTCGTTCCGCCAGGCCGATGCAGCGCTGATGGAAGCACAGGCCGCGGTGGACCGCGCCCAGTTGCAGCTGGACCATGCCACCGTGCGCGCGCCGATCAAGGGCCGCACCGGGCGCGCCCAGGTCAGTGAAGGCGCGCTGGTCAGTGCGGCGGCGGCCACGCTGATGACCCGGATCGACCAGGTCGACCCGGCGTTCGTGATCTTCAATCCGTCCAACATTTCGATGAACGAACTGCAGCGCGGCGTGGCCGACGGCCGTATCGACGTGGGCGACAACAAGCAGGTCAAGGTCACCATCCTGCTCGACGGTGGCGAACGCCTGCCGACCCAGGGCGTGGTGGATTTCAGCGAAACCGCGATCGACCCCGCCACCGGCAGCCGCACCCTGCGTGCACGCTTCCCCAATCCGGAAGGCCGGCTGCTGCCGGGGCAGTTCGTGCGCGGCATCCTGCAGATGGGCAGCATCCGCAACGGCACCAGCCTGCCGGAGCGCGCGATCCAGGTCGGCGAAGACGAGGCCAGCGTGATGCTGGTCAACGATGAGAACGTGGCGGTACGCCGTGCGGTGACGCTCGCCGGGCAGGCCGATGGCCGCTGGGTGGTGCAGAGTGGCCTGACCCCCGGTGACCGGGTGATCGTGGACGGCTGGCACAAGATCCAGCCGGGGCAGCCGGTATCCATCCAGTCCGAGCCGATTCCCAAGGCGAAGGCCAAGGCTCCATGAGCGGTTATTTCGTCTACCGCCCGGTCCTGGCGTGGGTCATCGCGCTGTTCGCGATCCTGTTCGGCGGCATCGCGCTCAGCACCTTGCCGGTGGAACAGTACCCGGACGTGGCACCGCCCAGCCTGAGCATTTCGGCCACCTTCGTCGGCGCCGACGCGCAGACCATTGATCGCACCGTGACCTCGGTGATCGAGAACGAGCTGAGCGGCGTGGACGATTTCCTGTTCATGACCTCGACCAGCCGCGCCAATGGAACCGCGCAGATCCGGGTCACGTTCCGCAGCGGCACCGACCTGGACATCGCCCGTTCGCAGGTGCAGGACCGCCTGGCCCGGGTCGAGCCGCGCCTGCCCGACGAAGTGCGGCAGATGGGCGTGCGCGTGACCCAGGCCAGCAACGGCTTCCTGATGCTGGTCTCGCTGCAGTCGGACAAGGGCCGCTATTCGGCGCTGGAGCTGGGCGACTACGCCAACAGCAACGTCGCCGACGAGCTGCGCCGCGTGCATGGCGTGGGCGATGTGACCCTGTTCGGCTCCAGTTACGCGATGCGGATCTGGCTGGACCGCGAGAAGCTGGTCAGCTATGGCATCTCACCCGGTGAGGTGATGGCGGCCGTGCGCGAGCAGAATGCGCAGACCGCCGGCGGCGGCCTGGGCCTGCAGCCGACCACCCCTTCGACCGAGACCACTGCGCAGATCGTGATGCGGGGGCGTTTCAGCACCCCGGAACAGTTCCGCCAGGTCATCATCCGCGCCACGCCCGGCGCGGCCACGGTGCGGCTTGGTGACGTGGCGCGGGTGGAACTGGGCAACGACAACTACGCCTTCAACCTGCGCTTGAACGGGCAGGAAAACGCCGGCCTGGCGGTGTCGCTCGCCACTGGCGCCAATGCACTGTCCACCGCCACGGCGGTGCGCCAGCGCATGCAGGAGCTGGAATCCAGCTTCCCGGACGGCATGCAGTGGAGCACCCCGTTCGACACCACGCCCTTCATCGTCGAGTCGGTCAACGGCGTGGCGATGACCATGCTGCAGTCGCTGGTGCTGGTCTCCATCGTGGTGCTGCTGTTCCTGCAGAGCTGGCGTGCGGTGTTCCTGCCGACCATCGTGGTGCCGGTGTCGCTGCTCGGCGCCTGCCTGGGCCTGCTGGCCTTCGGGGTCTCGATCAACCTGCTGTCGCTGTTTGCGATGGTGGTGGCGATCGGCATCCTCAACGACGACGCCATCGTGATCGTGGAAAGCGTCGAGCGGATCATGCGCGAGGAGGACCTGCCGCCACGCGAGGCGACCGCCAAGGCGATGGGCCAGCTCTCCGGCGCGATCATCGCCACCACGCTGGTGCTGCTGGCGGTGTTCATTCCGATGGGATTTTTTCCCGGCTCGGCGGGCGGCATCTACCGCCAGTTCGCGGTCACGCTCAGCGTCTCGCTGGTGGTTTCGACCATCCTGTCGCTGACCCTGGCGCCGGCGATCTGCGGCGCGATGCTGCGTCCGGCCAGGGAGCAGGAGGGCAAGGGCGGCCCCGCGCGGCGGCTGTTCACTGCGATCAACACCGGGCTGGACCGCAGCAGCCGTCGCTATGCCGGCTGGGTGGGCAGCATGCTGGTACGGCCGTGGCTGTGGATCGGCGTGTTCGCGGTGGTGACCCTGCTCACCGGGCTGTTGTATGCGCGATTGCCAGGCGGCTTCCTGCCCACCGAGGACCAGGGTTACATCTTCGTGGCCTACAACGCGGCGCCCGGCGCGACCATGGAGCGCACCCGCGCTGCCGCGGAACAGGCCGAGGCGATCCTGCGCCAGCAGCCGGAAGTGCGCAACGTGGCCACGGTGATCGGTTTCAGCTTCTTCGGCCAGGGCCAGGCGGTGGGCATGTCGTTCGTCGACCTGCACCCGTGGGCCGAACGCAGTGGCAGCGACCATAGTGCGATGTCGCTGGCCGCGCGCATGAGTGCGGCGTTCACCCGCATTCCGCAGGCGCAGGTGTTCGCGCTCAATCCGCCGGCCATCCAGTCGCTGGGCAATGCCTCCGGCTTCAGCATGAAGATCGAGGACCGCAGCGGTGTGGGCGGGCAAGGCCTGAGCGCTGCGGCCATGGGCATCACCGCCCGTGCTGCCGCCAGCGACCGGCTCACCGGCGTGCGCCCGGAAGGCATGCCGCGCGCGCCCCAGCTGTTTGTCGACATCGACCGCACCCAGGCACGAGCGCTGGGCGTGCAACTCTCCCAGGTAAACCAGGCGCTGGGCATCATGTTCGGCTCGGCTTACGTGAATGATTTTGTGCGTCAGGGCAACGTGCTGCGGGTGTTCATCCAGGGCGATGCGGAGCAGCGGATGCGCGCCGAGGATGTCTCCGATCTGCGCGTGATCGGCAACAACGGGCAATCGGTCCCGTTCTCCGCCTTCGCCACCACCCGCTGGACGGTGGGCGAGCAGCAGGTGGAGCGTTACAACGGCTTCCTCTCGGCCACGGTCTCGGGGCAGGGCGCGCCCGGCGTGTCCAGCGGCGCGGCGCTGGTGGAGATGGAGCGCATCGCAGACGACGTGCTGCCACCCGGCATGCGCCACGAATGGACCGGCACCGCACGCGAAGAACGCGAGGCCTCGGGCCAGGTCGGCATGCTGCTGGGCCTGGCCTTCATCGTGGCCTTCCTGCTGCTGGCCGCGCTGTATGAGAGCTGGGTGACCCCGGTGATCGTGCTGCTGGTGGTGCCGCTGGGCATCCTGGGCGCCGTGGTGTTCACTGCGGCACGCGGCATGTCTGCCGATGTGTACTTCACGGTGGGCCTGGTGACCATCATCGGCCTGGCCGCGAAGAACGCGATCCTGATCGTGCAGTTCGGCCTGGACGAAGAAGCGCGCGGCGTGCCGGTACGCGATGCGATCCTGCAGGCTGCGCAGCAGCGCCTGCGTCCGATCCTGATGACCAGCCTGACCTTCGTCGTCGGCATGGTGCCGCTGGTGATCGCCACCGGGGCCGGTGCGGCCAGCCGCCAGGCGGTGGGTACCGGCGTGCTCGGCAGCATGCTCAGCGCCACGGTGTTCGGCATCTTCTTTACCCCGTTGTTCTATTACGTGTTGCGCCGGCGTGCGCGGGCTAAGCAGGTGGACCCGGCGACCGCCGACCCGGTGAAGCGCGAGGGTGACCATGCATAAGCGCATGCTCGGGCGGGCAGGGGTGGCGCTGCTGGCGTGCCAGCTGTGCGCGTGCAACCTGGCGCCCACTTATGAGCGCCCCGATGCACCGGTTCCCGCCACGTTCCCGCCTACGGCTGCCGACGGTCGCGCCGCGCCGTCGATTCCGTGGCAGACCTATTTCCACGATCCGGTATTGCGCGACCTGATCGGCCAATCGTTGGCCTACAACCGCGACCTGGCCGGTGCGGCCGCCCGCATCGAACAGGCGCGCGCCCAGTTCCGGATCCAGCGCAGCCAGCGCCTGCCCGGGCTGGATGCCAGCGCATCGGGCCAGCGCCAGCGCGGGCCGTTGAGCCCGGCCGACAACGCGCCACGGGTCACGCTGGAAAGTTACGGCGTGCAGGTGGGCATTCCCTCGTACGAACTCGACTTCTGGGGCCGCGTGGCCAACCTCAGCGAGGTCGCGCGGCGGCAGTACCTGGCCACGGTGGAAGCGCGAAACACCGCCGAGCTCTCGCTGGTGGCGAACGTGGCCGCGAGCTACTACGCGGTGCGGGCCAGCCAGGAGGGCATCGTGCTGGCCGAGCGGTCGCTGACCAGCCGCAACGAAACCCTGGAACTGGCGCAGCTGCGCATGGATGCCGGGCTGACCTCGTCGATCGACTTCAACCAGTCCTATGCGCTGGTTACCCAGACCGAGCTGCAGCTGGCGCAGCTGCGTCGTACCCAGGGCCAGGCGCTGCAGCTGCTGCAGTTCCTGGTCGGCACTCCATTGCCGGCGACCCTGCCGGCCGGGCTGCCGCTCGACCCCGACGCGCAGTTGACCCGGCTCGACCCGGGTCTGCCCTCGGCGTTGCTGGAAGCGCGCCCGGACGTCCGACTGGCCGAGCACCAGCTGCGCGCGGCCAACGCCAACATCGGCGTGGCACGGGCGCTGTACTTCCCGATCATCGCCCTGACCGGCGCGGGTGGGTATGCGTCCACCGAACTGTCCGGCCTAGTTTCGGACAGCAACCGGGTCTGGTCATTCGGCGCGGGCGCAGTGCTCCCGCTGCTCGACTGGGGCGCCCGCCGCGCGCGCGTGGATGCGGCCAACGCCGGGCGCGACGAACGCGAAGTGGCCTACCAGTCCACCGTGCAGAACGCTTTCCGTGAGGTCGCCAGTGGACTGGTCGCGGCCGAACAGAACGACCTGCAGATCGCCGCGCAGGTGCGTGCCGTGGAAGTGCAGCAGGCGCTGGTGGTGACCGCGCACGATCGCTACGACGTGGGCCTCACGCCTTACCTGGAAGTCCTCGACGCCGAGCGCAACCACTTCGCCGCCGAACAGAACCTGCTGCAGCTGCGCGCCGCCGCCCTGCAGGACGCGGTCAATCTGTACGCCGCACTCGGTGGCGGCCAGGACCTGCGGGAGCGACCCGTCGACTGATCGTGCAGTGCACCCGTGATCCGCAACTCCAGTGAGGTACATCTTCCATGCGCATTCCCGCCCGATCGCTCTGCCTGGCCGCCGTGCTGCTGCCCGGCGCTGCCGCCGCCCAGACCCGCGACGCCAGCCAGGACGCGGAGATCCAGCGCCTGCGCCAGACCGTGGAGATGCTGACGTCGCGCATCCAGGCGTTGGAGGCCGGGCAGGCCGGAACGGCACCGGCGGCAGCTGCGGTTGCCACACCGCCAGCGCCCACCGCGCCACCCGGCACAGCGCCGGTTGCCAGCGTGCCCGCCGCGCCACTGCTTGCCGCCACGCCCGAGACGCTCAACGTGCCGGAGTCGCCGCTGCCAACGCGCGACACCTTCGACGAAGACGAGCAGGCCAGCGCCCGTGTCGACAACGAGGTGCCGCCCGGGGACGAACTGGAGGGCTTCTTCCAGATTCCCGGTACCGGCACGTGGCTGCGTCTGGGCGGGTACGCCAAGCTCGATGCGATGTTCGACAGCGGCGACGCCGGCGACAGCGATCAGTTCATTACTTCTGAGATCCCGGTTGACGGCGGTCGCGACAGCACGCGCTTCAACATGCACGCACGTCAGACCCGCTTCACCATAGAAGGACGGCGCGAAACCGGGGCCGGGCAGCTACGCTTCCTGGTCCAGAACGACTTCTTCGGCTCCGGTGGGAGCTACGGCTATCGCCTGCGCCACGCGTGGGGCCAGCTCGGCAACACCTACGTGGGTTTTGGCTGGTCGGCCTTCATGGACCTGGACTCCGGCCCGGATACGCTGGATTTCGCCGGTCCGCCGGCCTCGCCGTCGGCACGGCTGGCCAGCATCCGCCAGTACTTCCCGCTGGGCAACGGCAACCAGATCATTCTCGCCGCCGAACACCGTGCCCCGGAACTTCAGTTCAATGGCGTAACCCAGCGTTCGCGGACCGCCGCACCCAACCTGGTGCTGGCCGCGCGACATGAAGCGGGGTGGGGCAGCCTGCAGGCATCGGGCCTGCTGCGCTACCTGGCGTACGACTCGGCCAAGGTCAGCAACGAAGGCAGCGACAGCGCCACCGCCGGCGGCCTGGCCCTGAGCGGTACCTGGGGAGGCGGCGACCGGGGCGACTACGTGGTGTTCGGTGCGGTCGGCGGCGAAGGCATCGCCGCGTTCCTCGGCGACCTCGGCGGTTTGAACCTGGATGGCATCGTCGACCCGCAGGGCGACCTGAAGCTGCTGCAGCAGTACGGCGGCTGGGTCGGTTACACGCACCACTGGTCGCAGCGCTGGCGGTCGACACTCACCTACAGCCGTCTGTACCTGGAACGCGAAGACCTGCTCGATCCGAGCGTTTTCCGGCGCAGCGACTATGCCGCCGCCAACGTCGTCTGGCAGCCGGCGCCGAGCTGGAGCTGGGGCGCCGAACTGCTGTACGGCAAGCTGCAGGAGCAGAGCGGTGAAAGTGGCGACGTGTTCCGTCTGCAGACCGCGCTGAAGTACGACTTCGTGAAGTAGGAGGCCCCATGTCTGCCCGAACCCGATACCGCCACAGTGCGCGCCGCTGGCAGCCTGCGTTGCTGGCCGCAGCGCTCTCCGCGTCCGCGCCGCTGGCTGCGCAGGACGCCATGCTCGGCACCATCCTGGAAGAACCCGGTGCGGCTGGGCTCGGCTTCCTCAGCCGCATCGAGTCGTCGCCGTACAAGGGCGCCGACGACCGTGTCGACCTGATGCCGCTCTACCTGTACGAAGGCGAGCGCTTCTTCCTGCGCTCCAATGCGGCCGGCGTCCGCTTCGCCACGCAGGAGAACCAGGGGCTGGAGCTGTTCGTCGAACGCCGGCTGGAAGGCTACCCCGAAGACGAAACGCCGGACATCCTCGAAGGCATGGAAACCCGCAACAGCGAAGCGGACATCGGGGCGCGCTATTACTTCAAGCACAACGACCATGCGCTGGATCTCAGCGTACGCCAGGACCTTTCCAACAACTCCAACGGCACCGAGATCCGCGCCGCCTACGGCCACACCTGGCGCGGCGATCGCTGGGCCCTGCAGCCGGTGATCAGCCTGAACTGGCGCAGTGCCAAGCTCAACGATTACTACTTCGGCGTGGAGGATTACGAAGTCACGCCCGAGCGCAGCGCCTACTCGGCGGGCAGCGGCGTGGACGTGGTCGCCGGGCTGTACGGCCGCTACCGCATCCTGGAAAACTGGAGCCTGCTCGGTGGCGTGTATGCCAAGCGCTATTCCAGCACCGTGCGCAACAGCCCCCTGGTGGACAGCAACCTCGAATGGGGCGGCATGGTTGGCGCGGCCTACGACTTCGGCAACGGCCAGGTGCGCTGGGACGACGACCACACCCCGACCTATGTGAAAGTGTTCTACGGCCGCGACTCCGCCGATGGCTGCCACCTGGTCAAGATCATGACCTTCAGCTGCGTCAGCCTCAACGATGACGACCCCACCGACATCTGGGGCGTGCACGTGGGCCGGCCGTTCGTGTCCGGGCTCAACGGCTGGCCGCTGGACCTGGTGGGGTATGTCGGCATCCTGCGCCACAACGAACGCGGCCACCAGCCCGATGCGTGGCAGATCGACGCGTACATGAAAGGCTTCTACTACGGGTTTCCGTGGTCGCACCGGGTCAAGACCCGGATCGGCTTCGGCTTCGGCGTGTCCTATGCCGAGCGCGTGCCGTATGCGGAGGTGCAGGCGCAGGCACAGCGCGAACGCAACACCTCCAAGGTGCTGAACTACCTGGATCCGAGCATCGACGTGAGCCTGGGCGACATCTTCGGCAGCGAGCGCTGGCACGAGCTGTACTTCGGTTTCGGCGTTTCGCACCGCTCGGGCATCTTCGGTTCGGCGCAGATGCTGGGCACCGTCGACGGTGGCTCCAACTACATCTACACCTACCTGGAAGGCGCGTTCTGATGCAGGGTCCGGAACTAGAGGGGGGCGCGGTCCTGCCGGAACAACAGGGCGATGGCGATGTAGGCCGCGCCCATGGCGACCAGCGCCAGGCCCACACCCCACGACGCGGAAGCACGCCCGGCCCAGGCTACGCCGCTCACGCAGACCACGGCTGCCACCAATGCGACCAAGCCGGAGACCAACGAGATCCAGCGCTTCCCACCCGGTCTGAAGCGGAATGCCAGGCTGATCTGGGCGATCGCCTGCACCACCAGCACCGCCGCCACCGTGGTCGCCACCGCATAGGCGGCCCATTCGGGGTGGGTGTAGATGGCGATGCCGCCGATGATCTGCGCCGCGCCCAATGCAATGGTCATCGCGAAACTGGGCAGGCCGTGCAGCAGGAACGCCTCGGTAAGCTGCAGCGCACCGGCAATCACCAGCAGGCCGGCGATCAGCACGGTCATGGTGCGCACCATGAAGGAGGAGGCGTAGATGCCGAACGCCCCCAGCATCAGCAGCAGAATGCCTACGATCAGCAGCCGCGGCCAGCTCGATTTCATGGCCATGCCGATGGAGCCGGGATCCTTGCCAAGACGGGTGAGGACGGTCATCACGGTCGCTCCAGGGTGGACCGCTCAATTACCTCCCGGCCAGCGTTAGGCGTTGGTGAAATGGCGACCAGTAAATCCCGCAGAACGGTGCACGCTGCACATCGCAGTAACGCCACCGCTCCTATACCCAACAGACCGTCTTTACGGGGGAGTAGTGCCATGATGAACCGGCTTTCGTTCCGTATCCTGGGCGTCGCGCTGTCACTGGGCCTGGCCACGGCCACCTCCGCGCATTCCGTCATCCAGCAGGATCCCGGTGGCGCACTGGCTGAGCCTGCAGCAGCGCCTTCTCCAGCGGTACTGTTCACCAACGTACGGATTTTCGACGGCACCCACGCACGACTTTCCGGTCCGAGCAACGTGCTGGTGCAGGGCAACACCATCACCCGCATTTCCACGGGCGCCATCGACGCAGCCGGCGCGCGCGTCATCGACGGCCGGGGCCGCACGCTGATGCCGGGGCTGATCGACGCGCACTGGCACAGCATGTTCGCCGGCATTCCGATCCAGACGCTGATGACCGCCGACAACGGCTACATCAACATCGTCGCGGGCGCCGAGTCGCGCAAGACGCTGATGCGTGGTTTCACCACTGTGCGTGACGTCGGTGGCGCGGTGTGGGGCCTGAAGGCGGCGGTGGATGCCGGGCATGTGGAAGGGCCGCGGATCTTCCCGTCCGGCGCGATGATCACCGTGACCAGCGGACATGGCGATTTCCGCCAACCCTCCGACCTGCCACGCACGCTGGGAGCGCCCGGCTCGCGCCACGACCTGCTGGGCGACGGCGCCATCGCCGACAGTCCCGACGAACTGCGCATGCGCGTGCGCGAGCAGCTGATGCGCGGCGCCAGCCAGATCAAGCTGACCGCCGGTGGCGGAGTATCCTCACCACATAGCCCGCTGGACGCGGTGACGTTCACCGAGGCGGAACTGCGGGCGGCGGTCGAGGCCGCTACGGATTGGGGCACCTACGTGGCCGTGCATGCCTATACCCCGGAAGCCATCCAGCGCTCCATCCGCGCCGGGGTGAAGTGCATCGAACACGGCAGCCTGATGGACGACGCCAGCGCCCGGCGCATCCGCGACACCGGCACCTGGCTCAGTACCCAGCCGCTGCCGGAGGAACTGGCCAACGCGTTCCCGCGTGGCTCGGAACAATGGTTGAAGGCGCAGGAGGTGTTCGCCGGCACCGATCAGACCTACCGCTTCGCGATCAAGTACAAGCTCAAGACCGCCTTCGGCACCGACGTGCTGTTCTCCAGCGCGCTGGCCGGCCAGCAGAACCGCATCCTGGCCAGCCTGACCCGCTGGTACACCCCGGCCGAGACCCTGATCATGGCCACCGGCACCAACGCCCAGCTACTGGCCCTGTCCGGCAAGCGCAGCCCCTACGCCGGCCGCCTGGGCGTAGTGGAAGAGGGCGCCCTGGCCGACCTGCTGCTGGTCAACGGCGATCCCCTCTCCGATATAGCCGTCATCACCAACCCGGACGCAAATTTCAACGTAATCATGAAAGACGGCAGGATCTACAAAGAAGACCGCTGAGAAAATTGCTGGAACCCGCGTAGCGACACGCCACGCGTGTCCCAAGGAACAACGATCCGCACGAAATCAATTCCCAACCCCCATCCCACCCCCCGCCTTGAAGTTCAACACCAGCAGAACCACCCGCCAGAAGATGAACGCATACGCCGCACACAACAGAATCTGCAGCAGCAGGTGCGACTTCATCCGGCTCAACCGCCACAGCCCATCCAGCAGGTTCAGCAGCAGCAACGAGCCTCCGATCGCCACCACCACATACCCCACCAACGTCGGGTTCACCAGGTCCAGCTCCCCCGGCCCTTCCCGCACCACCTCCAGCCCGGCCGCCGTAATCAGCGTGGAGACCGCCATGTTGCGGGTGTTCTCGAATATCAGGCGCAGCACGCCGTTGTCGAAGAGTTGAACGGCGATACGCCTGATCGAAGCAGGAAGCATGTCTCACCCCTTGCCGGCGTATGTGCCGGGTCAGGCACAGGGTTGTCCGCACCCCATTAAGCCGGCGTGGACATCCTGCCTGCGTCGGTTGCGACTAGGTAGCTTTACTGATGCGCGGATGCGCCCCACCGGCCCAGACTTTGTCCAGGTGATCCGTATGGGGCAGGGCAATGGCCAGGGTAGCTTCGAACCGGGTGTTGTATGCGTCGATGGCGTCCTCGGCCGACCCACAGCCGGGGGCACTGTGCGGGATCTCCGATGTTGGGTCCCGCCGGTACAGCCGGTATCCCGCCACCCGCGCGGTGCGCTACGCGACCGAACCCGGGTGCCCGACGGAAGGCGAGGGCACGGGTGACGGCAACGAACCGCCCGGCGCGCAACCGCCCTCCGCGCCGGTTTCGAGCGCCACGCTGGATGGAAGCTACCGCGGCGCGAGCTACCGGGTCACCGCCTGGCAGCCCCAGGGCAAGCCGGCGTTCGTGTTCCTGCTGGCGATCGGTGAGCGGAAATTCCTGCAGCCGAACATCCCTGAAGGGGCCGACTTCGAGGAGGTCATGCGGCACGCAGCACATTACGTGGAGCAGCTGCTGGACGAAGACGAAGCCTGATTCACGTGACGCGTCACGTCGGTCCTTGAGGCGTATTCGCTCCGATTTCACAACAATGTCACCTTTGTCACCTCGATGACACCACTTTTGTGGTCAATGTCACGGCAGCGTCATGCGTTCCTGGCGCGGATGCGGCGTTCTAGGGTCTTCCAACCCAGAGCCCGCCCATGCTTCCGACCACCCGCACCCTGCATCGCAAAGCGCTGACTGCCGCGCTCCTGTCCGTCCTGACCCTGCCGGCATACGCTGCCGGCGTGAACTGCCAGCTGCTGGATGACAACGGCGCGCCACTGCCGATCGACAGCACCGCTACCGGCGACCAGAGCCTGGCCTGCGGCACCGACGCGAGCGCTAGCGGCAAGGGCAGCACCGCCGTGGGCACCTGGGTGGACCTGGACAATGACGGCGCAGTGGACCCCAATGAGGTGACGTGGGCCAACGGCACCAACGCGACCGCAGTCGGTGCTGCCGCGCAGGCCCTGGCCAACAACAGCACGGCCATCGGCGTGCGTGCAGTGGCCGTCAGTGAAGGAAGCGTGGCTATCGGCAACCAGGCCGGCGCCGTGCATGCCGGTTCGCTGACCACCAATTCGGTTGTCTATACCAAGGGAAGTCCACAGCAACGCACCACCACCAAGGTGGATACCACGCCTGCAGGCACCAGCGTCAACGCCATCGCGGTGGGAAGCGGCGCCACTGCCAACGGCAGCAACAACATCGCGATGGGTACCGGCACCCAGGTGCGCGCCATCAACGGAAGCCTGAGCGTCAGCCAGGACGCGAGCGGGGTGGTCACCAAACTTGAAACGCTCACGGAAACTCCCGCGCAGAACTCGGTCGCGGTTGGCAACGGCGCCACGGTCAATGGCAATGGCTCCATCGCACTGGGCAATGGCGCGACCGTGACCGGAACCAAGGGCAACCAGACCACCTTCGTCAGCGATTGGGCGGGCAGTTACGTCGATTCGACCACCACCGAAGCAGCCGCCAACTCCATCGCCATCGGCAACGGCGCCACGTCGAAGGGCAACAACAACGTGGTCATCGGCTCCGGCGCAGGGACCGCCGGCGACGTGCTCTATACGTCCTACAGCCCGAACTGGCTGCCCGACCAGAACTCCACGGTGGTGGGGGCTGGCGCCCAGTCCATCCGCACCAACGGGACCGCGTTCGGCTACACCTCCATCGCGTTCAACCCTTACTCCACCGCCATGGGCTACATGTCCTATGCGCTGGGCACCGGCTCGGTGGCGGTCGGCGGGTGGCTGGACTGGGCGCAGGCGTTTGGCGGCACCCCGCGGGGTCCGGGCAACATCAGCAATGCTTACGGCAAAGCCTATTCCATCAGCCTGGGCAGCGCCGCATTCGGCAGCGGAACCTATTCGTTCGGCAACTACAGCACCGCGCTGGGACCGGCCGCTGCCACCGGCGACCGCGACACCGAAAACCCCGGCCCGACCAGCATCATCCGCAACTACGACAGTGTCGACCCGACCGTAGTCTCCGGTTCGTTTGCGGGCGGCTTCTTCGCCCAGGCCGCCGGCCGTTCCAGCGTTGCCATCGGGCGGGAATCCAGCGCGGCCGACGCCGACGCCATCGCCATCGGCACCCAGACCGTCGCCTACGGCGTCGCCAGCATCGCGCTCGGCGACCAGGCCATCGCCACCTGGCACCGCAACATCGCCATCGGCGAGAACGCCTACGCCGACGGCTGGACCGGCACCGGCAACATCGCCTTCGGCCAGGATGCCAAGACCGCGCCGGGCGTGGGCGGGGAGTCCAGCAACGCCATCGCCTTCGGTACCGGCGCGCAGGCGACCGAGACCTCCGCGCTGGCCATGGGTTCTGCCGCGCAGGCCACCGGCCTGGGCAGTACCGCGCTCGGCAACACGGCACAGGCACTTGGTGCCAGTAGTGCTGCGGTGGGCGAGGGCAGCCTGGCAAGTGGCAACGCCGCTACCGCCATCGGCAACTATGCCTACGCCTCCGGTGACTCGGCCATGGCCAGCGGCACCAATGCCTTCGCCACCGGCACCCAGGCCATCGCGTCGGGCTACAACAGCTATGCAGGCGGGGACGACGCCGTGGCCATCGGCAGCTACGCCGTGGTTGAAACCGCAGGCAGCGTGGCGATCGGAAGCGGCGCGGCGGTTTACGGGCTGAACAGCGTGGCGATCGGCATGAATGCCAGCGCAGAGCAGGACAACGTGGTGTCGGTCGGCAGCGCCGGTGCCGAACGCCGCGTGGTCAACGTGGACAACGCGGTGGATGCCACCGACGCGGTCAACAAGCGTCAGCTGGACGCGGTGGTCGCCGACGTTGGCGGCACCCTCGGTTCCCAGCTTGACACCGTCGCTACCGCACTCGGCGGCGGCGCGGCGGTGAATGCCACCGGCATCAGCGCCCCGAGCTTCGCCTTCCAGGGCGGCAGCTACACGAATGTTGGCGCCAGCTTCAACGCCATCGATGCGGCCTTCAACGGTCTGCAGGATCGCGTGGCCGTGCTGGAAAGCGCACCCACGGGGTCGACGCCGGTGGCATCGGACGCACCGATGGGCAGCGGTGACGGCCTGGCGCTGGGTACCGGCTCGAATGCAACCGACGCCAACGATACGGCCGTGGGCAGCGGCGCGAAGGTTGGCGCGGCCAACAGCGTGGCCGTAGGCAGCAATGCCCTGGTTGACGCCAGCGCCGACAATGCCGTCGCCGTAGGCGCCGACAGCCATGCCAGCGCAAGCAGCGCAGTGGCGCTTGGCCAGGGCGCGGTCGCCGACCAGGAGAACACCGTGTCGGTGGGCAATGCCGCCCAGCAGCGCCGCATCACCCAGGTCGCCGCCGGTACAGATGCCAACGACGCGGCAAACGTCGGCCAGGTGCAGGACGCCGACGCCGCCACCCTGGCCTCGGCGAACAGCTACACCGACACCACCGCGACCCGCACGTTGTCCAGTGCCAACGCGTATGCCGATTCCCAGCTCAAGGGCCTGAACGACAGCTTCGACCTGCTGCGCAACGACGTCAACGCACGCCTCAACGCCCAGGACAAGCGGCTGGACCGCCAGGGCGCGATGGGTAGCGCGATGATGAACATGGCCATCAACGCCGCCAACTCGCGCAGCCCGCGCGGCCGCGTGGCGGCCGGCGTGGGCTGGCAGAACGGCGAAAGCGCGCTGTCGGTCGGCTACTCCAAGGCCTTGAGCGACCGCGTCTCCATGAGCATCGGTGGGGCCTTCAGCAGCGACGACCGCTCTGCCGGCCTCGGCTTCGGCGTTGACCTGTAATCCCCATCCCCAGACTCCGCATTCCAGGAATCCATCCATGAATTTCCGTCGTTCCGTCCTGAGCCTGCTGGTGGCCAGCGCCTGCGCTCCGGCATTTGCAGGCACCGTCGATCTTTCCTCCATCAATGACGCAACGCTGTCGCCACGTTTCATCGTGACCTACAAGCCCGGCGCGGCCGAGCGCACCCAGCCGGCGGCCCGCCAGCGTTCCCTGGACGCGGCTGCCAGCAGTGCCCGCCCGCAACTGGGCGCGCGTATTGCCGCGCAGCAGGGCGCAGCCGCCTTGCAGGTAAAGACCCTGCGGGCCACCTACAGCGGCCAGCACGTGGTACGTGCTTCGCAACGACTGGACCGCAGCCAGGCCGAAACCCTGATGCGCGCCATTGCCGCGCAGCCCAATGTCGAATCGGTACGGGTCGACCGGCTGATGCATGCCGCCGCCGTGCCCAATGACCCGGTGCTCAGCAGCCACCAGATGTGGCACTACGGTACCGGGGCGGGCGGGGCGCGGGTTACCACCGCATGGGAATCCGGTGCGACCGGCGCGGGGGTGGTCGTAGCTGTGATCGACACCGGCGCCACCCACCACGCCGACCTCGAGCCCAACCTGCTGCCCGGTTATGACTTCATTTCCGACGCGTTCGTCTCGCACCGGGACGATGACAGCCGCGTCGCCGGCGGCTGGGACCTCGGTGACTACAGTGCCGCCAACGAGTGCGGCGCCGGTGCGCCGGCCAGCAACAGCAGCTGGCATGGCACGCACGTGGCAGGCACCATCGCCGAAGTCACCAACAACGGTGTCGGCGGCGCCGGTATCGCCTACAACGCCAGGGTGCTGCCGGTGCGTGTACTCGGTCGCTGCGGCGGCTACACGTCCGACATCAACGACGCCATCGTCTGGGCTGCGGGTGGCCATATCGACGGCGTGCCGGACAACACCACGCCAGCCGAAGTGATCAACATGAGCCTGGGCGGCGCGCACGAGTGCGAAGCCGATACGCAGGCCGCGATCAACACGGCGACCAGCCTGGGCACCGTGGTGGTGGTGGCCGCAGGCAACGACAACGCGCCGGTCGTAGGCCATGCCCCGGCCAGCTGCGCGAATGTGATCACCGTCGGTGCCACCGGCTATTCCGGCCAGCGCGCCAGCTATTCCAACTACGGCGCCGGCATCGATCTGGCCGCACCCGGTGGCGCCGGCACCGAAGGCAACCCGAACGGTTACATCTGGTCCACCCTCAACGACGGCACCACCGTACCCGGCAACGACATCTATGCCGGTTACACCGGCACGTCGATGGCGACCCCGCACGTGGTGGGCGTGGTCGCGCTGATGCAGAGCGTGGCCGCGCAGCCGCTGACGCCCTCGCAGGTGGAAGGCTTGTTGAAGGCCACTTCGCGCGCGTTCCCGGTCAAGCAAAGCCAGCCCAACGGGACCGGCCTGCTGGACGCGGCGGCGGCGGTCGCGCGCGCGCGCACCTTCGGCCAGCCGATCGATGGCATTCCCACCAGCCCGGGTACTGCAATGCTGCTGCCGGCGATGGCGGCCGGCCAACGCGACCTGTACGTGATCGACGTCGCGCCCGGCAAAACCCGTCTGGAAATCACCACCTACGGTGGCCGTGGCGAGCTGCAGCTGCTGGCCGGGTACGAAATGGATCCGCTGCCGAACCAGAACGCCGGTGCGTCGGCGCGTCCGGGCGTGAACCAGGCTATCACCGTGGTCAACCCCGCGCAGGGTCGGTACTACCTGGCGGTGAGCGCGACCCAGGAAACCAGTGGTTCGCGCCTGCTGGTAAAGGTGAACTAAGTGAAGGGTAGAGCGGGGCTCCGCCCCGCTGCTGGAATTCCAGCGCTGCTTGCCTGGGCGCTGGTCGGGTGTAGTGGTGGGGACGGGCAGGATCGCCCGGGTGCGGCACCGGCGGCGATCGCGCCGCCGGTGCTCGTACTGAACCGAGACGACAACGATCGGCCGGTGCACTTGATGGCCGGTCAACGGGTCGAGGTGCGCCTGCCTGCGCATTCAGCCAGCGGCTACCGCTGCTGGCTGCGTGCCACGCCGTCATTGCTGCTCGATCTGGAACAGGAGCCGGCCCGCGTGGCTGGCGCCCACACCTGGCGTTTCCGGGCCTTGGCAGCGGGGCAGGGCGAGCTGATGTTCGACTGCGGGCAGGAGCTGGCTGACACCGCGCGCGAGGACGTCGTTTTCCATGTACGGGTGCGCTGAGCACGATGGGGCGTGCCTGTCGTAGGATGGGGATCCCCCAACGTGCGAGTGGCAGGCCAGGCTGATGCGCCTTATCCAGTATCGATTCGGCGATTACGTGCTGGACCCGGCCGTACGCGAGCTTCGTCGTAATGGCGAGCGCCTGCCGCTGCCGCTGAAATCGCTGGAGTGCCTGGTGTACCTGGTCGCCAACCGTCAGCGTGCGGTGGGCAGGGATGAACTGATTTCGGCGGTGTGGGGCCGCGCCGAGGTAAGCGACACGGTGATTACCCAGACCATGCGCCGTGCGCGCAAGGCCCTGGACGATGCCGGCGATCGGCAGACCATGATCCGCACCGTGCCGGGCTTCGGGTACCGCTGGGTGGCCGAGGTGGAGGAGCTTGAGCCAGGCACAGTTGCGGTGCCGATGCGTCCAACGGAACCGGATGACGACGGTGCTGGCGTGGTGCCTTCGGCGCCTGCGCCGGTGCCGGTGCCGGTATCGGTGCTGGGGCGGGAAGAGCCCGAGGCGCCCGCGGGCTTGGCGCAGGCGATTCACGACCGCAATCCAAGCAACTTCGCAGTGCGCTGGCGCATGGTCGCTGCAGTGCTTGTCGTCGTTTTGTGCGTGTCTTCCTCCGTGCTGTGGTGGAACCATCGCAGTGCGCCGTCGTCTGCGGATGTTGCCGTGACCCATCCGTCACGCGTGATCGTGCTGCCCGTGCGGGTGGCACCCGGCGAAGCGGACGTCAGCTGGGTGCGGCTTGGGGCGATGGAATACGCCGCGGATCGGCTTCGCGGCGCGGCGCTCCAGGTGACGCCGACCGAACAGACCCTGCATCTGGACGCAGCATTGCCCGACGCGCAGTCGCCGGATGCGGCCGCGCTACGGCAGCTCCTGGACCGGAGCGAAGCGCGCTGGCTGCTCCTGCCCACCGCACAACACAACGGCACGCAGTGGCGCGTGCAGTTGCGGGCGGTCGACAGCAGCGCGGACATCAGTGTCGAAGCCCTTGGCGATACGCCCCTGCAGGCCATGGCGGTGGCTACCGATACCTGGCTGCGGCGCATCGCGCGCGTCCCTGCAGACCGCGCCGTGCCCACCGAGCTGCAGGAGCGCCTGCGCCGCATCGACGCAGAACTGGACGCAGGCCAGCTCGAATCCGCACGCGAGCAGATCCAGGGAACGCCGCGCGCAATTCGTGACAGCCCTCCGTTGCAGGTCCGCGAAGGGCAGCTTGAGTATCGAGCCGGACGCATGGGGGAAGCCGCGCGGTTGTTCGACAGCGCGCTGGCCCAGAAGCCGGCCGCAACGCCTGGCGTGCGTGCCAAGGGGCTGATGGGCCTGGGCGCGGTGGCGCTGCGCAGCGGTGACCCGGCAACGGCCCAGGCGCGTTACACCGATGCGCTGGCACTACTCGCCGAGGCCAGCTCGGTGGACACACGACAGCTGGGCAACGCCTACAACGGGCGGGGCGTTGCCCAGGTACAGCTGGGCAACCTGGATGCCGCCGTGGCCGACCTTGGCCAGGCGCGGGTGGCCATGCGGCGCAGCGGCGATGACGTTTCAGCGGCCATGGTCGGCGCCAACCTGGGCCGCATGGAAGGCATGCGCAGTCATTGGCCGCAGGCCCTGCAGGAATTCGACAGTGCCATCGCGGTGTTCGAACGCTTCCAGGTCAATGACTACCTTGCTGCAACCTTGGCTGCCAAGGCCCAGGCACAGCTTGAAACCGTGCAGCCCGCGCAGGCGAAGGCCACGTTGGCGCGCACCGATGGACTGCTCGGTGCGCTGGAAGACGGCCAGTTGGTCGCGGTCATCCAGCTCGCACGCGGAAATGTGGCACTGGCCAACGGAGAACTCGGTGGGGTCGACGCTGCAGTGAAGGCGCTGGCACGCACCGGAAGCAAAGACCCGTCGGTGTCCCGCCTGCGCATGGCAGTGGCCGTGGCCCGGGGCGATTCTGGCGGAGCAGGGAGGCTGGCAGGCAGTGCATCGGTGCCAGTGCAGGGGGCCGTGTCGGAGATCGCCGCGATCGCCGTGCAGGCCGCAGCCGGCCAAGCGGATGGGGCGCGGTGGCTTGGGCCTGGCGCCTCCGCCAGGCATGCCGCTGCAGCACCGGATCCCGCGACCTTTTTTGCGAAAGCCATGTTGCAGCACCGGTTCGGACCTGCGGACCAGGCATTACGCGATGCTCAGAACGCACTCGCCGTCGCCAACCGCGATGGCAGCCCGAACGATCGCGTGCGCGCCAATCTGTTGCGCGCCGCAGTGCTTCTGGACGCCGACCAGCCCGAGCAGGCGGTGGCCGTGCTGGGTGAACTGGATGCTTACGCCTCCACGGATTACCGGGTGGCGTGGTGGGCCTCTGCGCTGTACAAGCGTCGGGGCGATGCGGCGTCGGCCCGCCGGGCACAGCACCAGGCCGCAGCGCTCGCGGGGGAGCGCCCGTTGGGCACGCCGCCGCTGCTCTGAGCGTGCAGCCGGAAGGCGAGGCGGCTGATTACCTTCAGTTCGCGCCGATGGTCAGCACCGGCGCCGGCGCCGAGGTGCCCGTTTCGGCCAGGGAGAAGAACACCATCATGAAGGCGAAGGCGCGCTTGGAATTCATGTCGGTGTCGTCCACCCAGTACCACGTATTGCGGTAGCGCACCGCAGCGTACGCATCGTCCGGCGCACTCGCTCCGCTGTGGATGGTAGCCAGCCGGCGCGGCCCGACGGCGGAGCTGCGCACGTAGCCAGGGAAGGCGCGGCCCTGCGCGATATGCTCGGGCGGTACCTCCACGCAATTGGAGAAGTCGAGCAGGATCTCAAGCATCGAACGGGTCAGCAGCGCAATCTCGGTGTCGTTGCGCGCCGTGGCGCCGTACACCAGGTTGAATTCCGGTGAGCGTTTGATGCCCAGCAGGTCGCGCACGCGCGCCACCTCCTGTTCCAGTTGGGGTTCGGCACCGCTGCGGAAGAACAGCAGCGTGGCATCGCCGTTCTCGCGCCGCTCGACGCGCATGCCCAAGCCTTCGTTGTACTGCACGTGCCGCATCCGCTCGGTGAGCTCGGTGAACTCGGGGTCGGCGTCGCGCGCATTGACGCCGGAAGAGCGGTTGTAATGGCCGTTGATCGCACGGGTGGTGGCACCCAGGATGAAGTCAGCCGGGTAGCCGGCCTGGATCATCTGGAACACCGAGGCCGGCGCGATGGGCCGCAGCAGACTCTGCGCGAACTTGTCGCCGGTCAGTGGTGCGTAGGAGATGGTGGGCTTGGTGGTGAATCGACCATAGCCGCCCAGCGTGGAAGTGCTGCTGCCGGTCGGTGGGAAGGTTACCCCGCCGTCCACCTGGCCTTCGGCAGCGTACGAAGCGACGATGGAAGATACATCCAGGAATACCGGTGCGTCGGCATAACGCAGACGCACGATATTGAGCAGGGTCTGTTCCTTCCAGGACTCGCCTATTGCGTACGAATATCCCTGGCGATCGCGGGGAATACTCTGCGGTCCCATCGTGGAACAGGCGGGCAGGGCAGCGCACAGGCACAGCGGCCAGGCGAGGGAGCGGAGGGGGCGCATGGTCGCCTGGCCGTGCCTTAGTCGTGACCCTTGCTCATGAACTGCTCGACCACGTTGGACATGTCGAAGCTCTTGCCACCCTGCACCGGCGGATACTTGGCGAGCGTGGTCAAGTGCTCCTTCATCATTTCGCCCATGGGACTGGTCTGCCAGGAAACCTTCTGGATAAGGTGGCCGTAGGAATCGCTGTTATCGTAACTTTCGAAGGGATCCATCCGGATGTTGAACACCAGCGGTTTGCTGCGGCCAACGATGTTGCCGTAATAGTCCTCGGCCGTGGAGAAGTGCCATTTCCAGGGTCCCATGCGCATGGCGGTCAGGCGTGACTCGTTGTAGTGGAAGATGTGATTGCGCGCGGAATCTTCAGACTTCCCGAGCCAGTAGTCGAGGTTGTCGACCCCATCGATATACTGCTTCTTTTCTTTCAGGACCTTGGCCTGCACGTCCTTGACGCCAGCAGCGGCGGCCAATGTCGTGAACATGTCCTGGTGGGCCTGGATGCCGTTCTTGATCTGCAGCGGCGCGATCACGCCGGGCCAGCGCAGCATGGAGATGACCCGGACGCCGCCTTCATAGGTGGTCATCTTTTCGCCCCGCCAAGGCGTGGTACCGCCGTGCGGCCACGACGAGTGTTCCGGTCCGTTGTCTGTGGAATACCAGACGATGGTGTCTTCCTCCAGCCCCTGTTCCTTGAGGAAATCCAGGACCAGGCCGATGTCATGGTCGTGCTGCAGCATGCCTGAGCCGTGCAGGTCGGCCTCGGATGTATACTTTTCAGCCGCGTAGCGCCACTTGTCGTTCAGCCGGGTATACAGGTGCATGCGGCTGGTGTTGAGCCATACGAAGAACGGCTCGTCGTTGTCCTGTGCGTTCTTCATGAACTCCAGCGCCTTGGGCACGAACTCGGCAGCATCCACGTCGTGCATCCGCTCCTGGTGCAGCGGGCCGGTATCTTCGATCTTCTGCTTCCCGACCCGGCCAAAGCGGGGGTCTTCGGTGGGATCGTCCTTATCGGTGGCCCAGCTGTGGATGACGCCACGGGCGCCAAATTTCTTCTCGTAGGCTTCCAGGCTCCCGGCGTAGGCCTTGGCGAAGTTCTTGTAGTCACGCTGTTCGTCTTCCTCGGAGACGTTCAGGTGGTACAGATTGCCGAAGAACTCTTCAAAACCGTGGTTGGTAGGCAGGTGCTCGTTGCGGTCGCCCAGGTGGCTCTTGCCGAAATGCCCGGTGCGGTAGCCGGCTTCCTTCATGACCTCGGCAAGGCAGGGCGAGGCGGGCTGCAGGCCCAGCGCGTCGCCCGGCTGGCCGACGGTGACCATGCCCGAGCGTATCGGGTACTGGCCGGTGATGAAGGCGGCGCGACCCGCCGTACAGGACTGCTGCGCGTAGTGATCGGTAAAGCGGATGCCCTCGTAGCCGATCCTGTCGATGTTGGGCGTGGTATAGCCCATGGTCCCCATGCCGTAGGCACTGACGTTCTGCCAACCGATGTCGTCGCCCCAGATGACTAGGATGTTCGGCTTCTTGGCCTTGCTGGATTTGGTTGCAGCGCTCATGACTATCCGCTCTGACGGGGGAGGCGCCAGTATCTCCAAGGGCAACATGGCGGTCTTGCGTAGTTCTACCGACGCCGGCCAGAAAACGGGGTGTTATTATCGTGACGCATCACGTCCATGCGTCTCGCCGGGCCGTACACTTCGGAGATTCTCCCGAACCAGGCCGCTACATGTCAGTTGACACCCCCGGATTGGTCGCAAGACAACTCCTGGCGAAGGACGGTCATTCCATCCTCGATGCGCTGCCGTCCACGGGCGATCAGAACGCGGCCATCCACGACGCGCGGAAAGCCATACGGCGAATGCGGGCCTTGCTCGCGCTACTGGCAGAGGATTCGTTCGATCTGGATGGTGAAGACTGGGCGCTCAGGCGGCTTGGCAAGGGCTTGTCCAGACTTCGCGATGCGCATGTTGTGGTGGAGACTGCAAAACAGCTCCAGTCGGTGCACCCGTCGCCAGGCTGGATCGCCGTGATTCACGCCTTGGAACTGCGACGTACGCGAATTCTGCAGGAGTCACTGGCTATTGACCCGGGTTTTGAGCGCAGGCGCCGCGTGGTCGAACGATTCCTGCAGCGAATGCAGGTCCAGCCTTGGGGCTCGTTGCGGCCGCGCGC
Source organism: Stenotrophomonas aracearum (assembly GCF_031834615.1). Lineage (NCBI taxonomy): Bacteria > Pseudomonadati > Pseudomonadota > Gammaproteobacteria > Lysobacterales > Lysobacteraceae > Stenotrophomonas > Stenotrophomonas aracearum. The sequence goes on from NZ_CP115543.1 coordinate 2,020,017, forward strand.
GGTCCGCAAGGCGCTTGGTCGCAGTGAACGGCGCACGGTAAAGGCCGCAGCTCGCGCCAAGGTCGACGCCGCGCCGGAGGTCGTGCACCGGTGGCGACGCAAGGTCAGGCGGCTACGCATGCAACTCGAAGCGGCGCAGGCGTTGGGCGTACTACACAGGCACGATGCTGGCCGCTCCGAACTGGCCCGGAAAGGCAAAGCGCTGCACAAGATCAGCGACCGGCTGGGGTGGGAGCAGGATCTGCGGATGCTGCGGAACCTGGTTCGGAGCTTGCCGTACGCCGAAGGTAAGCAGGCTGTGATGACCGTGGTGGATCGGGAGCTGGGGTTGGTTCGGGTTGAGGGGTAACGTTGGGACGCAGGCGCATCTTACATAATATACATTATGCGAAATGTAGTGACTGGGCTTTGAACCGCTGGATCCTTGTTCCTTCGCATTCTTACCGGTGCTTCTGACGAAGCAGGTAAATCTGCTACCTAGCGCCACGTAAATCTGCAACTAGTTCAAGCCAATGGGTGACGGGACAACTACAAGCGTACTTTTGCGCCACCCAAATTTGTACTTTTTGACCCGCCAGAGAGCGCTCAGCGGTCAAGCTGGCGCTGCAGATCGATGAAATCATCCGGCCGGAGTGATCGACCATCGTCGCCCGGCTCAGTGGCAGAGCTCGGCGGAGTCACCATCGCACGACCGTACCGGGCGTAAAATTCGTCGATGAAGCCTTTAAGTCTGGGACCTGAGCCGCGTCCTCCGAGCTCTTGTCGAAGATTTCGCTGAGTAGTCACCAGTCCTTTTTCAAGAAGCGACATCATCGCCAAGAAGGCTTCGTCCTGCGTGATTTGGCCGGGCATTGTCGTATTCCGGAGGCAAGCGTCCGAGCCTTAGTGTGCGCCGATTGCGGCTCCCTTCAAGTGCCCTCGCCTATTCATGCGCGCACTTCGATACACGACGACATCGGTGTGCCATGCCGCCGACCTTGCCTTCCTTTGCTTGGGATGCTTGGGACGTTTCCCTCACACGTGACGGCCACGCGGCCATGGCATTCTTACGGCCAGTAGCTCATGCAGAAGACAGGCAATGCGCAGTGATTGGCCTCCGGAAACCCCAGCATCTGCCCAAGCCAGGGCGGAGGCCGTGGTTGATTGGCTCGATGCGGCGACGTTCGAATCGCTGCTTTACCGGGATGCTGGTGAAGGCCGGACGCTGAATCAACACCTACAATCTGGCACCGTTTTTGCCGTGTGGGTTCCAGAAAGGGATCTATATCTCTTTCCTTCATGGCAGCTCGATCCTACCGGCAGACCTTCGCCCGCCCTTGCGGAAGTGCTGGCGCTGCTGCGTGGTCAATATGGGGGTTCAGCCGAGATACGTGTAAAAATGCCCCATAGAATCCGATTTCTTTTGTGGAATCATGTGGTTGCCGGATAAAAAACGCTTCGTGGTCTCTACTCACGACCACGGCCCTTCCCGGCGGATGCCGTGTCGGCAACTGCCTGTTCGGGTTTCAGCTGCGCCAATAACTGCTCCAGTGTTTCCAGACGCACACCTGCGCGCAAGGCGTCGGCTTCGGCTTGCTCGCGACGTTCCCGTTCCTTGGTCGCTTCGGCACGAGCGCTGGTCAGTTCGACCCGCGCAGCCTCTAAGGCCTGTACGTCTTTGGCCCACCGTTCCTGCAGCGCCTGATGCTCTGCAGCCGTCAGCCGCAAGGCATCCAGTTCCTTCTGCTGGGCCTCGATGCCGCGGCGGGCATCGGCCAGTTCTCGCTCCAGGCGCCCGTGGCGCTCCAACCACTGGCTGTTATCGCGATTGAGTTGCAGCAACTCGTGGTTCTTGGCGGTCAGCGCCTCGTTGGCCTGGCGCAGCGTGACTTGTAATTCCTGCACCTGGTGCTCGTGGCGACGCTGTTCCTGTTCGCGCTGCTCCTTCATCGAGGTCCGGAAATGCTCCAGCGCCTCACGGGCGTGGGCATGCTTCTCTTCCAGCGATTTCGCATGGGCTTCGTGCTCGGCCACACGGGCGCTCAGGCCGGCGATGCGTTCGCTGAGCTGGGCGATTTCCGTCACCCGCTCCGCTAAGGACTGCTGGGCCGAAGCGTGGGCGGTCCGCTCCTCGTGCAGCGCCGCTTCGGTTCGCTGCAACTGATTGCTCAAGGCGCTCGCTTCCTGCCGAGCCTGTTCCAGCGCATCGCTGCGCTGCTGCAACTGCGCGGCAGAGCGCTGCTGAGCCTCGGTGGCGACGGCCTCCGCCTCTTCGTGCAGGCGGGCCGCAAGCCGGCCGACCAGATCCTGCAACGCGTCGCTGACGGCGACCTTGGCGCCGAGACCTTGCCCTTCCTCTTCCTCCAGTTCCTTGAGGTAGCGGTGGATCGTCGTCTTGGAACCGGTGTTGCCCAGCGCCACACGAACCGCATCCACCGACGGATGCTTGCCCTGCGCCCGCAACGCATCGCGGGCCTTCTGCACGTCGCTCTTGTATAAGCCGCCTCGGGCCATAACCGCCTCTCCGGACTATTCTGTAATGTATTACATACCACGTAATTACATACCGTGTAAATTACACAATCGGCGCTAATGAGCATGTAATTACACGCGGGATAATATTGGTTTATCCCGCCTAATGCCCGCTGACGGCATCAAACAGCCGGCAAGCAGTACGAAACCACCTACTCCCGGGAACTTCAGGGGTACGCCGCGCTTCCAAGTGTGCAGCCCGCAGAGTACGCTCCTCCTTGATGTTCCCTTCCTTGGCCCCTCCCACGCGTAACCAACGCCCATTTACTCGGGTTGCCGCGTTGCATTGGGAGGGTCGCCGATGAAGCTGCGTGCGTTCCGGACCCATTCGCTCCGCTTGCGCTTTGCCGGGCTGGCATTGCTGGCGCTGTTGTTCCAGCAGGTCGCGCTTGCCGCTTATGCGTGCCCCATCAGCGAGACGCCCCCGGAACCGCAGATGGTCATGGCCGGCTGCGAAGGCATGGAAATGCCCGACCCTGCGGCGCCTGCGCTGTGCGATCAGCACTGCCAGCGCGACCACGTCACCAGCCAACACCTCAAAGCGCCACAGGTGCCTTCGCTGGCTCTGCCGCCGCTGTACTTCGCTTTGGCCGCGGCCTTGCTGCCGCCGGTGGAAGCCCAGTACTACGAAGACGTGCCCACTTGCCGGTCCGACCCGCCGCCGGCGCAGCGCTTTTGTAGCCTGCAGATCTAGATCCCGAACGTGACTCGTCCCCTCGCTGCCGGATTCGGCGGCGCACTCGTCGTTGCGTGTTCGGAGGTCTCATGTCGTTTCCTTTCCCGCTGCACCGTCGGTGCAGAATTCGCCGTTGGCGCGTCTGGGCGCTCGCTTTCAGCTTGTTTGCCGTCGCCCCTGCCTGGTCTGCTACGGCCAGTATTACATTCGATGACGCGGTACGCCTGGCGGCCGAGCGCGCCCCGATGCTCCAGGCGCGTCAGTCGCAGATTGCGGCCAGCCAGGAAGAAGCCCTCCGCGCGGCGGCCTTGCCCGACCCCAGGTTGACGCTGGGCGTCGCCAGTCTGCCGGTGACCGGCGCTGACGCGTTCGACGCCAGCGCCGACTTCATGACCATGAAGCAGATCGGCGTGATGCAGGACTTTCCGGCCCGCGTCAAGCGCCAGGCGCGCCAAGCGGTGGCCGACCGCACCATCGAGCAGGCGCAGGCGCTGTCGGAGGCCGAACGACTCGCGGTACGTCAGGCGGTGGCGCAGGCGTGGATCGCCCTGTGGGCGGCGCAGCGGGAAGTCGCGGCGCTGCAAGCGCTGCGCGAGCCGACCGACGTGGCCGTCCGCGCCGCCAAGGCACGGCTTGCCGGCGGCACCGGTTCGGCGGTCGATGCGATGGCGACGCAGAACGCTGTGCTGGAACTGGAAAACCGCATCGACGCCGCCGAGGCATCGTTGGAGGCGGCGCGTGCCGGCTTGGCGCGCTGGCTGGGCGAAACGCAGGCGGACCTACGCATCGAGGGCGCGCCGCCGGACCTGATGGTGTTGCCCATTTCCCCCACCACCATGTTCGCTTCGATCGATCGCCAGGCGCCGCTGCTGCCGTGGCGCTCACGCGAGGCGGTCGCCGAAGCGCAGGTGGATGCCGCCATCGCCGAAAAGCGGCCGGACTGGAGCGTCGGCGTGACCTACGGGCAACGGGATCGTGCGCCCGACGGCATGCCGCGCAGCGACATGCTGATGGTCGAGTTCGCGATCGACCTGCCGTTGTTCACGCGCAATCGGCAGGACCGCGGCGTGGCTGCGCGGCGTGCCGAACTGGACGCCGTGGCCGCCGAACGCGAGGACGCCCGTCGTGCGCAGGCCGAGCGCGTGCGCATGACCCTGGCCGAATGGGATGGACTCAAGCGGCAGGTCGTACGCAAGGAAACCGAGTCGCTCCCGCTGGCCCGTGACCGCGCGAAGACCGCGTTGGCCGCCTATGCCGCCGGCGGCGATCTGCAACCGTGGCTGGAAGCGCGCCGCGACGAAATCGAACTGCACGTAATGCATGCCCGCCATCTCGGCGACCTTGGCCGGGCCTGGGCGGCGCTGGCCTACCTGCTGCCCGAAGAGGAACCCTCGCCATGACGTACACGATGAACCGCGTGGCGATGATCGTCGCAGCGGCCGCACTGCTGGTAGTCGGCTTGGCTGGCGGCTACTGGTGGGCCCGACGTGGCAGCAACCACGACATGGCAATGGCCGATGCGCCGGCGACCGAGGCCGGTGAGCGCAACGCCCTGTACTGGTACGACCCGATGGTGCCGGACCAGCACTTCGACAAGCCGGGCAAGTCGCCCTTCATGGATATGCAACTGGTGCCGAAGTACGCCGACGAAGTCGCCGGCGGTGGCGTCAGCATCGACCCGGGCCTGCGGCAGAGCGTGGGCATCCGCACCGAGGAGGTCGAGGTCGGCCGGTTGGCGGCGACGGTGCGCGTGCCAGGCACACTGGCCTGGGATCTGCGCCGGGAAGCCGTGGTCAGCGCGGTTACCGAAGGTCTCGTGAGCCGGGTGCAGGTCAAGGCGCCGTACACGAAGGTTGCGCGGGGTCAGCCACTGGCCGCGTTGCTGGCACCCGCCTGGAGCAGTGCCCTGGCCGAAGCGCAGGCGCTACGGCAGGCGCAATCGGCAACGGCACAGGAACTGCAATCGGCTGCACAGCAGCGGCTGCGCGTGCTGGGTGTTCCCAGCGGCCTGGGCCGCGACGGCAGCGTGACCTTGAGTGCGCCGCACGACGGTGTCGTTACCGAAGTGCTGGTCCGCGAAGGCCAGGCGGTGATGCCGGGCACACCGCTGTTCCGCGTCAACGGCACCGCGACGTTGTGGCTGGAAGCGGCGATTCCGCAAGCTGATGCGGCGCGGTTGCGGCCGGGCACGCCGGTCGAGGCGGTCGTCAGCGCGGTGCCGGGGCAGACCTTCAGCGGCGAAGTCGAGACGCTATTGCCGCAGGTCGACATGGCCAGCCGCACGCAGCAGGCCCGTATCGTGCTGCGCAATCCCAAAGGCGTGCTGGCGCCGGGCATGTTTGCCGAGGTGACGATGCAGCCCGAAGGCACCGCACCGGCGCCGCTGGTGCCGACCGAGGCGCTGATCGCCACCGGCACGGACAGCCGGGTGATCGTGCAGGACGCCAAAGGCGGCTTCCAGCCGGTACGCGTGCGCACCGGCCTCAGTGGCGGTGGCCGCACCGAAATCCTCGCCGGGCTCAAGGGCGGCGAACGCGTGGTCGTGTCCGGTCAGTTCCTGATCGACTCGGAGGCCAGTCTGTCGGGATTGCTCGGACGTCTCGAAACGGCCAAGGCGCCCGAGGCCGTGGGCCAAGCGGTCCTGCACGAGGCCGAGGCCACCGTCGAGTCCATCGCGGACGGAAAGATCACCCTCGAACATGGCCCGTTCCCGACGTTGAACATGCCGGGCATGACCATGGCCTTTCCGCTGGGTAACCCGGATGTGGCAAAGGGCCTCAAGGCCGGCGACCGCGTTCGGGTGTTCGTCCGCTCTGATGCCAAGGGGCTGACGGTGGAACGGCTTGAGCGGATCGGAGAACGCGCAGGAGATCAACCATGATCGCCCGCCTGATCCGCGCCTCCATCGCCAACCGCGCCCTGGTGCTGATGGCGGCCGTGCTGCTGGCTGCCGCCGGCCTGTGGTCGGTGTCGCACACGCCGCTCGACGCGCTGCCCGACCTGTCCGACACCCAGGTCATCATCCGCACCCAATGGCCTGGCCAGACGCCGCGCATCGTCGAGGATCAGGTCACCTATCCGCTGACCACGACGATGTTATCGGTGCCCGGTGTCAAGGCGGTGCGGGGCTACTCGTTCTTTGGCGATTCCTTCGTCTACATCCTGTTCGACGACAACACCGATCTGTACTGGGCGCGCTCGCGCGTGCTGGAGTACCTGAGCCAGGTGCGCGACCGCTTGCCCGCGGACGTCAGTCCCGCCCTCGGCCCCGACGCCACCGGCCTGGGCTGGATCTACGAGTACGCGCTGGTCGACCGCACCGGCCAGCACGATCTCGGCCAACTGCGCGCCTTGCAGGACTGGTTCCTGCGCTACGAGTTGAAGACCGTGCCCGACGTGGCCGAAGTCGCCAGCGTCGGCGGCATGGTGCGGGCCTGGCAGATCGTGCCTGATCCGCAGGCGTTGGCGGCCCGCGGCCTGACCGTGGCGCAGGTGATCGATGCGGTCGACGCCGCCAACGGCGCCACCGGCGGTTCGGTGATCGAACAGGGCGAAGCCGAGCTGATGGTGCGCAGCGAGGGTTATCTGCGCAGCCGCGAGGAGTTCGAGCGTGTACCGGTCAGCAGCACCACCGCTGGCATACCGGTTCTGCTGGGCGAAGTGGCTACCATCACTCGCGGTCCGACCTTCCGCCGCGGCATCGCCGAACTGGACGGCGAAGGTGAAGTGGCCGGTGGCGTGATCGTGCTGCGTACCGGCAAGGATGCACTGACCGCGATCGAGAACGTCAAGGCGCGGCTGAAGCAATTGCAGCCCAGCCTGCCCAAGGGCGTGGAGATCGTGCCGGTCTACGACCGCTCCGAGTTGATCCGCGAGGCAGTGCGCAACCTCACCCACAAGCTCGGCGAGGAATTCCTGGTCGTGGCGTTGGTGTGCATGCTGTTCCTCTGGCACCTGCGCTCAGCGTTGGTGGCGGTGATCACCTTGCCGCTGGGCGTGCTGGCCGCCTTCATCGTCATGCGCTACCAGGGCATCACCGCCAACCTGCTGTCGCTGGGCGGTATCGCGATCGCCATCGGCGCGATGGTGGACGCGGCGGTGGTGATGATCGAGAACGCACACAAGCACCTGGAGCACTGGCGCGAAACCAACGGCCGCGACCCGGAGGGCGAAGAACGCTGGGAGCTGATGGCCACCTCGGCCATCGAGGTCGGTCCGGCGCTGTTCGCCAGCCTGCTGGTGATCACGCTGTCGTTCGTACCGGTGTTCGCCTTGCAGGCGCAGGAGGGCCGGCTGTTCTCGCCGCTGGCCTATACCAAGACGTATGCAATGGCCGCCGCGGCCGGTTTGTCGGTGACGCTGATCCCGGTGCTGATGGGCTACCTGATCCGCGGCCGCATCCGCCCCGAGCAGACGAACCCGATCAATCGCGTGCTGTTCGCCGGCTACCGGCCGGTGCTGGACTGGGTGTTGCGACACCCGCGCCTGACGCTGGGCCTGAGTGGACTGTTGCTGCTGCTGACCGCCATTCCGTATGCGCGCATCGGCAGCGAGTTCATGCCGCCGCTCGACGAGGGCACCCTGCTGTACATGCCCACGGCGCTGCCAGGGCTGTCGGCGGGGAAGTCCGGTCAGTTGCTGCAGCTTTCCGACCGGATGATCAAGACCGTGCCCGAGGTTGCGCACGTGTTCGGCAAGGCCGGCCGTGCCGATACCGCGACCGATCCGGCGCCGATCGAGATGTTCGAGACCACGGTGACGTTCAAGCCGCGCGACCAATGGCGACCAGGCATGACCCCGGAAAAGCTCCGCCAGGAACTCGATGCCGCGGTCAAGGTGCCGGGCCTGACGAACCTGTGGGTACCGCCGATCCGCAACCGCATCGACATGCTTGCCACCGGCATCAAGAGCCCGATCGGGATCAAGGTCTCGGGGCCGGACACCCGGGTCATCGAGCAGATCAGCCACGAGCTCGAGCGCATGGCGAAAACCGTGCCCGGCGTGAGTTCCGCGCTGGCCGAGCGCGTCACCGGCGGACGCTACGTCGATGTCCGCATCCGCCCGGAAGTCGCGGCGCGGTATGGCTTGAGCCAGGCTGATCTGCAAAAGCTCATCGCCACGGTGGTCGGTGGCGATCCCATCGGCGAGACCATCGAGGGCCGCGAACGCTATCCCATCGTGCTGCGCTACCCACGCGGGCAACGCGATTCGCTCGCGGCGCTGGCGCAATTGCCGCTGGTCGCTCCGGGGGGCGTGCAACTCACGCTCGGGCAAGTGGCCGATCTGACGCTGACGCCCGGCCCGCCGATGCTCAAGAGCGAGAACGGGCGCCTGGTCGGTTACATCTTCGTCGACGTTGCCGGCCGCGATCTCGGCTCGGTGGTGAAGGACCTGCAGCAACGCACGGCAAAGGACATCAAGCTGCCGCCGGGTTACGGCATCGCCTGGTCGGGCCAGTACGAATACCTGGCACGGGCGCTGGCCCGCTTGCAGTGGGTCGTGCCGGCCGCGCTGGCGATCATCTTCCTGCTCATCTACCTGGTGTTTCGACGTTTCAGCGAGGCAGCGATCATTCTGCTGAGCGTGCCGCTGGCACTGGTCGGCGGGCTGTGGCTGATCTGGATGCTGGGCCATGCCGTGTCGATCGCAACGTTGATCGGCTTTATCGCCCTGGCCGGCGTGGCGGCCGAGTTCGGCGTGATCATGCTGCTGTACCTGCGCCACGCTTGGGAGCGACGCCTGGCCGCGGGCGAACCGGAAACCCTCGCCACCCTGGAAACGGCGATCCGCGAAGGCGCCGTACTGCGCGTGCGCCCCAAGGCGATGACCGTCGCCGTCATCCTCGCCGGCCTGTTGCCCTTGTTCATCGGTGGCGGTGCCGGTTCGGAAGTCATGCAACGCATCGCCGCGCCGATGATCGGCGGCATGGTCACCGCGCCCCTGTTGTCGATGCTGGTGATTCCGGCCGCCTATCGCCTGCTGCGTGCTCGCACCTTGCCCCGAACTTCGCCTGCCGCATCGCCGACGGGCACCGCGACGTGAGTGGCGCGTTCATTCCACTCATCGTTCCTATAGGAGATTCGTCATGAAACGTTCCCTCGTCATCGCTCTTCTCACCATCGTCGGCGGGTTGATGAGCGCCTGCACCTCATTGAATCCGGCGTACCGGCTCGGCACGGTCTCGACCGTGTCGGGCAGCGATCTTCAGGTGTGCTCCGGCCCGAAAGACACCCCGCCCATCGCCGGACAGGCCGTGCAACTGTTGCGGCGCGAGCAGTTCGGTAATCCGAAGTTTGCGCCCACCTTCCGCGAGCGCCGTGTCGGTACGGCGGAAATCGGTACGTCGGTCTCCGGACGCTGCGTGGAAGCTCGTTTGGTGCAAGGCAAGGCACGCCGATACGACCAGGTATTCCCCGCGCTGGGAGATGCCACGCCCAAGTGAAATCGCTTCTTCGTTTCGTGGCAGCCGAATGTGCCGCCACCGTGTGCTGTTCAAATCCCGCTCACCCAACCAAAGGAGATCCACATGAAACTTCAAGCCGTTCTGTTTTCCACCGTCCTGCTGGCCGCCTGTTCGCAACAGCCCGGCAACGCGGAAGATCAACCCATGCCCGAGGCAACGCAGCAGCCGATGCCGAATGAAGCGCCGTCCTCCGCCGACACAACGGCCACCGCAGCCCCAAGCGCCGCCGACATGCAGATGTCGGAAGCCGAGCACAAGCAAATGGCTGGAAATGCGGCGGCCACGATGGCGATGGCCACCGGCATCATTGAGTCGGTGGACACCGGTGCCGGCAAGATCACCATCGCCCACGGTCCGGTCGAGGCATTGAAGTGGCCGGCGATGACCATGGCGTTCAAGGCATCGCCGGAACAACTGGCGTCGGCAAAGCCCGGTCAGAAGGTGGAGTTCGAGTTCGAGTCCAAAGGCATGGACAACACCATCACTCGCATCAAACCGATGAAATAGGTCGCCACCTCAATCCGAAAGGCGGCCCATGGCCGTCTTTTCGGTCCTCGCATTGGAGGAGATTCGCATGATGAACTTCAAACATGTGGTTGCCATCGTCAGGCCTGATGTGCTGACGGCGCTGGAGGGAGCGCTTCGGGATCTGGGAATACGCGGGATGACCGTGATCAAGGTCCGCGGCATGGGCGAGCACGACGGCGTCGATTTTCTATCGCGCGATCATCTGTCCGACTACCTCAAGATGGAGTTCTACGTCGAAGCAGCGAAGGCGGATGCCCTGATCCGCACCATCATGGAGATCGCCCGTTCCGACCTGCCGGGCGCAGGCATCGTGGCGGTCAAGCCGGTCGAGTGGTTTTCTCGCGTCCCGGAAGGCGGCGACACGTTGCCCGATGTGTTTGTTGGCTAGCAGGGACCGTACAGGAGGGCTTCACGCATCCTCGTACGGCCTGGGTCTGTAATGCCATCCACATCGGCTGTTACGTTATGGAGCATTGATCATGAGCAACGAGCAACGCGAGGTCGTGGTCGTCACTGGCAGCGGTGGCTTCATCGGTGCGGCGGTGGTCAACAAGCTCGCGCAGCGGTATCGGGTCGTGGGCTTCGACCGCGGCGTTTCCACACATCCTCCGGCGGTCGCCGAATGTGTCTGCGTCGATGTGACCTCCGATTCCAGCGTGGCCGCCGGCATGGAACGCCTGCGAGCGGCTTACGGCGATCGCATCGCCTCGGTGATTCACCTTGCCGCCTATTTCGACCTCAGCGGCGAACCCAGTCCGCTGTATGAGGCGGTGACTGTCCGGGGTACCGAGCGACTGCTGCGGGCATTTCAGGACTTCGAGCTGGAGCAGTTCGTATTCGTCAGCACAATGCTGGTGCATGCGCCTACCGAACCGGGCGCGCCGATCAACGAAGATGCGCCGTTGGATCCCAAGTTCCCGTACCGGGCGTCGAAGATCCGCACCGAACAGCTGTTACGGGAGCAGCACTGGGATATTCCGATCGTGCTCGTCCGGCCAGCAGGTGTATACGACGATCGCGGCCGCTCGGCATTCCTCGCCCAGCAGATCGCTCGGATCTACGAGCGCCAGCTGTCGAGCCATTTCTATCCGGGCGACGTTGCTACCGGCCAGCCGTTTCTGCATCTGGACGACTTGGTTGACGCGCTCGTGCGCATCGTCGAGCGACGCGCGCAGTTGCCGCCGGACTTGCCACTGCTACTCGCCGAACAGGACGCTCCGAGCTTCGACCGACTGCAGCACGAGCTCGGATGCCTGATCCACGGTGAAGCGTGGACGACTCACGAGGTACCCAGGACGCTGGCGCAGACCGGTGTCTGGATTGAAACGCAGGTGCTGCGCGAAGAACCGTTCATCCGACCCTGGATGATCGAGATTTCCGACGACCATTACGAAGTCGACACCTCGCGCGCATCGAATCTGCTGGAATGGGCACCGCGGCACCGCTTGATCGAGGCGTTACCGACCATCGTGGCCGAACTCAAGCGCGATCCGGTCGGCTGGTACCAAGCCAACAAGCTCAATTCCGCCAAGGTGGCCGCACGCGGTGTGGAAGCCGAAGCGCAGGCCACGGCATCCGCGCCGGACGGCGATACCGCCAAGCCGGCCGAAGGCGCCTGCGGTCATGCCACGGGGTCCGACAAACCCATGGAAGGGCGGTGCGGACAGGCGATGGGAGACAAAGCCGCAGAAGGCAAATGCGGGCACGCGATGAACCAGGCGAGCCAGGTCGCCGAGGGCCGGTGCGGCCACGCGATGCAGGCGACGGCAACGAAAGCCGGCGACGACGGCATGAGCGGGCATATGGCCGGCATGCGCAAGCTGCACTTCAACCTGCTCTGGGTCCATTACCTCAACCTGCTGCTGGGTGCGTGGCTGATGACCAGCCCGGTCATTTTCGGCGGCGACACCGCCTTCAGCGATGCCGTATGGCGCGTGACGCAGGAACGCGGCCTGTCGGATCCGGCCCTGCGCAGCCAGTGGCTGGCCCGCAGCGACCTGTTCAGCGGCGCGCTGATCATGCTGTTCTCGATACTGTCGCTCACGCCGCGCCTGGCTTGGGCGCAGTGGGCCAATGCCGCGGTGGGGGTGTGGCTGCTGTTCGCCCCGCTGCTGATGTGGGCGCCGAATGCTGCGGTCTACGCCAACGATACGATGGTCGGCGCGCTGGTGATCACGTTCTCCATTCTGGTCCCGATGATGCCGGGCATGAGCATGGCGGGAATGATGGATTCCTCCGACATGCCACCCGGCTGGACCTATTCGCCGTCCACGTACCTGCAGCGCCTGCCGATCATCGCGATGGGTGCGTTGGGGTTCCTGATTTCGCGGCACCTGGCGGCCTACCAGCTTGGTCACATCGAAGGCGCCTGGGAACCGTTCTTCGCCGGCCTGCAGGGCCTGAACGGCACCGAGACGATCATTACCTCGGACGTGTCCAAGGCCTGGCCGATCGCCGATGCCGGCCTCGGCGCGGTGGCGTATCTGTTCGAGATCCTGATGGGCGCGATGGGCGGCCGGCAACGCTGGCGCACCATGCCCTGGATGGTGACCATGTTCGGCATGCTCGTGGTGCCGCTGGGCATCGTCAGCATCTACTTCATCATCATCCAGCCGATCGTCATCGGCACCTGGTGCACGCTGTGCCTGCTTGCCGGCATCGCGATGCTGATCATGATCCCGTACAGCCTCGACGAACTCGTCGCGATGGGCCAGTTTCTGACGCAGAGCGTGCGCCGCGGCGAACCGTTCTGGCGCACGTTCTTCCAGGGCGGCGCCCAACCTTACGACGGCCGCGATGCGCACCCGGATTTCGATGCGCCACTCGCGCAAGCCGCGCGCTCCGCGATCCGCGGCGTCACGCTGCCTTGGACGCTGCTCGTGAGCACAACGTTGGGGGCATGGCTGATGCTCACGCGGCTGACGTTCGACGCCGAGCCGCCCATGGCCGACAGCGACCACCTGGTCGGCGCGCTGATCGTGACCACCGCCGTGATCGCGATGGCCGAAGTGGCGCGCCCGGTACGCTTCGTCAACGTCGTGCTTGGCGCATGGCTGCTCGCAGCGCCATGGATGCTCGGCGGAGCGTCGATGCCCGCCACATGGAACAGCGTGCTGGTGGGACTCGCCATCATCGCGTTGAGCCTGCCGCGGGGTACGTGCAGCAAAGAGCATTACGGCAACTGGGACCGTTTTGTGGTGTAGAGATACAGCCGCGCTGTGCGCGCGTCGCGGAAGCAACACTTGCCCCCGTGAAGCGAGCGGCGCCTTGAACCGCTCCGTCCGCCCAAGACGTGGGTCTATAGGAAAGAAAGGCAGGTTTTCGCTCGCTCAGCGGCGGATATGGCGATTAACGCTCTGACTCGGCCGTCCACACAAGGAACGCCTCGGGCGCGATCCTCAACGGTGCAACTGCCGTCATTCTCGGCCTCTACGGAATGGAAGCAGCGCAGGTTGCCATGAGGAGCGACTATCGACAGCTCACGCGGGGCAACTACGCTATCCACAGTTCTCGCACTATCAGAAAGATGGCCCATGCATAGCCCAACAAAGTTGGAAGCACCGTCAGTACGAAGCCGAAGCCTCGGCCTGGTGCGCCCCTTTCATAGCCGAGGAAAAACGTCACTCGTCCTATGCCAAAAATCACCGTGGCACTGACGAGTAGCGAAAGCGCTGGCGCTGCAAGCACTGTGATCAGTGCTAGATACGCGCCGCTGGCCAACAAGGCTTGCTCCAGACTGTTCTGCAAGAACGCGATCCGGATCGCCAGGCGCGGACTAGGCGGACCGTATGCCGAGCCCCGAATGTCCTGGGCCGACCGACGCCGTCCTCGGGAAACCGCCCCGACGCCCACCGCCACCCAAATCAGTAGGAATACCTGCAGGCGAGCCCAGAACACGAACCGGTCGGTCAGCGCTTCGGGAAAATTGAAGTAGCGCGGCAGCAGTAAATAGCCCGCGAACAGTCCGACGAAACAGACAAGCACGCCCAACCCCGCCATCTTGAACAAGCCTCGGCGCTGAACGGCCAGATCAACGGGGGCGCCGGGTCTCAATTTGCCGGAAGTCTTTGTGTTCATGGGATGCCTCCGTTTCGCTAGTGGCGTGGCGGAAGTGAATGGCTAGACGTGCAGCGCCCAGTTGTCCACGGCCATCGCTGCCTCCTTGAGCGCTTCGGGCAAGGTGGGATGGGCATGGCAGCTGCGGGCGATGTCCTCAGCCGAACCACGGAACTCCATGGCCACTACGGCTTCGTGGATCAGCGACCCGGCCTCGGGACCAATGATGTGCACACCCAACACCCGATCGGTCGTGGCATCGGCGAGCACCTTCACGAAGCCCTCAGTCTGCGCCTTGGCGCGAGCACGGCTATTGGCGCTGAACGGAAAGCGGCCGACCTTGTAGCTCACACCGTCCGCCTTGAGTGCGTCTTCGGTCTGCCCCACGGAGGCGACTTCAGGCGCCGTGTAGACGACCGCCGGAATGGCGTCGTAGTTGACGTGGCCCGGCAGTCCGGCCAGTTGTTCGGCCAAGGCGACACCTTCCTCGGTGGCTTTGTGCGCCAGCATGGGACCGCCGATCACATCGCCAATGGCGTAAATGCCGTCCACATTCGTGCGCCAGTGCTCGTCGACCTGGATATAACCCTTCCGATCCCGTGTGATACCGATGGCGTCCAGTCCCAACCCGTCGGTAAAGGGCCGGCGTCCGATCGACACCAGCACATAGTCGGCGCGAATCTCCTCGCTCGGGCCGCCCTGGGCCGGTTCGGCCGTCAAGACGATTTCCTCGTCCTCGCTTCGCGCGCCCGTCACCTTCTGCGAAAGCAGGAATAGGAAGCCCTGTTCCTCCAGCACCTTGTGCAGAGCTTGAGAAAGCTCGGTGTCCATTCCTGAAGTGATGCGATCGAGATACTCGATCACGGTGACGTTTGCTCCCAAGCGCCTCCAGACCGATCCCAGCTCCAGGCCGACGTAACCTGCGCCGATCACCACGAGATGCTTGGGCACTTCCGGCAAGGCCAATGCGCCGGTGGAAGAGACGATGCGTGCTTCGTCGATCAGCACGCCGGGCAAGGTCGCGCTGTCGGAGCCGGTGGCGATGACGATGGAAGTGGCAGTCAGCGCCTGCGTGGCGCCGCTACTGTCGGTCAGGGTGACCTGTCCAGGCGCGGGTATCGATCCGGTGCCGACAAGGCGCGTGATCTTGTGCTTGCGCATGAGAAAGTCGATGCCATTGCCCAGCCCCGACACGACGTTGTCCTTATGCGTCATCAGCTGTGGCAGATTCAGCCGCAGACCCTCGAACTCGACGCCGTGTTCGGCGAACTCCGTGCGGGCGGCGATGAAGCGTTCGGAGGATTCGAGCAACGCCTTCGACGGAATGCAGCCGACGTTGAGGCAGGTACCGCCCAGCCGTTGGCGGCTCTCGATGCACGCGACGCGCAGCCCCAACTGGGCGGCACGGATGGCGGCGGGATAGCCGCCCGGGCCGCCGCCGATAATGACGACATCGTAGCGCTCGCTCATGCTCTGCTCCGAGTGGTGTTGCCTGAAGTACGATCTGACCCCAACACGCCGTGCAGCGCCATCGCGATGGCACCGACCACGATGGCCGAATCGCTGAGGTTGAACGCCGGCCAGTAGTAATCGCGCCAGTGCCACTGGATGAAGTCCACTACATGGCCGCGCAGCGATCGGTCGATGACATTGCTCAGCGCGCCGCCGATCACCAACGCATAGGACAGCGCAACCTTGTAGGCGGAGCGCGGTGTCTGGTACAGCCAGTAGGCCAGCAACCCGCTGATACCCAGCGCCAGGATCCCAAACACCACTTGCTGCCAGCCGCCGGCGTCGCTGAGGAAGCTGAAAGCCGCGCCGGTGTTGTAGCTGCGATACCAGTTCCACATGCCCTCGATCACCGGAACTGCGGTGTGCTCGGGCAGCGTGGCCAGTACCCAGTACTTGCTGGCCTGGTCCAGCGCAATCACCAGCGCGGAGACCGTCAACCAAATGAGGGCGTTGGGGATGGGAGCCGTGCGCTTGCGATTAGTGCTCATGCGGGCCCTCGTCGACGGCTGGACGCTTGTTCCATGCGGCGCCCACCAGCGCCGGCAACCGCCGGAAGTTGCGCGTCAGCAGAAGCACCGCCAGCCCGAGGTAGATCCACGCCATCGCGGTCAGCACGGCGATCTCTCGTGCCGGGGTGGCCTGGTAGAAGAACGCGAGCCCCAACTGGGTCAGGAACAGGACCGCCAGCGCGACGGCGCCCCAGACACTCAGGCGCAACTGCAGCAACAGCGCAAGGCCGAACAACGACTGCGCCGCAGTGAGGAAGAATTCTTCATGCTGGCGGGCATCCAGCGGCAGGCTCATCAGTTTTCCAGCTCCGATGCTCATCGCAATGGGCAACATGCCGACCAGCAAGGTCCATTGGTTGATCTTGTCACTGATCATCGTGGTCAGGCCGGCACGGGCGCGACCGTCGAGCACGAACAGGATCGCAATGGTCACCGCCGGCGCTTCGCTTGCCAGCGGCGCCAACCATTGGATCAGCAGAAACTCGTCGATGCCCAGGCGGCGACCGGAAGCCACCAGCGACTCGGCGAACGGCTCGGCGGACAGCAGGATCACGGTGGCCGCAACAACGCTCATCCCCCCCATCACCGCCCAGCGACGGGCGGGCGAGAAAGTGGCGATCACCGCGCCCGGACCCGGCTCCTCGTCCTCTTCTTCATCTTCGTTCTCGGCCCGCGATACACGCCACA
This sequence comes from Stenotrophomonas aracearum, assembly GCF_031834615.1. Lineage (NCBI taxonomy): Bacteria > Pseudomonadati > Pseudomonadota > Gammaproteobacteria > Lysobacterales > Lysobacteraceae > Stenotrophomonas > Stenotrophomonas aracearum. Next base: position 2,036,959 of record NZ_CP115543.1, read on the forward strand.
GATAGGCACCGAACAACGCGCCCAGCACGATGAAGTCGAAGATTCCGATGCTGTTCTTGAGCACGATCACGAACGCGTACGCGCTGGCGGCCGCGAGGAAGACGATCTCGACCGAGTTATCCGCCTGCAAGGTGATGCCGCGCTGGCGCGAACGCCACCAGTGCAATCCGACCAGCAACGGCCAAGCCAGGCCGATCAACAAGCGGTTGGCGCCGGTCATATTGGCGGCTGCAAAAGCGACGTAGCCGGAGGCCGGATCCTGTCCTGCGCGGTAGGCGTAGTAGAAATCTACCGCGTACTCCGGCAGCACGGTGATCAACGCGACGACCGCGAGTACGAAACCAGTGGCGATGTACTTCTCGGCCGCTTCCGCCCCCCACGACAGCAGGAATCCCGCCGCCAGGATCGCTAGGCCGAACATGATGGCGTCGCCGATGGTTCCAGCACTGTTGCCGCTGAGGCGCAGGAACAGTGCTGGCAGCACGGTCACTACAGCCAGAGCCACGGGGACGATGAGTTCGCGGACAGTGCTAGGCGGTCGGGTCATCTCTTAAGGCTCCTATAGACGATGTCAATAAGGCGTGTCGCTATCGCTCACGTCTCGCCGTCGATGATGAACGCCTGTTCGATCGGGCTGACATAGACTGCGCCGGCCTCGGCGTGGCCCGTGCGACCGACGCGGCGGAAGATCTCGACCACGCGCGCGACCTCGTCGCCCTCGCAGAATAGTTCCATCTGCATTTCGCTGATCACCTGATCGCCGAACTCGACCGAGTACTGCTGCTCGCGCGCACTCAGGGCGCGTAGCAGGCCTTTGACGTCGAACAGGGAGAGCCGCCGGAACCCGGCGGCCTCCAGTTCATGGACCAGGTCGGCGACCCGGTTGCGATGCACGAAGGCCTTGATCTGCTTCATTATGCGTTCTCCTTGGAGTTGCGCTCGCCGGCCTGCCGTTCGGAGCGGTTCTCGAGCCATTCATACAGCACGGGCAGCAGCACCAGCGTCAACAGGGTCGAGCTGATCAGTCCGCCGACCACCACGGTGGCCAACGGCCGTTGGGTCTCGGCACCCACACCGCTGGAGAGCAACATCGGCACCAAGCCGAGGATCGCGACGCTCGCGGTCATCAACACCGGCCGCAATCGCAGGGCCGTGCCTTGCACAACGGCGTCGCGCACCGACAGGCCTTTCTCGCGCAATTCGTTGAGGAAGCTCACCAGCACGATGCCGTTGAGCATGGCCACGCCGAACACCGCGATGAAGCCGATGGCGGAGGGCACCGACAGGTACTGGCCGGTGATCGCCAATGCGATCAGGCCGCCGATGGTGGCGAACGGTACGTTGGCAATGATCAACGTGGCGTACTTGACCGAGTTGAACGCGGTATAGAGCAGCACGAAGATGAAGAAGATCGTGACCGGCACGATCAACGCCAGCTTCGCCAAAGCGCGTTGTTGGTTCTCGAACGCGCCGCCCCACTCGATCCAGTAGCCGGCGGGCAGCTGCACCTGTTGCTTGATCGCCGCCTGCGCGTCCTTTACGAAGCCGTCGATATCGCGGCCGCGCACATCCATCTGGATCACCGCGTAGCGCTGCAGCTGCTCGCGGCGGACGAACGAGTAGCCTTCGGCCACGCTGACCTCAGCCACCCGTGCCAACGGCACGATTGCGCCGGACGCAGTGCGCAGCGGAATCTGTCGTACCGCCTCCACCGACATACGTGCGGACTCGTCCAGTCGCACGGCGATGTCGAAGCGCTTGACGCCGTCCAGCAGCACACTGACCGGTTCGCCACCCAGACCATTGCGCACGATGGTCAGCACTTCCTCGGCGTTCATCCCGTACAGCGCCAACTCGTCGCGGTTGACTGCGATCCGGATTTGCGGCTTGCCGATGTTGGCTTCCAGCGACAGATCGGCCACCCCCGGCACCCCCTGCAGTACCTGCTTGATGCGGCCGCTCAGCTGGTCGAGCTGGGTTAGGTCCTCGCCATAAAGCTTCAGGGCCAGCGTGGCACGCACGCCGGAGATCAACTCTTCCACGCGCATCTGGATCGGCTGGGTGTAGCTCGGCACGACATTGGGCACCGCCTCCTCCAGCGTCTCCTGCATCGCGGCTTCGAGTTGCTTGATGTTGCGTCCCGACGTCCACTCGTCTTCCGGTTTAAGGGCGGTGTAGATCTCCATGTAGTTGACGTCGGCGGTTTCGCCCTTCTCGGCACGGCCAATCATCGCCAAGGTCGTCTCGACCTCCGGGAACTTCTTGAACGCCGCGGCGATGGTGTTGCTGGTCTGGATCGACTCGTCGAGCGAGGTCGACGGGATGCCGGTCACGCGCCACATGATCGAGCCTTCCTGCAACTGCGGCATGAACTCCTTGCCGAGGAACGGGAACAACGCCAGGCTCGCCACCAGCGCCACCACCGCGCTGATCACCACTACCTTTTTCTTCGCTAGTGCCTTGTCCAGCAGCGGCCGGTAGACGCGCTTGATCCGTGCGACCAGCCAGGTGTCACGCTCCGGTTTTGGCTTGAGGATCATCGACGCCAGTACCGGGATCAGGGTCAGGCTGAGGATCAACGAGCCGGCCATCGCGAAGGCGATGTTGAACGCCATCGGCTTGAACATCTTGCCTTCCAGACCTTCCAGCGCGAACAGCGGCAGGAACACGACGATGATGATGATGATCGCGAAGGCGATCGGGTTGGCCACCTCCCGCGCTGCCGCCAGCACCGCGGCAGTCTTGTCGACCTTTTCGCCGTGCTCTAATCGCTCGGCCATGATCCGGAAGGCGTTCTCCACCAGCACCACGGCGCCGTCGACCATCATGCCGATGCCTATCGCCAGACCCGCCAGCGACATCAGGTTGGCCGACAGCCCCATCTGTCCCATACCGATGAAGGCGATCAGCATCGCCAGCGGTAAGGTCACGATCACCACCAACGCCGAGCGCACCTCGCCCAGGAACAGGAACAGGATCACCGCGACCAGTAGCGAGCCTTCGATCAGCGCCCGCACGGCAGTTCCAACGGCCTTGTTGACCAGATCCGTGCGTTCATACATCGGCTTGAGCACCATGCCCTTGGGCAAGGCAGCGCGGGCGGTGTCGATCTTCGCCTTCACCGCCTCGACCACGTTCTTCGCGTTCTCGCCGATGCGGGCCAGCGCCTGGCCCATTACCACTTCCTGACCGTCGCGGGTGACTGCGCCGAACCGTGGCGCCGGAGCTTCCTCCACCGTGGCCACGTCACGCAGGTACACAGGCACGCCGTCCTCGGACTTGAGCACGATCGCACCGATATCGGCCGTCGACTTGAGCAAGCCCAAACCGCGCACCAGGAATTGCTCGCGGCCCACGTCCATGACGTTGCCGCCGACCTGGCCGTTGTTGGCCGGCACCGCGTTGATCACGTCGGCGAAGCCGAGACCGCGGGCATACAGCCGCTGCGGGTCGATCTGCACTTGGTACTGTCGTTCGCCGCCGCCCCAGGAGGTGACGTCATCGACACCGGGCGCCGTGCGCAGGATCAGGCGGACCGTCCACTCCTGCCAGGTGCGCAGGTCCATGTCGCTGATCTGGTCCTTGCTGACACCGGGGGCGCGCTCGACGGTGTACCAGTACACCTGACCTAGCCCCGACGTGTTCGGGCCCATGCCCGGCTTGCCATAGCCTTCGGGTAGCCGGTCGCCGATCTCCTGCAACCGCTCATTGACCAACTGGCGGGCGAAGTAAATGTCCATGTCGTCCTTGAAGTACACTGAGACATAGGACAAACCGAACAGACTGACCGAGCGGATTTCCTGCACCTTCGGCAAGCCGGCGAGCGCGGATTCGACCGGCGTTGTCAGCAGTTGCTCGACGTCTTCCGCCGCCAGCCCGGGCGATTCGGTGTAGACGTTGACCTGCACCGGGGTGACATCGGGGAACGCATCGATGGGGACGCTGCGCACCGCGCTGAGGCCAAGGAAGGCCACCACCGCGAATACGATCAGCACCAGGAACTTGTAACGCAGGGAGAGTTCGACCAGGCGATTCAGCATGGCGCACCTCCCGCGTGGGCGGGACAGGCATCAGTCGTCATCACTCTTCTCCCAACTGCGACTTGAGCATCTGCGACTTGATTGCGAATGCGCCTTTTACCGCTACCACATCACCGGACTTCAACCCCTCGCGAATGACCGTGCGATCACCGATCACTTCGCCGGCGCGCACCGCCACCGGTTCGAGCGCGCTTTCACGGTTGCGGCGGAAGACCACGGTGTCGCCCTGGAACTGCACCAGAGCTTCATTGGGCACCGACAGCGAGGTGGCGCTGGCGCGGCCGGAAATCGACTCGAAGAACACGTCAACGAAATCCCCGCCGTGCAGACGATCCCCCTGGTTCGACACCTCGATGCGCACTACTGCACTACGGGTGGCATCTGAGGTTCGGTGCGCAGAGCGCTGCACGGTACCGGTCAGGCGCTCACCTGCGAACACGATGGTGGCCTCCGATCCCGGCACCACGCGCGACACCGTGCCGGAGGGCAGTTTGGCGTCGACCCAGACCCGTGACTCGTCGACTAGACGGAACAACGCTTTACCCGGTTCGATGCGCTCGCCGACGACGAACTCGTCTTCGGTGATGCGGCCCGCGTGCGGCGCGGTCAACGTGAACTGGCCGTTGACGCCGCCCGAGGCGGTGCCGGGCAGGCCATAGGCCTGTGCCTTGGCCCGGGCCCGATCGACTGCCACCTTGGCCTCGCTGATGCGACGACCTGCCACGGCTTCGCGACCGAGCGCCGAAACCCGGCGCCATTCCTGTTCGGCGATGCGCAACTCGGCTTGGGCGTCGGACACCTCGACGCTCGCCAGCGTTACCAGCGGTGCACCGGCGCGGACCTCATCGCCGAGCTTGGCATGGCGGCGCACGACCAGGGCCTCGATCCGGGGCGTGATCAGCGTGGTGCCATAGGCATCGTCGACCACTTCACCGGGCGCCCGCAGTTCTTCGCTGAGTGCGGTCGTCTGGATGGCTTGCAACTCGATGCCCGCAGCCTTGAGGGCCGCGGCGTCCATCTTCAGCGGAGCCCCGACTTCGGCTTCCTCACCAGCCTCGCCAGCGCTGTCGGCGTCGGCATGTTCGGTCTCGGCCGATTCGGCGGCGGGCGCGCGGGCGGGCTTGCCTTCAGGCGATTTGCTGCAGCCGGTCAACACCAGCAACAGTGACACGGTAAGCAGGGACATCAGTCGGAACGGAACCATCGAATTCTCTCTCATGGGGTGCCCTCCAGGCCGGCCCAGCGTTCGAGCTGGCCGGTGGCGGCAAGGTAATCGGCGTAGGAACGCCACAGACGCGCTTCGAGTTCGGCGCCGGCGAGCTGCGTATCCACGGTCTGCTTGAGCTGTTGCAGGTAGTCGGCGGTGGACAGCTCGCCTTCGCGCCACAGCCGTTCCAGCAACGTGGTGCGGCGCTCGACGTCGGTGCCGCGGCTGGCCTGCCAGCGGGTCCAGCTCGATTGCGCCGCGGCATAACTGTCGATCGCGCGGCGTCGGTCGGCTTCCAACTCGAGGCGGACGCGTTCGGCATCGGCGGTCGCCGCGTCCGCCTCAGCCTGCGCGGCAACGACTTCGGCGCGGTAGGAGTTGCGCACGAACAACGGGACGGTCAGGGTGACTCCGTACACGTTCTCGCTGGGGCCGCCGAAATCGTATTGCTTGCGGCCGCCATAGGCGCCCAGCTTGGGATCGGCGATGCGATCGCGTCGTGCCACGGTGACTTCGCGTTCGGCCGCCAACGCGGTGGCTTGGGCGACCTGCCAGTCCGCCAGTTGGTCGATGCCGAGGTTCGTCCTGATCGGCGGCGACAAGGTTGCGGAGGGAAGCACGAGGTTCGCAAGCAGTTCGGGTGAACCGCCCACGGCACGAAATCGTGCTTCGGCCTCGGCCTGCTCGGCAATCAGTTGTGCTTGTTCGGCCTGCGCCTCGTCCTGAGCCAGCAGCGCCAGGTCCCGCTCCAGGCCGGAGATGTCGTCCGCGGCGAACTGTTTTTGCGCCAACTGGGCGAAGCGGCTCATCAACACCAGCCGCTTTTCGCCGGTGCGCACGCGTGCGGTGGCAGTCTGCAGCGCCGCCCAACTGCCGAACCACTGTTTGGCGAAATCGCGGCGACGCAGCCGAGCTTCGGCCGTGGCTAGATCGACGCGGGCGGCGGCGGCATCGCGGCGCACGCGGCGCTTGCCGCTGAGATCCAGGGTGAGATTCAGCCCGGCAGTAGAGGTCCGCTCCGAGCCTTCGTCCTCGGACGCCAATTCCAGTTCCGGGTTGTGGAGCGGTTGCCGGGCCGCGTCGAGGCGAGCCCGGGCGGCGGTTAGCTGTGCTTCGGTCGCCCGATAGGCAGGGTGGTGCTGCCAGGCCGACTGCAACGCCTCGCGAATGGCGGGCGGTGCCGCTGGCGCGGAGGAATCGGCCGCAGCGGCCGGCATCGATAGTGCCAGGGCCAACGCCATGGCGCAGGCCAACCGCACGGCAAAACGCCGTCGCGGTAAACGAACAAAGTGCATGGAGAATCCTCTGAGTCGACGACATGCCAACGGCCGGATTACCGAAGGCGAAACGCGGTCACTCAGGCGATCGGTGGCCTCAATTCCAGACGCAGATAGGTGCTGGGTGGTAGGCCGGACCGATAGCCGGCAGCGCGATCCGGCGGGATCGGGACTACTACGAGCACCGGGTTCGTCGGCAGCGCCGTCGCATGGTGGCAGCCACAATGGCTGCACGTGCCGGCAGGGGGGAACGAAGTCTTGGCAAGATCGCCCGCGTTTGTGTCCGTCGCTTGCACAACGACCCCATGCGTGTCGCCGGTACCGAAGTTTGAATCGGCGAAGTCGTTCTTCGCGCATGCGGCGGCCGCACCGACTTTCAGGGCAAAGATCAGCAGCACCAGCACCGCCAAGCGCGTGGAAGCGCGCAGGCGGGCAAGCATCGTGGTGCGGTTAGGTCGGGACGACATAACGGTCAACGATACCGGGCGTCAGTGACGTTATGAAATTTCATGCGGCCCAACGGCGCAGTTCGGGTGGAATGGGAGCGCTTTGAAAGGCACCTATCGTGGTGCCGCCGGTGTTGCCGCGCGGCATCCACAGCCAGGTGAACAACCCCACTGCAACGATGCGTAGCAGTTGCCCGACGATCTCCCCACCATCCCGATACCGGACTGCCCAGCGCAGGAAGGCGATGTGGCTGCGGAGGTGGGCCCACATGTGCGGCTGGCCGAGCACGTGCGCTTGCTCGAACAGGGCGTACGCCTTCGCCTTGTCACCCGATAGCAGCGCCGCATAGACGCCGTAGCGAATCAGCGTGGTAAGGCGCATCTGGACTTCCTCCTTGCTTCCAACCCAACAAAAGGCGTCTCGGTCATCGGCGCAGCAACCGCAACCCGTTGAACACCACCAGCAAGCTGGCGCCCATGTCGGCAAACACCGCCATCCACATGGTGGCCTGCCCGGTAAAGGTGAGCACCAAGAAGATCGCCTTGATGCCCAACGCCAGCACGATGTTTTGCATCAACACACTTGCCGTGGCGCGAGAGAGGCGCACGAAGGTGGGGATCTTGCGCAGGTCATCGTCCATCAGGGCCACGTCGGCCGTCTCGATGGCGGTATCGGTACCGGCAGCGCCCATCGCGAACCCGATGTCCGCCTGTGCGAGCGCCGGCGCATCGTTGATGCCGTCGCCCACCATGCCCACCGTCCCGGCCCGGGCCAATTGCTCGACCTCGCGTTGCTTGTCTTCCGGCAGCAGATTGCCTTGGGCACGATCGATACCGACTTGCGCGGCAATGGCTTGGGCGGTGTGCGGATTGTCGCCGGTCAGCATCAGGGTCTTGACGCCCAGGGCATGCAGCTCGGCGATCGCTTGGCGACTGCTGTCCTTGACGGTGTCGGCCACGGCGAACAGCGCATGCACGCGACTGTCTCCGATCAGCATCACCACGGTCTTGCCCTCGGCCTCCAGCATCGAGAGGCGGCGCTCCAGCTCCGGCGAGCTGACGCCCAGTTCTTCCATCAATCGGCGATTGCCCAAGTGGTAGGCCACGCCATCGATTTGACCTCGCACGCCGCGACCCGGCAGCGCGGCGAAGTCGCTGACCGCTTGCAGCATTACGCCGTCGGCCTGCGCGGCCAGCGCGACCGCCTTCGATACCGGATGGTCGGAGCGCGCAGCCAGACTGGCCGCCCATTCCCGCGCGGCGGTCGGCGCCGCTTCGTTCCAGGTCAGGAAATCCGTCTGCACCGGCTTGCCGTGGGTGAGCGTGCCGGTCTTGTCGAGGGCGAGCCATTGCAGCTTGCGCCCGCCTTCGAGGTAGACCCCGCCCTTGATGAGGATGCCGTGGCGAGCGGCGGCGGCGAGACCGCTGACGATGCTCACCGGGGTCGAGATGACCAGTGCACAGGGACAGGCGATCACCAGGAGCACCAGGGCCTTGTAGACCCAATCGAGCCACGGCCCGCCGACCACCAGCGGCGGCACGATGGCCACGGCAAGCGCAACCGCGAATACGGCCGGGGTGTACCAGCGGGCGAACTGATCGACAAAGCGTTGCGTGAGTGCGCGACTGCCTTGTGCGGCCTCCACCGCATGAATAATGCGAGCCAGTGTGGAGTTGCTCGCGGTGGCGGTCACGCGGAACTCGAACGAACCGGATTCGTTGATGGTGCCGGCAAAGACCGGATCGCCCGGGGCCTTTTCCACTGGCAGGCTCTCACCGGTGATCGGTGCCTGGTTGACGGTGGAACGTCCCTCCAGCACTTCGCCATCGAGCGCAAGCCGTTCGCCCGGTTTGACGCGCACCCGGCTGCCGATCATGACGTGCTTGGCATCCATCTCCTGCCACGTGCCATCGGTTTGCTGCACCGTGGCCCGTTCCGGCGCGAGGTCCAGCAGCCCGCGAATGGCGTTGCGGGCACGGTCCAGGGACTTGGCCTCGATCACTTCGGCCAGCGCAAACAACACCATCACCATCGCCGCTTCGGGCCAGTGCCCGATGAGCATGGCGCCGGTGACCGCAATCGACATCAACGCATTCATGTTGAGGTTGCGGTTGCGCAGCGCGATCCAGCCCTTCTTGTAGGTCGGCAGGCCACCCGTCAGGATCGCCACCAGGGCCAACGCCATAACGGACCAGTGATTGCCGTTGTTGAGCCAATAGATCGCTTCGGCGGCGATGGCAGCCACCGCGGAAATCGCCAACGGCCACCATTTCGTTGGGGTCGGCGCCGCCGGCGCCACGGCACCGGCGCCCTCCATGACGTGTGCTTCAAAATCGAGCGTCCTCAGCGCCGCCAGCACCTGGGGCAAGGCATCGGGCGTATGGCGGACCTGCAAGGTGCGTTGCACCAGATTGAAATCGAGATTCGACACCCCCGGCACCGTCCCAAGCTTGGCCCGGATCAAGGCTTCCTCGGTCGGGCAATCCATCTTGGCGATGGCCAGCGTCGTTGACTGGTCAGTCGGCGCCCCTTGAACAAGCACCGCACGCATGCCGATCGCGGCCAAGGCCTGTTCCACGGGCGTCAGCGACGGCAAGGCGTGGTGCACCGTCAGCAATCGCTGCACCAGATTGAAGTCCAAGCGCTCTACGCCCGGTACGCCTGACAGCTTGTTGCGAATCAAGGCCTCCTCAGTCGGACAGTCCATGTTCTCGATGCGGTAAACCGTCGAGGCGGGCGTGCGAAGGTGCGCCTCGGGGGCCGCCGCTGCGGCCGAACAACCACAGGTTTTGGAGTCTGCTTGGCTCATGGGGGCTTAGTCCTTGGTCGTCCGCACCGAGGCGGGCGAGCGCATGTTGAAGAGGAAGCCGATCACAGCAACGACGGCCACGGCCAACTGGGCCAACAGCGATTGCCAGGAGGGATAGACGCCCAGCCATTCGATGCGCGGGGCCGCCACCAGGGCCTGCGCGATCCAGCCCGCCTCCTGCAGGGCCGCGACGCCTTTGCCGACCAGGACCACGGCCAGCACCGCGATCAGGATCGAACTGGCAGAGAAGAACTGGCCGATCGGCAGCCGCTTGCTCATGCGCAACATCCAATAGGCCACCCCGGCCAGGACCAGGGCACCGGCCAGCAGGCCGCCCAAGATCGCGCCGGAGGCCTGTTCACTCCACATGGCGATGAAGAACAGGATCGTCTCGAACACTTCGCGGTAGACGGCGATGAAGGCGAGCGAAAACAGGAACAGGGCCGACCGCCGGGTCAGCGCGGCCGACATCTTGGCGTGCAGGTACTGCTGCCAGCGCCCGGCCAGGCTCTTCTGGTGCATCCAGATACCCACACTCAATAGGACCACCGCGGCAAACAGCGCGGACACGCCTTCGGTGACTTCGCGATTGGCGCCGCTAATGTCCACCAGATGCGTGGCAACGGCCCAGGTCAGCACGCCCGCCAGCAATGCACCGACCCAACCGGCATGGACGTAGGGCAGCACTTCGCGCCGCTCGGCCTTGCGCAGGAACGCAATCATGCCCACGACGATCAGCAGCGCTTCCAGTCCCTCACGCAGCAGGATGGTAAAGCTACCCAGGAAGGCTGTGGTTGTATCGGTGTGGGACGTTTGCAGTACCGCTTCAGCGCGATCGAACAAGCCGGTGATCTCCGCCGCCGTGGCGGTCACCTCGGCGGCCGGCGCACGGCGCCCCAACGCGTCGCGGAATCGGGCCATACCCGCTTCGATCTGGCGCATCAGAGCACGATCGCGGCTGGCCAAGGTCGGCTCCACCGGCTCCACACCGTCCAGGTAAGACGACAAAGCCAGTGTCTTGGCGTGCACTGCATCGCCGGCCGCATAGGCTTGCAAGCTGTCCGCCAGGCGTTGCCGCGCGAGTGCGAACGGGCTAGCCCCGACAGCGGCATGCGGCACCGCTTCAGCCGGGTGAGCACGCAAATACGCGGTGATCGCCTGCGCCTGTGCCACCGCCAACGTCTGGCCCAACTCGGCCTCGCTCGAACCGGACAGGGCGGCCAATGTCGGGAGCGCCTGATGCAGCTTCGGATCCTCTCGCCACAGGATTTCGCCGCGGCTGCGCGCCGCGTCGTCGTAGGCAAATCCCCCAACGTAGAAGGCCAGTGCCCAGCGGTCGGCTTCGGACAGATGGGCAAAGCTGGTCATGGCCGTGCCGTTCAAACCCTGCGAGATCACCTGATACAGCGCCAGGGGACTGCGCTGTGCTGCACGCTCCGCGTCGGTGAATGCGATCGGCCGCGGCGTGAGGCTAGCGGCTATGGGGCCATCTCCGCGGCCCTGGGCCCCGTGACATCCGGCGCACTGCTGGGCGTAAAGCGGGGCCGCGCTGGCCACGTCCGGCGGGGTCGTCGGTGCCGCCTCGATGCGGTAAACCGTCAGCAATTCGGCGGCCAGTGCATGCGCAGTTTTCGCGATGACTTCCGGTTCGGCGCGGGCGGCGACCGCCGCCTGCAGCCGCTCGGCCGAACTCACCAGCGCAGCTTGCTGCGGCGTCGCCGGGAGGCCGGCCACTTTCGTGCGCACCGTGGCCGCGAACTCCTGCATCTCGCTGTACTCACCCGGTTCGACCACTTGGCCGCCGCGCACGGCCCCGGCGTAATCCACGGCGATGTAATCGAGCAGCTGCCAGGCCTGCCGGGCTTCCGCCTGCGGGTCCGCCGCCCCGGCGACGCCGGCACTGAGCGCGATGATCAGGAGGGCGAGCGCGCAGTGACGCAGGACTTTCATCGAAAAAAAGGGCATTGCATGCGACCAGATGGGAGCCCATGGCGGCCAAGCGGCCAGGGCGTGGAATTTCGGAGGCCTCCAGTTTAGAGTCTGTACCTACTACAGAGTCAAGTAATGCGAATGACAATCAGTGACGCTGCCGCCGCCAGCGGCTGCCACCTCGAAACGATCCGCTATTACGAACGCGTCGGCCTGCTGCCCCGGCCCGGACGGACGCGCAGCGGCTACCGCCAGTACACGCCGGCCGACGTGGAGCGCCTGCGCTTCGTCACGCGTGGCCGCGACTTGGGTTTCAGCCTGGAGGAGATCCGCAGCCTGCTGCAGCTGGCCGAGGATCCGGCGCTGTCCTGCGCCGAGGTCGACCGGCTGGCGCGCGAACACCTGGACGATATCCAGACCAGGATTCGGGATTTGCAGCGGATGGCCAGCGAACTGGAGCGCACCATCGGCAGTTGCCGTGTCGGCCAGCGCGGGCAATGCACGATCCTGGAAACGCTGCGGCGATTCCCCGACCATTCCTCCCCCTGACGCCGATGACCACGCCACTTCGACTCGCGCTGGCGCAGTTCGATTTTCCCGTCGGCGATCTGATCGGGAATGCCGACCGGATCACGGCCTATATCGCCGAGGCCCGCGATATCCATGGCGCCGATCTGGTGGTGTTTCCGGAGCTCACGCTGAGTGGTTATCCGCCCGAGGACCTGCTACTGCGTCCCAGCTTCCTCGCCGAGTGCGAGGCGGCCGTCAGGCACGTCGCGGCGGCGGCCCGCGGCATCGTGGCGGTAGTCGGCTGGCCGGAAGCGGCCGGCGCCGTGGTCTATAACGCGGTCAGCGTCTTGCGCGATGGCGCTATCGCGACCACCTACCGCAAGCGCGACCTGCCCAATTACGCGGTGTTCGACGAGCGGCGTTACTTCGCCGTCGATCCCGACGGTAGCGCCTGCGTGTTCGAGGTAAAGGACGTTCCCATCGGGCTGCTGATTTGCCAGGACCTGTGGGGCCTGGAACCTCTCATTGAAACCGCGGCCGCCGGTGCGCAGTTGGTGCTGGTGCCCAATGCATCGCCCTTCGAGCGCGACAAGCACGCGGAACGCGATGCCTTGCTGGCCGAGCGCACGCGGGACACGGGCGTGGCGATCGCGTACGTGAATGTGGTTGGGGGGCAGGACGGCATCGTCTTCGATGGCGCCTCGCTGCTGGCCAACGCAGACGGCCACGTGCATCCAGCGGCCATCGCGTTCGAGCCGCATTGGCTGATCGCGGACTACGACGTCGAAAATCGCACTCTGCTACCGGTGTCGTGGCCGATCGAAGGCGACGAAAGCCGCGATGGCCTCGCTTGGCGGGCCGTGGTCCTGGGCACACGCGATTACTGCCGCAAGAATGGCTTTGACCGCGTTTGGGTCGGCCTATCGGGTGGCCTGGACTCGGCGGTCGTGCTCGCGATAGCGGTGGATGCGCTCGGCGCAGACCGCGTCACAGCCGTGCGTCTGCCGTCGCGCTACACCGCCGCGGTGTCGAATGACCTGGCCGACGAGCAGTGCCGCGCCATGGGCGTACGCCTGATGACGCTGCCGATCGAGGAGCCTTTCCAAGGGTACCTGGATGCCTTGGCGCCGCTGTTTGCGCAGGCGCCAGCGGATGCGACCGAGGAGAATCTGCAATCACGCACCCGCGGTGCGCTATTGATGGCCTTGGCCAACAAGTTCGGCGGCCTGCTGCTGACCACCGGCAACAAGAGCGAATACGCGGTCGGTTACACCACGATCTACGGCGACATGTGCGGTGGCTATGCGCCAATCAAGGATCTGTACAAGACAGAAGTCTCCGCGCTCGCCCGCTGGCGCAACGCCGTGGCGGGCGCTCCAGTGGTCCCATGGGGTGTGATCGATCGTCCACCTTCGGCGGAGCTGCGCGCGGACCAGACCGACCAGGACACCTTGCCGCCGTACGACGTGCTCGACGCCATCTTGTTCCGTTCCATCGATCAGGAGCAGTCGCGAGAGGAGATTGTCGCGGCAGGATTCACCCCCGAAACGGTCGACCACGTGCTTCGTCTGGTGCGCATCGGCGAATGGAAGCGGCATCAGGCGGCGCCAGGACCGAAGGTCTCGCGCCGCGCCTTTGGTCGGGAGCGGCGATATCCCATTACCGACGCGTGGGCCGACACGGCGGAATAGTCAGAAGAAGGCACGGCATGAGTGATATCGACCGTTACCTGCAAGCCGCCACCCGCGACAACACGCGGCGCAGCTATGCCTCGGCGTTGCGGCACTTCGAGGTCGCCTGGGGTGGGCACCTGCCGGCCACGGCCGACAGCGTGGCCCGTTACCTGGCCGAACACGCCGGACGGCTGGCCGTGAATACCCTGAAATTGCGCCTGGCTGCCCTGGCGCACTGGCATGCCGAACACGGGTTTGCGGATCCGACCCGGGCGCCGCTCGTGCGCCAGGTGCTCAAGGGCATCCAAACCCTTCACCCGCAGGAGGAGAAGCAGGCCACACCGTTGCAGCTGACCCAGCTGGCGCAGGTCGTGGACTGGCTGGACGGGGCGATCATCGCCGCTCAGGCGCGGAACGCACAGGCTGCGGATCTGCGTCATCGACGCGATCAGGCGCTGATCCTGCTCGGCTTCTGGCGGGGATTTCGCGGTGACGAACTGATCCGGCTGCGGATTGAACACCTGCGCCTGGTTCCCGGGGAAGGCATGGTCTGCTTCCTGCCGCACAGCAAAGGCGACCGTCAAGCCCAAGGCAAGACCTACAAAGTACCGGCCCTGTCGCGCCTGTGCCCGGTAGCCGCGACACGGGACTGGCTCGATGCCGCACAGCTGACTTCCGGCCCGCTGTTTCGGAGCGTCGGTCGTTGGGGCCAGATCGCCGACGCCCCCTTTCATCCCAACAGCTTGATCCGGTTGCTCCGGCAGGTGTTCCTGCACGCCGGATTGGCCAACGTCGAGGGCTACAGCAGCCATTCCCTGCGCCGCGGTTTCGCCGGCTGGGCCAACGCGAACGGCTGGGACGTAAAGGCGCTGATGGAGTACGTCGGCTGGCGCGACGTGCACTCGGCGATGCGCTATCTCGACGGCGGCGATCCGTTCGCGCGCCAGCGCATCGAGGCGAGCCTGCCACCACCGGCATTACTCACTCCCTGACCGAACTGAGGCTTCAATGGCGTCGATCGAACGGACCGCATACCCGCAATTCAAGCGCAACCCCGTCGTCCGGGAACTGGTCGCCGCCTACACGCCGACCGACGCCGAATTGGCCTTCATCACCGACAACGCTCGCCAACCAGGCCATCGATTGACCTTGGCGCTGCTGCTAAAATCCTTCCAGCGATTGGGCTACTTCCCCGCAATCGATGAAGTTCCCTCTGCGGTCGTCCGGCACCTCCGCAACGCGCTGCGGTACCGGATCCAGATCAAGCCCGCCGACATCGCGCCGAACAAGCGCTACCGCTATTTCCAGCGCATCCGGGATTATCTTCAGGTTCGAGCCTATGCCGACAGCGGCCTCGACGTGGCGGCCCGCGCCATCCACGAAGCCGCCGCCGTCATGGACAATCCGGCCGACCTGATCAACGTGGCGATCGAACAACTTGTCCGCGACCGCATCGAGCTGCCTGCGTTTTCCGCACTGGATCGCCTGGGGCGCCGGATTCGCACCATGGTCAATGGTCGTTACTTCGCTCTCATCGATGCGCGGCTGACGGCGGACGAGAAGCAGCGTCTGGACGATCTGCTGGTCGTCACCGACGCTCGCATCAAGAGCCCGCTGCAGGCCATCAAGCGGCTGCCCAAGCGCTCCTCGCTGCAGCACTTCCAGGAACTGATCGACCATATCGCGGCGTTGGACGAACTGGTCGGCAGCGAACTGCATCTGGCGGACATACCGGAACTCAAGCGCAAGCATTTCGCCGCCGAAGCCCGGGTGCTGGACGCCGCCGAGTTGCGCGACTTCGGCCCGGCCAAGCGACACGCACTCCTGCTGTGCCTGATCCATCGCGCTCGGGTGCAAACCCGTGACGACCTGGCCGAGATGTTCATCAAACGCATGGGAAATCTCCACAACCGCGGCAAGGAGGAACTGGAGCGGCTGCGTGCGCGCTATCGTGAGAAGACCGAGGCCATCGTGGCCACGATGTCGGATGTGATTCAGGTGCTTGATCGTCACCCTGGCGACACCGATGCAGGACGGGAGATTCGCCGCCTGGTCAGTACGCGCGGAGGCATCCAGACCCTGCAGGCCGACTGCGATGCGATCGCCGCACACAGCGGCGACAACCATCTGCCGCTGCTCTGGCCGTTCTACAAAAGTCACCGCGCCACCATCCTGCGCATGGTGCGTATGCTGGACCTGGAATCCACCACCGAAGACCGTTCATTGATCAACGCGATCGAACTGATCCTGTCGCAGGAGCGCGCCCGCGGCGACTGGCTCGACGAACCGGTCGATCTGGCGTTCACGACCCAGCTTTGGCGGAAGACGATCACCCATCGCACCGAGCAGGGCGAGGAACGCATTCGCCGCCGTCTGTTCGAGGTGTGCGTGTTCTCCTCGCTGGCCAACGAACTGAAATCCGGTGACGTGGCCGTGCATGGTTCGGAAACCTACGCCGATTACCGCGAGCAGCTGCTGCCCTGGGAGCAATGCGAACCGCTGCTGGACGACTACTGTCGCCAGGTGGGCTTGCCGGCCTCTGCGGTAGGATTCGTCAATGCCTTGCAGTCAAGGCTGATGCAAGTCGCTGACCTGACCGATCAGGGTTACCTGGAGAACGGCCAGGTGATCATCGGCGACGACGGGTTGCCGGTGCTCAAGCGCCACAAGGCCAAGAACATGAGCAGTGGTGCCCGTGCCTTGGAAACGGCGATTCTTGCTCGTTTGCGCGAGCGCAGCGTCATCGAGATCCTGTGCGACGTGGCCCACTGGACCCGCTGGCCACGGCATTTCGGACCGCTGTCCGGATCCGACACCAAGATCGACCAGCCCACCGAACGCTACGTGCTGACGGCATTCACCTACGGCTGCAACCTGGGCCCGGCCCAGGCCGCACGGCATCTGCGTGGCGCCGCTTCCGCGCATATGCTTTCATTCGTCAATCGCCGTCACGTGGATGCGAACAAGCTGGCAGCGGCCTGTCGCGACATCATCAACAGTTACGCTAACCTGCAGCTCCCCAAATTCTGGGGCGATGGCAAGCGTGCCGCCGCCGACGGCACCAAGTACGACTTGTACGACCAGAACCTGCTGGCGTCGTATCACATCCGTTATGGCGGATACGGCGGCATTGCCTATCACCACGTGTCCGACACCTACGTGGCGCTCTTCAGCCATTTCATCCCATGCGGCGTTTGGGAAGCGGTGTACATCATCGACGGACTGCTGAAGAACACTTCCGACATCCAACCCGACACCGTTCACGCCGATACCCAAGGTCAGTCGCTGCCAGTCTTCGGGCTATCGCACCTGTTCGGCATCCAGCTGATGCCGCGTATCCGCAATTGGCGCGACTACCGGTTCTTCCGTCCGGACGAGGACAGCCGCTACGAGCCCATCGATGCGCTGTTCCGGGAGGACATGGACTGGGACCTGATTGAGACCCACTGGAAGGATCTGATGCAGGTGGTGTTGTCGATCAAGTCCGGCAAGATCGCCGCCTCGACGCTGCTGCGCAAACTGGGCAACTACAGCCGCAAAAATCGCCTGTACCAAGCCTTCCGGGCGCTGGGTGCCGCAGTGCGCACGTTATTCCTGTTGCAATATATTTCCGACCGGGAGTTACGCGAGCAGATCACAGCCTCCACCAACAAGGTTGAAGCCTATAACGGGTTCTCCAAGTATTTCTTCTTCGGCGGAGAGGGCGTGATCGCCGACAACGATCCGCTCGAACAGGAGAAAGCGGTCAAGTACAACGACCTCGTCGCCAACGCCGTCATCTTTCATAACGTGGTCGAACAGACCCGCATCATCAAGACGCTGATGCGAGCAGGTTGGAAGATCACCCCGGAGGACGTGGCTGCACTCAGCCCCTACGTGACCAGCCACGTGAAGCGCTTCGGTGATTACCTGATCGACGTGGATGCTCTTCCGGAGCCGTACGAGATGGAATTGGCCTTGGCCGCGTAGCGTGGGTCAAGTTGTACTGCCGCAGCAGGGGCTGTGTTGCTGGATGGGCGGGCACGGCACCGTGCCGTAGGAACAGAACACACAGCAATCGCCTTCCTTGGGGCGCAGCAGGGTATGGCAGGCCGTGCACTCGTAGAAGAACTGACACGCCGTGGTGGGCATGATCTCGGTCGCTCGGTGCCCGCATGCCGGGCATGCCAGCGTGCTTTGCAACTTCACCTCAGCCACCGTTTGCGTCCGCCTTGGCGGTGGCCGGAAAACCAGCATCGGTGATGGCCTTGGCGATGACCGCTGCACTGGTGCGCTCGGCATCGAAGGTCACCGTCACGGTGGCGCCCTGAGTGTCGACACGGCGCGCCGTCACGCCCGGCACGGTGTCCATCGCCTTTCCGATCGTGATGCTGCACGCCGGGCAGGTCATGTTTTTCACTTGTAGTACAACTTGCTTTGGGGTAGCCGCCCAAGCTAGGCCCATCCATGCCGTGAATACCAAACCGAGAAGGATCTTGCGCATGGGGGACTCCTACAGGAACCAGCCGATGTAATAAGGGAAGAGCAGCAGCAGCGCGATCAGGCCGGTAGCGATCCACAGCCAGCGCCGCAGGCGTCGCAATCGCGCAGGATCGACGCAGATCCCGTCAATGCGGCAGCGCGAGGCCGGGCCATAGAGCATCCAGAATGCCCAGCCCAGACACGCCAGCGTGGCAGCGCTAAACCACGGGCGCCACGCATCCAGGGCTGTGAGATTGGCGATCCAGGCACCGCTGATACCCATCAGGACCAGCACCAAGGGCACGACACAACACACGGACGCGCCAATAGCCGCGACCGCGGCGCCCAAGAGGGCAGGCAAGGAGGACTGTGCGGGACGTTGGGCCATACCCGCATGTTAACCTCCGTACCTAAGTACGGAGTCAAGCCGATGGCCACCCACGTAATGACGATCAGTCGGCTGGCCGCGGCCGCTGGTGTGCATGTCGAAACGGTCCGTTATTACCAGCGGCGAGGCCTGCTGCCGGAGCCTGAGCGCCCAATGGGCAGCGTGCGCCGGTACGGCCCCAACGAAGTCGGCCGGCTTCAGTTCATCCGTCGAGCACAGACGATGGGATTCAGTCTCGACGAGATAGCGGGGCTGCTGGAGGTCAAAGGCCAGCGCGCCTGCGAGCAGACGCAGCAGCTGACCGAACAGAAATTGGCCGAAGTGCGCCGGCGCCTGGACGAACTACGACAATTGGAAGTCGACCTTGAGCATTTGGTAGATGAGTGTCGCCGCGTGGTGACAGGCGCGCCGTGCCCGACGCTCGATCTGTTGGCGCAACCAGCCGAGAAGAAAAATATCGGCTAACTCATTAACCTGAAAGAATTATTTGAGTTTTGCGGGGCATTTTTACACGTATCTCGGCTGAACCCCAATATGGAGCTTCTGCCGGCGAGCGGACGTCAGGTTGGGAGGAACTCGAGTGGCTGATTGCTCCTCATGCTCGGCTGTATGGGAACTCACCATCAGAAATGATGGCTCTGGAGCCCGCGCTGGTGCTAGAAGCTGCCCGGCACGATTTTTCGTCCTGGAGTGCTGGCTCAAGGTGGTGACCGAATTGCGGCGCTCGAACAACGCGAGAGCTGCGCTCTGGCAGTGGCGGTCCTCGCCGTAGATGTTGGGCAGACGGCCGTCTGACACCGAGACGACGCCCCCGTGTTTCTGGGGCGTCTTCGGATCCAGCTCAGGAAGCGATGTCCTCCGATCGCACCGCGCGCCGTAGCTCCGCCCAGCTGAGTCTGGGTCTTCCTAGTGGGCAACGCAATGAATTCGCTGTCTACCTTGCAACAGATGAGCATCTTCGCCGGCGTCGTCGCGTGGCAAATCTCTGGATGGCGGATGTTTCACGTAGGGAGCCTCTAGCCTTCAAAAACGCCTGACGCTCGCAGGTATTGATGGTACGCCCAGGAACGTTCTCAGGGGCAGCTATTAGGGGTAAGTAGCCCCCAAAAGTGCCGTCAATAGTGTTCCTAATTAATGGCTCTGGCTGGGCTCTACGCGAGCCGGCGCTCCTAGTTCGTGGCCTTGGATGAGCTCCTCTTAGCCTGCTGCTTGGAGCTTGCCTTCCGTGGACCGGGATTCACCTGGCTTCGCCTAAGCGCAGCCTCTAGATCCGCCGGCAAGTTCTGGAGCTTGGCCAGTTGCTCTTCTAGCGCTGCACATCTGCCACGCTGGTTGTCCACCATCTGTAGTGCCGCCGCAGTGGCTGAGTGTGCCTTTTCGAGGCTACCCCGCATCTCTGCTTCAATCGAAGTATGTTTTTTCACTGCGCTGGCCAGCTGCGCCTGCAACACCTTGCTCTCTTGTCTAGCGCGATCAAGATCACCCAATGCGCGGTTTTCGACAGATTTGACGTGCTCAGCCAGGCTCTCGCGCTCAGATCTCGCCGATTCCTCAGTCTCTTGGAGCCTGTCGTAGAGCGCCTGGCGTGACGCCTCCACATGCTCAAGTCGATCAATAGCGGCGGCTCGTTGCCCGGCCAGTTCTGCAGCCTGTAGCTGAAGCTGATCGACCAATCGCTGCAATTCGGTAGCCTGGGCGCATGCGATGCGTTCCGCGGCAATTGCCGCCTCCGACCTCGCATGGACAGCGCTCATCTCAACTGCAAGTGCCTTGGACCGGACAAGAAGCTCCTCTTGTTTGAGTGCAAGGTCCTCGCGCACCACGGAGAACTCAGCAAGGACCGCATCACGCGCATGTTCTAGCGCTAGCGCCCACCATTGCCCGGCAAGTTTCCCCACCACAGCCGGAGCGTCTTTCACGCCTGGACTCTCAGGGTGTAACCGACTTCCGAGGCTTTGCCACCAAGTCTCCAGCAAGCGGGTTACCGTGTTCGGGGAGCCCGTACCTAGGTGCGCCCGGACGCGCTCCACCGTCGGGCGCTCGCCCTTTGCGACAAGCGCGTCAGCGGCGCCGTGCACGTCCAGTTCCGTGATGCCGCGAGCCATTGAACTATCTCCTGTGCGGGCGCCCTGCCCCGTTGATTCCGTACTGGCGATAAGTGATGATTATCGCTAGTAAACACCATATTTCATAGCGTACATTACATACTATGAAACGAAATTCCACTCCTTTGACTCTGTCTGCGACGGCCACGCAGCTGGTCTTGCCGGAACAGCTGGCCCAGCATGCCGCCGATGCGGTGCGCGAACTGCTCGCCGAAGCGGCCGCGGCCAACACGACCCGCAGCTACGCCACTGCCCTGCGCTACTGGGCCGGCTGGCACCAAGCCCGCTATGGCATTGAGCTGGCCTTGCCTGCGAGCGAGGCTGTGGTGATCCAGTTCCTGGTTGACCACATCCAGCGCAAGAGCAAGACCGGCCTGGTCAGCGAGCTGCCGCCGACGCTGGACCAGGCTCTGGTCGCCGCCGGACTCAAAGCCAGGATCGGGCCCTTGAAGCTATCGACGGTGGTCCAGCGCGTGGCTGTGCTGTCTACCGCCCACAAGCTCAAGCGCCTGGCCAACCCCTGCGAGCTACCCAGTGTCCGGACATTGTTGGGCCGGGCTCGGCGTGCCGCCGTCAAGCGCGGCGAACGGCCGACCAAGAAGACAGCCATCACGCGCCCGGAGCTTGAGGCCATGCTGGCGACTTGTGATGACAGTTTGGAAGGGCTGCGTGACCGTGCCCTACTCTGCTTCGGGTTCGCCAGTGGCGGGCGCCGGCGCAGCGAGATCGCCGCCGCGGACATGCGCGACCTTCGCAAGGTTGGCGACGACTGCTACATCTACCGGCTCGAGTACTCGAAGACGCAGCAGGCCGGGGTGAAGGCCGATTCCACCCCGGACAAGCCGATCCTGGGGCGCAGCGCAGAAGCGCTCGCTGCCTGGCTCGGAGCCGCGGAGATTCATGAGGGGGCGATCTTCCGCCGAATTTGGAAGGAGCGAGTCGGCCCCGCTCTACTTCCAGGCTCGGTGGCCGCAGTCGTAAAGCGCCGGTCCCGTTTGGCGGGGCTGGAGGGAGACTTTGGTGCCCACAGCCTGCGGTCGGGGTTCGTGACCGAAGCTGGGAAACAAGGCATGCCCCTACCCGCGGTGATGGCCATGACTGAGCACCGATCGGTAGCGAGCGTGATTGGGTACTTTCAAGCAGGTGCTGCTGAGGACAATCCAGCGGCGCGCCTACTGAAATGAGTACCTGCGGCGCGGCAGCCAGTCCCAAACATGGCTGCGGGATTGGCGCTTCTCTTCAGCAATGACCCAGAGCTACGAACTCGCCAAGATAGCTGCACTCCGAGCGACTTCGGTCTTGCTCGAGGGTTTAGTCAGGCGAGTTCCTTCTCAAATCTCTCCCAGGTCACTCAATTGTTCTTGGCACTAACTCTGCGGGCTTGAAGCTAGCCCAGTTGGTAGGGGTGCATTCCGCGCTGCGCCGTCAGCAACCTTGCTCCAGCTTCAGAGTGTTGCGACCTCGCGGGTCCCGCTCCATAATGCCGACGGCGATCGCGAAATTGGACGCGTTCGGGCCTGGGGGGGCGGAATGACGAAACTGGAAGTAGGCAGGCGCGGTATCAGAATGGCTGCGGCAAAGCGCTTGCCCTCCATGCGGGGCATTCGCAGTGGCTGACGCTTTACTCCCCCAGGATGTCATAGACGGTGCCTCGGTTCGCGATCGGCCGAATCTGTTCGTTATCGGGTGCTATGACAGACGCATCACCTTTTACTCGCAGCAAGTCAGGGCGCTCTCGCTCGTCCATGCGCTTAAGGATTTGGGCTACCTCAATGCCAACCCGCGCATTGCGGTGATCGGCGGCGGTGCAGCCGGCGTTTCAGCGGCGGCGGCGGTTGCGCTTGTATCGAATTCTAACGTGATCTTGTTCGAGACAGCGGGTGAGTTGCTCTCGCTTCAGTCGACCACAGCCCGACGGCGCCTCGACCCGCACATTTATGACTGGCCTGCGCATGACACCACCGATCCGATCGCAGACCTGCCAATTCTAGATTGGGAATCCGGCACGTGCGTCTCGGTGCGTGATGATGTCCTGCTCAGTTTCGAGCACATCGCCCTTCGCCTCGCGCCACGGTTGCAGAAACGCATGCGGCACAAGGTGACCGGTCTTACCAGGGCAGCCGACGGATATGACGTCAGGTTTGTGAGTCTGGATGCGCCGCCGCCCGAAGCCGGGCAGGAGCGAACTGAGCGGTTCAACATGGTAATACTGGCGGTGGGGTTCGGCCTTGAGCCGGACGAGCCGCTGCAACATGTCCAGAGCGCAAGCTATTGGTCTGATGCCGGCGTGCCAGTCGCCGAATTCCAGGGGCGCCCCACGCCGCGATTTTTTATCAGTGGCGCTGGCGATGGCGGCCTGATCGATCTCGTGGCGGCCGGTGCGACCGACTTCGATCATGCCGGCATGATCTCCATGATCTCGCAGCATCCCGGCGTCGGCGAGCTCTCCGCAACACTAACTGCGATCGACGCCGAGGCTCGGGCGGCCGACGCCGCCGGCATCCGGTTCGACTTTATGGCGATCTACGATGCACAACTGCTAGCCCCGCTGACCGCTATCGGATTGCTCGCTGCTGTCGCCCAGCAATTGCGCCCCGGCGTGCGGCTCACCTTGCAGACCCGGCACGCCGAACTGTTCGAGGTGTCCACCTCGATGCTTAACCGGTTAGCTGCATACCTGACGATCAAGGCGTGCGAATCAGACGCGCAGCGATCATTCCGGCACCTCCGATGCGATGCAGTTACGCGGATCGACGCACCCTTCCCTCCGTCCGAAGCTCCCGCTGCATTCTGGCTCGACTGTGGAGGGGATAAGGTCGCGGCTGATGCGGTCATAGTTCGTCGTGGACCGTTGCGCGGGGTGGTTCGCGCACCGTTTGAAGAGCATCTTGCGGGTTACGCGCTTGCGCATAAAGAGTGGCTCACCCGTCACGGCGACGCGACACTGGTTCCCAAGTTGTCAGGTCACGCGCGGAGGTTGTTCATAGAGGCGGCGCGTGATGCCGGTATTCCGCTCGCACCGCGCTTGCAGCGGGCCGCCGCGCAGCAATTGCCGATTTCGGTCCAGCTTCGCAGTGACGCCAATCGCGTGCGATGGTCGGGCGCGATCACGGCGGACCAACTCGTTAGAGCCTGGAGTGAGGATCAGGCGTTCGACATCATTCTCCCCGATGGGCCTGGCGACCTTGGAATCGCCGCAGGCGCTATCCTACGCGTCGCATGTCACAGCCGGGGCTGCCGCCTGCATGCCGCGCCGGCCTTGTGGACTCAACATGTACGTGCACTCAGCCTCGAGTCGCTGCATGCCGAAGGAATGACGATGCCGACGATCACCAGCGGGAATCCTGGTGGCGCGGCGCAAAATCCAGAACAAGTTGCTCCCGAGATTCTCGCGAGGCGAATCCATCGCTCGCTCGACGCTTGTCTGCTGGGCCGGCTCGACGCCCATCTCCAGCCTTTTTTTGCGAGCAATGCCGATCCCGGACGCCACATTGGCCTAACGATCGCCAATGACTTGCGCATCGCGATGGCAGGGACTTGGGCTGACTGGCAGGCGTCGTTCGCCGACGATTCCTCGTTGCTCAATCACTTCCTTAGATTGATGGTCTGCGCGGTCGATAGCGAAGATAATCGTGACGTTGCGCAGGTGCTTGTCGGACCGACCAAGTGGAAAGAAATTGTCCGAGGCACGACCGTCGCCCTGGCTATCGCGTCGGCGTGGAAGACAACCTCGCCCAGGGGCGGCGGGCCGGGCAATCTCGTTCGTGAGCGCGACGGTGACAGCGCATGGACCGGTCACGGGTGCGCGGCGGATTTGATCAACGGTAGCGACATGTCGTTGTGCGCCGCGTCATATATGTGGCAGACCCAATTTGTCATCCTGATCGTCAAGGTTACGATAGAGGTCGCGCGTATCGCAGAGCGGGCTTTCGCTCAGATCGAATCTAATCAGCCGTCGCTCAGCGACACCGATGGCGGAGGCCCGGTGATTATGTCCATCAATCGCGAGTTTACTGATGCGGTCGCGTCAGGTCTGGTCGAACTCCGCGCCCTGCTGGCGACCGTCGAGGCCGGGCATTTCGAGGTCTTGGACAGAGCGATCGTGAAAGGTGGCGTGACATGACCAATGGTTCGACGATGTCCCCTGGTCTGACAGATTTTGCCGATCGGCTCCGCAATGCGGCGGCCGGACTTGACCTCACTGTCGAGAACCGTCCAGAACTGGCGAGCTCGACGTTCAATGGTGGCTCGAGCAAGTCCACTTCGCTTAGTCCCAGCGACCTTCCGGCCGAGTGCCACGCCATCCGCATCGATCGCTTCAATATCGTGTTAAGCGTCCTGCCCGATATTCCGACGCTCGAGGCGGTGCGCGAGACCTTGCGTCGTTGTCGCAACCAGTGTGTCGTCGCGCGCTCCTATCTTGGCACGAACGAGACTCTCGATCTGCAGTTACTGCTATTGGGACCGCGCGCGAGCGAGCGGCAGGCAGCCTGGCGTGCGTTGGCGCTGATGGTCGAGCGGGACGATCGCGTGGCGCGCAAGCTTGCTTGGCTGCGCCCGGAAGACGAGCAGCAGGACGATGTAAGCTTCTCCGACTTTCTAAAGCGGACGTTCCTCGCCCGGCCATGGGTTCATGACAAGGGTAAGTTTGAAGACGCGGCACTGGACGAACTGAGCGACAGCGGCGCATCGACGCCTGGCTTACCGCGAACGCTGGCGGACGACTGGGAGCGTATCGCGCTCGATGAGACGAAGTCGCCGGACGATATCGTCACGGCCCTGGTCAGGGCCTGGCAACGAAGAGGCCAAGCATGAGCGATATATTCCTTTCCCGCATTGCGATCCATGATTTTCGCACATTCGGCGACTTCGCCATCGACTTGCCGGCAGCGCCCGGACTCGTGCTGCTAACGGGAACCAATGGCCTCGGAAAGAGCAGCTTCTTCGACGCGATCGAATGGAGCCTGACGAACAAGATCCGCCGCTTCGAACCCTATCTGCAGACGGGCAAGAAGAAGCTCGCCGAGAAGGACTATCTCACCCGTCGAGGGGCGGATCCGGGCTCGCATCGCGTGTCGCTGACGTTCTCCGATCATGATCCGATCGAACGCGGCGCCGGCATCAGCACGCCCATGGCGGAAATCATCGCGCAACTCGCGCGTCCCGACCGCCGCACGATCAACGACCTTGGCACCTATCTCGCCCTCACACATTTTCTTGGGCAAGCGTCGCACCAGCGGTTCACCAGCCGTGATCCTCGGGATCAGTGGCACGCGCTGAAGGGTCCGAGCGGTATCGATCGGCTCGAACGCGTTCGAGCCGGGCTGCGCGGACGTCCGACAGTCGCGGCGTTCACCAGGCGCATCGAGCAGCAACAGGCGAGCGCTGCGACGCTGGAGCGTCAGATGGCCGACTGGCAGGGATGGATGACGCGGCTCGAACGGCTGCGCTCTGCCGCTCGCGCTACCGGCGTTCTAACTACTGCGGAGGTCTCCGAGCGCATCGATCAACTCGAGAACGAAATGCTACAGTTGATATCAGGCCAGCCCCTCGCTATAGCCGGCGAGGACATGGGGAGCCGTTTGGCCGCACTCGGCGACCGTATCAGCGATGCGTTGCGGTCTATGTCCGAGCGCAGGACTGCCTTGGAGGCCCTGACGCCACTGGTGACACAATTTTCGATCCGCGAGGGAGAGAGCCGCCTTGACGCCCCAGATCTCGTTAGGTTGCGAGGTGAATTGAGCAACGCTCAGGAACGGCTTGATCATGCGTCGCCTCTCGTCATTTCGGCGAGGGACGCGGTCTTGGCGCAGCAAGCCGCTATGGCCACGATCGAGCAGAGCATCGCAATTCTTGACGCGGGTCGGACCGACCTCGCGCGTCGCGCCCAACTGGCTGAGCTGATCGCCGCCGACGAGGCGGATCGTGCCGCGTTAGGCCAAGCAATCGCCACCCGCCGAGCCGCGCTCGACGCTGCGGACGGTGCCATCGCTGCGCATGGCAAGGCTGTCGCTGAGCTGGGGCGCCTGCGTAGCTTGGCCGGTTCCGCCAATGCACTCGAAAGGTCGATGGTCGACTATCTCGGTCTCGAAAGTCAGGCCGGGCTCGCGAGGGCCGCGCTGGTGCAGGGTCGCAAAGTTGCCGATAGCGCCACGGCGGAACTAGCGCCGCTCGAGATCCAACTGTCGGATATCAAACTCCATATCGCCCAAGCCGAGCAGGAACGTGCGGAAGCCGATCGTCACGCGACAGCCATTAGCGCCGCCCTCTCGCAGTTGTCGAGCCATTTACACGAAGACGACACCGAATGCCCAGTCTGCAGCACGTCATTTGAGCCTGGCGTAGTTAAGGCGCTCGCCGAGGCCGCGGCTTCGGGTAGCGACGGGCGGTTGGCCCAAGCCGATGAGGCGCTCGAAAGGCTGCGGACCAAATGCGCCGATCTGAACGGCAAAACTGCCGGCCTCAGATCGCAAGTTGCCGCAGTTGAGCAGCTCGAACGAGCAGCCACCGCTGCCATACGAGCGGCGACCGATGCCCGCACAGCGATTGCCCGAGCGCTGAACGTGAGCGCTGATGGTGATCTCACAGGCGTCGCGGCAATGCGTAGGCGAGAAGCAGACGCCTTGCTTGCAACGGCTGAAGCGGCGCTCCCTCAGATGGCTGCGAATGCGGCTGCCGCGACCGAACAGCGTCCGTCAGTGGTGAACGACCTCGATGATCTGATCGGGCGCGAAAGCCAGCTCGGCACCCGGCTGGCACAGTTTCAAGCCGAAGATACGGCGTGTGCAGATCGGATCGTGGCTCGCAATTTATCAAATGCCAGCATCGCCGACGTTGAAGGCCGTCTAACGTCGGAGCGTAGTCGGAGCGAGGCGGCTCGAACCCGTCTGGTCGAGCTAACCGATGCGGTCAGCGCGGCGGTCGTGACGGCGCAAAACGAGCAGGAGGCGGTTAATGCGGCGCAGCGCGATCTAGCGGCTGCAGAACTGATCCGCACCAATGCGGAGCAGTCAACGCGTCATATGCAACTGCGTTGGACCCAGGCGGGGTTGCCGGACATCCCGAGCCAGCTTGGCTATGATCGCGGTATTGCGGCACTCGACGCGAAGCTCGTAGGTTTGCGGTCGCTGGCGGAGCGGCACCAGATTCTTGCGCGTGATAATGAGAATGCATTGCTGCAGGCCGAGATGGACGAGATCACTGCAGCGATGCGGCTGGCTGGTGGCGACGATGGTTTCGGCGATCCGGTCGCTTACCTCGCGACCATGAAGGCGAAAGTGGACGGTGAGAAGGAGGCAGTCAAGCTCACGACCGCTGCGCGCAATGCAGTCAAACGCTATTCGGAAGAGCTGCAGACGCAAGCCGACGACTTCTCCAGCCGGGTCCTGGATCCGCTTAACTCGGTGATCGACGACTTTAATGAGGCAATGCTGAGCACACCCGGCGAGAGCATTCAGTTCAAGGCCGACACACGGGTCGATGCCACTACTTTTGGCATGGCGTTGCGCTATCGCGAGAAGGTCGAGAACGCCTTAGAGAGTAAGAAGGACTTGCCGCCGCAGGTAGTGCTTAGCGAAGGCCAGCTCGCTGCTAATGGCTTCAGCATTCTTTGCGCTGCCAGCACTGCTTATCCCTGGTCACGATGGCGCGCCTTGCTGCTGGACGATCCGCTCCAACACAACGACATCATCCACACCGCGGCTTTCGTCGATGTGATGCGCAACATGGTAGAACTCAACGGCTACCAGCTGATCATGTCCAGTCACGATCGCGGCGAGAGCGACTTCATCGCGCGCAAGTTCGACGCGGCCGGGCTTCCCTGTACCACAGTTCTCCTGACCGCGCCCTCGGACAAGGGGGTTGTCTGGGGTCCGCCAGAACAGAATCAGGCGGCAACCCGAATTCTTCGCCGTAGCGTCGAGAACTCGCATGCCAGGACCGCATGAATACTGAGACCCTCAGAGGATCGCAACAACTGATATGAACATCGCCCGGTCGAGACCAGCTCCCTGCGTAGTTCCCACTTTGAGCAAAGGGCGATCTCGAGTCCGGGCTGTACCTTGATTGCCTCGCGAGATGGGAGCAGCTCCTCTTCGGACGATCCTCGTCCCATTTCCCTACCCGCTATACCAGTCACGAAGTCCACTTTAGGTCAAGAGTCGGCCTCCCTACCCCCGATAAATCTCCCTAATCCCCTCCCCTCCGATGTACGCTGCCTGCCAGAAGCGTACATCGCCATCGTAGAAGACGGGCAGTAGATGCCCTCGCACTGGTCTTGAGACTAGCCAGAATGGCCAACGCGGTCATCCGACGATCGCTTGCCCAAAAATACGGGGTAACGAGGGCGACCCCAAGTGGCTCAGAGCTTTGACTTGGCCGCCCAGCGCGGAGAGGAATAGGACGTCACGGTTTGTTCAAGAAGATGGAGCGCTCTTGCAGCTCGGTCTCTTTTCCGGAAAAGAACGCCGCGCAGCTCTAGGGCCTGAGCCATGACTTCTCGCGTTACAGTCAAGCAAACGAGGCGGGGCTCAGGAAAACGGCGATAAGACGTATGACCACGGTCAATAATCGTGGTATCTCGATGGGAGCTTGCTCGAACCAGTCTTCGATAGATTACGTCCAAGCCTGACTTCGGACCCTCTAGATACTGCAAAAAAATTGCACCATCAAAGACCACGGTGCCCGTAACACCCCACCCTGCATTCGCCCGCTCCGCCGCTTTCCAAAGCTCGGGAAAGTTCTTGCTTTCCAGCCCCGGGGCGACAAGGCTCGTGAAGATCAAATACGAGTGCGGCATTGGTCGAGCTGCGTGTGGCGAGAAAGGGGCTTTCGGCACTGGGAAATGAAGCATCCGTACATGCTCAAACTATACGTCATCCCCGCCAGAAGCGAGGCAGGAAGATGATCAACACAGTGAAGAGCTCGAGTCTACCCAGCAGCATCGCGAACGACAGCACCCATTTGGCTGCGCTTGGCAGCGAGGCGAACGTCCCTGCTGGCCCAATGGTCTCCCCTAGTCCCGGTCCTACGTTGGACAGCGCCGTGGCCGCGCCGCTGGCGCTGGTTAGGAAGTCCAACCCGAGCCCAAGCAGCACGACCGTAATGACGGCATAGCAAACCAAAAACACCGTTAAAAACGCCACCACTGAGCCGATCACCTCGTCGGAGAGCGGCTTGCCGTCGTAGGACCGAGGAAAGACCCCATTGGGATAAAGCAGGCGTAGGAAGTGGACGCGAAGCATCACTGCCATGACCTCGAAGCGAAAGATCTTGATGCCCCCGCTCGTGGAGCCTGTGCACCCGCCAACAAACGTCAACAGGAAAAACACCCCTACGATTGCCGCTCCCCATTGGCCATAGTCGGTTACGGCATAGCCTGTGGTGGTAACCACAGAAACCACACTGAAAGCAGCGTAGCGATAAGCCTGCTCAAACCCATATTGGCCGGATGCAGCCAACCACGTTCCAATCCCACCCACCGACACTGCCAGAAGCCCTAGCAAAGACTTGACCTGGCGATCAAAAAACGCCCTCCGGTCCCCAGCCAAGAACCGCACATACAAGACGAAGGGCAAGGTCCCCGACAGCATGAAGAGCGTGGCAAGCCACTGGATCCCGTTGTCTTCCCATCGACCGAAAGATTGATCTGAGGTCGAATATCCGCCCGTCGCAATCGAGGTGAGTGCGTGCACGATGGCATCAAAGGGGTTCATGCCTGCCAGCCAATAGGCCACACCGGCCACAACCGTCAGACCAATGTAGAGGGTTGGCAGGGAATCGTTACGAACACGGCCAGATCTTCGCTAACCGATTGATGGATCGGTGAATTCTACCCTCGGCCGCCCTTGCAGGGTCGGACTGACGGGCCAACTAAGGCTGTACCTCTGCGCCAAGTGAATTTGTACTCCTATTGACGGGCCAACTAAGGCTGTACCTCTGCGCCAATTGAGTTTTTGCTTTTCTCTGTTCAATTCCGTCCTTGGCTATGTGATTTCGCTTGCCAGCGTCGTGTTCGTCTTGGCCAAGATGCCTTCCCGTCGCTCCAAATCAGATTCCCAGGCGTGTAGGACTATGAACAGTTGGTCGAGGGTTAGCCCAATTCTCTCAAATGCACTCGGCAGATTTGCAAGAACATTTCCTTGGGCATCTGGCTCCCCCAAGCTCTTAAGAGCTGCAATGACATCAGCAAGAGCCATGTCGGCAACTGAGCTCGGCCGACCTGCCAGCAATGCTGCTCGTTCTGCAAACCACGCGGCTACGAACCGGCTTAGTGTTGGCCCACTGCCGCGGCCTCCTAGGGCTGCGCGGACATTCAAATGATGAGGTGGCTTTCCGTTGGCGAGAAGCGACTCGATCGCTGCAAAAGCCTCGCCTTTCGTGACTGAGTCAGGCATGTGCGGGTACCAAAGGTGGCATGCAGTCCAATTGTGCGCCCCTAAGCCGAGCTCGCAAGCCCTCAGTGCGTATTCAGATGGCTACATGCTGCTCGCCGAGGCTGCAAGAGATGGCAGAGCCCGGGGGTATCACTTGATAGTTCTCCAATGCAGCCATGCTGCCCGCACTTTCTGGCAATCATGCAGTGTGTGGCCAGGCAGTAGGAGGTGCTGGGCCCAACAGCTAGGGTTAGAATTCTTGAAAACACCTCAGGTTGCGACCTGCAGTGAGCTGCGTCGCGCACTGGCTCTGGACCGGCCAGACTTCCGTAGACATTCATGAGCCGCCTTGCGCGTAGCGCCGTTCAAACTCTACAGGGGCCAGGTTGCCAGCGGAACCGTGGCGTCGGATTGGGTTGTAAAACATCTCGATGTAATTGAATACATCCGAGCGCGCCTCGTCCCGGGTCGGGTAGATCCGTCGCTTGATCCGCTCCTTCTTCAGTGCACTGAAAAAGCTCTCAGCCACCGCATTGTCATGGCAGTTTCCACGCCGACTCATGCTTGGAACCATGCCATTCTGCTTCAGCAACGATAGCCAGTCGCTGCTCGTGAACTGGCTGCCTTGGTCAGAGTGGATGATCAGGCCCGCAGCAGGCTTTCGCTTCCACACCGCCGATACCAGTGCCTGCAGCACAAGGTCGGTGGTCATCTGGGACTGCATCGCCCAGCCAACCACTTGCCGTGAGTAAAGGTCGACGATCACTGCCAGGAAAGTCCAGCCCTCGTAGGTGCGGATGTATGTTATGTCAGTGACCCACACCTTGTTTGGTGCAGCGGGCGAAAAGTCGCGATTGACGACGTTTTCAACCATCCCAGGCGGACCGCCTCGATGGCGCGGCTTGGTGCCGTAGCCAATTTCTGCCCTTATGCCCTCTGCCTTCATCAGACGTCGAACACGATGGCGGCTGCAACGTTCACCGGCCTCACGAAGTTCCCGGGTGATCTTGCGGTAGCCGTACACCGTCCCGCTTGCCAACCACGCGTGCTTGATAAGGCCGCGCAGACGATCATCCTCACGACGACGCGGCCTGCCCGAATTGCCCGCCCATGCGTAGTAGCCACTGCGGTTAACCCCAAGCACTCGACACATGGCCGTCAGCCTGAACTCGCCCAAGTGCTCACGCATGAAAGCGTACTTCGCCGTCATCCCTTGGCGAAGTACGCCGCGGCTTTTTTTGGGTATCCGGATTTTAGTGTGGGAAGACCGCACTAGCCCTTCTTGTCTGACAGCTCTCGTTCGGTAGGTTTCTGGTATCGCAAGGCTTACGCGCTTTTAGCCTTCAGTGTGGGCTTTGTCTGGCGCATGTCGGTGCAAGGAAACAATCAGTGGCAGGTCACCTTGCCCCCGGCTCGAACTGGGGTTTGAGGCGCAGTGGAACGGAAAACCGGGTTAAGCCACGCGCCTAGCTCCCGTGCAGAGAATCGATCAGCGGGCACGACACAGTGCCTCGCTGCGCATGGCACTCGTTGACCAACCGTGACAGCACCGCTTCGATTCGCGTCAGGTCCGCCATCTTGGTGCGCACGTCGGTGAGCTGGAGCGCAGCCAGCTCGGCGGCTTCGCTGCAGTGAGTGCCGTCCTCAAGCTGTAGGAGTTGGCCGACTTCGTCCAGGTTGAACCCCAGCCGCTGGGCGGATTTCACGAAACGCACCCGCGCCACGTCCGCCGATCCGTAGCGGCGAATACTGCCGACGGGCCGACCTGGTTCTGGCAATAACCCCTTGCGCTGATAGAACCGGATGGTCTCCACGTTGACCCCAGCGGCCTTGGCGAAAGCCCCGATGGTCAGTGTTTGCGGATCGTTCACCATCGCGCTTGACTCCGTACTTGACTACGGAAGTAACCTTAGCGCATCACGCAACGTCTCGGAAGGAGATCCCTCACATGGCAGACCCCAGCAACGGCCGCGGTGCACTGGCCGCCGGTGGCCTCGCCGCCATCCTCGCCTCGACCTGCTGCCTCGGTCCGCTGGTGCTGATCACGCTGGGTTTCTCCGGCGCCTGGATCGGCAACTTGACCGCGCTGGAACCGTACCGGCCGATCTTCATTGGCGTGGCGCTCGTGGCGCTGTTCTTCGCGTGGCGTCGCATCTTCCGGCCGGCTCGCGCCTGCGCGCCGGACGACGCATGCGCCGTGCCCCAGGTGCGGACGGCCTACAAGGTGATCTTCTGGATCGTCACCGCCCTGGTGCTGATCGCGCTCGTGTTCCCCTACCTCATGCCCCTGTTCTACTGAAAGGAGATTGCCATGAAGAAACTCGTCGCATTGCTCGCTCTGACCGTTGCCCTCAGCGCTCCCGCCTGGGCCGCCACCAAAACCGTCACGCTGTCGGTGCCGAGCATGACCTGCGCCACCTGTCCGATCACGGTCAAGAAGGCGCTGACCAAGGTCGAAGGCGTCATCGAGGCCAAGGTGACCTGGGAGCCCAAGGAGGCGGTGGTAACCTACGACGATGCCAAGACCACTCCGGCCGCGTTGACCAAAGCCACCGAGAACGCCGGCTACCCGTCTACCGTCAAGAAGTGAGCACACGCTCATGACCGAGGCGATCACGCTGCACATCGATGGCATGACCTGCGGGTCGTGCGCCGAGCACGTCAAGCAGACCTTGGAAAAGGTGCCCGGCGTGCGTTCGGCCTCAGTGTCCTACCCACAGCGCCGGGCCGAGATTGAGGCCAGCGTAGGTACCGCCGCGGACGTGACCTCGCTGGTCGCGGCGGTATCCGCACTCGGTTACCGAGCGCAGCTTGCCGATGCGCCGGGGCAACCCAGCGACCTGCTGAACAATGCACAAGAGCGGCTGGGCGGCGAACCAAAGCGCGAGGACGATGAGGCTGCACTGCACGTGGCCGTGATCGGCAGCGGCGGCGCGGCGATGGCGGCGGCGTTGAAGGCCGTCGAGCAAGGGGCGCGTGTGACGCTGATCGAGCGCAGCACTCTCGGCGGCACCTGCGTCAACGTCGGATGTGTGCCGTCCAAGATCATGATCCGCGCTGCCCACATTGCGCATCTGCGTCGCGAGAGTCCGTTCGATGACGGCATTGCCGCCGCCTCGCCGAAGATTCTGCGCAAGCGCTTGCTGGCTCAGCAGCAGGGGCGCGTCGATGAACTGCGCCACGCCAAGTACGAAGGCATCCTGACGAGCACCCCGACCATCACCGTGCTGCGCGGCGATGCCCGATTCAAGGATGCGCACACGCTGACCGTGGCAACCGCTGACGACGGGATGCGCGAGGTGAGTTTCGACCGCTGCCTCATCGCCACCGGGGCCAGTCCGGCGATTCCACCGATCCCGGGCTTGAAAGACACGCCCTTCTGGACGTCGACCGAAGCGCTGGCCAGCGACACGATCCCCGATCGGCTGGCCGTGATCGGCTCGTCGGTGGTGGCCGTCGAACTCGCGCAGGCCTTTGCCCGGCTGGGCAGCAAGGTGACCATGCTGGCGCGCAGCACACTGTTCTTTCGCGAAGACCCCGCCATTGGCGAGGCCATCACGGCCGTGTTCCGCGCCGAAGGCATCGAAGTGCTGGACCACACCCAGGCCAGCCAGGTCGCCTATGAGGATGGGGAATTCGTGCTCACCACCGAACGCGGCGAACTGCATGCCGACCGGCTGTTGTTCGCCACCGGCCGCACCCCAAACACCCGCACGCTCAACCTCGACGCGGCCGGTGTGGTGGTCAATGCGCAAGGCGCCATCACCATCGACCACGCGATGCGCACTACCGTGCCGCACATCTATGCCGCCGGCGACTGCACTGACCAGCCGCAGTTCGTCTACGTCGCGGCGGCGGCCGGCACCCGCGCTGCAATCAACATGACGGGTGGCAACGCGACGCTGGATCTGACGGCGATGCCGGCGGTGGTGTTCACCGACCCGCAGGTCGCCACCGTGGGCTACAGCGAAGCCGAAGCGCACCACGACGGTATCGAGACCGACAGCCGCACGCTGACGCTCGACAACGTGCCCCGGGCGCTGGTCAACTTCGACACGCGCGGTTTCATCAAGCTGGTTTCGGAGGCCGGTTCGGGACGACTGATCGGCGTGCAAGCGGTAGCCCCGGAAGCAGGCGAGCTGATCCAAACCGCAGTACTGGCGATTCGCAACCGCATGACGGTGCGAGAGTTGGCCGACCAGTTATTCCCCTACCTGACGATGGTCGAGGGGCTGAAACTCGCGGCACAAACCTTCACCAAGGACGTAAAGCAACTGTCCTGTTGCGCGGGGTAGTGGCTGGGCCTCTTACCTATGCTTCATCGGCTGAATCACAAATTCAGGCTGAAGCGCCGCCTCTTGCACAATGGGTTGAGGACTATTCGAAATACCCCTCTTCGAGTAGCCGCGCCAGCGTCGGGAGATAGGGGCCGTACTCGACCACGCGCGTGATCTTCTTCTTGCGCGTTGCCGCCGTGGTCATCCGCTGGAACACGAAGTCCGTGGTCATTGGGTCGTCGTCATCGACCAACACGGTTTCGATAACCGAGCCATCCTTGCGCGCCTTCTTGTCGTAGAGCATGCGCGCCCGAAGCACCTCGAAGCTGTAACCCCTGCCCATGCGGTTCATGTCTTTGGCCACTCGGTTGACTGACTCAGTATAGGCATTGGTAATCGGCTGCTCGAAGTAGGCGAAGATTTCGTCGTGCCAGTTGTGCACGGCGGTGGTCAGGTCCTTGAACGTGGCCGCCAATTCGGTCGGAATATTGGCCTGCCACTTCGCGCAGGCGGCTTCTGCTGCTGGGCGGGTCTTCTGATCCCAGATCGACAGAAATCCTTCCTTGAGCGCGTGGGCTTCGCTTAGGAGCGGGAACTGTTGGAACCATTCCCGCATCCGGTCCATATCTCTCCCTGTCAGGTCGTGCTGCCGCTTGAGCAGCAGGAACCGCTCGTCCTTGAGTTTGAGGCGCTGCCGGGTGGACAAATCCTTGCGAATGCGCTTGCGCAGCTTCTCCAGCGCGTCGTTCGCCATGCGCTGGATATGGAATCGATCGACCACGATCCGGGCCTGTGGCAGCGTGGCGCGCACCACCTGCCGATAAACGTGGTACATGTCCATCGCCACCCACTCGACCGAGTCCTTGTCCCGCAGGTCGCGGAAATAGGGCATCAACTCGGCTTTGGCCCGGCTGGGGCGGATATCGAACACGGTCTTGCGCTCGACGTTGGTGATCATGGCCCGGTACTGGCCGATGATCTTGAGCTCGTCGATACCCAGCACCCGCGGCGTCCGGAACTGGGTCTTGGCCTCGACCTCCTCGATGAAATCGTCGAAGACGTGGCGGACCGTCTTTTCGTCCACGGCTACTTCCCGGGCAAGGGCCGCAAAGGTCTTGGAGAAGGACTGGTCGCGGATATAACGCACCAGACGCGCCGTGGCTTGGCGTTTTCCATCAAGGTCCGCCACAGGCTCAAACAAGGTCTTGGTGCAGCTTGTACAGCGATAGCGACGGCGCTGGATGAAGATCACGACGGATTTGCCGTGCGTCGGTGTGTCCTGAAACGACTGTTCCTGTGAGCCGTGACCATGCAGGCGTCCGGTCTTGCACAGCGGGCAGGTCACCCACTGATTGACGCCTTCGGCCTTGACGACGTAACTGTCCTCGCTGGTCAGGATTTCAAGCGTCTTCAGGCTTCGCAGCTGGAGAAAGTCCGTCACTCAGCACCTTGGGCGAACCCACACTGAAATCCGACTTTTACTCTAGCACATCCGCTCAGCCGTCCAACACCAAAATCCATTCTTTGAAAGTGATAGCTACAAAGACCCAAGGAGCCAGAACCCACACCAGATACCGGATACCCCTTTTTTTAGGATGTCGCGCTCCTCAGTCAGGCGTTTCACCTCGGCCTTCAGGCGCCGCACCTCGGCTGAGTCCTTGGGCGTCGGCAACATCGACCCCTCAGGCGTGCCCGCCAAGGCCTCGCTCCTGGACTTGCGGAGCCATTGGTAAAGGCTGTGGGACGAGACCCCCAACCGCTTGGCAACCTCGGCTACCGCAAAGCCTCTTTCGGTAACCTGCTTGACCGCCTCGGCCTTGAACTCATCCGTGTACTGTTTGCTTGCCATTAGACACCTCTCTCGCTTCCATTGATTATGGCTCTGAGATGTCTACCAAATCCTGGCCGGTCCACTCTATCACCAATGGTTGGTTTCTAAGATGAACTTTTTAAACTCGTTGACCCTCTTACAGCAGATGAGCATTGTCGCCGGCGTTGCTGTCTTTTTAGTAGTATCCATAACTGTCGCTGCCGTATGGTCGCTCACCGTCAGAACAACAAAGGCTGACTTTGGGATTGCGCGACCACCTCGACGGCCCCGCAGAAGTTCCGGTGCCCTACTCCGTTCTTGGCATGCCAAACGTGCGACGTCCCCCCGAGATTGAGTAGCGAAGCGGTTTGGAGTCCAATCCTCAATGACAAGGAGATTGGACGTGAAGAAGCGCTTTTCCGAAGAGCAGATCATCGGCTTCCTACGCGAAGCTGAGTCCGGCATGCCCATCAAGGACCTCTGCCGCCAGCATGGCTTCAGCGAGGCCTCGTACTACCTGTGGCGCAGCAAGTTCGGCGGCATGAGCGTGCCCGACGCCAAGCGGCACAAGGACCTGGAGGCGGAGAACACACGCCTGAAGAAGCTGCTGGCAGAACAGGTCTTCGAGAACGACGTCATCAAGGATGCGTTGCGAAAAAAGTGGTGACCGCGCCGGCGCGCAGGCTGCTGGTGCGGAGCCTGGTCGAGAAGGGGTTGAGCGAGCGGCGAGCGCTGACGGTGGTGCGGATGAGCGCTAGCGCGCTGCGCTATGAGCCTCGGCCCGACAACAACGTTGAGCTGCGCGAGCAGATTGCTGCGCTGGCGCATCGGCACAGACGCTACGGGGTGGGCATGATCCATCTGAAGCTGCGGCAGAAAGGACTTGTCGTGAACTACAAGCGAGTGGAGCGGCTCTATCAGGAAGCGGGCCTGCAGGTGCGACGCAGAAAGCGTAAGAAGGTGCCGGTTAGCGAGCGCCAGCCCCTCCTGCGGCCGTCCGCTGCCAATGAGGTGTGGTCGATGGACTTCGTGTTCGAGCGTACCGCAGAAGGCCGGGTGGTCAAGTGCCTGACGATCGTCGACGACGCCACCCACGAGGCTGTGGCCATCGAAGTGGAGCGGGCAATATCCGGGCAAGGCGTGTCCAGGGTACTGGACAGGCTGGCCATGCAGCGCGGCTTGCCACGAGTGATCAGGACAGACAACGGCAAGGAGTTTTGCGGTAAGGCGATGGTGGCTTGGGCTCACGAAAAGGAAGTTGCCCTGCGTCTGATCGAACCGGGCAAGCCGAACCAAAATGCGTACATCGAGTCCTTCAACGGACGGCTGCGCGACGAATGCCTCAACGAGCACTGGTTCCCGACGTTGCTTCATGCCCGCACCAGTATCGAAAGCTGGCGGCGCGACTACAACGAAGAAAGACCAAAAAGAGCGCTTGGCGGTCTAACACCCGCCCAATACGCCGCGCAGTTGGCGGCGAAGAACGATAACATCAGCACCGGACTCTAAACCCGCCCACTACTCAAGCCGGGGGGACGTCGCGTGCGCAATTACATGGGCCGCAAGTGGCTCATGATCGATGCTAGGACTCCCAAGGAGTCACTACCAACTCCGCGAAGCGTGGCAGAGGCAAAGTTGCGCTGTAGCGGTAGCCCGAGGTAGTAGAGCCCCTTGATTGTGGTGGAAACCCCTTGGCTGTGTAGTGCCCGCCTGTCCGGATCCAAGGCTTCCCGTGGCAGGAATGACATGTTCG
The DNA here is from genome assembly GCF_031834615.1 of Stenotrophomonas aracearum. Lineage (NCBI taxonomy): Bacteria > Pseudomonadati > Pseudomonadota > Gammaproteobacteria > Lysobacterales > Lysobacteraceae > Stenotrophomonas > Stenotrophomonas aracearum. The sequence goes on from NZ_CP115543.1 coordinate 2,076,018, forward strand.
GCCGGAAGCCCGTCGCGAAGATCACAGCGTCGACCGCCTGTATTTCCGCATTCGGCCACACCACCCCATCGTTGGTAAACGCAGTGAACATCTCTCGACGGGAAATGGCACCCGTACTCAGGGCGTGTCGATAACGTCCATCATCCAGAACGGGCGTGCTCTGATCGCTCAGCCAACGGGAATTGCCCAGGCCGGTCCACTTGAGCCAGTCATGAAAATCGAAGCCGAGGAACCGTTGTGGCATGAACTTCACTGGCTCGCGGGTTGCCAGCACCACGGTGGCAGTGGAGTGCAGTTCGTGCGCGATCTGTACCGCTGAGTTGGCCGCACCGACGACGACGACGCGTTTGCCTTCGAAGCCGGTGGGTGTTCGGTAGGCCGAACTGTGCAGAATCGTCCCTTGGTATAGCTGCCTTCCAGGGATCCCCGGCAGGTGAGGTGTGTTGAAGCCACCGGTTGCCACCACTACTGCCTGGGCGGTAATGACCGCTCCATCGGCAAGTTTGACGCGATGTTGGCTTGCTTCGGAGATGACCTCCACAACCTCGCTGTTGGCGCGCACTGGCAGGTCGAAGGCGGACGCATACTGGCGCAGATACGCGGTGACCTCGTCCCGCTTGGGATAGCGCTTGGCTCCGCCGGGGAACTCGAGGCCAGGCAGCGAGGAATATCCTGCCGGGGAGAACAGGGTCAGGCTGTCGTAGTACGACGGCCAACTGCCACCAGCGGCCGGTTGTCGTTCGAGAATCAGGTGCGACACGCCTGCGTTCTTGAGCCGGTATGACATCGCCAAGCCTGCCTGCCCTGCCCCGATCACGACGACGTCGACATTCAACTTATTCATGCGTGTATGCGCCTATATGCATATATGTGAGTTGCGTTGATGAATCAAGAATTGCCTGCGGTATTACTTCAAATCACCGGGGCAGCAGTAAGGTGCCAGCGCCCTGACCTGCAGCAGGATCTGCTCCAAGCGTGCGACCATCGCGGGGCCATCGACCTGGTAGTACACCTGCCGGCTCACCCGCTCTGCGCGTAGGATCCCAGCATCGTGGAGTCCCTGCAGATGACGTGAGACCACGGATCGCTCCTGTGGAAGGCCGGCGGCAATCTCCGCGATATCTGCCCGTTCCACCTGAAGCACACGCTTGAGCACGGCCAAGCGCGACGGCTCAGCCAGCGCCCGAAAAATGGGGTCTGCCAGCACGCTTACTGCTTGCTCAATGGCGTTTGCCTTGGGGGTGCCCTTGCTCATGCATAAAGCATATATGCACACGCATGCATATTCAAGGGCTCACGCCCTGCGTCTTTGCAGGCAACCAACAGCTTCCAACCAAGGAAACAGTGGCAAGCAGCGCCAATAGGCAGATCAGCCAAACAGGCTCGGTTCGCTCGAGCGCAATGGCTGCAAGCGGCGGTGCTGCCGCCTGTGCCAGTAGCATGGGACGGGCAAGTTGGCCCATGGTCTTGCCGTAGTCCGCCGATCCGATCAACGCCAACGGGAGGGTGCCGCGGGCCACCGTGAGTATCCCGTTGCCGGCACCGTAGATGACGAATGCAATGATCGCTGCCCACGAGTATCCAGTGAGTAGCAGCAGTAGCGCTGCCAATGTCGCTGCAATTCCCACGCGTGCGGACCAGGTCGGATGCACGCCTCGCCCGAAGTACATCTCCAGCAAACGAGCGATGACCTGCGCGGGGCCGATCACCATGCCAGCGAGCAGCGCAACCGATGGCGCCAGCCCGATGGCACCGAGCAGCGCAATCAGATGCACCGATAAGGTCGCCATGATCGCTGCCTGGCAGGTCAGCAACAGGCCAATGAGCACAAGCCAGTGTGCAGGCGGTGCTGCAGCTGAAACGGGTGCTGCAGTGCTGGTGTGGACGGCAGCGACCGCTGAGGGATGCGGACTTGCGCTAATACGGGGCTGATGCTTCGGAATAGCGAGCAAATGGATGGGCAATGCGACCAGCAGGTTGAATGCGGCAGCCACCCACAACGCGCCGCGCCATCCCATGGCCTCGTCAAGGTAGGTCAGCGCTGGCCAGCCGAGCGTGCTTGCAAAGCCGGCCACCAAGGTCAGGCCGGCAATGGATTGCTTCGCGTTTGCCCCGAGCAGCTGTCCCAGTGTCGTGAACGCAGCGTCATACAGGCCCGCAGACATGGCAACGCCCAGTACCACCCAGCCAAGGTAATAGGTAGTTGGGGAGTGTGACGTGGCCAGCGCCGCGAGGCCCATGGCAAACACTACGGAGCTGACCGCCAGTACGGTCCGCCCTCCCCGCCTGTCGATGGTCCGACCGGCCAGAGGAGCGAGTAGTCCGGCTGTGACCAGCCCAGCGGAGAGGCCTCCGACCAACAGCCCCAGCGACCAGCCAGTGCTTCTGGACATGGGAAGCGCCAGAATGGCCAACAGGTAATAGCTGCTGGCCCACGCAATGATCTGGCCCACTCCCAGCGCAACGATCAGCCGGGGCAGCTTTTGCGGCTGCTTGGACGCGCTTTGCATGCTCTCGAACTCTCCCTGCCGCTTAGCAACTCAGCGGACGCGCTTGCCGTCCTGATCGATCACCACTTCGCCATCTTCCTTGGTAAAGGGCTCGTGCACTGCTGGCAGGATGTCCAGAACCACCTCAGAAGGCCGGCACAGGCGCGTGCCCATGGTGGTCTGGACGAAGGGGCGATTGATGAGAATAGGATTGGCCAGCATGGCATCCAGCAGTGCGTCCTCGCTCAACGCGGGATCGTGCAGCCCCAGTTCCAGATAGGGTGTGCCTTTCTGGCGGATTGCACCGCGAACATCCAATCCGGCGGCGGCAATCAGCTCGACAAGCCGCGTTCGGCTGGGTGGGTTGACCAGGTACTCAATGACTTCAGGCTCAATGCCGGCGTGGCGAATTAAAGCCAAGGTGTTTCGCGAGGTGCCGCACTTGGGGTTGTGATAGATGACAGCGTTCATGCGTTCTCCTTTTCATTCAATGCGGTCTCGACGACACCGGCCGCGGCAGTCAGCGCGGCCGCTTCGACAGCCCCCTTTCGTTCGCTGTAGCGATCAACCAGGTAGTCACTGCGTCCACGCACCAGGAGGGTGAACTTGACCAGCTCTTCCATCACATCCACGACGCGATCGTAGTAGGCGGAAGGCTTCATGCGCCCCTCGTCATCGAACTCCTGCCAGGCCTTGGCCACCGAGGACTGGTTCGGAATCGTGACCATCCGCATCCAGCGGCCGAGAACGCGCAACGCGTTGACCACGTTGAAGGACTGGGAGCCACCGCAGACCTGCATCACTGCCAGCGTGCGACCTTGGGTCGGGCGTACGCTGCCCTCTTCCAGCGGTAGCCAGTCAATCTGGTTCTTGAACACGGCAGTCAGCGTCCCGTGCCGCTCCGGGCTGACCCACACGTGCCCCTCGGACCACAACGAGGCTTGGCGCAGCTCCTGCACCTTGGGGTGGGAGGCGGGCACCGAATCGAGCATCGGCAGCTCATGCGGATCAAACACTCGGGTCTCTGCGCCCAGATGTTCCAGCAACCGCTGCGCCTCCAAAGCCAGCTTGCGGCTGAACGACTGCGGGCGCAGGGAACCGTACAAGATCAGGATGCGGGGCCGGTGCGGCGCGGCATTGGGCTCGCTCAGCTTTTCGGCCACCGGAGGGTTCAAGGCGCCCGGGACGACATTGGGAAGGTGTTGCATGGGGGGTTGTCCTGCCTATTCGATTCGACTATTCTAGAATCATGGAACATAAAAACGCAACTCACGCCCTGGCCGCCCTGGGTCACGCCACCCGGCTTTCCATCTTCCGCCTGCTGGTCCAAGCCGGAAGTGGCGGCAAGCTGGCCGGCGATATCGCCCAGTCCCTCTCCCTTCCCGGTGCCACCCTCTCCTTCCATCTGAAGGAGTTGCTGGCCGCTGGCCTGATCACCGCCGAGCAGCGCGGTCGCACCATCTGCTACCGCGCCGAGTTCGAGGCGATGAGCTCGCTGGTTGCCTACCTGACCGAAAACTGCTGCGCCGACGAACAGGCCTGCGAACGTCCTGCTGGCTGCTGACCTCCCCCCCTCCTAGAGATCGCTCAAATGACCCGTCGTGTTCTGTTCTTGTGTACTGGCAACTCCGCCCGCAGCGTGCTTGCCGAATCGACCCTTAAAAAATGGGGCGAAGGCCGCTATCTCTCCTTCAGTGCGGGCAGCCAGCCGGCCGGTCGCGTCAATCCCTTTGCCATTGCCCAGCTGGAGCGCGAAGGCTTCCCGGTCGAGGGCATGCGCAGCAAGTCCTGGGACGAATTTGCCGAAGCCGATGCCGCTGCCATGGATCTGATCGTCACCGTGTGTGACAGCGCGGCCGCCGAGGCGTGCCCGGTGGTGTTTGGTGACTTCGTTCGCGTGCATTGGGGCCTGTTCGACCCGGCCGGCGTGGAAGGTTCGGATGCGCAGAAGGCAGAAGCCTTTGACCGTGCCCATCAGACCATCAAGCGACGCCTGCAGGCCTTCCTGGAGATTCCTGACAGCGCCTGGGACGACCGCGCAGCGCTGAAGGCTCGCCTCGACCCGATCGCGCAGATCGACTAACCGCTTTTCCGAGACCTGCCATGACTACTGATTCCCCCCGCCTGTCCTTCCTGGACCGGTACCTTACGCTCTGGATTTTCTTGGCGATGGCCCTTGGCGTCGGCTTGGGCGCGATGTTCGAAGGCGTCCCCAGCGCGCTTCACAGCCTGTCGATTGGATCGACCAACATCCCGATCGCCATTGGCCTGATCCTGATGATGTATCCGCCGCTGGCCAAGGTGAAGTACGAAGAGCTGCCCAAGGTGTTTGCCGACAAGCGCGTGCTGATGCTCTCGCTGGTGCAGAACTGGATCATCGGTCCGTTCCTGATGTTCGGCCTGGCGGTGCTGTTCCTGCGCGACTACCCTGAGTACATGACTGGCCTGATCCTGATTGGCCTGGCACGCTGTATCGCTATGGTGCTGGTCTGGAATCAGCTCGCCCGCGGTGATGGGCAGTATGTGGCCGGGCTGGTGGCCTTCAACTCGATCTTCCAGATCGCGTTGTTCAGTGTGTACGCGTGGTTCTTCCTGTCGTGGCTGCCGCCGGTGTTCGGCCTGCAGGGCAGCGTGATCGACGTCAGCTTCTGGACCATTGCCGAGGCGGTGCTGATTTATCTGGGCATCCCCTTCCTCGCAGGGTTCCTCACCAGCCGCTGGCTCAAGGCGCGCAAAGGCGTGCGTTGGTATGAAGAGAAGTTCCTGCCAGCGATCAGTCCGATCACGCTGGCGGCGTTGCTGTTCACGATCGTTGCCATGTTCAGCCTGAAGGGGGGCGATGTGCTGCGCATCCCGATGGATGCAGTGCGCATCGCGATCCCGCTGACGCTCTATTTCATCATTCAGTTCGTGCTGAGCTTCTTCATGGGCAAGTTCATTGCGAAGGACTACCCGCGCACGACCGCGATCGCCTTCACTGCTGCTGGCAACAACTTCGAGCTGGCCATCGCCGTCGCCATCGCCGCCTTTGGTCTGGCTTCGCCGGTCGCCTTCGCTGCGGTCATCGGACCGCTGGTGGAGGTGCCGGTGCTGATCCTGTTGGTCCATGTCGCCCTGCGGCTGGGCAAGCGCTACTTTCCTGCCGACGCACGGAGTCATTGAGTTATGAGCACGACCCGACACATCCCGCTGTTGATCCTCGGTTCCGGCCCGGCCGGCTGGACGGCAGCGGTCTACGCCGCCCGCGCCAACCTGAACCCGGCGGTGATCACCGGTCTTCAGCAGGGCGGCCAGCTCATGACCACCACCGAAGTGGACAACTGGCCGGGCGACGCCCACGGCCTGATGGGCCCGGACCTGATGGCGCGCATGCAGGCCCACGCTGAGCGCTTCGAGACCGAAGTGATCTTCGACCACATCCACACCGCGGATGTGACCCAGCGCCCGTTCAAGCTGATCGGCGACAGCGCCGAGTACACCTGCGACGCGCTGATCATTGCCACCGGCGCCACCGCCAAGTACCTGGGCATTCCGACCGAAGAGGAATTCAAGGGCCGCGGCGTCTCCGCCTGCGCCACCTGCGACGGCTTCTTCTACCGTGACCAGGACGTGGTCGTGGTGGGCGGCGGCAACACCGCCGTGGAAGAGGCCCTGTACCTGTCCAACATCGCCCGCAAGGTCTACCTGGTCCACCGCCGCGACACCCTGAAGGCGGAAAAGATCATGCAGGATAAGCTGTTCGCCAAGGTCGCCCACGGCAAGATCGAAACCGTGTGGCACCACCAGGTGGACGAAGTGCTGGGCAATGAAGCCGGCGTCACCGGCGTGCGGGTCAAGTCCACCCTGGACGGCAGCACCCGCGACATCGAGGCACACGGCTTCTTCGTGGCCATCGGCCACCACCCCAACACCAGCCTGTTCGACGGCCAGCTGACCATGAACAACGGCTACCTGGACATCCGCTCGGGCCTGGGCGGCAACGCCACCCAGACCTCGGTGGAAGGTGTGTTCGCCGCCGGCGACGTGGCCGACCAGCACTACCGCCAGGCCATCACCTCGGCCGGCTTCGGCTGCATGGCTGCACTGGATGCGGAGCGCTACCTGGATGCACTCAAGATCTCCGATCAACAGCAGAGAAAGAATGCCGCCTGAGTGAGGCGGCGCGAGGGAGCACAGATGGACAGCGTCGATGTGGTGGTAATCGGAGGTGGCCAATCGGGTCTTTCTGCCGGCTATTTCCTGCGCCGCAGCGGGCTGTCCTATGTAATTCTCGATGCGGAAGCGTCGCCCGGCGGCGCATGGCAGCATGCCTGGCACTCGCTGCATCTGTTTTCCCCGGCGGGCTGGAGCTCCATTCCCGGATGGCCCATGCCCGCCAGCCAAGGCCCCTACCCTGCGCGTGCCGAAGTGCTCGCTTATCTGGCGCAGTACGAACAAAAATATGCGCTGCCCGTTCTTCGCCCTATCCGCGTGCAACGAGTCAGCCACTTTGGCGAGCGTCTGCGGGTGGTGGCCAGGGACGGTCGGCAATGGTTGGCGCGGGCGGTGATCAGCGCCACCGGAACATGGGGGGAAGCCTACACGCCTGAGTACCAAGGGTTGGAGTCATTTGCGGGGATCCAGCTGCACTCCGCTCACTACAGCACCCCTGCGCCGTTCGCCGGAATGCGGGTGGCCATCATCGGTGGTGGCAATTCCGGTGCGCAGATTCTGGCCGAAGTATCGACGGTGGCGGAAACCACCTGGATCACACAGCACGAACCGGCGTTCCTGGCCGATGACGTCGACGGCCGCGTGCTGTTCGAACGCGCGACTGAGCGATGGAAGGCGCAGCAGGAAGGCCGGGAGCCTGACCTGCCACCAGGCGGTTTCGGCGACATCGTCATGGTGCCGCCGGTGCTCGACGCGCGGGCGCGCGGGGTGCTCGCCGCAGTCCCACCGCCGGCCCGCTTCTCCCCCACCGGCATGCAATGGGCCGACGGCACCGAGCGGGCGTTCGATGCAGTGATCTGGTGCACCGGCTTCCGCCCGGCGTTGTCGCACCTGAAGGGCCTGGACCTTGTAACCCCGCAGGGCCAGGTGGAGGTCGACGGCAGCGGCCTGCGCGCGTTGGCGGTGCCCTCGGTTTGGTTGTTGGGATACGGGGATTGGAACGGCATGGCCTCTGCCACGCTGATTGGGGTCACGCGTTACGCCCGCGAGGCGGTGAGGCAGGTCACTGCCTATTGCGCAGACCACCAGGACAGGTAGCTGACCCCTGTTGCCAGCCGTGCCAGCTTGCTCCCCTCAACGTCCCGCTCCCGCGGGATTTTTTGTGAGCGACGTTGATCGGTAACTGAATAGGTGTGTGTCATCACGGTGTCACATAGAGGGCCCACCATTTCGTCATGTCGATATATCTCGACATGTCGACATCTTGTGCAATCGGAGCACCGTGATGGCCCAGCCCCAACGCGTCTTGGATTTTGATTACTTCGAACGGCGCTCACTCAGCGCATCGATGTCGATCGACCATGCGCTGGATGCACTGTCGGCACTGAGCAACGGCGCACGTCTTGTGATCTTCCGCACGCTGGTGAACCACGAGCCGGAAGGACTGACCGCCGGTGTCCTGACCGACATGATGGGAATGCGGCACAACACCTTGTCCAACCATCTGGCCGTGCTGAGCCGAGGCGGATTGATCTGCGGCACCCGCGAAGGCCGCTTCGTGCGCTATCGCGCCTGCCTGGACGGCATGCATGGTTTGCTGGCCTTCCTGCTGGACGATTGCTGCGGCGGTCGTTCCGAGCTCTGTCTGCAGCCTCATCCCACCGATCCCGCCTGCGATTGCGTGGCGGAGGTCCCTGCCCCACCGCGGCCGCTCAAATAGTCGTGTACCGCCCGGCTGGGGAGTCGGGGGGTACCTAACCATCGCACCCATGCTCATCTGAACCTCGGAGACTTACATGTACCTGCGCCTCACTTTGCTTGCCGCCGCAACGCTCAGCATCCTCGCCTGCTCGCCGTCTGGAACACCTGCTACCACTGGCCAGGACAGTGCCGGGGCACCTGCAAAAGCCGGCGAGATCACCGGCATGGTGAGCACGGACGGCTCGTCGACCGTGTTTCCCGTCACCGAAGCGATGGCTGAAGAGTTCCAGAAAGAAAATGCCGGCATCAAAGTAACGGTCGGCATGTCAGGAACCGGTGGCGGCTTCAAGAAGTTCTGCCGCGGCGAAACCGACATCTCCAATGCGTCGCGCCCGATCAAGGGTGAGGAGAAGGAAGCCTGCAAGGCCGCTGGCGTAGAGTACATCGAGCTTCCAGTCGCGATGGACGCTCTGACAGTTGTGGTCAACCCACAGAACACCTGGGCCAATGACCTCACCGTCGACGAACTGAAGGCCATGTGGGTCCCTGAAGCACAGGGCAAGATCACCAACTGGAACCAGATTCGTCCGAGCTTCCCGGACAAGCCGCTGGTCCTCTACGGTGCGGGCACCGATTCGGGCACCTACGACTATTTCACCGCTGCAATCGTTGGCAAGGAGCACTCCAGTCGCGGCGACTACACGGCCTCGGAGGACGACAACGTGCTGGTGCAGGGAGTCTCGGGTGATGCCAATGCACTGGGGTTCTTCGGTTTGGCCTATTACGAAGAGAACGCCGACAAGCTCAAGGCAGTAGGCATCAAGACCAACGCCGCCGCCCAGGCGGTCGCGCCCAGCGTCGAAACCGCGCGCTCCGGCCAGTATCAGCCTCTGTCGCGCCCGATCTTCATCTACGTAAGCAGGAAGGCCGCCGAAACCAAGCCCGAGGTCGCGCGCTTTGTCGAGTTCTATCTGGACTCCAAGCACTCCGAAGGATTGGTGCAGGAGGTGGGCTATGTACCGCTGCCGGAGAACGCATTGGCCGCAATGCGCGAGCGCTTTGCAAAGCGGGAGATTGGCACCGGCTTCACTGGCTCGAAGATTGGCGTTTCCATCGACGAGCTGCTGAAAGAGAAGCTGGTTTACTGACAATCATGGTCGGCGCGCACAGCGATGTGCGCGCTGGCTGAGGCCGTCTGATGAAAAGTAGTGGTTCCTTCCTCGATGTGGGTCCTGTCCCGCTTCAGCCAAGCGACGCATTTCTGCGCCGCCGCCATGCCATCGACACAGGCATTCGCCTGGTACTGTTCGTCGCAGCGGCGCTATCAGTTCTGGTCACCTTCGGCATCCTCTACGTCCTTCTCAGTGAGAGCTTGAAGTTCTTCACTCAGGTGTCCATCGTGGACTTCCTGACCGATACGCATTGGACGCCCGTCTTCGAAGAGAAGCACTTCGGGATCATGACACTACTGTCGGGTACGCTGATGACCACGGCCATTGCCTTGGTTGTTGCCGTGCCTGCCGGCACGATTCTCGCGTTGTATCTCAGCGAGTTCGCCAAGCCCAGGCTCCGTGAAGCGGTAAAGCCGTTCCTTGAGCTCATTGCAGGCGTACCAACGGTCGCTTTCGGGTACTTCGCTCTGTTGTTCTTGACGCCCATCTTTCAATCCTTCATCCCGGGTCTGGCGCGCTTCAACCTGCTCGTGTCTGGGGTGGTCATCGGCATCATGATCTTGCCCTACATCGTATCCATGAGCGAAGATGCCATGCGCGCCGTGCCTGATTCGCTGCGTGAGGGGGCATACGCACTGGGATTCACCCGCCTGCAGACCGGACTGAAGGTGGTGACGCCAGCTGCGCTCTCGGGCGTCACCGCCGCTTACTTGCTCGGAATGTCGCGGGCGGTCGGCGAGACTATGGTAGTGGCTATCGCTGCCGGCCAGCAGGCCAGGATCGCGACCAATCCGCTCGAGGGTGCAGCAACTATCACCTCATACATCGTGCAGTTGAGCATGGGCGATCTTCCACATGAGTCGATTGCCTATCAGACCATCTTCGCCGCCGGATTGACGCTTTTCGCACTTACGTTCAGTTTCAACCTCTTCGCCTTCTGGCTCCGCAAGCGCTACCGGGAGGCCTACTGATGCGCGACCACATCGAGCCCATGGGCCTTGACGATGCTGCAATTACACGGCGCGCAAGAGTTTCAGACTTGTGCTTCACCGTGCTCGGGCTGCTGGTACTGTTCCTGACCCTGACCATTCTGATGGCGCTTGTAGCCGACTTCGTAGTCGACGGCGCGGCCAGACTCACTCCAGACTTTTTCACCAACTTCCCCTCTCGCCGACCTGAGTCTGCCGGTATTCTCTCGGCGTGGATCGGTACTTGCCTTGTCATGCTGGTGACCGGGGTCCTTGCCGTGCCGGTGGGGGTCGCCGCAGGCGTCTATCTTGAGGAATACGCCCCGAAGCACTGGGTCACCGACTTTATTGAGGTCAATGTCACCAACCTTGCTGGCGTTCCTTCGATCATCTTCGGACTGCTGGCACTGGGGCTCTTCGTCCAGATGTTCGGGCTCGGCCAAACGATCCTGGTCGCGGGCATGACGCTTGCTCTGCTGATCCTGCCCATCATCATTGTCGCGACCCGCGAGTCACTGCGTGCCATTCCTCAAGACATCCGCGAGGCTGCTTTCGGGCTGGGGGCAGATCAGTGGCAGACCGTCAGCATCTTTCTGCTTCCGGCCGCGCGTCCGGGAATCCTGACTGGCGCCATCGTGGGCATGTCGCGGGCCATTGGCGAAACCGCGCCGATCATCACCATCGGCGCACTGACCTTCATTGCCTTCCTGCCGCCGTCACCAATCCAGGCATCTGCTCCCTTCATCAGTTTTGAATGGCTCAGCTCCCCCTTCACCGTGATGCCCATCCAGATGTTCAACTGGGTGTCGCGACCGCAGGCTGGCTTTCACGTGAATGCAGCCGCCGCCGGGCTGGTGCTGCTGGGCATGACCCTGCTGATGAACGGCTTTGCAATCTGGCTGCGTTACCGCCTTCGCCGCCGCTTGCGGTGATCCACGGAGACAACATGAATCACTCGACCATCTCAATTCCGGTTCCCGTGGCCGAACGCACCTCAACCCCCGCCCACGATGCGACGGTGCGTGCTGAGGTCCGTGGGCTTGACTTCCATTATGACAAGTTCCACGCGCTGAAGGACATCAACCTGTCGATCGGCAGCAACCAGGTCACTGCGCTGATCGGCCCCTCGGGCTGCGGCAAAAGTACGCTACTGCGCTGCTTCAACCGGATGCATGACCTGTATCCGAATAACCGGTACTCCGGCGCGATTACCCTCATGCCGGAGAACCTGAATATCGTAGGGCCGGATGTGGACCCGATGCGCGTGAGGCTGCGCATTGGCATGGTTTTTCAGAAGCCAAATCCGTTCCCGAAATCGATCTTTGACAACGTGGCCTCAGGGATCATGATTCGCGGTGTGCGCAACAAATCAGTTGTCACTGAGCATGTCGAACGCGCATTGCGCGGAGCGGCCCTCTGGGATGAGGTGAAGGACAGGCTTGGTAAGTCAGCATTCGAGTTGTCCGGCGGTCAGCAGCAGCGTCTGTGCATAGCCAGGGCGCTGGCGCCCAACCCCGAGATAATTCTCTTTGATGAACCCACATCTGCACTCGATCCCATTGCAACTGCGCGGATTGAAGAGCTGATCGACGAGTTGCGTGCGCAGTACACCATCGTCATTGTTACCCACAACATGCAGCAGGCTGCGCGGATCTCGGACAGGACGGCATTCATGCACATGGGACAGCTCATTGAGAGTGGCCCTACGGCGGAGTTTTTTACCAATCCGAAAGAGCAGAAGACCCACGAGTACATCACCGGCCGTTTCGGCTGAGGAGCAAAGGTCATGACCGACCATATTGTCCAGTCTTTCGATGTCGAGCTGCGGGGGCTTACTTCACACATCCTTGAGCTCGGCATCCTTGCCGAACAGCAGCTTACGGATGCCGTCTGGTCGCTACGGCGTGGCAACGAGCAAATGGCCAAGGAAGTGGCAGAGCGTGAGGAGCGACTGAACCGGCTTGCGGCGCAGATTGATAGCGACGCTGTGAGCATGATCGCGCGTAGACAGCCGCTAGCGATCGACCTTCGCCATGTGATGGCGGCAATCCGAATTAGTTCAAACCTGGAGCGCGTGGGCGATCTTGCTTACAACATTGCCAAACGCTCGATGGCAATGAGCGAGGCTCCGATACCAGCAGAGCTTGCGGAGCCTATGCAGCGTATGGCCGAGCTCACGCTATTGCAGCTGAAATCAGCGCGGGAGTCCTTTGCCACGATGGACATTCATTCGGCTTATCGCGTTTGGGAGGAAGATGCAGTAATTGACGCGATGCACACGATCTTGTTCAAGGATATCGTCCAATGCATGGCCGACGACCGCGCCTCCGCATTTGACTTAGCTCACCTGCTGTTCGTCGTCAAAAATATCGAGCGGGTTGGTGACCACGCAACCAACATAGCCGAGGACGTCGTATACATGGTCAGCGGAGCGTTACCCATCGGCAAACGCCCCAAGATGGATGAAAGCACCCTGCCCAGGGCGGGAAGTGACAACCTCGGCAACAGCTAACAAACCCACTATCCCTGCATATTGGGCCGCTGCGCCCAACGGCGACGAGGTCGGAGAGCCGTTTTGTGACGACGGGACTACCTCCTTCCCCAGATTTCACGTTGCACCATGCAACGGGTTATTTATCGCATGGTGTTGTGGCACCATGGAGTGATGGCGGTGACATATTACTTTCTTGATACCGAGTGGTCCGATGTATTGGGCGCTGAGTTGGTCAGCCTCGCGCTGGTCCGGGAGGATGGGGAGCAGGACTTTTACGCCGAACGTGCCGATCTTTCCGAAACGCCGACCGACTTTGTTCGCCAGGCCGTATACCCGCTGCTGACCCGCGGAAATGCGGCCATGTCGGATGCGGCTTTGACCACGGCGCTTCGTGCCTTTCTGGGGTCGGTTGCGACGCCAGCGGTGATGGCGGACTACCCAAACGACTTGCACCTCTTGCAGTACGCCTTGGATGGCTTTGAACTGCCTGACGAGCAGGCTGCAGCCTGCGGCCCAATTCCCACCCCCATCCTGACGCGCATGCTGAAGGACGGCCTCACGGGAATGCTGGTAGAAGATTGGTTCGCCGCACATCCGGAGCAAAACGCCAAGCGCCATCACGCGCTGGCGGATGCGCAGGCGTTGCGGATGGCGTGGCTGGTCGCTACCGATCGCCTGCCGCCGCCAGCATGGGCCAAGTCGTACCGGCGACTCAGGGTATAGAAGCTCTGCTGGCTTTGATGCATTGAGCGAATTGGGTATGCTTGCGCCATGAGTCACATCTGCCAGCTCGGCCACCGAATACCGGCGTGATCGCATTGATCGATCACGCCCCTGTTGCTCATGTTGGTCAGAGCGCCGGCCTTATACCCCGGTGAGAGCACGCGCCAGATAAGCGCGTACACGTCGGTTCGATTCCGACCGGGGGCACCACCGTCAATGACGGAAGAATGCTTCTACTTGCGCGCCATGGCAGCGCTTGTACTTGCTGCCGCTGCCACACAGGCACGGCGTATGTTCACGCAGTCCCGCACCGAGTGACTGGCCCAAGAAATCCCTGGCCTGTAGAAGGGGCTGGATTTCATTGGCGGGAACGCTCACTTCTCCATATTGGGATGCTCGCTCGCCGCGGTTCATCACCCGGACTATCGCTTCAGACATCTGGATGAAGTGCTTGATGAGCATGTCATCGCGTAACGGCATGCGGACGTTGTCGATGGCCAAGCCCTCGTAGCGTCTGCGCGGATCGGGCACAAAGAGAATGCGTGTCTCACCTTCAGGCTTTGGCGTGATGTCGACCATTTCACCCTCGGGGCTGACCCACACGGCATGGAATTCTGCCTCCACCAGCACGTGCGGCCATTCCCACAGCTGCCAACCGCACCGCATCTGGCCGCCGTCCCGCGTGATCTTCGCTTGCACGTTGGGAAAGCACTCATGCACGATCGCATCGGCTTCCGGCTGCACAGGCAGATAGACGGGCTCTGCGCCGCGCACGACGGAATCGGTCAGGCGCCGCACTGCACGGGTGATTTCCGGGGGTGTGGTCGTTACCACGGTCATAGCAAAGCTCCTTGCGATCGTTGCGCCTAGTGTTCTCAACCTAGGTTATGGCTCCGGCGTCTCTTCCGATGAGATCCGCTTCGAGCCTTTACCGCCGGTACTGGCCGGCTGTAGCTGGGCCAAAAGCGGCTCCAAGGTGCTCAGACGCACCGTGGCGCGCAGGGTCCCCGCCTCGGCGTGCTCGCGTCGTTCGCGCTCCTGGGTCAATTCGGTCCGAGCTTGGGTGAGCTCCTGTCGTACTGCTTCCAAACTCTGGGTATCTTGGCTCCAACGCACCTGCAGCGCCTGGTGTTCGGCCGCTGTGAGGCGCAGCGTATCGAGCTCGCCTTGTTGTGTCTGGATGGTCTGGCGCAACTGCGCTAACTCCCTTTCCAGCCGAGTGTGGCGTTCCAGCCATTGGCCGTTTTCCCTGTTGAGCTGCACCAGGTCGTGGTTTTTGGTGGTCAACACTTCGTTGGCTTGGCGCAGGGCGACCTGCAGTTCCTGCACCTGGTGCTCATGCCGGCGTTGCTCCTGCTCGCGCTGGTCTTTGACCGAGGTGCGGTAGTGCTCAAGGGCTTCCCTGGCATGCTCGTGCTTCTGTTCCAGGGAGCGCGCATGGCTTTCGTGCTCGGTCAGTCGCGCTGTGAGGCCCGCGATGCGCTCCTCTAGCTGGGCCAGTTCAGTGGTACGGCTGGCCAAGTCGCGCCTAGCCGCTTCGCCGGCCTCGCGCTCTGTCTGCAGCGCCGCCTCGGTGCGCTGAAGCTGCGCACTGAGGCTTCCGGCCTCTTGCCGGGCCTGTTCCAAGGCTTGGGTGCCCGCTTGCAGCTCGGCCTGGAAGCGCTCTTGCGCTTGGGCGATCAGCGCCTCGGCCTCGCCGTGCAGTCGCTCGGCCAGCCGCGCGACCAGGTCCTGCAGGGCATCGCTGACAGCGATCTTGGCGCGTAGGCCTTGCCCTTCCTCCTCTTCCAGCTCCTTCAGGTAGCGATGGATGGTGGTTTTGGACCCAGTGTTGCCCAGCGCCACGCGGACGGCGTCCACCGAGGGGTTCTTACCTTCGGCCCGGAGGATGTCGCGGGCGCGCTGCACATTGTTCGTCGACAGACAATTCTGCCCTGATCAGGCAGAGATTCTGCCCCTTCAGGCAGACAATACTGGCTCGCCGTGAATCCATGCAGAGATTTCTGGCTGTAGATTGGCCCGTTGCACACATCTACCGTTACAGGACCAGTTGAGCTCGCAGTTTAAGGAGCCTCTTACTTCATCGAAGGCCTGTCCGTCCTCATCGAAGCGCTTTCCGCCGGTGCCTGCCGATGGCCCGATCTGTCTGAGTAGACATGATCCGCCACAGGCCAGTTATCGGAGAGAAGAACCCGGCCGGGGTTTCCCTCGCGCCCTGGACGAATCCGCGGAGCATGGCAGTCATCAGATTCATGGTCGTCACCTCGCCCAATGGTGGATCAGATGTATCGGTACTGCACCGTAACACGCGCTGCCGACGGCTAGCTGCGCTTGTGGGCAGCCCTCGGCCTGACTGGTCAGATGGGTTGAGACGTTTCCCCCACAGGTTACCTGAGTGGCGAGCCGTGGCATTCTTGCGGCAAGCAGCTTCTGCAGCAGGCGTCCTATGCACTGGGATCCACCATCGGAAACGACCGCGTCTGCTCAAGCCAGGGTGGATGTCGCGACAGATTGGCTCGATGCGGACACTTTCGAAGCGTTGCTGAGCCCGGATGCCCTTCAAGGCCGGACCCTGAAGCAATGCCTTCAATCTGACAGCGTTTTGGGCGTGTGGATCGCAGAACGGAAGCTCTATCTCTTTCCACAGTGGCAGCTCGACCCTGCTGGGACACCTTGGGCTGGCCTCTCTGCAGTGTTGGCGCTACTGCGTGGGCCATATGGCGTTTCAAGCGGCGAACCTACGTCTGGGTGGGAGGAAATCGAGTGGCTGGTCGCTCCGCATGCTCTATTGTCCGGCGCGAAGCCATCAGAGGTACTTGCTCTGGATCCGGATCTGGTCCTGGCCGTGGCCAAGCAAGAGTTCTCCTCTTCTAGCGATGATGGCCGCTGGTGAACCCTGATCCTTGCGCTGAACCTTGACCAGGCAATTCGGGACGTTTCCCCCACGCTTTTAGCTCGCCTTTCAGCCGGCCACTAGGCGTGGCCCGGCCGCGCTGGTGATGATGCCCATGCCGTTCGCGCTACGTGCGTCCTGGGCTGCGCCAGGTATTGATGAGGTTGACGACTCGGTGTACTATCGGGACGTACTCAAAAAACACAATAAAATCAATGCGTTACCTCGCATAACGCATCTTATGTTTGTCAGGGCGATGTAAATGTCTATATGGCTTCGGTTTTTGCCGGATGCTGCCGATCTTTCGTCGAGGTGCGGCTTTCCCTGATAGACACTCAGGATTTCCTCTGACAGATTCGCTTGGCCAATCCAGGCGCAGCTAGGGGAACTTGCATGGCAGCTCGATATGTTCTGAGTCGTTCGGGAACGCAGTACCGCTTTGTCCTTAAGGCCGGCAACAACGAGATCATCCTCACCAGTGAATTGTATGCCTCCAAGCAAGGGGCACTGACTGGAATTGCTTCAGTCAAGGCGAACTCTCCTGAAGATTCGCGCTATGAGCGCAAGAACGCGGCAAACGGCCAGCCTATGTTCAACCTCAAGGCCGCTAATGGCGAGCGCATTGGTACCAGTGAGACCTACTCTTCCACCCAGGCCCGCGAGGCAGGAATTCAGGCTGTTAAAAACAACGGGCCAACTGCGCCAGTTGACGACCAGGCTTGAATTCCAAATGGGGAGCATGCCGCTCCCCTCCGCGGGCGTGCCCTATTCGTGAGGCTTGGGACGTTTTCCCCACAGATCGCCCACAATCTTCCGACTTGCTAGACTCGTGTTCTGTGTGGTCTCCATAGTGCGAGGCGGCTGAATGCACTTCGACACCTTTACGCCCGCTCAACGGATCCTCCGAGATGCGGCTGACGCGCGCCAAACACTTGCTGAGCAATGGCTCACTGCAGCACAGGTCAGTCAGGGGCTTGGCTCTCATGCTCCGAACGGTGGCCGCTTGGTCAGCCAGTTGCGCCGCGCTGGCAAGTTGCTGGGGGTCTACGTCACCAATCCGTCGCCCAGTTACCGCTACCCGACATGGCAGTTCCTCCCGAGCGGCCAGCCTGTGGACCACTTGGCCGAGATTCTGGCTGTGCTGCGTGAGTTCGGTCCTTTTGAGCAAGAAGGTCGGCAGGGATTCGTGAGAAAAACAGCCGAATCGTCTCTAACACCATGATTCAACGAGGAAACACCCCTCGACGTCAGGCAGTTCGTGGATTACAGACCTAGGCTTGATTGAACCAGAAGCCGCGTGACACAGGCATTCCTGGAGTACTGCTCAGGCACGCGTGCCCTTCTTGAATATTGGATTCAAGAGTTTCCACGCTCCTGACCCAACGGAAACCTTCAAGAAGGCTCTGACCGTCGCCTGATCCATTGCAGTAGTTCCTCGTGCGGGATCGTACGTCCAGCGTCGACGTCGGCCATACCCTCGCGGGTCCGCCGTTCCTTCTCTTCCTCGGTCAATCCCGGAAGGAGTGCTAGTAGCTTATCTTCAGGGCTCATAGGCCGATGAGCTGTGCTCAAGTTGGCTTGATTCTCGTGAAAAAATATGGGCAGGATCTGGGGATCATCCAAGCCCGCCGGCAAAGGCAGCGATACGTCGTGGACCGCCAAGTCGATGATGACGTCCAAATCTGAGCATAAGGGCTGTATGGCGGTGGTCACCAGACGAGCCGCCCGCTCGGCGAAAGCCAGGTCCACCACCAGCCAGATCAACAGACCGGGAGGCTGTTCGACGCCCCCTGACGAGTGAGTTTCCAGGAGATAGGCCGACGAGACGAAGTCGGCGTGCTCAAGGCTGCCGCTGATGGCCGGAGCGAGCCAAGCCGGCGCGGCCTGGGCAGGTCTCACCGCGAACTCCGCCGGCGCCAGACGTTCCACCCTGGCCAGAAAGCCCGTATCCAACAATGTCGCAACCTCTTCCGGGTACAGGACAACGCCGCCGTAGTTGGGATTGAGCATCAACGTCGCGCCGCGAGTACCGGTTAGCAGCTCACGGCCTGAAACTCCCAGAATTCTGACAGCAGACGAGCTGGCCGCCTGCGCCTTGTCGAGCGAGGTAAAGAAAGGGATCGCATCGAAACCGTCAGGATGGCGGAACTGGACCAGCCGCAGTGTCTGCGCGTCGTCCGAGATGGGCGCATGCACGTACACGATCGCATCCATCAGTCGCTTGAAGAATGCGCGTTCCTCGGCCGCACTGTCGCGGGCCCGTTCAAAGGAAGCCTCCAGCGCTGTCTCCGCAGACGTAGTCCCTCTTCCACGCGGCCTGCTCGGTTGCTTCATGGTCAGATGCGATGAGGGCCAAGCGGGTACCCGGAGAACCAATCCGCCTCGATCTCGCTGCTCAGGTAGGGTCGTACGAAGGCCGACTGGGTCAGCGCTCGCAGCCGCTCTTCGTGCTCAGCAATCGCCTCGATGTCGCTGACGGTTGGATAGTGCCGCAGCAGTCAATATGCCTCTTGCCGCACCTCTTTAGGCACGGCTTGGCTGGCCGCTAGCTGCCTGAGGAACGCGCCCGCCTGCAGCACATTGCGGGTGCGCTCAGATGGCATCGTCATGACATCAAGAATGACTAGCACTAAGGAATGCTTAGCTTATCGCGTTTGTGGCCGGCCAGGGCACGGTGCAACTACAGACCTTGCGATTCCTGTATTAATGTAATATAATCAATAACTTAATTCGCATAAGTGAGCGTTATGTCCATGGAGTGAGGGCCAATAGGAACGAGCAGGTAGCCTGAGCCTTCCCATGATGGGAAGGTCAACAACGCGGGACGGATTACCACTCAACTTGCCTGTCGTTTGACCTTCCCACCGTGGGAAGGCTCATCGTCACGCCGTCGGCAAACCGCCGATGCTTTTGGAGGGTTGTCCATGAATCTCGTTGTTGAAGGTATGACCTGTGGTCACTGTGTCCGAACGGTCACCCAAGCCATTCAGGCCCTTGACCCCCACGCCCAGGTGGACGTCGATCTGGGCAGTGGCGTGGTCAAGATCGAGGGCCTGCTTGCCGTAGAACAGGCGGTTGAGGCTATCCAGCGGCAAGGCTATGTGATCGCTGCGGTGCTCCCTTCTGAGGCTGGTACGCCGGCCGCCCCGGCCGTCGCATCCTCCTGCTGCGGCGGATGCCACCGCTGAGTCCGCGCGAGGGCTTGATCCTGATCAATGACAGTCGGCCCCAAGAGGGCTAGACTGGCCATCATGAGAGCTCGCACGTCCCCTGCCCTGATCTGCCCAGCGTCCGCAGGCGCTGCTTCGGGCGTGCGGGAGCTGTCATGGTGAGGCTGCTGAGGCGATGGCGGCGACCCCGTTCTCGTGCCCGACTGGCATGGCTGGGACTGTGGGCGCTGCTGCTGCAGCAACTCGCGCTGGTGGCTTACGCCTGTCCGCTGGAATCGGTGGAAGCTGGACAAGCGACCCTGATGGTCGGTTGCGAAGAGATGTCCACGCCGGATCCCGATGCTCCGGCGTTGTGCGACCAGCATTGCCAGCGCGATCACATCGCCACGGCCGATGCGAAGGCCCCTCAAGTGCCTTACCAGCCCGCGCTGGCCGCCTTCGCGCTGGTGCAGGCTCTGTTGCCACCGGTACACGCGCAGTTGTATCGGGATGTTCCGGTGTGCGTGTCCGATCCGCCTCCCCTGCAGCGCTTCTGTAGCCTGCTGATTTAAGCCCCCTCCTGGATTGACCCGTGCTCGTGCTGCATGCGTTGCAGCGCGCTCGTTGTCGTTTCCCGGAGGTCTTATGGAGATGTCTTTCTTCTTGCGTGCAAGGCGCAAGATGGCGTGTGGGTTCGTGTTTGCCCTGGCGCTCAGTGGTCCTGTGCTGGCGGCATCGCCCGCTATCCCGATCAGCTACACAGAAGCCCTACAACGGGCGCTTGCTAACGCCCCAACCCTGCAGGTGCGCCGATCGCAGATCGATGCCAGTACCGAAGAAGCCGCGCGTGCTGGCGCGCTTCCCGACCCACGTTTGATCGTGGGGCTGGCGAACTGGCCCGTCAGCGGACCCGATGCCTTCAGCTTGCGGGCCGATGAGATGACCACCCAGCAAATCGGTCTGATGCAGGAGTTTCCTGCGCGTGCGAAACGACGTGCCGAGCACGCGTTGGCGCAAGCGACGCTGGCGCAAGCGCGCTCACTGTCGATGGCCGAACAGCAGATGGTGGCCCAAGCGGCCGCGCTGGCCTGGATCGAGCTGTGGAGTACGCAGCAAGCCGTAGATGCGTTGGAAGGTCTGCGCGAGCCGGCCCGTATAGCCGAGCGTGCGGCGCGTGCTCGCTTGGCAGGCGGCACGGCCGGGGCCAGTGATGTGCTTGCCGCCCAGGCCGCCCTACTGCAGTTGGACAATCGCCTGGAGCAGGTACATGCGGAGCACGCCGCCGCGCAGGCCGGCCTGGCGCGGTGGTTGGGTATTGCACCAGAGGCGATCTTGGCCAGTGGTGCGGCACCGGATTTTTCGCAGTTGCCATTGGAGCCCACCCAACTGCTGGCCAAACTGGACCAACACACGCCACTACTGGGCTGGGAGGCACGCGAGAGCTTAGCCCAGGCCCAGGTGGATGCGGCCGTGGCCGAAACCCGCCCGGATTGGAGTGTGGAGCTCACCTACGGACGTCGCGAGCGCGCACCCGACGGCATGGCGCGCAGCGACATGCTCATGGTGGAAGTGGGTGTGGGCCTGCCGCTGTTCCAGAAGAACCGCCAAGCACGAGGCATCGCGGCACGGCGGGCCGAGCTGGAGGCGGTGTCCGCAGAGCGCGATGAGGCCCGGCGCATCCAAGCCGAGTCGGTGCAACGCGCGATAGCGCGATGGCGCGGGTTAACCGGCCAGTTGGAGCGCCAGAACACGCAGAGCCTGCCTTTGGCGCGCGATCGTGCACGCACGGCGTTGGCCGCCTACGGCGCCGGTGCCGACCTGCAGCCGTGGCTGGAAGCGCGGCGCGATGAGATCGAATTGCACCTGGAGAACGCCCGTCTGCTGGGCGAACAGGGCCGTGCCTGGGCGGCACTGGCCTATCTGCTACCCCATGAGGAGAACACGCCATGAGCCCGACCAAGACGCGTCTCACACAGCTCGCCGTGGCCCTCGGGTTGCTGGCGCTCGGCTTTGCCGGCGGCTACGCCTGGATGACTCGAACCTCTGATACCACCCCGCCCCCCGGCACGAGCGTCGCAGATCAAGCACGCAAGGTGCTGTACTGGTACGACCCCATGGCGCCGGAGCAGCGATTCGACAAGCCGGGCAAATCTCCGTTCATGGATATGGAGTTGCTGCCCAAATACGCAGATGAGGCCATAGGGGGCGGAACGCAGATCGATCCGCGCCTGCAGCAGAACGTGGGCATACGCACTCAGGAAGTGACGGTAGAGTTACTAGGGACTGCCGTACGCGTGCCGGGCACACTGACGTGGGATCTGACCCAGGAAAGCGTGATCAGTGCGCGCATGGAAGGCTTGATCACCCACGTGCAGGTAAAGGCGCCGTTTACCGAGGTTCGTCGTGGTCAAACGCTGGCCACCGTGCAGGCCCCGGCATGGAACGCGGCCATCGCCGAAGCACATGCCCTGAGCCAAGCTCAGTCCGCGGGCGCGCGTGAGCTGCAGGGTGCGGCGCAACAACGGTTGCGTTCGTTGGGTGTTCCTTCTGGCGCCTCGGCCAGAAGTGGCGTCGTGCTTAGCGCAGACCACAGTGGTGTCGTGACCGAGATCCTGGCACGCGAGGGACAGACGGTGATGCCCGGTACGCCACTGTTCAAGATCAATGGGCTGGACACGTTGTGGCTGGAGGCCTCGGTACCCCAGGCAGCGCTGGGCACCTTGCGGCCGGGGACCTCAGTGCAGGCCACGGTCAGTGCCTGGCCGGCAGAGCGCTTTGCCGGACAGATCCAGGCGTTGCTTCCCCAGGTCGACATGGCTAGTCGCACGCAGCGGGCGCGAATTGTGCTGCGCAACCCGCAGCGTCGGCTGGTGCCGGGCATGTTCGCCGAGGTTCTGGTGCAGCCCGACGCCGAGCAGGCCCTGCCAGTCGTTCCCACGGAGGCGCTGATCGCCACCGGGCGGGACAGCCGGGTCATCGTGCAGGATCCGGACGGGAGCTTCCGGCCAGTGCGGGTGAGTGTGGGACGTAGCGTGCAAGGGCGCACGCAGATCGTGGCAGGCTTGGCCGGTGGTGAACGCGTGGTCGTCTCGGGTCAGTTCTTGCTCGACTCCGAAGCCAGTCTCTCCGGTGCGTTGGAGCGCCTGGGTGCTGCACAACCGACACGCCCTGCCAGCGCATCAGGTGTGCACGAGCGCCATGACGCCGGGCACGAACCACGCACTGTCGTGCCGTCACCGTCCAGACAGCCGGCGCCTGTCGCGCCAGACACCTCCACCTCTACGCCGCCGCGCTGCCCGGTGCAGTACTGGTATGACCCGATGGTGCCGGAGAAGCATTTCGACAAGCCGGGCAAGTCACCGTTCATGGATATGCAGTTGGTACCCAAGTTCGGCCCCGCCGCAGCCGCTGATTGCCAGGCAAGCGAGGTCATGTCCGAAGCGATGGAGGGCACACCATGATCGCGCGCCTGATCCATGCTTGCATCGCCAATCGCGTGCTGGTGCTGGTTGCCGCCGCGCTGCTGGCGGTGGTCGGTATCTGGTCGGTAAAGAACACGCCGCTGGATGCGCTGCCGGACCTGTCCGATACCCAGGTCATCATCCGCACGCAATGGGCGGGGCAAACCCCGCGCATCATCGAAGACCAGGTCACCTACCCGTTGGCCACCACGATGTTGTCCGTGCCGGGCGTGAAGGCGGTACGCGGCTTCTCCTTCTTCGGTGATTCATTCGTCTACATCCTGTTTGACGATGCCACTGATCTTTACTGGGCGCGCTCTCGAGTGCTCGAGTACTTGAGCCAGGTACGCGATCGACTTCCGCCGAATGTGAATCCGGCGCTGGGTCCTGATGCGACAGGACTGGGCTGGATCTACCAGTACGCCTTGGTGGATCGGACAGGTCAACGTGATGTGGGGCAGCTGCGTGCGTTGCAGGACTGGTTTCTTCGTTATGAGCTAAAAACCGTGCCGGACGTGGCTGAAGTAGCCAGTGTGGGCGGTGCGGTGCGCGCCTGGCAGATCCAGCCCGATCCGCAGGCGTTGGCGGCCCGTGGACTGACGGTGGCCGAGCTCATCGAGGCGGTGGATGCGGCCAACGGCGCTACCGGGGGCTCGGTGATCGAACAAGGCGAAGCCGAACTGATGGTGCGCAGCGAAGGCTACCTGCGCACACAGGAGGCGTTCGAACAGGTGCCGGTAACCGGCAACGACGGCATCCCCGTCCTGCTCGGCGAGGTGGCCACGATCAGTCGCGGGCCGGTCTTCCGTCGTGGTATCGCAGAGTTGGATGGTCAAGGTGAGGTGGCCGGCGGCGTGATCGTCCTGCGGACCGGCAAGGATGCCTTGGGGGCCATTCGGAACGTCAAAGCGCGACTGCAGGCGTTGCAATCCAGCTTGCCCGAGGGCGTGGAAGTGGTGCCGGTGTACGACCGCTCCGAGCTGATCCAGGATGCGGTACGCAACCTCACCCACAAGCTTGGCGAAGAGTTTCTGGTCGTAGCGCTGGTATGCCTGCTGTTCCTGTGGCACCTACGCTCGGCGTTGGTGGCCGTCATCACCCTGCCTTTGGGTATCCTGGCGGCCTTCATCGTGATGCACGCCCAGGGGATCTCCGCCAACTTGCTGTCATTAGGCGGCATCGCCATCGCCATTGGTGCGATGGTCGATGCAGCGGTGGTGATGATCGAAAATGCACACAAGCATCTGGAGCACTGGCGGGAGGCGCACGGCCGGGAACCTCAGGGTGAGGAGCGCTGGCAGCTGATGGCCCGCTCGGCGGCCGAGGTCGGACCGGCCCTGTTCGCCAGCTTGCTGGTCATCACCCTGTCTTTCGTGCCGGTTTTTGCCCTGCAGGCGCAGGAAGGGCGATTGTTCTCGCCTCTGGCCTACACCAAGACCTACGCGATGGCCGCCGCAGCAGGGTTGTCGGTGACCTTGATCCCCGTCTTGATGGGCTACCTGATCCGCGGCCGCATCCGCCCGGAACAGCAGAACCCCATCAATCGCATCCTGATCGCTGGCTATCGGCCCATCCTGCTGTGGGTCCTCAAACATCCCGGTGTCACCTTGCTGCTCAGCGGCCTGCTGCTAGTGCTCACCTTGATCCCCTTTAGCCGGTTGGGCAGTGAGTTCATGCCGCCCTTGGAAGAAGGCAGCCTGTTGTACATGCCCACGGCCCTGCCCGGCCTGTCCGCCGACAAGGCCCGTCAGTTGCTCCAGCTCTCGGGCCGGATGATCAAGACCGTACCGGAGGTTGAGCACGTGTTCGGCAAGGCGGGCCGTGCCGAAAGTGCGACCGATCCGGCACCGATCGAAATGTTTGAGACCACCGTGACCTTCAAGCCGCGGGATCAATGGCGCCCGGGCATGACCCCCCAGAAGCTACGCCAGGAGTTGGACGCAGCGGTCAAGATTCCCGGTCTGACCAACCTATGGGTCCCGCCCATTCGCAATCGCATCGATATGTTGGCCACCGGCATCAAGAGCCCGATTGGGATCAAGGTCTCCGGACCCGATGTGGAGCAGATCGAGCGCCTGAGCCAGCAGATCGAGCAGGTGGCCAAGACTGTGCCCGGCGTGAGTTCGGCACTGGCCGAACGCGTCACGGGTGGGCGCTATGTCGATGTACAGGTGCGCCCGGAAATCGCTGCACGTTACGGATTCACTCAAGGCCAACTCCAGCAACTGATTGCCACGGTCGTTGGCGGTGATCCAATCGGGGAAACGATCGAGGGGCGCGAACGCTATCCCATCGTCTTGCGCTACCCCCGTGGCCAGCGTGACTCGTTGCAGGCCTTGCAGGATCTGCCGCTGATCGCGCCAGGCGGTGTGCAACTGACCTTGAGCCAGGTGGCGGAGCTGTCAATCAGCCCAGGCCCGCCGATGCTCAAGAGCGATAACGGCCGGTTGGTGGGCTACATCTACGTGGATGTGGCCGATCGCGACTTGGGATCGGTGGTCCAGGACCTGCAAGCCGCGGTGCAGACCCAGGTGAGTTTGCCTGCCGGCTATGGTCTGGCGTGGTCGGGGCAGTACGAGTATCTGCAACGGGCTTTGGCACGCCTGCAATGGGTGGTGCCCGCGGCGTTGGCGATCATCTTCCTGGTCATCTGGATGGTGTTTCGCCGGCTTAGCGATGTATCCATCATCCTGCTCAGCTTGCCCTTGGCGTTGGTGGGCGGTTTCTGGTTGATCTGGGGGCTGGGCCATGCGATTTCGGTGGCCAGCATGATCGGATTCATCGCCCTGGGCGGCGTTGCGGCTGAGTTCGGCGTCATCATGCTGCTGTACCTGCGTCATGCCTGGGAGCAGCGCTTGGCCAGCGGTGCGCCGGAAGATGTGTCTACCCTGCAAGAGGCTATCTACGAAGGCGCCGTGCAACGGGTGCGCCCGAAGGCGATGACGGTAGCCGTCATCCTGGCCGGGTTGTTTCCGCTTTTCGTCGGTGCCGGTGCCGGCTCGGAGGTCATGCAACGTATCGCCGCGCCGATGCTGGGTGGCATGCTCACCGCACCGGTGCTCTCTATGGTGGTGATTCCCGCAGCGTTCTATCTAGTGCGGCGACGTGGATTGCGCGCGGCGCGGGGCGACCAATGAGAGACAGACTGAGCACTTGAGGTAAGTCCCCACAAAAAGACGCCAGTCATGGAAGAAGTCATGACTGGCGTCAAAGGGGAGAGTACCGCCTACATGCTTACTTATCAGTGCCCGGCGTGCGGGGAAATCTCAAAGCTCAGCGACGCCCGATCCGACACAAAATCCAAACCCTTTTGTGTAGAGGGCACCATGTGATTGGTGTGGATGTACCAGGTCTTGGCGGTGGTCACCTGGAAACTGGCTTGGCCTTGGGCATCGGTGCGCAGGAGCGTAGCGCTACCGTGCCCACCCTTGACCGGTGCGTCAGCACGATGACCGACGTACACGCGTAGGTTGGGCACTGGCGTGCCCTGCTGCAGCACCTGGAACGACAGCTGTTCGCCGACCTTCACGCTTCCAGGATTGCGGGCCAAGCGGATCTCCAGCGGATAGCCCAGCGAGGCAGCGAAATCGTCGGTCAGTTTTGTGCCCACCTGTCCAATGGTACGAGCATGCTTGGTATAGCTATAGGTGACCCCTTTGGGAAACTTGCTCGCATCATAGGTGGCCAGGGTATCGGGCAAGTCTTCCAACTCCAGGTACTTGCCGAACTCGCTGGCCGTACGCGTGCTGGTGGAGGCCATCGTCGAGACCCCCAGCAGATAGGTGCCCTCGCCCGCCGGATGCACGGTGAGCTGGCTCTGCTTGCCGACCTCTTTCCAACTGGCCAAGTCCGGTGCAGCCTTAGCGCCGCCCTGACTCAGCGAAACGTCCTGTAGACGCGCTCGGGTGACTGCACCTGCACTTTCATCGAAGGTGCCATTGTTCACCAACGCTGTGTTCGCCTCGCCCGCTGCGGTGCCAGGCTTGGAGAAAGCGACAAACAGGTCGTGCGCACCGGCACTGCCGGCCACAGCGAACAGCAGTAGTGTGGCGGATAGTTGCGTGTTTCTCATGATGTGTAGCTCCTCGTGATCGTGGCTTACCAGTGGTAACCAAAGCGGACATTCCAGCGACGACCCAGCAAGTCGTACGTCATGGTGTCGGTGTCGGTGTTGGGGTTGTTCTTCACGAACGGCGCCTTCTTATCGAGCACTTTTTCAACGCCGGCGGAGATATCCCACTTCTTCTTGATGCCGTAGCTCAGTTGCAGGCTGTGGTACACCACGCTGGACACATGCGAGCCGATCGTGTCGGGCACGGCGATGATGTCGTCCGCGCTGCCGATGTACTGCGCCGAATAGACGCCGGTCCAACGGTTCTTGCCCATACGCAGTGAGCCCAAGCCACGCCACTGGGTGTAGCTACCCAAGCCGCTGGTGATCTTGCCGGCGTACTCAATGGTGGTGGCCCCGGGCGTGAGCGCCCCCAACCCACGCGGGGTGAGTCTGGAGGTCCTGGAAGCCCTGCTGGATCTGGTCATGGCCTCGGGCAAGGTACGTGTGGTCGACGTGGCGGAACTGTGTCCGCCCCTGGATCCGGATCAAGCCACCGCACGTGTGGCCGCGCGTTTGATCCACCGAATGGTCAGTGCGCAGGCTCAGTGAAGTGATATCGGCTGGCAAAAGGCAGTGAGCTAATGGGAACGCTCAGCCAGCAACTGCTTCATTTGCGCGATCTCCTGTGTCTGCGAGGTAATAATGTCCTGGCAGAGCTTCACCAACTCAGGATCCTTCAGACGATTCTCCTCACACATCAGGATGGCGCCAGCGTGGTGGGGAATCATCGAACGGATGAACTGTTTGTCAGTGACCGCTGCTTGAGTGCGAATGCCCCACCAGCAGAACAGCATGAACGCCACCGTCAGACCAGCCAGAATCAGATTGCGTCGGCGATCGGGGTACATGCTGGACATTAGCCACAGCTCGATCAGCAGCATGGGAGCGGCCATCAGGCCCGCCATGTAGAACTGGTTCACGTTGTTATAGACGTTAGCCCACTGATCGACCATTGCGTACATCAATGCGTACATGGCCACGAAAGACAGGCCCATCATCAACAACAGGCGGCCGTAATGGCCTTGATGCCCTTGTTGTGCCTGGTGGGCAGGTTGGTGTGAGGCGTGCGGTTTTGCGTGCTGGGACTGCGGGTCTTGCGCGTTTTCGTGCGTACCGTGCGAAGAGGACATAACAATCTCCGTGGGAATGGCAGAACGGCGGAAGAACCCGGGAACTGTTGGAACAGCTCCCGGGCTGAGAACACTTACATACCCTTGCCGGCAGCGAATTCCTGCGGGCTCAGCTTGCCATCTTTGTTGCTATCGAGCATGCCAAAGTGCGGCGCCAGCTTGTGCTTGGCCAGTTCTTCCTTGGACAGCGAGCCGTCCTTGTTGGCATCGAGCTTGGTGAAATCGGCATCGGCCGCCGCCGGCTTGTGCTGACCGTGGTCGGTGGTGGGCGTGGTGGTCTGGCCGCCGGCGAAGGCCGCGCCCGCCATCAGGAACAAGGCCATCATCGAGAGGGAGGCATAATGCTTCATTGCAGTACTCCTTGTGGGATATGAGCCATCAGTGACAGGAATGGCCGCGCGCAGGCTCATCGGCGCGGTCAGGGTGGGGGGTGGCAACAACGGTGGAGCCGGACAAACGCAGGGCATTGGTGACCACCGAAACCGAGCTCAGGCTCATGGCCAGGGCCGCCATCATCGGACTGAGCAAAAGGCCGAAGCTGGGATACAGCAAGCCGGCGGCGATAGGCACGCCGATGGCGTTGTAGACGAAGGCGAAGCCCAGGTTCTGCTTCATATTGGCCACCGTCAAAGACGAGATGGCACGGGCTTGCACGATGCGCCTCAAATCACCCTTGACCAGGGTGAGCTGGGCGCTGGACATGGCCACATCCGTGCCCGTCCCCATCGCGATGCCCACATCGGCTGCCGCCAGGGCCGGCGCATCGTTGATGCCATCGCCAGCCATGGCCACGCGACGACCCTGGGCTTTGAGTTGCTGGACCAGGTCGGCCTTGTCCTGCGGCTTGACGCCACCACGCACATCCTCGATGCCCAGCGTGCGCCCCACGGCCTCGGCCGTCGCCTGTGCGTCACCGGAGGCCATCACCACGTGCAGGCCATCGGCACGTAGCAGGTTCAAGGCAGGCAAGGTCGTGGCTTTGATGGGATCAGCCACCGCAATGGCGCCGGCCAACCGACCATTGACCGCCAGGAACATCACGCTAGCGCCTTCTTTCCGAAGACGCTCGGCGCTGCTTTGCAAAGGTGCTACATCGGCGCCAACCGACGCCATCAGGCTTTGGTTGCCGAGCACGACATCCTGATCGGACACGCGCCCGCGGACGCCTTGGCCGGTGAGCGAATCAAAATCTTGGGCGGCCACCAGGTTCAAGCCACGTCGCTGGGCTTCAGCCACGATGGCCTCGGCCAAGGGGTGCTCACTGCCCTGCTCCAAGCTGCCGGCCAAACAAAGGATCTGATCGGCGTCGAAGCCGGCGTTGGAGAGCGTGTCGCGAAAGGCTGGACGCCCCTCGGTCAACGTACCGGTCTTGTCCACGATCAACGTGTCGATCAGACGTAGCTGCTCGATCGCCTGAGCATCGCGGAACAGGACCCCGACCTGCGCAGCGCGGCCAGTGGCGACCATGATCGACATGGGGGTAGCCAAACCCAAGGCACACGGGCAAGCAATGATCAGAACCGATACGGCATTGAGGACGGCAAAGGTCCAGGACGGTTCGGGTCCAAACAGACCCCATCCGAAGAACGTGAGCACCGCCGTGGCCAGCACGGCCAGGACAAACCAGTACGCCACCTTGTCCGCCATACGCTGCATCGGCGCGCGGGAGCGCTGGGCTTGGGCTACCAACTGCACAATCTGCGCCAGTACCGTCCCGGATCCGACTTTGTCCGCCCGGATGACTAAGGCGCCCGTCCCGTTGAGCGTGGCGCCTATAACGTGATCACCGACAGCCTTCTCCACCGGAATGGGTTCACCGGTCAGCATCGACTCATCGACACTGGCGCGGCCTTCGATGACTTCCCCATCGACCGGCACCTTCTCGCCCGGTCGTACGCGAAGCAGATCACCCACGTGCACGTGATCCAGCGCAACGTCCTCTTCGCCCCCATCGGGTTTGACGCGGCGAGCCGTCTTGGGCGCCAATCCCAGCAGGGACTTGATGGCCGCCGAGGTTTTGGAACGCGCCCGCAGTTCCAGCAGCTGTCCGAGCAGGGTGAGCGAGACGATGACCGCTGCCGCCTCGAAGTAGACCCCTACCCGTCCATGCTCGCGGAAAGAGTCCGGAAACAGGTCCGGTGCCACGGTGGCCACCACGCTGTAGCCAAACGCGGCGGCCACGCCGATGCCGATCAGCGTCCACATGTTGGGGCTGCGATTGCCGATGGACTGTAGGCAGCGCTCAAAGAAAGGCCACCCCGCCCAGAGCACCACCGGGGCGCTCAGCACGAGCTCAATCCAGGTGCGCGCCTGCGTGGACAAGCCGGGCAGACGGTGTCCCAGCATGGCCAAGACCAGGACGATCAACGTCAAAGGCAACGTCCACCAGAACCTTCGGGTGAAATCGCGTAACTCTGGATTGTCGTCCTCCTCCAGCGAGGGCATCTCCGGCTCCAGCGCCATGCCGCAGATCGGACAGGTGCCGGGACCTGGCTGACGAATCTGCGGATGCATCGGGCAGGTGTAGACCGTGGCGTGGGTACCGCTGGGTTGGGCCACCGCTGCTGGGGCGGTCACTTCAACTTGCTGGGGAGCATCGTCCGTATAGCGGACGGGATTGGTGATGACCCGTCCATCCGCAGCCTCGACAGGGGCTGCGCCTGCAGAATGGTGATGGTCATGGGACGACGGTGAGTTCATGCCGATGCTCGCTTTAGTGGGGATGGACTGCCAAGGCAGTGTGCCATTGCGGGTTACACAGCTATTCGGGGCTGAGCGTCCCGAGCACTGAAACAACAATCAGGATCAAGATGGCCAGCGCGGCCTCAGCCGTAACACTCTGCCGCAAAGCCCGCACCTCCTGCGCGGGATCTCCGCTGGTCAGCGCTCGTTCCAAGCGCGGCACCAGCGTCCATCGGTGCAGCGCTCCCAAACCCAGCATTCCAGCGAACAGGGCCAGTTTGAAAAGCAGCAACTTCCCGTAGGTGCTCTGGAACAGGGCCGAAAACGACCACGCGGTGAGATCCCCGTAGTGCGCGATGCCGGACACGATGAGCGCACCAACGAAGATCGTTCCCAGCGTCGAAAAACCATGCAGAAAGTCATGCGTTGATCGCAGACGCCCGCTGCCGTTCGTCTCTTTGCCGCGCAGCAGCATGGCAAGGAACATCAGGACCGCTGCGATCCAGCCGCCTGCCGCGAGAAGATGGACGATGCCTGCAGCAAGCCGGACCGCGCCAGCCAAGCCCTCGCCAGCGGCGGCGTGGCCGTTCCATGCCAGCGAAGCGAGTGCGCCGCCCGCCAGCATCGCCCCCAGCGGGAAGGCGGTCTCCACCTTCCCGCGGCGACGATGCCATCCGAGCACGAACATCAGGGCGACCAGCAGCGCGCCTCTCGCCATGGCTGCCCGGCCCGCGGACGTCTCGAGCAGATACCAGCCAAGCGATGCGCGATCAACCTCGGCAAGCGGCATTCCCATGATGCCCGCGGTCTTGAAGACGACATCGAGCCCGGTGAGCACGAGACCGGCTACGGCACCCGCCAATAGAACGCCCATGAGTGACCACCCGGCCAAGGCGTCGGCGAGTGCCGATCGACGCGACCCGTACCAACCGAAGAGTGGAACCCCGAAAAGAACCATGATGACAAGGTATTCCAAGAATCTCAGTGCATAAGCCGACAGGTCGAACATTCGCGACTCCTCAGCGCACCGTGAAGCTGAAGCTGCCCGGCATGGGGTGGTTGTCACCACCGACGGCGCGGTATTCCACGGTATAGACGCCCGGAGCCAGCGGTCCAGGCAACTTGGCACGCAGGGTCTTGCCGTTGTTGACGATCTCGGTCGTGAAATTCTCGATCGGCATGGTGGAACTGCCGTGCTTCATGAGCAACTTGAGACGCGACGCCCGCGGAATCAATGTCTCGTTGAACACGAGATCGATCTGGCCTGGCGAGGCCACCACCGCATTTGCCGCCGGTGTGGACTGCTGCAGCGCGGCGTGGGCGTGCGCGACCTGCAGCGAAAACTGCCCGGCCGCGATTGCGAGGACGAGCGCGAAGGAGCGAATGACGTTGGACGACTTCATATGGATAAATCCTCATTGGAATGTGATGCAAAGCCCGTTCGGGAGGGGCCGCGCTGTGTTCGATGCGACAAGCGTTAGATGTCGGACTGTCACTGAAACCACGATTTGTCGGATTTTCTTGATACTTCCGCTTTCGCGAGACGAGGATCCCACCGGCTCAGGCGGGATCCTCGACGCATTACGCTGCCATGGCGCTGCAGCTTTCCGCGCAGCGGCGACAAACTTCGGCGCAGCGCGTCATCTCAGGGTCGTTCATGGCGTCGCATGCATCGGCGCACTGGCGGCAGATCTCCGCGCAGGCACCGCAAACCACGTCGTGAACGCTGGCACCGCGCAGCATCGCGTCGGCACTGGTTGCGCAGGTATCGGCACACGTCGCCAACAGGGCGATGTGCTCCGGGGCCGCGTGAACACCTCCTTTGGTCAGGCAGTAGTTGATGGTCTCCAGGCAGATCGCATGGCATTGCGTGCAGTTGTCGATGCACTCGTTCATGGCCTGGGGCCGGTGTGCTGCGGAATGGTGAGTCATGTAGTTCTCCTTCTTCCTCGCGGGCGAGAATCGGCGCGCCCGCAACACCGTCCCCTGTTGCTGCGACGGATCAGTGCTGTGCGAACGGTTCAGTGGTTCCGTCGCGATGTATCAGCTCGACCGTGAACGGCTGCTGGCGTCCCTCCGGGACCTCCATGCCCGGAGAACCAAGCGGCATCCCTGGGAGGACCAGGCCGCGTGCGTTCGGCTTTTCTTCGAGGAGACGCTTGATGTCCGCGGCCGGAACGTGGCCTTCGATGACGTATCCGCCGATCTCGGCCGTGTGGCAGGAGCCCTTTGCATAGGGGACACCCAACCGCTCCTTGACCAGACCCAGGTCATCCATGTCGTGCACATCCACGGTGAATCCCGCCTTCTGCACGTGGTCGATCCAGACACCGCAGCACCCGCAGGTCGGGGTCTTGTGGACGGTCATGCGTGGCAGGGCTGCTGGAGTCGCGTCGGCTGATTGGACGACAACCTGTGCGGAGGGCGAGGTTGTGGGTTGCGCGGATGAAGCATCCTGGGTGCAAGCACCCAGACCAGCCACGGCAAGGACCACAAAAGTCAGACGGTGCAATGTGAGCGTAGTCATTTCAATCTCTCGACTCAGCGCTTGGTCCGCGAGGACCAGTGGATGTGGACGATCCGCCAGCCGTCCGCGGTCTCCTTCAGCACCATCGTCTCGTCGCTCTGGACGGTCAGTGGCTGGCCGTCCTTCTGGGCATGCAACTCGCTTTCGGTTCCGACCCACGCGAACTCGCCAGCGGCTCGTGCGCGCTGACGGAGCAGCTGGCGATGGGCGCCCTTGAGGAACGCCGCATCGCTGACTGCGTGATGGCCCATGTATTCCTCGCGGCTGCGTTCGGCGCCCCCGGACTCGAGGATGAGAACGTCGGCAGCGAGCAGGGCTTCGACCGTGGCCAGATCGCCGCTAGACAGGGCCCTGTTGAAACGCTCCGCTACGGCGACCGCGGCCTCTGCAGTGACTGGGACGTCGACGTCCGCAGATGCCGCGGCAGCGGGGTGATGTGCGTGCGGCTGTGTCGCCTGCGCCATTGCGGGGGACACGACGGCCAGTGCCAGTGCGAGGGTGAACGAGATTGCTGTTGCGTTCATTGCGTGGGCTCCAAGGAGATCAATGGGGGTGCGCATGGCCGTCATCGGCCACGGGCGTGTGTGGTGCAGGGTGCGACTCCACCTTGCCGTCGGGATGGCCGTGGCTCACCAACCCGACTTCCGTGTCGCTGGGTGTCGGGCCGTGGTGATCGTCGTCCACGCCCGGCGGGTGCGCATGCGGCATGGAGTTGTTGCCCGGCTCGAATAAGGCAGGGTGATCCTCGGCCTTTTCGTCGTCATGGTGGCCTTGCGTCTCGCCGCCGCCATGCGAATGGCCCTCGCTGCTGTCGACAAGTTCCTTGTACGCAGTCGCGTCCAGCGTGGGCAACTTCTGCAGGAAGGCCGACATGTTCCATATGAACTCATCGTCCATGCTGCCGCCCCAAGCGGGCATGCCGCTGGCCTTGATGCCGTGCTTGATCACCCAGAACGCCTCAGCTGGAGCGACCGGCTGTTTGCTTAGGTTCGGTGGCGCGGGGTACAGGCCCTTGCTCATCTCGGTGGCCGCCGCGTCTGGTGAAAGATGGCAGGTCACGCACATGGCGTTGTAGTTGCCCGCACCCTGGCGGATACGCTCAGGATCATCAAGGTTCGTGGGTAGCTGAAGCTTGGCGGCGCGCACCTCAATGGAACGCTCGCGCGCCGTTTCAAGTAGCGCATACACCGGGCGACTATGCGGATCGTCGGCGGCCACGTTGTACACGCCCAGAGAGAGCGTGGCGGTTGCGACCACCGCAACCAATGCCACGCCGGCACCGAGCCATACCCACATCTTTTTGTTGGATTTCATTGTCAGTTCCCCTTAGAACCAGGTACGAAGGCCGATGACCAAGCGCGTGTCTTCAAAGGACTCGCCATGCTCGCGTCGCATGTCTGCGGTATTGCCAAACGCGCGCTCGTACACCACGCCGATGTAGGGAGCGAACTTTCGGGTGAACTCATAGCGAAGTCGTAGCCCCGCCTCAGCGGCACTCAGACCCGAACCTATCCCGCGCAATGGATCGTTCTTGCCATAGGCGGTGACTTCCACCAGCGGCTGCAAGATCAGCCGGTTGGTTAGCAGCAATTCGTACTCGGCCTCGACATTGGCGGCAGTCTGGCCCCCTTCGCCGAGATAGGCTGTGGCGGACACTTCGAACTTCATCGGCGCCAAGCCCTGTACACCGATAGCGGCGAAGTTCTGCGATGCCCCAGGCTTGAAGTCATGACGCACACCGGCCACCACATCCCACCACGTGGAGATACTGCGGCCGTAAAGCACTTCCAGATCAGCCGACTCGGTCTGACCATCCGTGCGTTCGCCTTCACTGCGGAGCCAGACGCGATTGAGGTCCGTACCGATCCAGCCCTGGCCCTCCCAGCCCAGCCCGGTGCCCGGATCGGCATCCCAGGTTTCCAGGCGATTGAGCAGCACGTAGCTCTTGATCGAGTTGTCATGCACCGGATGCGCGTGTTCCGGCGCGATGGCCGCCTTGCGATCCGCGTCCGTCACCGCGGGAATCGGGGTGCGCGGCTGCGTTGGCGCTGCAGGCCCGTGTCCCATCTGACTGTGGTCCATGCCCTCCATCGATTGCATTCCCGCTTCTGGTGTAGCGGGCGCGGGCGAATCATGGCCCATCTGCGAATGGTCCATCCCCTGCATCGCAGGCGTGGCCGTGCCGGAGGTGTCGGCTGCAGCGGGCTGTGCCATCTGACTGTGATCCATGCCCTGCATCGACTGCGCCTGCGCTGTGGGCGCCGCAGGTGTGCTCGCGGGCGAGCCGTGCCCCATCTGCGAATGGTCCATGCCCTGCATGGCAGGCTCGGCTGCGTTAGCCTGCGGCTCGGCGTGGCCCATCGCCGCATGATCGATCGTCGCTTCGCTCGTCTTGGCCGGTGTTGCAGGCTTTTGGGCTGGCGCAGGTTTTGATGTCGGTGCCTGATGTGCAGAGTGATCCTGAGTCTGGGTCTGCGCGCCCTGCTCCATCTGCATGGAGCCGTGCTGCATAGATTGGGCGCTGGCCGCATTGGCCAGGGCCAGCGAGATAGCCGTCAGCGCAGTCAGGGTGGTATCGCGTCTATTGATGTTCATTCGTCGACCCTCACCGTGCGCATCATTCCGGCTTCCATGTGATAAAGCAGGTGGCAATGGAACGCCCAGCTGCCCAACGCATCGGCACGCACGCGATACGTGCGTCGGCTACCTGGCGGCATATCCACCGTGTGCTTGCGCACCATGAAGTTGCCGTTGTCGTCCTCCACGTCACTCCACATGCCGTGCAAATGGATGGGATGGGTCATCATCGTGTCGTTAACCAATACGATGCGCATACGCTCGCCGTAGTTCAGCCGCAGCGGCTCGACATCGGAAAACTTCTGACCGTTGAAGCCCCAGGAGAATTTCTCCATGTGTCCGGTCAGATGCAGCTCGATCTCGCGACCGGGGTCGCGTCCGTCAGGGTCTTCAAAGGTGCTCTTGAGCATGGAATACGTCAGCACATGACGGCCGTTATCGCGCAGGCCATTGCCCGGATCATCCAAGCGCGAACTCACGCTCATGGCTTGGTTGTCCAACAGGGGATTGTTGGTCTCGCTAGCAGGGTGTGATTGCATGCCCCCGTGCTGCATGCCTGCCATGGCACCATCGCCGGCGGCGGGCATCGCATGGCCTGCATGGGCCGAGGTCGCGTTACCGCTGACAGATGGGGTCATGCCAGGCATGCCCATGGCCGCACCACAGCCGCCTTCCATGCCCTTGCTGCCGCCAGACATATCCATCGACCCATGATCCATGCCCATGTCTGCCATCGTCAGCAGCGGCCGGGGATCCACAGACGGAACGGGCGCGCGTAATCCTTCGCGCACAGCGAGCGTGCCGCTGATGTAGCCGGTGCGACCGGAGTCTTGGGCAAAGATGGTGAATGCGTCCTGCCCGGAGGGCTCCACGATCACATCGAAGGTTTCTGCTACCGCGATGCGGAACTCGTCGACGGAAACCGGATGGACATACAAGCCATCTGCCGCCACCACGGTCATCTTCAGCCCCGGAATACGCACATCGAAGTACGTCATGGCAGAGCCATTGATGAAACGCAGGCGCACCTTCTCGCCACTGCGGAACAAACCGGTCCAGTTGCCCAGTGAGGTCGTGCCGTTCATCAGGTAGGTGTAGGTGTTGGCGTTGACGTCGGACAGGTCCGTGGGCGTCATCCGCATCACGCCCCACATCTTGCGATCTTCCAACGTGGCCGACAGGCCGTTGCGCTTCACATCGCGCGCAAAATCGCCGACCGTGCGCTTGTAGTAATTGTCATGGCCCGGCATCTTCTTCAAACGATCGAACAGGGCCGTCGGGTCCAGGTCTGTCCAATCGCTCAGCATCACGACGTAGTCGCGATCGAAACTGAAGGGCTCCGGCTCCAATGGGTCGATGACGATCGGGCCATAGAGCCCGGCTTGTTCCTGGAACCCTGAGTGGCTGTGGTACCAGTAGGTTCCGCCCTGATGCAGGGTGAACCGGTAGTGGTAGGTCTCACCACGTCCGATACCGTCAAAGCTCAGACCCGGCACGCCGTCCATGTTGGCCGGCAAAATGATGCCGTGCCAATGGATGGAGGTGTCCGCGCCATGGATGGAGTTAGCGGGCAATGCATTAGAGACGCGCAAGTTGACCGTGGTGCCTTCCCGCCACCGCAGCAACGGCGCCGGAACGGACCCGTTGACCGTGATCGCGGTGCGGGTCTTGCCGGTGAAGTTCATCGGCGTCTCGCCAATGGTCAGGTCAAACTCAGTGCCCGATAGTACGTTGGGTTGTCCCGGCCCCTTGAGCGCCCAACTGGCTTTGGGCCAGAAACCTAATCCTGCGACTGCGCCTCCCAAGGCCAAGCCTTGGACAAATCGCCGCCGCGAAGGCAGCAGCGGTCCACCGCGTGGACCACGAAAATCATCATGCGACATGAAAATGCTCCAAGCGTCGTGTTGCCACCGGCGGGCGGTGGTACAGAGCGGGCGGCTGGCCTAAACAGGCATGCAAGCCACACCAACGGCGCCATTGCGGCGCCTAGGGACGCTTAGCCGATCGGTGGTCGGATCAGATGAGGCAAGGCAGGTGCCGCATGCCCTAGGGGCAGCGGCATGACATCCAGGCCCAAGGCCAGTTGCACCGAAACATGCAGGCGCGCAGGAAGTGCGCTCGCGCAAGCGTGTACGCAGGCGCACCGGCACGCAGAAGACTTGCAACAGTCGGGACCGGCATGGTCGCCATGCCCAGTGCCAGCCTTTTCAATCGATGTGGCATCGGGATGATGCTCAGCACTGTGATGGGCGAAGCAGTCTTCGTCGACTTGCACCGCGGCAGCCACTTCGCTGGCCTGCTCTTCCATGACCGGGTTCATACTGACGGACGCAAACGCCGACCACGCGCCGTTAAGCACGAGCATGGCGATCAGGAACAGTCGCAGTAGAAGTGAGGAGGCTGACACGGGCGACATGGTATATCACTTGAGACAAGGCGCGTGTGTATCGGTCGTGAACAAAATCTCAAGTAAGCCTGAGATGTCGCGACTTGTCAGTCGCACTAGCCGCGGACACTGCAGCTCCCTCCAGAAGCGCCCAAAGGGCGGGTTGAGGCGAAGAGTTGCCCATAGGGCGAGCGCTTGTTCGGTTTACTTCTCGGGCGTGGCCTCGATCAGCTTCACCAACTCGCGCTTCTGCTGCTTGCTTAGCGAGCCCCAGCGCAGGAGCAACTTGGCCAGCAGATCATCGTCGGTGTAAAGGAAGGCGGCGGGGATCCCCAACGCTTGGGCCAACCGCTCAGCAATCTCCAGCATGGGCTCGTGCTTGCCACGCTCGTACTGGTTGATTCGGGGGCTGGCCACGTGAGGATCCAGACCGGCCCGGATGCCCAACTCCTTCTGCGACAAACCCGTGTGCAGGCGGGCTTGTTTGAGGCGTCGAGCGAAGGTCGGTGTTGAGTCGACGGACAAAGTCACGCGCGCACCCCATGGAGACCCCATAAGGATGGCGGATGTACCCTGCCTTGCATACTAAGATATTCTTAGCTTTGAGGCAACCGGCGACACCGGTAGCGCCGCCCCCCCCCCCCCCAGGAGCCACGCCGCTCCCTCATCCCCGGAAACCGCATGCCCGGAACCTCGTCAATGACGCCATCTGGGGTCGCCAGCATCGAGGAGTTGGGCCTTCGTGGCACCCTTTTCCTAGCCGCACTGTTAGCCGCGCAGCTACGACGCCTACCGGTGGCGCCCACACGCCGCTCCACCTTGCTGGTGCTGGACACGCTGCGAGACTTGGCCTTGATCCAAGTTCCCTGGCCAGCGGATCGATGGCAGATCCGCCCCGATGCCGAGGTCACGCCCATCGAAGATCTGCAATGGGCTTTCGCCTGGTCTACCCACGAGCGCAGGCACCTGCTCCCGGTGCTGGAAGACCAACTCGGCGATATGGCACACGATGTAGACTTGGCGGACGCGAAACTGGAGCTGTGGGATGAACTTGCACTCTGGGAGACCGAGCAGTTTCTGGAGCAGCAATTGCTCAAACATCACTTCGACCCAGGCTGGGCACGTGATGTGGGGTTCGTCTTTCAATCCGGACCGCGGGGCTTGCCGATCGCGCGGTGGCGTTACTGCTGCTGGGCGGCGGTACGCCAAGGTGCCTCGGTGGCGATGCGTCTTGGCGTGCACGACAGCGCCCATGTGCGGGAAGCCATCTTTCAGGAGGTCCAGAAGCGCCTGCGCTACCTGATGACCAGTTCGCCCGAGCAAGGCATGTTCAAGCCCTATCATTTGGCACCGGAGTCCTCAGTAGCCAAACTGTTTGTAGATTGGGTCGTCCCTATGGAATGGGCGTACTGGACAGGTGAGCGCCACCCCAGCCGCTAGCAGACAAACGAGCAGCCTCGTCAGTCGGCTCCCCCATCTTGCGCATGGCCGCGCCGAGTTTTCTTCACCGCATTTTGTGCTGGCGTCAGTTGATTCAGTAGAGGCTCTAGCGCTTCAAGACGTGCATTGGCACGCAACGCATCGGCTTCAGCGCTCTCGCGGCGCTCACGCTCCCGCGCAAGGGTGTCTTGAACTTGAGCTAGCTCGT
Organism: Stenotrophomonas aracearum; assembly: GCF_031834615.1. Lineage (NCBI taxonomy): Bacteria > Pseudomonadati > Pseudomonadota > Gammaproteobacteria > Lysobacterales > Lysobacteraceae > Stenotrophomonas > Stenotrophomonas aracearum. The sequence continues at coordinate 2,116,284 of NZ_CP115543.1, forward strand.
TGCGCATGGTATCCAAGGTCTTGGCGTCAGTCTTCCAGCGCTCCTGCAGTGCCAAATAGTCCGTCGCGGTCTGGCGCAACGCCACGACCTCGCTGTGTTGGCCTTCGTGGGCCTGTCGTAGCTGGGCAAGCTCACGCTCAATCCGCCCGTGGCGCTCCAGCCATTGACCATTGTCGCGGTTCAGCACCAACAGCTCCTGATTCTTCGCGCCCAAGGCTTCATTGGCCTGACGTAAGGCTACTTGCAGCTCTTGGACCTGATGCTCGTGACGGCGAAGCTCTTGCTCACGCTGCTCTTTGGTTGAAGTGCGGTAGTGCTCAAGCGCTTCCCGGGCATGGGCATGCTTGTCCTCCAGAGAACGCGTATGCGCCTCATGATCAGCCAGCCGCACCGTCATGCCAGCGATGCGCTCGTTCAACTGGGCGATTTCCGCGATCCTGTCACCTAGATTCTGTTGAAGGAGGGCGTGAGCAGCTTGCTCTTGGTGCAGGCTTGCTTCGGTGCGCTGCAGCCGACTGCTCAAGGCGGCAGCCTCCTCTTGGGCACCGGAAAGCGCCTGTTGCCGACTGTGGAGCTCAGCCTGATGGCGCTCACGCTCCTGGGTGAGGATGGCCTCTGCTTCCTCCTGGAGCCGCGAGGCCAAGCGCGCAACCAAGTCCTGCAAAGCATCACTAACGGCTACCGTCCTCGCCGGACCGCCGCCTTCCTCTCCTTCCAGTTCACGCAAGTAGCGGTGGATCGTGGTCTTGGAGCCCGTGTTGCCCAAGGCCACTCGCACCGCGTCGACTGACGGCTTCTTGCGTTGGGCCAGCAGCGCGTCGCGCGCCTTCTGGACGTCACTCTTATAGAGTCCTGCGCGCGCCATCGTGCCACCTCACTTTATTTCGTAATGTATTACATACCATGTAATTACATACTATTAAAGCAGGTAGACGACCGCTCGTCGGCGAAAATAGTTATACGGGATAATATTGAATTATCCCGCCTGATCGTCTTTTTGCTCCAGATTTCACCGGTGGCACGTACGAAACGGTCCGAGAGGAGACGCCCCTGCAGACGCCTATGGCACCTCTATCGACCAGGCCATCCAGAGGGGCCTCGTGCTGGGTTAAAATTGAGCGCGAATGGCCCATTCTTCTCCCACGACCACGCCAATGCCGCCCTAGACCCAGCCTGGGCCTAGATCGTCAAGACGTGGTTACAGCGCACAGCGCTTGAGGGAGTCTTATGCCGACCCATACCGCGGAGGCCGCGCGCCGCCGCACGTTTGCCATCATTTCGCACCCGGATGCCGGGAAAACCACCCTGACCGAGAAGTTTCTGTTGTTTGGCGGCGCCATTCGCCAGGCCGGTAGCGTCAAGTCCCGGAAGTCAGCCAAGCACGCCACGTCCGACTGGATGACGCTGGAGAAGGAACGCGGCATTTCGGTCACCTCGTCGGTGATGCAGTTCCCCTACGATGGCCGCATCGTCAACCTGCTCGATACGCCGGGGCATGCCGACTTCTCCGAGGACACCTACCGTGTGCTGACCGCGGTCGATTCGGCGCTGATGGTCATCGACTGCGCCAAGGGCGTGGAAGAGCGCACGATCAAGCTGATGGAGGTCTGTCGGCTGCGGGACACGCCGATCATGACCTTCATCAACAAGCTCGACCGCGAAGGCAAGTCGCCGGTCGAACTGCTGGACGAGGTCGAGCGCGTCCTCGACATCCCCTGCGCACCGATCACCTGGCCGATCGGCATGGGATCGAGGCTCAAGGGCGTGATCCATCTGATGACCGGCGAGGTCCACCTGTTCGAAACTGGCAAGAACTTCACGCGACAGGATTCGACGATCTTCCCATCCATAGAGGATCCTGCACTGGTCAAGCGCGTCGGAGCGCAGCTCCTCGATGAGGTCCGGGAGGAGCTGGCCCTGGTTCAGGGCGCGTCTCATCCCTTCGATCGCGAACTGTATTTGGCAGGTCTGCAGACTCCGGTATTCTTCGGCTCGGCGGTGAACAACTTTGGTGTCCAGTTGCTGCTCGACTTCTTCGTCACGCATGCGCCGGCACCCAAGCCACGCGACGCATCCCTGAGGAAGGTTTCGCCAGAGGAGCCGGCTTTCAGTGGCTTCGTGTTCAAGATCCAGGCCAATATGGATCCATTGCATCGCGACCGCGTCGCCTTCCTGCGCGTGTGCTCCGGCAGCTATCAGCACGGCATCAAGGCACTCCATGTCCGCACGGGCAAGGAGATGCGGCTTGGCGATGCCTTGACGTTCATGGCGTCCGAGCGTGAGTTGGCCGAGCACGCCTACCCGGGCGACGTCATTGGCATTCATAACCACGGCACGATCGCCATCGCCGACACGTTCACCGTCGGCGATCCGTTGCAGTTCACCGGCATACCGAGCTTTGCCCCCGAGCTGTTCCGGCGCATCCGCCTGCGGGACCCGTTGCGTCTCAAGCATTTGCAAAAGGGTCTGACCCAGTTGTCTGAAGAGGGAGCCACGCAGTTTTTCCGGCCACTGTTGTCCAACGACCTGATCCTCGGGGCAATCGGAACCCTGCAGTTCGAGGTGGTGGCCTATCGGTTAAAGGACGAGTACGGCGTGGAAGCGAGTTTCGAACCGGTCCAGATCCACACTGCGCGCTGGATCCAGGCTGAGAGCGATTCCGATCTCGAAGAGTTCCGTGAGAAGGCGGCAACCCATCTTGCGCTCGATGCTTCCGGAGCCCTGGTCTACCTGGCACCCAGTCGCGTCAACCTGCAGATGGCGCAGGAACGTGCACCGAAGATTTGCTTCACAGCCACACGCGAGCACTCCCAAGCCGTGGGTCGCGCGGACTAGGGGTTGTCCGTGTAAAAATGGTTCTTTGCGGATTACCGTGGAGCCTCGGCTGACCAACGGTGCCCTTGAGGCCTGATTTCCTAGATTCGAGGATGCAGCCATGCTGGACCGGAAGACGATCGAAAAGCTGGATGGCCGGGAAGGCTATCGGGTAGAGCGCGTGGCGTGGCCTGAGGATGACAGCCGGACCGTCACGATCTACCTCAAGCCATCGGCGCGGACGATGTACTGCGAGCACTGCGACACTCCCAAGCCGTGGGTCGCGTGCAGCGCAGGGGAAACCATCACGTTCATGAACCCCTCACCTCCGGTCGAATCGGCAATTGATCGGCGCGGACGTCGACCGCGTGCTCGATAGGCATTGATGCCGGACGTCTAACCCCCACGCGCTCCCGCATCACCTCGCGCACGATGAACAGCGACGCGATCGAGCACGCTTCAGAGCAGTCCTCGCGCAGGGCCAATTCGTGGAGGCGATCGAGCTGCCAAGGGACCACCTCGAGCTCTTCGGGTTCGTCCCCCGGCAAGCGCTCCGGGTACAGGTCCTCCGCCAGTACCAGATGGATGGCGTTGCTCATGTAGGTGGGGGCCAAGGTCAGTGGCCGCAGATAGCGCATAACCTTGGCGCCCATTCCGACCTCTTCCTTCAGCTCGCGATTGGCGGCCTCGAGAATCGACTCGCCGGGGTCCATACGTCCCTTGGGCAGGCCAAGTTCGTATCGATGGGTGCCCACCGCGTACTCGCGAATCAAAAGTACCGTGTGCGGATCGGGCATCGCGGCGATGATGACGCTTCCAGGTGAGCGGGTGTGGAGCCGCTCGTAGAGCCGTCGCTCCCCGTTCGCGAATTCGAGATGCACCTGTTCCAGGCAATACGGGCCGAGCTCGGTCGCATCAGCCCGATGGATGACCGGTAGGCGCAGGATCGTGTTGAGGCGGGACATCAGCCGTCTTCCGATTGCACCGCGCCCGGCGGTTCTGCTTCGGCAATCGCGACGCCGCTGCTGAGGAACATGCGGGCAGCAGCGGCCGCATTCTCCAAGGCCAAGCGGGTGACCTTGGTCGGATCGAGGATGCCGAACGCGACCATGTCGCCGTATTCGCCGGTCTGGGCGTTGTAGCCGAAATTGCCGCTGCCTTCCTTGACTTTGTTGACCACGACCGATGGCTCTTCACCGGCGTTGGCGACGATCTCGCGCAGCGGTGCTTCCATCGCGCGCAGGGCGATCTGGATGCCGTGGTTCTGGTCTTCGTTGGCGCCCTTCAGGCCTGCAATCGCGGCCTTGGCGCGCAGCAGCGCGACGCCGCCGCCCGGGACGATGCCTTCTTCCACCGCCGCACGCGTGGCGTGCAGGGCGTCTTCGACGCGGGCCTTCTTTGCCTTCATCTCGATCTCGGTCGACGCACCGACCTTGATCACCGCCACGCCGCCGGCCAGCTTGGCAACGCGCTCCTGCAGCTTCTCGCGGTCGTAATCCGACGAGGTGTCTTCGATCTGGGTCTTGATCTGGGTGACACGCGATTCGATGTTGGCCTTCTCGCCGGCGCCATCGATGATCGTGGTGTTTTCCTTGGAGACCTGCACCTTCTTGGCGCGGCCCAGGTCCTTGATCGTCGCCTTTTCGAGCGACAGACCGATTTCCTCGGAGATCACGGTGCCGCCGGTCAGCACGGCCATGTCTTCCAGCATCGCCTTGCGACGGTCGCCGAAGCCCGGTGCCTTGACGGCCACGACCTTGACGATGCCACGGATGGTGTTGACCACCAGAGTCGCCAGCGCTTCGCCTTCGATGTCTTCGGCGATGATCAGCAGCGGCTTGCCGGACTTGGCCACGCCTTCCAGCACGGGCAGCAGGTCGCGCACGTTGGAGATCTTCTTGTCGTGCAGCAGCACGTACGGATCGTCCAGGTCAGCGGTCTGCGACTGCTGGTTGTTGATGAAGTACGGGGACAGGTAGCCGCGGTCGAACTGCATGCCTTCGACGACGTCCAGCTCGTTTTCCAGGCCCGAGCCTTCTTCAACGGTGATCACGCCTTCCTTGGTCACGCGGCGCATCGCTTCGGCGATGATGTTGCCGATCGATTCGTCGGAGTTGGCCGAGATCGTACCGACCTGGGCGATCGCCTTGTCGTCGGTGGTCGGCTTGGAGATGTTCTTCAGCTCGGCGACGGCGGCGATCACGGCCTTGTCGATACCGCGCTTGAGGTCCATCGGGTTCATGCCGGCAGCAACGGCCTTGGCGCCTTCGCGGATCAGGGCCTGGGCCAGCACGGTGGCGGTGGTGGTGCCGTCGCCGGCGTCATCGTTGGTGCGGGAAGCAACTTCCTTCACCATCTGCGCGCCCATGTTCTCGAACTTGTCAGCCAGTTCGATTTCCTTGGCGACAGACACGCCGTCCTTGGTGATGGTCGGGGCGCCGAAGCTCTTTTCGAGCACGACGTTGCGGCCCTTCGGGCCCAGGGTGGCCTTGACGGCATTGGCGAGAATGTTGACGCCGCGCAGCAGGCGCAGCCGCGCATCATTATCGAAAAGGATCTCTCTGTGCGTCATGACCGTTCCTCCGCAATAAAAACGCATGCCGGAGGGGAGCCGCCAGAACCCCCGGCATACGCCGACTCCGGCAGCAACACTTTCGTTCCGTCCACCGCCTTCATCGAAAGCCGAACCCGACCCTGCATGTCCACTTCCAGGACCTTGACCTTCACCACATCCCCTTCCGACAGAACGGAATTCGGGTTTTCCACTCGCTCGTCAGAAATCTGCGAGACGTGCACCAGTCCGACCTTGCCCGGCGCGATGGTGACGAACGCGCCGAAGTCAAGCACCTTTGCCACCTTACCTTCGTAGACCCGACCCGGTTCGATTTCGGCCGTGATCTGTTCGATACGCCTGCGCGCCGTGTCGGCGGCTCCGCCGCTGGTCGAAGCGATCACGATCGTGCCGTCGTCCCGGATATCGATCTGCGTGCCAGTTTCCTTGGTGAGCGCCTGGATGGTGGCCCCGCCCTTGCCGATCACCTCGCGGATCTTGTCCGGATGGATCTTGATCGTCAGCAGGCGCGGTGCGAACTCCGACATCTGCTCGCGCGGGGCCTGGATGGCCTTGGCCATCTCCCGAAGGATGTGCAGTCGCCCTTCTCGCGCCTGCGCCAATGCCACCTCCATGATCTCGGCGGTCACGCCGTCGATCTTGATGTCCATCTGCAGGGCCGAGATACCGTCGATAGTGCCGGCGACCTTGAAATCCATATCGCCCAGGTGGTCCTCGTCACCCAGGATGTCGGACAGCACCGCGAACCGATCGCCTTCCTTGACCAGGCCCATGGCGATGCCTGTCACAGGCCCCTTGACCGGAACGCCCGCAGCCATCAGGGCCAGCGAGCTGCCGCACACTGAAGCCATCGAGGAAGAACCATTGGACTCGGTGATCTCCGACACTATTCGAATGGTGTAAGGGAATGCTTCCATCGACGGCATGATCGCGGCGACGCCACGCTTGGCCAGACGGCCGTGGCCGATTTCGCGTCGCTTTGGGCCGATCATCGGACCCGTCTCGCCGACGCAGTAAGGCGGGAAGTTGTAGTGGAAAAGGAAGTGTTCCTTGTACTCGCCGGTGACGGCATCGATGACCTGGCCGTCACGCGTAGTGCCGAGCGTGGTGGTCACGATGGCTTGGGTTTCGCCGCGTGTGAACACCGCCGAGCCATGAGTGCGCGGCAGCACGCCGAGTTGGATCGAGATCGGACGTACGTCTTCGAGACCGCGACCGTCCAGCCGACGCCGATCCTGCAGCACCATGCGGCGCACAGCGGTGTACTCGAGGTCGTCCAGCTCCGCGCGGACTTGGGCGACCTCCCAACCCGTTGCCGAGGTCGTCGGTGCAGCTAGCGCAATCAACACTTCATTTCTGATCGCCTGCACTCGTTTCTTGCGTGCGATCCGGTCGGTGATCAGCAAGGCGCTGTTGAGGTTGTTTCCAATCTGTGTGCGCACCGTATCGGCCAGGGCCAGGTCGCGTGGTGGATGGCTCCACTCCCACTTGGTCACCTTCGCTTCTTGGGCGAGTTCCTCGATCGCTTCGATCACGGGCTGCATGGCGTGGTGGCCAAGCGACACCGCCGCCAGCATGATCTCCTCCGAGAGCACGTTGGCTTCGGACTCGACCATCAACACGCCGTGCCGGGTGCCGGCGACGACCAGATTGAGGTCGGAGGCCTTGAGCTCTTCGGTGGTCGGGTTGACCAGAAAACTGTCGCCGTGGCGGCCGATGCGGACCGCTCCAATCGGCCCCTTGAACGGCAACCCCGACAAGCGCAGCGCGGCGGAGGCGCCGACCATGGCTGGAATATCGGGATCGATCAACGGATCGACGGACAGCACGGTCGCAATGACCTGGACCTCGTGGCGGAACTGATCGGGAAACAGTGGTCTTACCGGCCGGTCGATCAGGCGCGAGGTCAGGATTTCCTTTTCGGTCGGGCGACCCTCGCGCTTGAAGAAACCACCGGGGATACGACCGCCTGCGTAGAAGCGCTCCCGGTACTCGACGGTGAGCGGGAAGAAGTCGAGTCCATCTTTCGCGCGCTTGCTGCCGACCGCGGTTACCAGCACCACCGTATCGCCCATGCGGACTATGACCGCGCCGGACGCCTGCTTGGCGATCTCGCCGGTTTCGAGGGTGAGTTCATGCGCCCCGAAGGCGCAGCGCTTCACGACCGGTAATTTAGCCGGTGCATTCGTCATCAGATTCATTATGTTTTCCTTTCATCAACAAGGATATGCCGACCACCGCAGAGGCGGCCCAATGGGTGCCGCGCGGACTCAGCGACCGGCGTTTCGGCGCATGTTGTGCTGTTTCGCCTCGGCCAGTTCCTCGGTGCACTCCAGGCAAAAAGGCGCGGCGGGATCGGCCATCAAACGGCCATGCCCGATTTCGAGTTCACATCGGCAGCAAATGCCGTAGCGCCCCGATTCGTAGCGATCCAGCGCCGCCTTGATCCGATCCAACTGGATCATCAGGCGACTGCTGCCCGCCTTGGCCATGTGCTGCTGGGAGATGGCGTCGATCCTGCTGACGCGGCCTTGCGTGGTCTGATCGAGGGCGACGGGTTGGCCCGCGTCTTCCAAACCGGCGAGGGTGATGCGAATGTCCCGCTGCTCCTCTACGAGCATGCTGAAGAATTCGTCCAGACTTTGAACGTGTACGGACATGGTGACTCCTCATCTTGGTAGGCGGTATGCCGGGAGCGGCATCCGGAAGCGGGCATTGCGCCCGCGGCCAAGAAGTGAGCGTTAGATTGGAGTGGTCATGAGAGAGCCTCGTCTTGACCCTCTGAACCGCACCCCATTGTGCGGAAACCACATCACCTAGTAGAGCTTGAGGCCATCCTCAAGATCGACGAGACAGGCGGAGGGGTGTTGTATCGTGAATTTCACTAAATCATAGCATGTCAAGTCCCCCGTCAAACGACGGGGGATTACCTCGGGCCTTCTGGGCGCTGATAGCCGCCACGAACCCCATCCTTGGACAGCACCCACTGCCACAGTTGCAGGTCGCGGGCGCGGAATGCACCGGCGCAGGACAACAGGTAGTAGCGCCACATCCGATGGAACCGTTGCCCCAGTTCGTCCTCGAAATGAGGCCATGCCTGCTCGAAGTTGGCATGCCACGCCATCAATGTGTTGTCGTAGTCGGCGCCGAAGTTGTGCAGATCCTCGACGACGAAGAGCTCGTCGCAAGCATCACCGATCTGGCCAATCGACGGCAACTCGCCGTTCGGGAAAATGTAGCGATCGATCCACGGGTCGGTAGTGGACTTGCGCCGGTTCTTGCCGATGGTGTGAAGCAGGAACAGGCCGTCATCGGCCAGGCAGCGATGAGCTACTTCCATGTAGCTGCGATGGTTCTTGCGACCCACATGCTCGAACATGCCGACGCTGGCGATGCGATCGAAGCGCTCGTTGATGGAGCGGTAGTCCTGCAGCCGGAACTCCAGTGGCAGGTCGGCATAACGCTCCGTCGCCCATGCGGTCTGCTCCTTCGAAACCGTCACCCCCACGCACTCAACGCCGTAGTGCTCGGCGGCGTACGCCATGAAGCTGCCCCAGCCACAACCGATGTCGAGCACCCGCATGCCGGGCTCCAGGCGCAACTTGTGGCAGATCATGTCGAGCTTGGCTTCCTGCGCCTCCGCCAGGTTCTTCGCATCGGCCCAGTAGCCGCAGGTGTAGGTCATGCGCGGGTCCAGCATTGCCGTGTAGAAATCATTCCCGAGGTCGTAATGGGCCTCGCCGACTTCCCAGGCCTGTCGCGATGTCTGCCGATTCAGCAGCTTGGCCCGTAGCGAATGAAACATGAGCCGCAACGGTTTGACGTGGCGATCGAGCCGCGCACGCAGGATGCGATCGAACAGTTCGTCCAGCCGATCGCACTCCCATGCGCCGTTCATGTAACTTTCCCCAAGGCCGAGATTGCCCTGTGCAAATACGCGCTCCGGGACGCCATCGACCAGCAACCGGATATCCCATGGGCGATCACCGCCCAGTCGAACATCAGCGATCTCCAGCAGTTCGTCCATCATTCGATGGAGGTGGTTTCGATTGATTGTTTCAGTGGATTTATGCTTGGTTGATGCTTCGGTCATTTGACTTACTGCCGGTGGTTGGCGTCAACGGAGAAGGAGCACCGGGACGCGGCAGGTGCGCAGCATCGTGGTGGTGGTGCTGCCGACAATCAGCTGGCGGATACGCGAGTGGCCATAGGCCCCCATGACCAGCAGATCCACATGCTCGTCACGGATGTAATGGCCGATCACCTCTTCCGCTTCGCCCGGTCGCACCGCGCCGGCCGCAGACAATCCGGCCGCGGCCAGCGTGTCCAGCGCCCAGCGCAATGCGGCTTCGTTTGTGGCATTGGTCGCTCCGACGGTGAGCACACGGATATCGAGTCCACTGAACAACGGGCTGGCCGCCACCATTTCCACGCCCTTGCGGGTCGTGGCGCTCCCATCGAACGCGATCAGCACGCGTTCGATTTCCGTGTAGCTGCGCGACGCCACCAGCAATGGGCGATGGACTGCACGTACCACGCGTTCCAGTTGGCTGCCCAGGTGTCCCTTGGCGAAATCCGCATGCTCGCCACGCTTGCCAAGGACAAACAGGCGTGCATCGCCTTCCAACTCGATGAGGGTGTCCACCAAGGACCCATGCCGCATCCGCGTCTCCGCCTCGATGCCATGGAAAGCGGCCGCAATCCCCTTGGCCTGTTGCAGCACTAGGCGGCCTCGTTCTTGGCCCAGCTTGCTGCGGGTCTCGTCCAGCAAGGCGAGCCCTTCCAGCAACCTGGGCTGGGCATCCGCTCCGAGGTTCCCACTGAAGTCCGCGGTACTGGCCGCTTCCGGATGGCGGTCAAGCACATGAAGGTATTCCAGCGGGGCTTCCAGTCTGTGCGCTGCCCAAGCGGCGTAATGCGCCACGCTCTCGCTGTAAGCGGATGCGTCGGTGGCGGCCAATACACTGCCGCTGTGATCTATATGGGAGTGTCCAATCTTGTCTGTCATGGTTGCTTCCTCAGTGGCCCATCAGCCGCTCGACGGCGTCGGGCTTGTCGTGGACGCCCAAGCGATCCACCAGCGTCGCACTGGCTTCGTTCATTCCTAGGATTTCGACCTCAGTACCTTCACGCCTGAACTTCACCACAACCGTGTCCAGTGCGCCCACCGCGCTGAGATCCCAGAAGTGGGCACGGCCCACGTCAATTTGAACGCGCTCCAAAGCCTCGCGGAAATCGAAGCTAGCAATGAACTGGTCAGCCGAGGCAAAGAAAACCTGCCCGGTCACGGTGTAGCACCGCAGACGCCCACCTTCTTCAGAAGTGGAGCCGATATGAAGCACCTGGCCTACCTTGCGAGCAAAGAACAGCCCCGAGAGCAGTACGCCGATCAAAACGCCCTTTGCCAGATCATGGGTGGACACCGTCACGATAACTGTGGCGATCATCACCACACTAGAAGTCTTGGGATTTGCCTTAAGTGCCGCCAGTGAACCCCAGTTGAAAGTGCCAATGGAGACCATGATCATTACAGCGACCAGCGCCGCCATGGGAATCAGCTTTACCCAAGGGCCTGCAAATACCACCATCAACAATAGGAATACGCCCGCGGCCAGTGATGAGAGGCGACCACGACCGCCGGACTTAACGTTGATGACAGACTGGCCAATCATGGCGCAACCGGCCATGCCGCCAACAAAGCCGGATGCGATGTTGGCTATGCCCTGACCGACCGCTTCGCGGTTTTTGTTGCTCGGCGTATCGGTCAGATCATCGACGATCTTTGCAGTCATCATCGATTCCAGCAGGCCCACGACCGCCAATGTGGCGGAAACCGGGAAAATGATCTTCAGTGTCTCTAGATTCAAGGGAACATCAGGCAACAAGAACACCGGCAAGCTGTCGGGTAGTTCGCCCATGTCCCCCACGGTGCGGATATCAAGCTTGAGCAGGAGCGCGACTATCGTCAGGACCACGATGGCCACCAGCGGCGAGGGAATGACCTTGGTCACGCGTGGCAACAGATAGATGATGGCCAACCCTGCGGCGACCATCGCATAAACGGTCCAAGGGACGTTGGTTAGCTCGGGGAGCTGCGCCAGGAAAATCAGGATCGCCAGCGCATTGACAAAACCGGTGATGACCGAGCGCGAGACGAAACGCATCAACGCCCCGAGCCTAAACGTGCCAGCCAAGATCTGCAGCATCCCGGTTAGGAGCGTCGCTGCCAACAAATACTGCAGTCCGTGCTCCTTCACCAAGCCAACCATCAGCAGCGCCATGGCCCCGGTAGCTGCCGAGATCATTCCCGGACGACCGCCGGTAAAGGCGATAACCACTGCAATGCAGAATGAGGCGTAGAGGCCCACCTGGGGATCAAGCCCGGCAATAATTGAGAACGCAATGGCCTCAGGAATTAGAGCGAGCGCAACAACTATGCCGGCAAGCAAGTCGCCACGAATATTGCCGAGCCAGTCCTGGCGCAGTCGAGTAAGCGTAGTCAAAACAGAATATCCCTAGTCCCGACTGGTCGTCGGGCCAACAGTGTGATTTACGAAATAACAACCCTAAGCCCGCTTGCGGGCTTGATCCGATGACAGGATTTAGGGCGGCGTAATCACTATGGGCACTGGCTCGGGAGTAGAGTTGGGTCCGCTGTTGTTTGCGGCCGCTGGCTGGAGAGCCTAGCACAATCTGCATAGTTGCGTCGAATGATGGACGATTGGCCGGCCACCTTTGAAACGTGCGTGTTCTGGGCCAGGTGACTATCCTCGATCAGTACATTGATGCCGCCACCCGCGAGAACACTGTGCGCAGCTACGCTTCGGCGTTACGGCACTTTGAGGTCGAGTGGCAAGGACACCTTCCGGCCACCCCAGACAGTGTGGCGCGGTACTTGGCCACCTACGCGCAGACCCTGGCCACCAGCACGCTGCGGCATCGCCTGGCGGCGATCGCTTTTTGGCATCGGGATCACGGATTTGTGGATCCCACCCGCTCGCCACTGGTGCGCAAGGTACTTAAAGGGATTCAGACCCTCCACCCGACCCGGGTCAAGCAGGCTGCGCCACTGCAGATCCGGCGGCTGGTCGAGCTCGATGACTGGCTGGCCGCAGCGATTGCTGCGGCCCATGCCCGGGGCGACGGGGCGGCGGCGCTTCGCCATCAGCGGGATCGCGCGTTGGTGCTGCTCGGATTCTGGCGTGGCTTCCGTGGCGATGAACTGCTGCGTCTGGAAGTGGCCCATCTCACGCTGGTGCCGGGACAGGGGATGACCTGCTTCCTGCCGCGCAGCAAGGGCGATCGCCAAGCGGCCGGCGTTACCCATAAGGTGCCGGCGTTGTCGCGGCTGTGTCCGGTAGAGGCGACCCAAGTGTGGCTGCAGGCGGCAAACGTGCAAGACGGGCCGGTGTTTCGGGCAATCAACCAGTGGGGCCACGTAAGTGCCGAAGGGCTCCATCCCAACAGTTTGGTGCGCCTGCTGCGCTAGTTGCTGGCCAGTGCCGGCTTTGCCGATGCGGGGCTCCACAGCAGCCATTCGCTGCGCCGCGGCTTTGCTAGTTGGGCCAACGATCAGGGCTGGGACATGAAGGCGTTGATGGAGTACGTGGGCTGGCGCGATGTTCAGTCGGCCATGCGTTACCTGGACGGGCGTGACCCGTTCGCCCGGGATCGCATTGAAGCGAGCCTGCCCAGCCCAACCGCGCCAGCTCCGGCGATGGCGCTGCCGGCGCCCGAGGTCAAATCTGCCCTGCAGCTGCTCCTACGCATGGTGCTGACCCCGTTTGCCCGCGCCGGCCGCGGCGCGGCCAAGGCCCGGGGCAGAATCGAAGAGATCTGCTTGGCCCCGTTCCAAGCGGTGCGGCTGAACACCGCCAGCAGCGAGTACCGGTTGACTGTTCCCACCGATCCCGACCGGGATCTGGATGAAATCCTGGCCACGTTGCTCGATGACATGCACCGCATGGCCGATACGCACCAGTGTTTCCTGGAAGCGTCTCTCAGTACAGACGACGGCCGCCACTGGGATTGACCCCCCTCATAACCTCCGGATCCAATGGCTACCCTTCACGAGACCGCCTACCCGCGACTGAAGCCTGATCCTACCGCCAAGGAACTGGAGGAGATCTACACCCCGAGCGCCGCTGAGATTGCATTTGCCAAGCAGCTGACCACCCAGCCGGGTCCGCAGCTGGCGGTACTGATCCATCTAAAGCTCTTCCAACGCTTAGGCTACTTCACGCTGTTGGCGGAGGTACCTGAGCGGATCCGGCAGCACATCGCCAAGGCCGCCCGTCTCGGGCGTGTGCTGGCCTCTGACCAGCTCGATCGCTATGACAGCTCTGGCAGCAAACGCCGGCACATGCCGCAGCTTCGGCAGTTCATTGGGGTACGCCCGTTGGACAAATCTGGGTTGTCTTGGCTGGACACAGTGGCCACCGCCGCAGCCCAGACCAAGCACACCATCCCGGACATCGTGAACGTCCTGCTCGAAGAGCTGGTGCACCATCGCTACGAGCTACCAGGCTTCCGGACCCTTGAGATGGCCGCTATCGGGGCGCGCGAACGGGTCAACCTGGGCTACTACCGCAGTATCAGCCACGCACTGACGCCTGCCACGCGCACGCTGATTGATGAGCTACTGCGCGCACCGGAAGGATCCAAATTTACCGGCTGGCATTCGCTCAAGCGCGAGCCTGGCCGGCCGACCAACAAAGAGGTCCGGTTCTATCTGCAGCACATCCGTATGCTGCAGCAGTTGGCGGAGCAACTGCCTCCAATCGATGTACCGGTCCCCAAGCTCAAGCAATTCCGTGCAATGGCCCGGGCGTATGACGCCAGCGAGTTGGCCGAATTGGGTGAGGACAAGCGCTATGCGCTGGCCACCATCTTCATCCGCGCCCAGCATGCCAAGACATTAGACGATGCGGCAGAGTTGTTCATCAAGCAGGTGCGCGGGCTGGAGAACACCGCGCAGCAGAAGCTGCTGGCCTATCAGCTCGAACATGCCAAACGCGCCGACTTCCTCATCGGCCAGCTCAAGGAGATCCTGCAGGCCTACCAGCTCGACGGCAGCGATAGCCAGCGCGTGGACGCGATCGACAATAGTCTGGAAGCGGAAGTGTCCACCTTGCTGGCCGAATGCGAAGAACATATGGCCTACGCAGGGAAAAACTACCTGCCTTTCATGCTGCAACCTTACGGCGCGGTCAGGCCGCTGCTGTTCAATGGGCTGGAGCTCATGAACTTGCGGGCGACCAGCCACGACGCCGGCATGGAGCCGCTGATCGCAGCGGTGCTCTCGCTGCGCAACCAGCGCCGTGAGCTGATCGAGGTCGCCTCCCTCGGTTTGGACCCGGAAAAGGACTTTGACTGGATGTCCAAGCTCTGGCGTCAGCACGTGTTCGGCAAGCGGGCCAGTGCAGCCGGCGCCGGCTGGATGCACCGTAAGTACTTCGAGCTGGCCGTGCTGGTGCAGGTCAAGGACGAACTGAAGTCCGGAGATCTCTTCATTCCCAGCAGCGAACGGTTTGATGACTACCGTGAGCAGCTGGTCGATGAAGCCACCTTGGCCCAGGAACTGGAAGCCTACGGCCAGGTGTCAGGCCTGCCCACCGACGCCGAGTCTTTCGTGGCGGGGTTGCGCGCACAATTGACGGCTTTGGCCGATGAGGTCGACGCGCGTTTCCCGGAGAACGTTCATGCGGACATCCTGGATGGGCGCCTGGTGCTGCGGAAGGGGCAACGGGCCGAAGTCTCCAGCGCGATTACCACCGTGGATCGCCTCATCGCCGAACGACTCCCAGAGTCCAGCATCGTAGATGTCCTGATCGATGCCAGCCAATGGCTGGACCTGCACCGTTTTTTCCGCCCGATCGCCGGGACCGAGAGCCAAGTCGAAGATCTGCCCCGACGCGTGATCACCACGCTATTTTGCTATGGCTGCAACCTGGGGCCGACGCAGACGGCGCGGTCGATCAAGGGCTTCAGCCGGCGCCAGGTCGCTTGGCTCAACCTGAAATACGTGACCGAGGATGTGCTTGAGAAGGCCATCGTAGAGGTCATCAATACCTACAACAAATTTGACCTGCCTGGCTATTGGGGCAGCGGTAAGAGCGCGTCAGCAGATGGCACCAAGTGGAGCGTCTACGAAGACAACCTGCTGTCGGAGTACCACATCCGGTACGGCGGCTATGGCGGCATCGGCTACTACCATGTGTCCGACAAATACGTGGCGCTGTTCAGCCACTTCATTCCCTGTGGCGTGCACGAGGGCATCTACATCCTGGACGGCCTGTTGGCCAACACTTCCGACATCCAGCCTGAGATCGTCCATGGCGACACGCAGGCCCAAAGCTATCCGGTCTTCGGCTTGGCCCACATGCTGGGCATCCAGCTGATGCCCAGAATCCGAAACATCAAGGACCTGACATTCTTCCGGCCCGAACCGGGCAGGGCCTATAAAAACATCCAGGCACTGTTCGGGGACAGCATCGACTGGCAACTGATCGCCACCCATCTTCACGACATGCTGCGGGTGGTGATCTCAATCCGATTGGGCAAGATCACCGCGTCCTCGATCCTGCGCCGGCTGGGCACCTACAGCCGGAAGAACAAGCTGTACTTCGCATTCCGGGAACTTGGCAAGGCCGTCCGAACGCTGTTCTTGCTTCGCTACATTGATGACAACGAGATCCGCAAAACGATCAATGCCGCGACCAACAAGAGCGAGGAATACAACGGCTTCGTGAAGTGGGTCTTCTTTGGCAGCCAAGGGATCATCGCTGAGAACGTCCAACACGAGCAGCGCAAGATCATCAAGTACAGCCAGCTGGTGGCCAACATGATCATCCTCCACAACGTGGAGGGTATGAGCCGGACGTTGGCTGAGATGCGGAAGGAGGGGATCGAACTGACGCCCGAGATCCTGGCCGGTCTGTCGCCTTATCGGACCAGCCACATCAATCGCTTCGGCGATTACCACCTGGATCTTGAAAGGGAAGTGGCGCCGCTGAGCTACACAGCCAAGGTGCTTGAACAGACCCCATAGATGGGGAGAACCTGCCCGAGAGACGAGCAATCAACCTTGAAATTCAGTCGCTTAGGCAGCTTTTGGCCCTGTACGTAATGATTCCCTGCCGACCATCTAATCCGCATGGGCTCTGTAGGAAACAGTACACAATGCGCGGATCCGACTTTGCCGAGTTGAAGGCCTTCGTGGCCGTCGTGGAGCGCCAGAGCTTTGCCCGCGCCGCCGAGCATCTGGGGGTATCGCCGTCGGCCCTGAGCCAGACCATCCGTCAGTTGGAACGCCGGATCGGCGCTCGGCTGCTCAACCGCACGACCCGAAGCGTGGCGACGTCGGCGAGTGGCGAACTGCTTTACCGGCGGATCGCGCCGCTGTTCCGGGACCTTGCCGGTGCAGTTGCCGAGGCCAGTGAGGCGACGGGACAGATGAGCGGCACGCTGCGCATCAACACACTGGGAATCGCAGCCAGGTCTGTCATTGGACCCAGGCTCTCGCGCTTCCACCAAGCCCATCCCGACGTCGTGCTGGACATCGTGGTGGACGACGCGCTTACCGACATTGTTCATGGGCGATTCGACGCGGGCATCCGCGTAGGTGGCCAGCTTGAGAAAGACATGATCGCGGTCCGCCTTACGCCTGACCTGAAGATGATAGCCGTGGCCGCTCCGGAATACCTGGCAAGGTGCGGAACACCCACGTCGCCTGCCGACCTGCACCAGCATGCCTGCATCAACTGGAGGCTTCAGGCAGACGGCAGGCAGTATCGCTGGGAGTTCAAGAAGCGGGGGCAGCGCCTGGATGTCGCGGTGGAAGGTCCGGTCGTCACCAATCATGCTGACATCGGCATCGCGGCCGCACTGGGCGGACTCGGCATCGCCTATCACTTCGAGCAGGATGGCGTGGCCGAGCATATTGCCCAAGGGCGGCTGGTCCAGGTGCTTGCGGATTGGACGGTGTCGCGGCCTGGGCTGTTCCTTTACTACCCGAATAGACAACATCGACCCGCCCTGCTCGGAGCGTTGATCGACTGCCTGCTGGACAAAGGCGTGTTTGCTGAGGTCCAGGAAGCATAAGTCGAAGAGCCCGGCTCCCGACCGGGGGCGCCTGGGCTTCATCAAATGGCCGCAGAGCCCTTCCCGAGGATCCCGCCGGCTATACCCCGAGCATCTCAATGATCGCTTGGGCCATCTTTCTTTTTCGAGGGGACAGGCGCCTGATCAGGGAAAGAATGGTTCCCTCAAGCTCATTCTGGACGTGGTCCGCATTCATCTGCACGGCCGCGTCGAGTCCTTCTCCGTCAGTCGAGGACAGCCCGCGTCCAGTGGCCAACCACTCGAACCGTACTCGAGTGATGACTGCAATCTGCGCAAGGTGGGATACGCATGGCGTCGTGCCCTTCGGACACTCCCACTGGGCTACGGCGCTGCGTTTAACCCCGGCTTCTTTCGCCAGTTGCGACTGAGAGAGCCCTGCTCTCGTCCTTGCTGCCCGGATTCGGTCCGACATCGCCCACATCGCAGTCCCCCTGCTTATCCCTTTGCATTGGATACCTCAAAACTTTCCGAAGATTCTGAAAACCTCGCAGAACAACGGATTCCAAGAATATCGGCCAGCGCCCCGGAATATGAAGGGGCTGCGGGAATAGAGGCGATCCCAGCACGCGAGTTTCTCGCTACTCGAATCTGGTCACGGCACGCCGTTGTCAACGTGCTGGGCAAAGCCGGCACGACGCCCGAGGCGAGCAAACCACGCTTCCACAGCCGGAAGATCAGGCTTGTCACCTGGGGTCATCCGCCAACGCTGGGTCGACAGGCCAAGCACGATGTCGGCCAGTGTGAAGGAAGCGCCGACGACATGGGCGCCGGTGTGGGCGAGCTGGTGATCCAGCAGCCCCATCAACGCATTCCACCGGCCCATGCTTGCGTCCGCCACCGGGCCGTCCGGGTAGTCAGGGTGCCTTCGCACGCGGGACATGAATGCGCCCCGCCACGCCGAATTCAGATCGGTCGCCTGCCAGTCCATCCATTGCTCAACGAGCGCCCGTGCCCGCGGATCGGCCGGAAGCAGGTCATGGCGCTGGGCACGGGCGGCCAGGTAGCGGCAGATGCTGTTGGATTCCCACAGCGCGAAGTCGCCGTCAAGCAATACCGGCACCTGCCCGTTGGGATTGATTCTGCAGAGGCGTGCATTGAAGTCGGCGTCCGAAGAAGGGTCGCCACCAACGTGGCGATACTTGAGCTCCAGCTCCTCGCACAGCCACAGCACCTTGCGAACGTTGATCGAAGTGGACTTCCCGTAAAGCTCCAACATATAGCCTTCCGTAGCAATCGCTGAGATCGATAAGCCTACAACAGCTGTTCTAGTCGCCAATGACCTCTGAGTCGGAAAGCGGAGGTGCTGCTCACGTTGGTGTCGAGGAAACTACCTGCGCCTGGCTACCAGGTCCACCAGTACGTCTCAATGCCCGGCCAAAGCGTTGATCTCCGCGCATTCCACCACTGCCGGGGGCTGTGCTTGCGACGCCAGTGCGATCATAGCCCGGCCTATAGCCTCATTGCTCGTCACCATCGAGGGGGCCATGTGCTCGGCCATCTTCATCAGCGGGCCACCCAGAAGGTAGAGCGGCTTCAATGCGCCGTGGCGGGTTCCGGTATGTTCGACCGGCCTTACCCCGCCCGGCCGGAGCATCACGGTACGTATGGGCAGCGCCCCCAGTGCCTGCTCGGTTTCGCCCTTGATCCGCAGCGGCATGACCCGGCTGATTGGGTCCGCATAGACACCCGACACGTAAAGGAAACAACCCGCTGGGTTTGCCTCGGCCCAGGCTCGGGCGACCGCGAGGGTGACCTCCAGCGTGACGTGCCGGTACTCCTCTTCAGGCGTGCCGACCGGCGGTGCGCCTGCGCAGTAGAAGCAGGCATCGAAACCTGAAAGGCGGTCGGCAATCGTGGCGGCCTGCATGAAGTCAGGAAGCACAATCTCGTCCTTGCCCGGGCCCGCGCCGCCTGTTTTGCGAACCAGTGCCGTCATCCGCTCAACCTCCGCCGAGGCCGCGCAGGCACGCACCACGCCCTGCCCAACAAGCCCACTCGCACCGGTCACCAGAACTTTCATGATCGAACCCTTTGCCGTATTGCCAAGTCGCGTTCGAGACTATCACCCGCATACGGTGAGGGTGTTGTGGCTGACCTCGAGCGTCCAAAACATGCGCTTTATCGGGGGCAACAGCGAGCGTCCCCAATCGTCCGCGGCCCGATCACGTCACGTTAACCCGGCGAATGGCAAACACGGTCTGATAGCCATACCCATGCTCCGACAGGCGAACCGCGCATTTCACTACTAATGTGCGTCGCTTGGTTACCCAGGCCGTTTCTACAGAAGGGAACAGTTATGGAAGCGCAGATCTGCAACCAGGGTGATTCTCCACATCTGGCGCCAAAGGGAATGGCGCGACGCTGGATATGGGCAATCGTCGGCATGCTCTTGATCGTGGCAGGTTGCCAGCGGCAGCCATCGGACACCACCGCATCCGGCAATGGCGCTGCACCTGCCGCGCCCCCGTCGGCGCCGTCGCTCGAACAGGTGCGGGCGATCGCCAAGGAGGCCTACATCTACGGCTTCCCGATGGTGGACAGTTACCGCATCCAGCACTCGTATTTCGTGGACACGGCCAATCCCGAGTACAAGGGCGCCTGGAACCAGGTCCACAACACCGCGCGCGTCTACACGCCAGACGATAAGGCGATCCAGACGCCCAATTCCGACACGCCATACTCTCAGCTGGGCGTGGACCTTCGGACCGAGCCGCTGGTGATCACCGTGCCCCCGGTCGACAAGGGTCGCTACTTCTCGGCCCAGTTCATCGACATGTACACCTACAACTTCGCCTACGTCGGCACCCGGGCCACCGGTAACGACGGCGGCAGCTTCCTGCTCGCCGGGCCGGGCTGGAAGGGCGAAACCCCGCCCGGGATCAAGGACGTGATCCGCTCCGAAACCGAGCTCGCTTTCATCCTGTTCCGCACCCAGTTGCTCGGCGCCGACGACATCGACAACGTCAAGAAGATCCAGGCCGGATACAAGGTGCAGCCGCTGTCGGCATTCCTGGGCACGCCAGCGCCCCCTCCGGCGCCGACGATCGACTTCATCGCCCCGCTCACGCCCGAACAGCAGAAGACTTCGCCGGAGTTCTTCGCCATCCTCAACTTCCTCTTGCAGTTTGCCCCGACCGATCCGAGCGAGGTCGCACTGCGCGAGCGCTTCGCAAGCATCGGTATCGAGCCGGGCAAGCCGTTCGACGTTGCGAGCATGCCTGCCGATCGGCGCCAAGCGATTCAGCAGGGCATGGCCGACGCGTGGAAGGCCTTCTCTGACCACAAGACCAATGATATCGACACCGGCAAGGCGAGCAGCGCCGACTCCTTCGGTACCCGCGAATACCTGAAGAACAATTACATGGAGCGGATGAGCGGCGCCGTGCTGGGCATCTATGGCAATTCCAAGGACGAGGCGTTGTACCCGGCGTACTTCGTCGATTCGGCAGGGCAGAAGCTCGACGGCAGGAATCGCTACACCCTGCGCTTCGCGCCGGGCCAGCTGCCGCCGGTGGACGCGTTCTGGTCGACCACGATGTACGAACTGCCGTCCAGCCTACTGGTTGCCAACCCGCTCGACCGCTACCTGATCAACTCGGCCATGCTCCCCTCACTCCAGAAGGACGCCGACGGCGGCATCACCCTCTACCTCCAGCACGAATCGCCAGGCAAGGCGCGGGAGTCCAACTGGCTGCCGGCACCGGCCGGACCGTTCCTGGTGGCGATGCGCCTGTACCAGCCCAAGGCTGAAGCGCTCGACGGGCGCTGGAAGGCGCCGGCGCTCGAACGCACCCCGTAACCCACCCGTCATTTCGTCCTTCGACATAGGGAGATTGCGATGTCAGGTATGCACGCGCACACCGCTCGTTCGAGCCTGCTGTTCCTGGCCGTGATTGTCGCGCTGGCGGGTGCCAACGCGACGCTGACCCGGTGGCGAAGCCGGCGGAATCGTCGGCGGGCGCTCCAGCCGCGGCCGCCCCTGCCGAACCTGGCCCGGCAACGCCTGAACCAGGCAGCATCCCGGTCAATGCCGACAACTTCACGCGCGCGGAATCCGATCTGTACCTGAGCAACATCGTCAAGGAGAACGGTTTCGGCAAATTCTCCCACCGACGGGAGGTGACCCCGATCGACAAGCAGAACGTGATCCGCCTGAATCGCGACACGTTGTACTCGGCGGCCGTGTTCGACCTGGATGCCGGCCCGGTGACCATCACCCTGCCCGACACGGGCCAGCGCTTCATGTCGATGCAGATCATCGACGAGGACCAGTACACCTCGCAGGTGATCTACACGCCGGGCCCGCATACGTTCACCCGCGAGGGCATCGGCACGCGCTACGTGGTCACCCCGCTGCGCATGCTGGTCGATCCGAACAAGCCGGAAGATGTGGAACAGGTGCATGCCCTGCAGGACGCGGTGAAGGTCGAGCAGCCTGGTGGCCCCGGCGCGTTCGATATCCCGAAATGGGATCCGGTGAGCCAGACCCGCGTGCGCGAGGCGCTGCTCGCCCTGGCGGCGGGCCTGCCCGATACACGGCGCAGTTTCGGCACCAAGGCCGAGGTCGACCCGGTGCGGCGGCTGATCTCTTCGGCGTCGGCCTGGGGTGGTAATCCGGACCGCGATGCGCTTTATCTCAACGCGACGCCGGCGAAGAACGACGGCACCACGGTGCATCGGTTGCACGTAACGGACGTACCCGTCGACGGCTTCTGGTCGATCAGCGTATACAACGCCAAGGGCTTTTTCGAAGCCAACCCGCAGAACGCGTACTCGATCAACAACGTCACCGCGAAGAAGAACGACGACGGCTCCGTGGACGTGCAGTTTGGCGGCTGCGACGGCCAGGTATCCAACTGCCTGCCGATCACCGCGGGCTGGAACTACATGGTGCGCCTGTATCGGCCGAAGCAGGCGGCGCTGGACGGCACATGGACATTCCCGGAAGCGCAGCCGGTTCAGTAAGCCTGCGTGGTATGACTCACCTATCCACCCCGGACCCTACCCTTTCAGGCCCGGGAATGTAGAAGCTTGCGACGTCTTCTACAAACTGCACCGGCGACGCCCCGACCAGGTTGGTCAGAATCACCACGATCAGTCCGTCGGAGGGGTATATCGCAAGGACCGCACGACCGCCGCCACCAGAGATGATGGCACGATGCTCCGCGCGCTCCACTGTGGGCCAGCCGATGGCGTATCCGTTGATGAACCGGCTGAAGCCGGCGGTCGAACCATCGTTGAGCCGGGCCGGCGTCCACAGGATGTTCAGTGCGGCTTCGCCGTCGAGCAGTCGGCCCCCCTGTAGTGCAATGGCCCAACGCGCGAGGTCCTCGGCGGTGGTGTTGATGCCGGTCGCGGTCAGCAGCGCCGGATGCCACAGCTCATGCCGCGTATTGAGCTGGCGGCTGCCATCAGCGGCCTTTACGTATCGATACATGCCAACCGCATGCGGTACGACGTCGCGCGCGTCGTGGTAGCCCGTTGCGGGCATGCCTGCCACCTGCAGCTGACGTTCTGTGACGAACCGGGTGAAGGGTTCGCCTGCCAGTTGATCGATGATTCTGCCCAGCAGGACGTAGTTGGTGTGGTTGTAGGCGAAGCGCTCACCCGCGGGCGCTTGGAGTGGAAGCGTTCGCACCTTGTCCCAGGACGTTGCCTCGTCGCCGTCCACCAACAACCTGAGCTCATCATCGACGATGTCGGGCAGTCCGGATGTGTGAGAGAACAGCTGCTTGACCGTTACGGCGCGCCAGCTTGCTGGCAGGTCGTCCAGGTAGCGGGATGCGGGAGCGTTGAGGTCCAGCTTTCCCTCAGTCACCAGCTGCATGGCAGCTACACCAGTGAAGCCCTTGGTAATCGAGTTGATCGGGAACACCGATTCGTTGGTGACCGGCACCGAGTGCTCGACGCTTGCCACGCCGTACGCGCGAAGGAGCACGATCCTGCCCTGCTGAACGACCGCGACCTGCAGGCCGGGGATGCCTCGTTCGCGCATTTCCGCAAGCAGGAAGCGTTCCACGCCTTCCTCGGGCGAATGCGGATCGGCGGCATCGCCTTTGGCCTGGATGCCGAGGGACATAAGGCTAAGAAACAGTAGGCCTGCCGCACGCATCCGGTACCGGCCCGGCGCCAAACCTGGACCGCGGCTATCCGTATTCTTCGCCATTGCGTTTGCTCCGATCACCGACGGAGGTCCCGACCAGCGGGCCCACGACTCGATGCAAGTCGTAAAGGAAATGTAGTGCGCTACAACACCGTTATCCCCTGCCGGAAGTCACCGTGACCATGGCCTGCCCCGCCACCCCAGTTGCACCGGTCACCAGAGCTTTCATGATCGAGCATGACCTTTGTTGCCTGATGTGGTCCGTAGGCGCGCCCACGCTCAAGGTCGCCACCTGAATCGATACCGGGAGCGGAAGCTGTGAGATGCACGGTGGAACTTGGCAAAGGCCACGTAGAAAGGCCAGGAAAGCGGAAGCGGCACGAGGAGCAGCAAGAATGCATCGATCCCTTCCGGACCGAGATTGAACATGCGCTTGAACGGGTGGTCCAGCAGGCCTCCGAGAAGGCCTTCCACCAAGCCAAGCGTCACGAGCAAGGAGAACATGCTGCACATAAGGAACATGGCGGTACGGTTGATGTACCGGAAGGCCCTTATCCGGCCGCGAGAGCCCGTCGAACAGCACCCGGTGCGGTGCCAGCATCCGCGGTAGTCGTGAGGCCGCGCCCCTGAGAGCGCACAACTCCGGCAACGCGGAGCGGCCCGGCGGCTTGTTGGAAAGGATGCAACTCTCCAAGCGTTCGAACTTGATCTCAAAGAGGGCAACCGCAGAGAAGTACGTCGACAGGTGCCTCCGTGAGGCCTTGCTCACTTGAGGCCGAATAGGATTGAAGGACGCCCCGCCGGTTCGCCAGCCCATGAACTCTCTCCAAGCTTTCCCAGCAGTGCACGGCAACATTCTCGTGCTCGAAGACGACGCGGACTTTGCACCGCTGCTGAGCGAGGTGCTTTCCATGGCTGGCTACGATGTTTGCTGGGCCAGATCGACGCCGGAGGCCATGGGCTACATCAGGGACGGTTGCGTTGCTGCGGCGGTCTTGGACTGGCGTGTCCTTGGCGACAGCGCCGAAGACGTGGCAGATCGGTTGCGGTTGGCGCGTGTGCCGTATGTCATCGCCTCTGGCGGCAGTCCTGCCCAAGTGCCGGAACGCCACCGCTGGGCCCCATTTTTTGCCAAACCGTTTCGGATCACAGCGCTAATCAACGCCGTGGAGGAATGCCGGTCCGCGGGTGTCCCGGCCAGCGGCTGACCAAGCAATGACCCAGAACAACCAGAACAGCCAAAACAATCAACATAACCAGCAGAATGAAGAAAACGATCGTAACTGCGCAACGATCGGAACAGTCGCGACCAGCAGCGCTGGCAGCTGGTCGCTCGGCTCTTCCGGTGGGCTCGTTGGATCAGCTCAGATGCGGCGAAACAAGCTGCCTGAGTTTGTCTACGCCCGTGCCGCGCTGACTTGTTTCGCGGTGGCTCTGCACCAAAGCAGCCCATTCAGCCCTTGTGGCTTCAGCGAGATAAGACTGATCAACAGGGATCCAATGCATTGACCAATACGGAAAGCGCCTGGCTCCTGTCATTGCACGCCCCAACTCCATCACCTCAAAGTGGCTCGTCGCGTTGAGTATCCGTCGATAGGCGGACGCTACTCCGGCAGCAGGACCCTCCAGGTACTGAAGGAAGACAGCTCCATCACGCAATAGGACGCCAGTTACTCCTGCCATCGAGTTATGCGCGGCGGCGTCACGAACGAGATCGTCTATCTGATCCCTGCCAAGTCCAGGAACCAGCTGACTCACATAGGCGACTGCATGAACCGGCACTGTCTTTTTCCTCTCGATGTGCAGCTTCTACGCCCGAGGATACGATTGCGTCGGTTAATGGACGGTATAAAGAACTTCCCCCAATGCTCACGTGGTGATCCGTTGTGATCAGGCGTCAGGACTGTCTATGGAGGTGGACGAGTCAATCGTCCTGGGCCCATCTTGCCAAGTTCTGTTTGATCGTGTTGATTTCCGCCCAAGGGTCCTTGCGCCGTCGCTTCAACCGGGCTGGCACGTCCTTCATGGTGAAGGCGTCTGCACGGGTCAACTTGGGAAGCTCGCTCCAAGCGAGGGGCATTGCCACCGGGGCCCCTGGTCGACCGCGCAGAGAATAGGAAGCGACCGCCGTCGCCCCTTGGCCGTTTCGCAGGTAGTCCACAAAGATGCGTTTGTTCCGAAGGCTCTTGGTTGAGGTGGAAAGGAAGCGAGTTGGCTCGGACTGTGCCAACGCCTCTGCAAACCCTTTGGCGAAGCGCTTGGTCAGGCCCCAGTCGCAACCGGGATTCAATGGCACGACCACGTGCAGACCCTTGCCTCCAGAGGCGCGCAGGAACGATCTAAGCTCCAATTGTTCAAGAAGCCTGCGAATATGCGCCGCGGCCTTCTTCACCTCGGAGAACGGCACCTCCGGGCCTGGGTCCAGATCAAAGACGACACGATCGGCGCGATCCGGCGCCTCGGCGTGGCTGCCCCACGGATGGAACTCCAGCGCGTTGAATTGCACTAGTTCCAGCAGGCTTGCCGCGTCCCTGACGACCAGGTAGTGCGCGTTGATGCCGCTGTCCTCCTTGAGCCGAACCGAGTCAACGAGCTCCAGGCCTGCGGTGTGGTGCTTCTGGAAGAAACAGGGGTCTCCCAATGCCACTGGGGCACCGAATGATCGACAAAGGCCGATTGATGATCTCTGGCAGAAAATGATCCATCACTGCCGCGTAGTAGTCCCAGACGTCCTGTTTGGTGCCCTTGATGTCCGGAAAGATCACCTTGGTTGGGCTGGAGAGCTTGGGAGCGTTCCGGGGCTCACCGGCTGGGGCCGTGCTCGACGGCGACCCTTTCCCAACGTCGATGCTCAACCCTGCCCTGTCCGAGTCCGTCAAATCCGTCACGTCTTTATCGCGCCTCACCGCCTTGAGGGAGGGCTGACGAAGCAGTTGCTGTCCGCCGATGCCCCGGTAGAACACCTCCACCACGAATCGGGGGGCGAACCAGGTCGCCGACCGGAGGTCTGTCTCCTGGGTGGGCACATGGGCCGTAGGGGTCTTCCCGCCAGCTCGGCCGATAAGTTCGATCAACTCCTTGATAAGCACATCGGAAAAGCCCGAGCCCACGCGGCCCACGTAGAGCCACCCGTGCTCTGGGTCCGGCTTGGCCAGCAGAAGGGAACCGAGGCCCTTGCGGCTGCCCTTCGGCGCCGTGTAGCCAACGACGGCGAATTCATCGCTGGCCAGCTGCTTGGTCTTCTTCCAGTCGTCGCTTCGACCGCCGCGATAGGCCCGATCAGCCCGCTTGGAAATGATGCCTTCAAAATGGCGCTCGCCCGCCAGTTGATAGGCCGATTCCCCGTCGCCTTCGATGTGGGAACTGTAGGCCAGGAGACCCGTAGATCCTTCCAATAGCGCCTGTAGAAGGGCCTTGCGGTCCACCAAGAGCGCATTCGCGATGTCAACTCCATCGATGTGGAGCAGATCAAACAACGCATAGGCCAACGTGCCTTGCCGCTCGCCTGACAAGGTGGCCTGAAGAAGGTTGAAGTCCTCCTTCGTACCGCTGCCGGCGATGAGTTCGCCGTCCAGCGCGCCAGACTTCAACCCCAAAGCGGCCACCGCGTCCCGGATCTCAGGAATCTTGTGCGTCCACTCCAACGCGTTACGGGACCACAAGCGCACCTCGCCGTCGTTGATCGTCGCGAGGATGCGGTAGCCGTCCCACTTGATCTCATGAAGCCACTGCTCACCCTTCGGGGGCGCGTCGCCGAGCTTCGCCAATTGTGGCTCGAAGGGCCCAGCGGGAGGTTTCGCCGCCACTGCGCCGGACAGTGCCAAGGCCTTTTTCGCCCAGTCTTTCCTGCGTGCTCGCCTGACCGGAACAGCAGTCAGCTTCTTCTTTCCGCTCTTGCCCGCCCCTGCTCGCTTGAGGTCTTCGGCGGGCGCCGGTGCCACATCCGCCAAGAGATCGTCAGCCTCCAGATTGCCTGCAAATGCATCGTCCTCTTTGAACAACAGCCACTGCGGCTGACGTGCAGGTTTGCCAGAGCGGACCAGGTGCCAGCCGCCCTTGAGTTTGGTGCCAAAGAGCTCAAACCGGAGATGTCCTTTTGCAAGCTGCGCCTCCGGATCACCATTCGTCGCCCAGACGCCGTGATCGAATTGCGCTACATGACCGCCCCCATATTGCCCCTTGGGGATTTCGCCCTCGAAGGAGGCGTAGTCTACGGGGTGGTCCTCGACCTCCACCGCCATCCGCTTGACCGTGGGATCGTAGCTGGGACCCTTTGGCACCGCCCAACTTTTAAGGGCGTTCCCCACCTGCAGGCGGAAGTCGTAATGGCGGCGGCTGGCGTGGTGGAGCTGAACGACGAAGATGGCCCGCTGCCCGGCTGGCAGCGCCTTGCCGGGCTCGGGCTCCTTGGTCTGATCAAAGCGACGCTTGCGACGATATTCGACCAGGGACATGGCGACGACCTATTTGCCCAGGTGCTGCCGCACCGCAGCGGCTGTTGGCCCTACTGCCTTGACTGCTTCACGCACTACATCTGCGGAGACTCCCAGGGCTTTGGTCCAATACTGAAGCTCGTAGTCTTCGTTGACGTTGATGCGTTCGCGGTCGGGGCCGCCTGTCTTGCTCTTATCGTCTGTCACGGTCTTATCCTCACATCGTCGTTATCGAAGCGAACGTCGCTCAGGGTTCCCTCGCTGGGCTCTTCGTTGCGCCCGCACCGTCGCCCGTGGCCAGTTCGGCGCCCGTAAGTGGATCTTCTTCCGGATCCGAAAGCGTGCGCAAGCTGACCGCCTCCAACGCCAGCTTCTCGTGCTCAGAGAGGCCGACCGAACAGTCGCCGTCGCCGCCGTCCAATGCTCCCTGGGCATCGCGATCGCTGACCTGCTCCCAGAGATCGCCGCTGTTCCAGCTCCCGGTGGCGTCGCCTTCGCCTTGAGACATGTCCATGTAGAGGTCAGTGAAAGCCGGATCGCCGGGCATCTTGCCGGGCGGGAAGTTGGGGCGAATGCTGTAGAGCGCCTTTTCAAATGACTTCTGATGCGCGATTTCACGTGTCATCAGGAAGCGCAATGCGTCCTTGATGCCCGGATCATCCGTCACGTTGATGAGCCGCTCGTAGACGATCTTGGCGCGTGCCTCGGCGGCGATGTTCGAACGCAAATCCGCAGTAGGCTCGCCTATGGAGTCGACATACGAGGCATTCCAAGGCACGCCACTGGAGTTCACGAGCGCAGGGCCGCCGCCGTAGAGGATCTGTTGCGTGTGACTGGTGCTGTTGCCGCCCAGGTTACGCATGTCCTCCACCTCGGCCATGCCCTCGGACTGCACGGCCTTGGGGCCTTGGTTGAGCATGGCAATGATGGTGCCGATGATTTCTAGATGGCTGATTTCTTCGGTGGCGATGTCAAACAGGAGGTCTTTCCTGCCCGGATCGGTTTCTCCCAGTGCCTGGGTGAAGTAGCGCATCGCAGCGGCCAACTCCCCTTGGGGGCCGCCGAACTGTTCCAGCATCAGGGTGGCAAGGGCCGGGTCAGAACGTTCGACCCGGACGGTATACATGAGCTTTTTATGGTGCAGAAACATGGTGGGTCCTCTGGCGTTGGCTGGGACAACATCGCGTGGGTGTTGCCCAAACGCTACTGGGCAATGCATATGTATGAAGCGAACCTGTCGTGAAGGATTGGCGATGGGCATACCAAAAGCGCACAGCTTTCTTTCACATGTGGTGGTGTCCCTGCTGCGCGCGTGTGCTCGTAACAAGATGCATGCACGCCATTCGCGATCTGTTGATCGTCTTGGGCGGAAGCTGAACGTCCCGATGCGCTTGGACCTGACGATGAATCGATCTGCGCTACTGCTACTCCTGCTAGCCTCCCCCGCAGTGTTCGCCCAGCAGGGTGACGGCACCGACGTCCAGGCCGGCGTGCACACCTTCAAGCCCGGCAAGATCGAGGCTACGCCCAGCCGCATCCAAACCCTGAAGGTCCCGAACGGGTTCCAGGTTCGGCCCTTGGCCCAAGGCCTGCAGAATCCGCGCATCATTGCCGTTGCTCCCGACGGGCGAATTTATGTATCGCGGCGCGACCAGGGCGATGTGCTGCTGCTGGAAGACCAGAACGATGACGGCGTTCTCGATGCAGAGCCGAAGGTCGTATTCACTCGGCCGGGCTCTCACGGGTTGGCCGTCGCGAATGGGATGTTGTATGTGGCCACGGTGAATGATGTCTACCGGGCTCCCATTCGACCTGACGGCACGTTGGGGCGGGAGGAGCGGATCATCAGCGACCTGCCCGACGGCGGGCAGCATCCCAATCGGACCTTGGCGTTCGGCCCGGACGGGATGCTTTACATCAGCGTCGGCTCTTCCTGTAACGCCTGTAATGAAACCAACCCTGAGCACGCTACGCTGCTGCGCGCTTCGCCGGATGGCAAGACCCGCTCCATCTTCGCCAGCGGATTGCGAAACACCATCGGCTTCGCGTGGGATCCCAAAACCGGCGAGCTGTGGGGCATGGACCACGGCATCGATTACCTGGGTGACAACGAGCAGCCCGAAGAGCTCAACCGGATTCAGAAAGGCAAGCAATACGGTTGGCCCCACATCTGGGGCAAGGATGGAGAGAACCCGCAAAGCACGCCGCCGGGGCAGATCAGCAAGAAGCAATGGGCGGCGATGAGCGAGCCCATGACGCTGGGCTACACGGCCCACGCGGCTCCGATGCAGTTGGTGTTTTACACCGGGGCGCAGTTCCCCGCCGAATTTCGCGACGATGCGTTCGTGACCATGCGAGGCTCCTGGAATCGTAAACCCGCCTCAGGCTACGAAGTGGTGCGGATACGCTTTGAGAACGGAAAGCCGGCGGGCGTTGAGCCGTTCCTGACCGGATTCCTGGCTGACGCCGGGAAGTCGCACATCGCGCGCCCGGTTGGCCTGGCCGTGACCAAGGGCGGCGCCTTGCTTGTCGGAGACGACGCCAACGGCATGATCTATCGTGTGAGCTATGGCACCGGACCGTCGGCGGCCGCCGAACCCACGATCGTGCCTGGCGACGTGCTGATGGCCCAGGTCAAGGACGGCTCTGGGGTTCCCTTGGTGCTGCAACGCGTCGGGCAAGCCGGCAATGCCAGCGTCAGTTCCCCCGCCTTCGCCGAAGGCCAACCCCTTCCGCCGCGCTTCAGCGCCTACCACGACGATGCTTCTCCGCCGCTGTCGTGGACGCCGGTGCCCAACGCAAAGTCGTATGTGCTGATCATGGAAGATCCGGATGCTGCGGAACCGAAGCCGTTCGTCCATTGGGTGGCGTACAACATTCCGGTGACGGCGAACGGCCTGACGGAAGGGCTGCCCACGGATCCGAGGCTCCTTAAGCCCGCGGGAATGATGCAAGGCATCAACAGCCGTGGTTCGGTGGGTTACTTCGGGCCCAAGCCGCCAGTCGGGGACCCGCCCCACCATTACCACTTCCAACTGCTGGCGCTGGACGCGATGCTTGAGCTGAAGCCTGGGGCGTCGCGTGATCAGGTGCTGCAGGCGGCCAAAGGACACGTTGTTGGAAGTGGCGAAGTCGTAGGTACCTACCAGCAGAGCGACCCACCGCTGAAGTAATCAAGTTTCTCCATCCCGGGGCGGCGACTCCGCCGCCCCGTTCGGCGCAACCGTCATCCAGGCAGGCCCAACTTCCAGCTGCCGCCGGTCTTTTCGAATCGGACCAGGAGCTTGGAGAGCGCCTCGGGTGACGGGTCGGCGGCAAGCACCATTACCCCGGGGCCGGTGCCCAGATACATCCGCCTTCCCGGCTCAATGCCCAGTCCACGCATCCACAGCCCCCTCGCCTTCAGACAAGGAATGGTTGGGCAGCCAGGGTATGTTTCGAGCCCGTCATGATGAAGCGCATTGATCATTACGCTCTTCGGCGCGCGCCAGAAGCCCTTGAGAAGCGCTCGTTGCTCGGGGGTCATGTTAGTCCAGTCGTCGTGCATGATGGTTCTCCTCTGTGTTCTCCCTCGCCGGGATGGCGAGGGAGTCGGGAGGTTCAGAACCGTGACAATCGAGACGGTGCGACGTATTTCCGCGAGGGTGTTGCATTCCGCCACCCTCCCGACACAGGTCGTACAACTTGCTTGTGATTGTCGGGTTCTGACACCCAGGAGACACCATGCGACCGCCGTGAGCGTACTGGAAATCGAATTCCTCTATCACCGGGGCCGCACGTCAGCGCGGCTTCAAAAAGCATGTCGCAATAAGATCAGTTGGCAGAGATTCGTGTGCTAGCGCGCATTTACCAAGGCACTGGGTCGCAGTTACGGCTGACAAGCGCATACGAAGCGCTCCCTTCGATTTCACTTCGAAGCTGTCGCTACTGGCACATGCCGCGCAAACAAACCCAGAATTCACTGCTTGACCTGGCATAGCATCACACTGGCTATCGCTACGTACTCGGAAAGAGGCCTCATACCCATCAACTTGAGCGGAATCTTCAACTTCGTCTGGAACCCAAGCTCGGTGATTCAGTCGTATCTGGGACGGGGCGCTCCGAGAATTCAGGTGGAGCTTCCCATCTAGTCGATCCCTACTCCGCCCTGCACCGCTGCCAGCCACCAGAAGGTGACGAGACCTGTTCCCACCCATTCGGCAGCTTGCGCATCGCCTGGCCACCCACACATGCGCGCCCTGACTTTGCCGCCGCTTCGCTCCCCAATGCAGGCAGGCGGACCACGTCGTCAGATGGGCCAGGGCGCCCGGCGCGATGCGCCTCGCCTTGGAGCGCGCTCGCTTCCAGTCGGTCGCAGTAGAGCTTCACTCTCGGATCCGGGTGATTGGGCCACCGATACTGCTCGCAGTTGAAAGGCGTGGTGGTCTTCGACATGGAGTTGTAGGCCGCCTTTGGCACGACTGGCGCAGGCTTGGGGCTGGGCCCTTTGGCGGTGTGCATCTGCGCGGCCGCTGTCGACGAAACCAGCAACCCCAAGGTGATCATTGCCAAACGTGCGTCCATGTAGCCCCCTTTGTCCTACCCCGATTCTGCATGCATCAGGGCTGGCCGGACAAGGGTTCCATGACCCGGTTAAACGGTTTGACGCTTTGACAGTGAGGAAAACCCGGATGCCACGTGAAGAAAACCTCTTCGCCTGAGCATTTGGCTTCACGGTCCTTAAGCATCGCCGGCGCCAACCTATAAGCCCTTCCACCAGAGGATCGATACATGGCGATTAAAACCCTTGAAGAGCTGTTCGTCCACGAGCTTTCCGATATCTACAGCGCAGAGAAGCAGCTGACCAAGGCGCTTCCGCGTTTGGCTCGGGCGGCAGAAAATCCCGACCTGGCTGCCGCGTTTGAGACCCACCTTGAAGAAACGCAGGGTCAGATCGAGCGCATCGACCAGGTAGTCGAAGTACTGGGCATCCGCCTCAAGCGCATCAAGTGCGCAGCCATGGAAGGGTTGGTCGAGGAAGGCAAGGAAGTCATTGACTCGGTTGACAAGGGCCCAGTGCGCGACGCTGCGTTGATCGGTGGCGCCCAGAAGGTGGAGCATTACGAGATTGCCTCGTATGGCACCATCGCGGCGATTGCCAAGCAGCTTGGGTACAAGGACGCGCTGCCGCTCCTTCTTGAGACCTTGGAGGAAGAGAAGGCAACCGATGAGAAGTTGACCCTCCTGGCGAAGTCCGGCGGTAACGCCAAGGCCGCCCAAGCGGCGTGATGTACACCTTGGAGGGCGGCACAGGATGCCGCCCCTCCACTCAACTCGTACTGGAAGGGCAAACGCCGCGTCGCTTGGTCAACTCTGGCCCGTATGCTCATGTGTAAACGTAACGGTTTATCCATCGTGCTGCTCCTGCTCCTTCTCTGCTTCCTGGGCGGGCAGGTGTGGACCGGCTTTCTGGCGCACAATCAGGAGCTCGCGGACGCACACCGTACATCGTTGGACCTGTGGGAGTACCTCCAGAGCGGGCACTTCGTCAGCGCCACGTTCGAGAACTGGGAGAGCGAGTTCCTCCAGATGGGCATGTATGTTCTGTTGACTGTCACCCTTCGCCAGAAGGGGTCCGCTGAATCCCGGCCACTGGACGAAGCCCAGGAAGAAGAACGTGTTGAGCCTGGTCCCACCCCGTGGGCCGTCCGCAAGGGGGGGCTCTGGAAGGCGTTATACGGCCACTCCCTGGCGATCACCTTCGGTGCCCTGTTCGTTATGAGCTTCTCCCTGCACCTGGCGGGCAGCTGGCGTGCGGAGGTCGAAGAGCAGCTGGCGCTGGGACAGCCCGCCCCGACATGCTGGGAACACCTCTGGAGCAGCAGCTTCTGGTTCGAGTCCTTCCAGAACTGGCAAAGCGAATTCCTGGCGGTACTGTCACTTGTCATCCTGACCATCTTCCTGCGTCAGAAGGATTCACCCCAGTCGAAGCCACTGGCCGCCCCGCATAGCCAGACAGGCGATTAGGAGGTCGGAAGTTACATGAGTCAGTCCACCCCTGCGCTTCTGATCATCGACATGTTCACCCTGTTCGACTTCCCGGAAGCTGACCATGTGAAGCCAAGGGCCCTGCAGGCGGCCCGGAGCATCGCAGTCCTCGCGCGGCGCTTTCGCGAGCGGGGTAACCCCGTCATCTATGCCAATGACAACTTTGCCAACTGGCAGATGGACTTCAAGGAACTGGTGTGCCTCTGTATGGCGACGGAAGGCGCATCTTCTGAGATTGCCAAAGTGCTGCAGTCTCAGCCCGGTGACTACTTCGTGCTCAAGCCCAAGCATTCTGCCTTCCTCGCCACCCCGCTGACCGTGCTGCTTGCCAAGTTGGGGGTCAGCGAGCTCGTCGTTGCAGGAATGACCGCCGAGTCCTGTATCGCCGCCACCTGCTTCGATAGCAATGCCAGGGAGTACGACACGATCGTGGTGCAGGAGGCGGTGGCTGGCATAGGTTCACTACGAAAGACCGCGTTACGGCTCCTGGAGGATTCAAAGGCGGCGCGTGTCCTTAAACTGGCGAGCTATCTGCGCCGCTGAGGAGTCAAGGCCCACTACCGTGAGCATGTTCGCCGGTCGGGTCGTGGATCTGGATCACCCTGCCCTTTTGCCAAGCGTCTGCCGCCGGATCAATGGCGGGGACGGGAATATCGGCGCGACGTTCTCGCTTGTCTTCACTGCTGACGCCCAGCCGAGAATCGCGGGCTGCGACCATCGCGGGATCGGCTTGACCGTCGGCCGTGAAACCCATCATCAACTGCGGCATTCCCCGGGGTAGATCCTTGT
Organism: Stenotrophomonas aracearum; assembly: GCF_031834615.1. Taxonomy (NCBI): domain Bacteria; kingdom Pseudomonadati; phylum Pseudomonadota; class Gammaproteobacteria; order Lysobacterales; family Lysobacteraceae; genus Stenotrophomonas; species Stenotrophomonas aracearum. The sequence continues at coordinate 2,151,145 of NZ_CP115543.1, forward strand.
CGAGATCGGTGTGCCAGGTATGCCAGGTCTTTCCATAAGTGTGAACAAGTTCTTCCATAAGCTCATGCTCGGCCAGCTCTGGAATGCCTGGTGCGACCAGCTGCCCCGATTTCACCTCATGGACGTGGCTATGCCAAAGCGCCTTCTCCTGCTCTGATAGCCCGGCGAACAGCTTCTCAGTGATGATGTACTCCACACCCATCAGCTTGGCGTCTTTCACGTTGCCATCGTAGATCGTGCATTGGATGACATCCTCGTTCAGGATGGCGCAGTAATGGTGGGCCTCCATCTGGACCGTCATCTGACCGTTGTAGAAATGAAATCCATCCAGGTAGGCGTTGACCGCGTCGATGGGGGGGCGACTCTGAAGCAACGCCGCGCCCGTCTCCAGGACCTTGGTCTTGGCGGTTTCCTCAGCCCCGGGGGGCTTGGACGTTGGACTCGGTGTTCCCGCCTCCGCAGGCGGTCAAGGCAAGTGCTGCTGAGGCGGATAAGATCGATCGGCGCATCTTGCTTCACGCCCAGACCGGTTTCAGGGCGGCGGACGACGTGCGAACGACTGCAGGTGCATACGCCATATGGCCGGCAGCTGCGATCAGATCAAGTAGATGGGATGCAACCGGGCTACCCGCTTTCGGAACCCCGATGAAGTGGACCCATGAACCCTCAACTTCCACTCGTGTTCGACCAAGCTCCGGGGACGCACTCAACAGTGCCTGCAGGTTTTGGATCCACGCCTCGCAGGGGATCGCGTCCAGCTGAACTGCGGTGGTGGCGTCCCCCACGTATAGATCTGCCATTTCAATTCTGGTCACTCGCGGCGCCGCGGCCCGAAACTGTGGGTATGCACTCATAACATCGTCCTGGGAAAAACTGGAGTACGAATATCCGCTCGTCAGGTGGCACAGCGCGTCATCGCGGCGTAGACGGTGCGTCAAATGATTCGTCCGCTCGGTGGCGTTCTCAGGAAATACACATCGCCGTGCGCGTTGGATCTCTAGAATTCGCCCCAGCGCCACCGTTGGCCCGCATGCAGGAGTCACGATGAACCGTTCTTCCAGCGTAGTCGCCGATAGCGATTGTCCGCCGTGGACGTGAGCGGGTGGCATCTGCTGTACCTGGTCTGGCTGTCTGCAGGGAGCATGGACTTTGTACTGCACAGAGCCAGCAGCATTGAAACAACCTCAGGACTGAGCGAATCCAGACTTCACTTGGTTCAGATTTGGATTCTCGGGCTTGCAACGATCCTTTGGCTCTGCTTCCGGGCATCCCCTGCTCTATTGACGATTCTCCTGATCCTGGTTTGCAGTCATGCCGTCACAGGCTACTGGGACACGCGGGTGGCCTATCCAACCCGGGCAATCCGCCCCGTGGAGCAGCACGTTCACAGCATTCTGGACATCGCTCCGTGGGTGGCGGTGGGCGCTGTTTATTGGTTCATGCCGGACAGGCACATGGGGGCTGCTCTTACATTTGAGCCAGCCCCACTTGCCATGTGGCTGTTTGCCATCGTGCCGGCGTTGCTTCTCACGGTGTTTCCTGCACTAGTTGAGTTTCGACGCTGTCTATCGTTCCGCGCCCTGTGATCGCAAGCGTGTCTCTCAGGGAATGAGAATTACCTTGCGGCAGTCCTCCTCCTTACGGTCGAAGAGTTCGTAGCCGCGTACGGCCTCTTCGAGCGGAAGACGATGGGTGATGATCACGCCCGGGTCGAGTGCGCCTTCCCCGATGTAGTCAAGCAGCTCAGGCATCAGCCCCTGCACGTGGGTCTGGCCCATCTTGAAGGTCAGGCCCTTGTCGAACGCGTCGCCCAGAAGGAAGCCGTGCAGGAAACCCGAATACACGCCAGGGATGCTCACGGTGCCGCAGCGGCGGGTGGCTGCGATGCACTGGCGGATCGCAACACCGCTGCTGCCTTCCACCTTCAGCGTGGTCAATGCGGTTTCCAGAGCGCTACCTTCGGCTTCGAAGCCCACCGCTTCAATGGAGGCGTCCACGCCGCGCCCATTGGTCTGGGTGACGATGTACTGCGCCGGGTCTTCGATCTGACTGAAGTCCACCGGGGTCACGCCGTAGGTCTGCGCGGCGAATGCCAGGCGGTATGCCAGATGGTCGACCATGAAGATGGTTTCGGCGCCCAGCAGGCGACAGCACGCCGCCGCCATCAGGCCCACCGGGCCGGCGCCGAAGATGGCCACGGTAGATCCCGGCTTGACGCCTGCGTTGATCGCGGCCTGGTAGCCGGTCGGCAGGATGTCCGAAAGGAAGAGTACCTGTTCGTCGGGCAGCGCATCCGGCACGCGCAGCGGGCCTACGTTTGCCTTGGGAACCCGCACATATTCAGCTTGCCCTCCTGATACGCCGCCATACAGATGGCTGTAGCCAAACAGCGCGGCCGGCGAACGGATCCCTTTCTGGTTTACCGCTGCGCCCTTGCCGGTATTCGTGGTCTCACATGCCGCGTGTTCAGCAAGCTTGCAGTGGAAGCACTCGCCGCACGCGATGACGAATGGCACCACCACGCGGTCGCCCGGCTTCAGGTCGGTCACTCCGCTGCCTACCTCTTCCACGACGCCCATGAATTCGTGACCGAGCACGTCGCCGGTGTGAAGATCGGGGATCTTTCCGCGGTACAGGTGAAGGTCAGAGCCGCAGATGGCGGTGGCCGTGACGCGCAGGATGAGGTCGTCGGGTGCTGCCAGGGTAGGATCCGGGACCGTGTCCACCCGAACGTCTTTGCTGCCGTGGTAGGTCAACGCGCGCATCGGGCGCTCCTGTTTTCGTGATAAGTACAACAAGAAATACCCGCCATTGCGTTCCCGGTCGGTGACTGCTGTGTAGTGGGGATGTGGACTCCATCAAGACGCTGCGCTCATGGTTGCAGGCTCAGCATGTACATCACCCCAAACCTTGGAGCGATCCATGACCAAGTTACCTCTCAACCCTGGTGCGGACGTGGCTGATCAGGACAAGGCGCACACTCCTGACAAGCTTCGCAACGACGACGCTACATGGAAGGACAAGGACATGCCGGAGTCGGAACACACCGCCAAGCCTGAAGACTACGAGCGTCCGCCGAAGCCGTAAGGCAAGGGACCGGTTCCATAGCCAGGAGAACCAGATGGCCTTGATACATTCGATCTTGATGGGAGCAGTGGCCGGGATGCGTGCGATGACGCCCTTGGCTGCGGTGACCAATGCCGCCCGGAGCGGAAACCTTCCCTTCGATAATGGTGCGCCGCGCCTACTCTCCAACAACCTGGCCTCGGCAGGCATGCTTGCACTGGCGGGCGGTGAGCTGATCGGCGACAAGATGAAAACAGCGCCTGATCGGATCGTGCCAGCGGGCATGGTGGCGCGGGTTGCGACCGGGATGATTGCCGGCGCGGCCCTTGCGCCCCATCGGCACAGAGGGCTGGGCGCACTGTTGGGCGCTACCGCCGCAGTTGGCATGGCTTATGTGACGTTCGATCTACGCATGCGCGCGATTGCCAGGTATGGACAAACCAGCACTGGCGCCGTGGAAGATTCCATTGCGGTTGGAAGTGCCGCACTGATCACCCAGGCTGCAAAGGGTGGCAAGCGGAGACGCCGCTGGTAAGCCGATTTCAGCAGGCAGCAAGCAGCACGACGAGTTTGGCTCAGGTCTGGGCGACGACAGAACCGCCCAGCACCTGCCAACCGATGTCCGTCTTGACCCAGAGCCGGCAGTACCTGAAGCGACCAGAGAACGCCGTGCAATCGATGGTTCCCGATAGTGGGCTGCTACGGTCGTCACGGCGACCTGGTCCCGCACCGTGACCTCCACGGAGTCCCACTCGGCCAGCGTCAGCTTCTGCCTGCCGGAGCGGTGCAACGCCAGATCGTCCTGCTTGTGAAAGACATCGCCAGACGGCCCCACCAAGATCAGGTCGTCCGCGATCAGTTCATCCAGTGCTTCCACATCACTGGCGAGCATCGCCAGGCGCAACGCTTCCTCGTGCTACCGAACATCAGATTCCATTCGACCTCCTGAGTGGGGGCATCAGAGAACGTCGATCGAATACAGTATCTGGATCACCCAGCCACCACGTTCCGGATCACCGAGACGGTCCTGTCGAGGGCGTCACGGTCGATCTGCCAATGGGTCACCAGTCGCATCTTGCCGCCGTACGCACCGTTGGCTCGGATGCCTGCTGCTTCCAGGGCGTCCATCAGCTGAGGCATGTCCACCCCATCGGGCAGCGCGAACCAGACCATGTTGATGTGGACGTCATCCATGTCGACGTTGATGCCTGGCACTTCGGCCAGTCGCTCGGCCAGGTACCTGGCATTGTCGTGGTCCACGTCCAGTCGCTGGGTCATTTCAGTGAGCGCAAGGATGCCCGGCGCGGCGATGACACCTGCCTGGCGCCATCCGCCCCCCAGTAGCTTGCGGTTGTAGCGGGCGCGTTTGATGAAGGCCGCCGGGCCAGCCAGGATGGAGCCGACCGGTGCGGCGAGGCCCTTGGAGAGGCAGCACATCACTGTGTCCACGTGCTGGGTGATCTCTTTTACGTCGCACCCCAGATAGGTGGCGGCGTTGAACACGCGGGCACCATCCAGGTGGATGGGAACGCCGTGCTTTTGTGCGATAGCGGCGGTGGCCTCCATCGTGGCCAATGGGATCACGCGGCCGTTGCCGTGCGCGTTCTCCAAGCAGATTAGCCCGGTGCGGGGGATGTGGATGTCCTCCCCTACCCGGATGCGGGACTCGATCTCGCTGGGCTCCAGGAGGCCCTGCTTGCTGGCAATCGTGCGCAGCTGCACGCCACTGATCACCGCCGCAGCGCCGTTTTCGTGCCAGACCAGGTGTGAGTCGTCGCCGGCGATCACTTCGTCGCCGCGGCGGCAATGGGTGAACACGGCCAGCTGGTTGCCGAAGACGCCGGTTGGGACGAACAGCGCATCTTCCTTGCCCAGCATCTCGGCAGCGAGGCGCTCGAGCTGGATTACGGTGGGATCGTCCTGGTAGACGTCGTCCCCCACTTCGGCTGTGGCCATGGCTTGGCGCATTGCGGGCGTGGGCTGGGTGACGGTGTCGCTGCGCAGGTCGATCCACTGCATTTCGGAACTCGCTGAATGTGGGTAGGCGTGGCCCCTTGGGGGCTTGGGACATTCTAGAGGATGCGATCGCTTGGTCGCATTGGGTTCTGGGCGCGCATTGGCATTCCTGAGCGTTGCTTCGTTCGGGGTCATGCGTTACCGGGGTGGTTGGGCTATCGGCAGTCGTCTGGGGACCGACTCTACCGGCGGTGCTGGGCGGTGAATTGCTGACGGCAACGTCCACGCAGCGTGGTTTTGTTCTTCTTGTTAGGGCGCTGTGAACATGGCCCCTGAATCCAGGCGCGTTGGCGCTTGTTTCTTTTTTACGCGCCAGCTGCATCCAATCGACTGGTTGGTGCGTAGGTATCAGGGCACACCGTTGTGCGCTCGAGATAAGAGGACATACACATGTACAACTCAATTCGGCGTTTGGCTATGGCTTCGTGCATTGCAGCAGCTTGTCTGGCTACCGTCAGCGCTTCGGCTGCTGAGAACCCCATGGTTGGCGGCGCGGCCATGTACCCCAACAAGACCATTGTGGAGAATGCTTCGACTGCCAAGAATCTCACCACCTTGGTGGCTGCCGTGAAGGCGGCTGGCCTGGTAGATACCCTGTCCGGGACTGGGCCGTTTACGGTGTTCGCGCCTACCAATGATGCGTTCGCGAAGCTGCCCAAAGGCACGGTCGATACGCTTCTGAAGCCTGAGAACAAGGCGAAACTCACCAAGATCCTGACCTACCACGTGGTGCCTGGCACGCATTCCGCCGCAGAGCTCACTGCTGCCGCCAGGAAGGGGGGCATGGCCAGCATGTTGACGACGGTTGAAGGCGAGAAGCTTACGGTCAAGCTGTCTGACGGCAAGGTGTGGCTGGTGGATGCGAAGGGTGGGAAGGCGGCTGTGACTACTGCGGACGTAATGCAGTCCAATGGTGTGGTGCACGTTATCGATACGGTTTTGATGCCCAAGTAGGTGGGCGTGGGCGGGGGGGGCTGATGGCCCCTGCCCCTTTTTATTTGCCGGCCGTCTTTGAGACGGCCGGCGCTGTTCGGCCAGGCAGGGCCTGGCTCTACCGCGTCAGGATTACGCGTCATCCCGCAGGGCCACGCGGCGTCGCGCGGGTCACGCGGGGTTATGCGCGATTGCGTGGGATCACGATGGGATCTTGATGGACTTTACGTTCACGAATTCCTTCAGGCCTTCCGGGCCGTGCTCGCGGCCGTAGCCGGAGGCTTTGACGCCGCCGAAGGGGAGCGCCGGCGAGGCTACGTCGAAGGTGTTAATGAAGACCATGCCGGTGTCGAAGTATTGGGTGGCCAACTCGCGGGCACGTTTGACGTCCCGACTGAAGATGCCGCCGCCCAGGCCGTAGCGACTGTCGTTGGCGATGCGCATTGCATCTTCATCGTCCTTGGCGCGGATGATGGCCGCGGCTGGACCGAACAGCTCGTCTTCGTAGGCCACCTGGCCCGGTGCCACATCTGCCAGAACCGTGGCTGGGTAGAACCAGCCAGTGCGGTCGGGTACTTCACCGCCCACGACAAGGCGCGCACCCTGCGAAATACTTTTCGTGACCTGCTCGTGCAGCTTGTCGCGCTGCGCCTTGGACACCATGGGCCCCAGCTGCGTGTCCGCAGCGTTGGGGTCGCCCATCGTTACCGCTGCGAACTTCCCAGCGTAGGCAGTGACGAATGCGTCGTAGTTTTTCTGGGTCACGATGAAACGCTTGGCGTTGACGCAGGTCTGGCCGTTGTTGAACAGGCGCCCTTTGACGCAGGTTTCCACGGCAAGGTCCAGGTCGGCGTCGTCCAGGACCAGATAGGCATCGTTGGAACCCAGTTCGAGTACCGTCTTCTTCAGCGACTCGGCCGCCTTGGTTGCCACGGTGCGTCCGGCGTCTTCGCTGCCGGTCAGTGTGACCGCGCGCACCAGATCGTTCTTCACGATGTCATTGGATTGGTCGTGGCTGATCAGCAGCACGCCGAACAAGCCCTTGGGCAGTCCCGCACTTTCGTAGATATCACGCAACAGAAGCCCGCTGCCAGTGCAGCTCTCCGCGTGCTTGAGCAGGACGCCATTGCCGGCCATCAGGCTGGCGATGGAGTAGCGGATCGCCTGGTAGGCGGGGAAGTTCCAGGGCTGAATGCCGTAGACCACGCCGATGGGGCAATGGGTCACGATGCCGGTGGCGCCTTCCACGTCGCGCTCCTCATCGGCGAGTACGGAAGGGCCCTGTTTGGCGGTGTATTCGCAGATGGCGGCGCAGAGCTCGACTTCGGTGCGGCTGTCTTCGATGAGCTTGCCGACCTCGTTGGTCATGAGCTGGGCGAATTCTTCCTTGCGGTCGCGGAGTTTCGCGGCAATGGACGAGATGACGTTCGCACGCTCGTCAAGGCTGCGCAGGCGCCACTGCAGGAAGGCTGCGTGGCTGGCCTTCACCACGCCGGCGGCTTCGTCATCGGACAGGTAGGCGTACGTTGCCAGTACTTCTTCGGTGAGCGGGTTGATCGTGTTCAGTTGCTTCTTGGACATGGAAACGGGTCCTTCACTGCATGGGGGAAACGATCAAGTGATGGTCGTTGCCTTGCAGTTCCCATGCAGTGAATTCCCCGGCCGCATCCCTCACCGGGGATTCACCCCGTCCTGGAACTTCGGAGCGGTGCAGCCCGGGATGCGCAGATGCCGCCCCGGAGGGCGGCAGCTGCATTGTGTTGGATCAGGAACGGATCCTGTCCAGGAACTGGCGATGACGCTCGTACTGGTCCAGCACGTCATGGATGAGCTGGACCTTCGTCCATCCCATCACGTCGTAGTCCTGCCCGCCTTCGCGCAGATAGACCTCGGCACGATAGTGGCGCGTGCCTTCGGCCAAGGGGCGACGCGGGTCCTGCAGGGCAAAGGTCGGGGCTTCGTAAGGCTGCGGCCGCACCGAGTAGAAGAAGTCCATTTCCTCGCCATGGCCAACCTGCAGCCACGCCCGGCCGTCGTCGCCGCGTGAGACCTGGACCGGCAGGTCCTGCTTGCGCAGTTCGGTGGCCACCTCTTCCAACGCAGGCACCGCGCACTGGTCAATGAACCCGGTCACTTCGATCTTCAGCGGGTTATGGGCCAGCAGGCGCAGCCGGGCGCGCCAGTCTTCACTGGTACCAGGCAGGATGCGGGCCTCGCGCAGGATGGAGCGCTTGGTGGCATCCAGATGCATCGCCTTGAGCAGCCCCCAGCACATCAGGATCATGATGACGGTGAACGGCAATGCGCTGGCAATGGTGGCGGCCTGGAGCGATTCCAGCCCGCCTGCCACCAGCAGTGCAATGGCCAGTCCGCCCACCAGCAGTGCCCAGAAGATGCGCTGCCAGACGGGCGATTCTTCCTCGCCCTTGGAGGTCAACATGTCGATCACCAGCGCGCCCGAGTCGGCCGAGGTAACGAAGAACAGCGCTACCAGGATGACCGCCAACGACGAGGTCAGCAGGGTCAATGGCAGGTGCTCCAGGAACTCGAACAGCGTCATGGAGCTGTCCGAGGACACGGCCTGCACCAGCTGTTGCAGCCCCTCCTCCCTGACCATGTGCAGCGCGGTGTTGCCGTAGATGGTCATCCACAGGAAGGTGAAGCCCAGCGGCACCAGCAGCACGCCCACCACGAATTCGCGCACGGTGCGGCCACGGGAAATGCGGGCGATGAACATTCCTACGAACGGCGACCAGGCGATCCACCAGCCCCAGTAGAACAGGGTCCAACCGCCCAGCCAGCCGGTAGGCTCATAGGCGTACTGGTTGAAGGTCATGGAGAACAGCTGCGAGACGTACATGCCGGTGTTCTGCACCAGCGTCTGCATCAGGTGCACGGTCGGGCCACAGACCAGCACGAAGGCAAGCAGCGCGGCGGCGAGGATCATGTTGATCTCCGACAGGCGGCGTACGCCGCTGTCCAGCCCGGCAATGACCGAGCCGGTGGCCACCAGCGTGATGACGGTGATCAGGCCGACCTGGACCAGCGTGCTCACCTCCAGGCCGAACAGGTAGCTCAAGCCGGCATTGATCTGCATCACCCCCAGGCCCAGCGACGTGGCCAGGCCGAAAATGGTGCCCAGCGCGGCGAAGGTGTCCACCGCATGCCCGAGCGGACCGTAGATGCGATCGCCAATGAGGGGGTACAGCGCCGACCTGACACGCAGTGGGAGGTTGTGCCTGTAGGCGAAGTACGCCAGCGACAACGCGACAACAGCGTAGATCGCCCACGCGTGGATGCCCCAATGGAAGAAGGTAATCCGCATGGCCTGGCGGGCTGCGGCGGCGGTCTCGGGCGTGCCGACCGGTGGCGTGGCGTAGTGCATGATCGGTTCGGCCACGCCGAAGAACATCAGGCCGATGCCCATGCCTGCGGCAAACAGCATGGCGAACCAGGAGCCATAACTGTAGTCCGGGGTACTGTGGTCCGGCCCCAGTTTGATGCGGCCGTAGCGACTGATGGCAACGCCGACCACGAATACAAGGAAGCCGGCCACGGCAAGGATGGTGAACCAGCCCGCGTCGTTGGCCGCCCAGGTTTTGGCAGCGGTGAACCAGCGGGTGGCGACGGCAGGCGCGAAGGCGGCCAGCGCGAGCAGCGCAATGACGATCGCTGCGGTGGGAATGAACACCTGCGGAAGGATCCGCTGGCGAACGGGGGGATGGTGCGGAGCCGGGCTCTGCATGGCTACCTCCGTAGACTGGAATGTGAAAATCGAGGGCCCCGGAACGGGGCAGGATTAGAAATAGAATCCGATGTTGAGGTTCAACCGCGAATGCCAGCGCGACGGTCCGCCGTCATCGATGCCGATGCCGTCGCCGCCTGCGAACCACATGTTGCGACCGGCGATCCAGTCGACATAGGTGAGCATGATCCCCTTCTGCAGGCTGCATCCGGTCACGTTCTGCCAGGAGTCGCGGACCCCGGCGGAATGACCGACCGGGCGGGTCATGCTGAGGTTGTTGTAGCAGGTCAGATCGTCGAGCCAGCCGCGCTGGCCAAACGAATAGGCCACGTTGGCGCTGGGCACGTCGGCCTCTGCCGCGATTTCGAACGGGGCCTGGAACGCAGACAAGGCAATGCGCTCGCCGGGGATGTCGTAGCGGTACCGGGCCCACTGCAACTGCGTGGTCCAGCCATCGCGCTTCCACTGCATGTGCACCGCAGCGCCCTGGTGGTCATGATGGCGGCGGGTCTGGGTGTTCTGGACCTTGCCGGCAAAGCCGGAGGCGCCGATCAGCAGGTCGCCGCCGGCCCAGTCCAGCGAGCGTTCCACGCGTGCGTTGAGGCGCTGCCGTTCCCGATAGGGTAGCGCGTCGGTCTGCGCCACATCGAAGGAATACCGGTCATAGCGCGCGCCGGTCCCGTATTCATCTCCGAAGAACCAGCCGGCATGCCAGGTGATATCGCCCTGCTGGTGGGTCACCACCAGGCCCGGATCGTAGTCGTCTTCGATGCCCAGGTAATAGCCGGAGCCGAACCAGAAGCTCTGCGACACCGTGGGCAGGAGCCCGAACGGCACCTGCTGGATGCCCGCTTTCAGCTGGGTCTGGTCGGAAAACTTCCAACCTGCGTACGCATGGTGGACCGCGTCGAACCCGTCGTACCATCGGTACTGGGCGGAGAAGGACAATCGGCCGACGCCCGCATCGACATCTGCACGCAGCAGCTCAAGCTGCAGCCGACTGGTGGGGCCGTAATCCAGCCACCCGTAATTGAATCTGACCGCGCCCCCGGGATCGAAATAGGGCGCATCGCCCCGGTCTTCTGCGCAGGCCCCGGAAACTGGCGCAAGGCCCGCCAGCGCGGTGGTGATGAGGAAGGAAAGTGCTCTCACTACGGTGTCTGTTGCCCCCATTTTCTGCGAATGAAAGCCCTCTAGTTTAACGCGATCTGTACGGAAGCGTCGGATGGCCCCACATTGAACCGAAACAATACTGGCCAGCGACGGTAGAACTACCGACGCTTTGGCGTGACGCAGCGGACAGACTGGGCACCTGACTCCCCTCTGCGAGAACAGCACCATGGCGCTGAAGGAATACAAGACCGGGCAGGCGTTCCCCGGCGTGATCGGCAGGACCTTCGACGTCTCCGAACCGGCCTGGCCGGCGCCCTTGCGGGCGAAACAGGGCGCACCCAACGTCCTGTTCATTGTGCTGGATGACACCGGCTACGGTCAGCTCGGTTGCTACGGCAGCCCGATCAACACCCCTCATATCGATGCGCTGGCCGCCGAGGGCCTGAAATTCAGCAACATGCACACGACGGCGCTGTGCTCCCCTACCCGCTCTTCGCTGATCACCGGGCGCAACCACCATTCCAATGGCATGGCCTGCATCACCGAAGGATCCATGGGCTACCCAGGCTCCAATGGCGCCATTCCGTTCGAGAATGGCTTCCTGTCTGAAATCCTGCAGCAACGCGGCTACAACACATACGCCATCGGCAAGTGGCACCTGACGCCGGCCGAGCAGACCTCGGCTGCAGGACCCTACGACCGTTGGCCGTTGGGCCGTGGCTTCGAGCGCTATTACGGTTTCCTGGGAGGCGACACGCACCAGTACTACCCCGAACTGGTCAGCGACAACCACCAGGTGGAACCGGAAACCACGCCCGAGCAGGGTTACCACCTGACCCCGGACCTGATCGCGCGGGCGAAGGCGATGATTGCCGACTCCAAGCAGGTTGCGCCGGACAAACCGTTCTTCATGTACCTGGCGCTGGGCACGGCACATGCGCCGCATCACGTGCCGCGCGAATGGGCCGACAAATACAAGGGCAAGTTCGACGCGGGCTGGGACGCCTATCGCCAGCAGGTATTCGAGAAGCAGAAGGCGCTGGGCCTGCTGCCGGAGAATGCCGTGCTGTCGCGCCATGATCCGGACGTGCAGGACTGGGATTCACTCGGCGCCGACGAGCGCCGGCTGTACGCGCGCATGATGGAGGTGTTCGCTGGCTTCCTGGAACACGCCGACCATCATATTGGCGACCTGATGGCCTTCCTGAAGGAGCTGGGCGAGTACGACAACACGCTGGTGATGTTGATCTCCGACAATGGCGCGAGCGCCGAGGGCGGTCCCACCGGATCGGTGAATGAGGGCAAGTTCTTCAACAACGTGCCCGACAACCTCGAGCAGAACCTCGCCGCGATCGACGACATCGGCGGCCCGAAGTACTTCAACCATTATCCGTGGGGCTGGACGCACGCAGGCAATACCCCTTTCCGTCGCTGGAAGCGGGAAACGTATCGCGGCGGTGTGTCCGACCCGTTCATCGTCTCGTGGCCCAAGGGCATCAAGGCGCGCGGCGAGCTGCGTCGCCAGTACTGCCACGCCATCGACCTGGTGCCGACCGTGCTGGACGCGCTCGACATCGAAGCCCCCGAACGGATCCGCGGCGTGACCCAGTCGCCGATCGAGGGTTTCAGCCTGAAGGGGTGCTTCGACGACGCAGAGGCCCGCTCGTTGCATGTCACCCAGTACTTCGAAATGTTCGGGCACCGTTCGCTGTACCACGATGGTTGGCGCGCGGTGTGTCCGTGGCCGGGCACCTCGCTGATCGAGTCGGGACGCCAGTTCGGCGATCCCATCGACTACGACACCCTCATCCAGCTCGATGCGCATGGATGGGAGCTGTACAACATCGACGAGGATTTCTGCGAAACCCACGACCTTGCCGAGCAGGAACGGGATCGCCTGATCGCGATGATCGGCATGTGGTACGTGGAGGCGGGCAAGTACAACGTGTTGCCGATCGACAGCCGAGGCACCGCACGGTTTGGCGAAGAGCGGCCGCAGATCTCGGTGGACCGGAAGAAGTACGTGTACTACCCCGGCACCCAGATGGTGCCCGGCAACGCCGCGCCGCGTGTGATCAACGTCGCCCACTCCATTTCGGTACACGCGGTCGTGCCGGAATCCGGCGCCGAAGGAGTGCTTCTGTCGATGGGCGGCAATGACGGTGGCTTCTCGTTCTACGTGCAGGACGGGAAGTTGACCTACGGCTACAACTACGTGGCCGACCAGCGCTTCAAGGTGCAGTCCGAGTCGCCCGTGCCGAGCGGTGAGCACATCTTCAGTTTCGAGTTCACCCCGACCGGCAAGGCCGACATCGCCAAGGGCAAGGGCGTGCCGGCGAACATCAAGCTGTTCGTCGACGGCGAGCGCGTGGGTAACGGCGATCTGCCGGTCACCATCCCGCTCCAGCTCGGTCTGGCTGCCGGCGTGGCGGTCGGGGCCGACACCGGCGCGCCGGTGATGCTGGACTACCCATCGCCGTTTGCCTTCACCGGCAAGGTCAAGAAAGCCCTGATCGATATTTCGGGCGACGCCGTGGAAGACCAGGAGGCCAAGATGCGGATGTACCTTGCCCGCCAGTAGTACTTGATACGCATAACTGTCCCTTTACCTGTTCCGTGGAGTAGACAATGCCGACCCCTACCAGCGATACCCCGTTCGAAGTTCATCTGGACCACACCCATCTGCCTGAGCCGGAATGGGATTTCAGGAATGCCAGGATCGGAATGTATGCGACCGAGTCCAGTCCGGACTTTCCACCGAACAAGCAGGCGCCGGCCGGCGCCCCCAACATCCTGCTGGCACTGCTGGATGATGTGGGCTTCGGCTGGTCAAGCGCGTGTGGTGGGCTGGTGCGGATGCCCACTGCCGAGCGCCTTGCAGGTAATGGGCTGTTCTACAACCAGTTCCACACGACGGCGCTGTGCTCGCCGACGCGGGCCGCGCTGTTGACCGGGCGCAATCACCACTCCGTAGCCACCGGCGTGATCGCCGAGATGGCCACCGGCTACCCCGGCTATTGCGGCATCATTCCGAAGGGGTGCGCCACGTTTGCCGAGCTGCTCAAACAGGCCGGCTACACCAGTGCGTGGTTCGGCAAGAACCACAACGTGCCCGACAACCAGACCAGTGCCGCCGGCCCGTTCGACAACTGGCCGACCTACCAGGGCTTCGACTACTTCTACGGTTTCATCAGTGGGGAAACCGACCAGTTCTATCCCTCGCTGCTACGCAACACCGACCCCATCGAGCCGCCTGCCAAGCCCGGCGACGGCTACCACCTGACGCGCGACCTTGCCGACCAATGTATCGGCTGGATCCGGCAGCAGAAGTCGATCGCCCCGGAGCGGCCGTTCCTCGCCTACTTCTCGACCGGTGCGGCGCATGCACCGCACCAGCCACCGCTGGACTGGCGTGGGCGCAATGAAGGCCGCTTCGACATGGGCTGGGACAAGTATCGCGAACAGGTACATGCCGAGCAGATCAAGCGCGGCATCATTCCGAAGGGCACGCGCCTGACCGAGCGTCCGGAACAGATTCCGTCCTGGGACAGCCAGCCGCCCGAGCACCAGAAGCTGTTTTCCCGGCAGGCGGAAAACTATGCCGATTTCCTCGAACACGCCGATTTCGAGACCGGTCGGATCGTGGATGCCATCGAGGGCATGGGCGAACTCGACAACACGCTGGTGATCTACATCATCGGCGACAACGGCTCCAGCGGCGAAGGATCGCTGGTGGGAACTCCGAACGAAATCATGAGCCTCAATGGCCGCCAGCCTTCGATGGAGGAGTCCATCGGCTTCATGGACCGCTGGGGCCTGCCCGGCACGTCCCCGCACTATGCCGTGGGCTGGGCATGGGCCGGCGATACGCCCTTCCAGTGGACCAAGCAGGTGGCCTCGCATTTTGGCGGCACGCGCAACGCGATGATCGTGTCCTGGCCGCGGCAGATCACCGACACGGGGCAGATGCGGTCCCAGTTCCACCACTGCATCGATCTGATGCCTACGCTGATGGAGATCGTGGGCATTACCGAGCCGCGCGAAGTCAACGGCTTCATCCAGCGGCCGATCGAGGGCACCAGTTTTGCCTACACCTTTGCCAACGGCGCAGGCAGCGTGCCGAGCACGCACACGCACCAGTACTTCGAGATGCTGGGTAACCGCGCGATGTATGCCGACGGCTGGATCGCGTCGTGCCGGCATGGCCGGCTGCCCTGGGAGACGTCAGGCTCGTCGGGCTTCGACGAAGACACGTGGGAGCTGTACAACATCACCGAGGATTTCAGCCAGGGCGTGGACCTGGCGGCGAAGGAACCCAAGCGGCTTCGCCAGCTGCAGGACCTGTTCATGGCCGAGGCCGCCAAATACAACGTGTTGCCGCTGGACGACCGCTTTGCGGAACGGCTGGACGTAACGCTGCGACCGAGCTACTTCCATGGCCGTGACGAAGTGACGTTCTACCCTGGCATGACACGCCTGCCGGAAGGCAGCGGCCCCAAGCTGGTCGGTGTGCCGTTCACGCTGACTGCCCCGGTGAAGATAGAGCGGGACACTGAAGGCGTCATCTTTGCACTGGGCGGTGATGCGGCCGGCTTCTCGCTGTTCTTCTGGGAGGGAAAGCCGCGCTTCCACTACAACTTCTTCGGCATCCGCCGCTACGACGTGGTCTCCCCCGAGGCCCTTCCTGCAGGCGAGCACACCATCGAGCTGGCCTTTACGCCAGCATCGCCGACCCCGGGCGGGCCGGCGGACGTCGTCCTCAGCGTGAACGGCAAGGAAGTCGCGCGGGGGCACATCGACGAGCAGGTGCCGCAGCGGTGTGGCACGGAGACCATGGACGTGGGCATGGACTGCGTATCGCCGGTGTGCGCGGACTATGAAGAGAAGGGCCTGTTCCCCTTCACCGGCACCATTGATTCGGTGACGCTGCGGTTCGGTGACCACGAACCACCGGGCGGCATGGAGCGGCTGAAACTGGCTACCCGCATGGACTGAGTCGCCTTCCAGGACTATGGCGGTGCGCTGCGCGACCAATGGAGGTCGAAACGCAGCGCAAGCCGCTCGCCGGGCAGGAGCCGGTGAGGAGCCAGGGTGAATCCATCGGGTGGGCCGGTCTGTGGTTCCACGCAGGTTGCATGAGCGGCCGCGTCGTACACCACCCAGTGGTCGGTGTCGGCGCTCAGGTGCAACTGCTGGCCTGCGCAGACCAGCACCGGGTCGCGCGTCCTGACAAAGCAGTCGTCCCACGGGCCTGCCGTGGGGGCTGCGCAGGGTGTGATGGCGATGCCTTCGCTGTCGCGCGGGTACATGGCATCTGCAACGAACTCCAGGCGATCCGGCTTGCGGAACCACGGGTGCCAGCCGAGCACGGCGGGCATGGCGTGGTGTCCCGCCTGCACGGCGAGGTGCAGCGCCAGGTGATCGGGGCCGAGGTGGATGGTCTGCGTTGCCGTGCCCCCGAAGGGCCAGTAGTCGTCTTCGGGAAGTGCCAACGAGAGCACGGCCGCGTCAGCTTCGAGGCTGTCGAGCTGCCAGGGCCGGGTGAAGCCTGTCCCGTGGATGGCATGCCCGCCGAAATTGGTGGGCAGTTCGTAACGCCTGCCGTCGAACTCGAATCGGCCGTGGCGGATACGCCCTGCCCACGGCACCATCGGGTAGCAGCCCCAGCCGATGGCGGACTTGCCGCCCTCTACCTCCCCCACCAGCCAATCCACTCCGTCATGGCGGATCTGGGCGATGCGTCCACCGGCTTCGGGCGCCAGCGCGACGTCCACGCCGCCTGACCGCAGCCACAGCAGGCGCCCCGCTGGCAGGGGTGCCAGCGCGTCATCGATTGGCAAGCAGGTCTCAGGCGCCATAGGGATCGATCGTACGGATGCTGCCGTCCGCGTCCATATGCAGTGGCGTGCACTTCACAGAGCGCAGGTGGGTCACGCCGCCGGACAGCAGGGAGTCGTGATAGAACAGATACCACTGCCCCTCCACTTCGCAGATGGAATGGTGCGTGGTCCAGCCCACTACCGGCTTGAGGATCACGCCAGCGTAGGTGAACGGACCGTACGGACTGTCGCCGACCGCGTAGCACAGCAGGTGGGTGTTGCCGGTGGAGTACGAGAGGTAGTAGCGGTCGTTGTACCGGTGCAGCCACGGACCTTCGAAGAAGCGGCGCTCGTGGTCGTCGGCACGCAGCGGTGTTCCGTGCTCGTCCAGGATCAGCACTTCGCGGGTGGGCTCTGCCAGCCGGGTCATGCCGGAATGGAGTCGCCCTACCCTCGGACCCAGTGCGGGCGCGGCGCCGGTGGGCTCTTCGTTCGCGACGTCGTACCGGTTGTCCCGGTACTTCTGCAGCTGCCCGCCCCATATGCCACCGAAGTAGAGATAGTGTTCCCCATCGTTGTCGCGGTAGACGGCCGGGTCGATGGAGTACGTCCCTGCCATCGGCTCGGCGTCGGCCGTGAACGGCCCCTCGGGGCGATCCGCAACCGCTGCGCCGATGCGGAAGATGCCCTGCGCATCCTTGGCCGGGAAGTAGAGGAAGTAGCGACCGTCACGCGTTGCCGCATCCGGTGCCCACATCTGCTTCGCAGCCCAGGGCACGTCACGTACATGCAGTGCCAGACCGCAGTCGGTGGCCTCGCCCTGCGGCGAGTCCATCCGCAGCACGTGGTAGTCCTCCATGCCGAAGTGGCCGCCGTCGTCATCGAATGGAGCGCCCGCATCGATGTCGTGCGAGGGGTAGATGTACAGCCTGCCTTCGAAGACATGCGCGGAAGGGTCGGCCGTGTAGATATGTGACACCAGCGGCTGGGAAATGGCGTGCGCGGCCAGGTGCTCCAGGTTGTTGCCATTCCGCCGTTGCAGCAGTTCCTGCTCGATCCGGGTTTCCATGCGCTTGTCGATCTTGTAGAGGAACAACAGTCCTACGGCGAGCAGGAACGGAATCGAGCAGTAGAGGCTCACGGTCAAGCGGATGCCATCCACCACGCCGTCCGGCTGCTGGGCGGCGCCGGCCTGATAGCCGTAGTGCGCCAGGATGCCCGCCACCAGTGCACCGCCGATGCTGAGGCCGATCTTCAGGCCGCAGAGCATGGCGGAGAAGATGATGGCGGTAGCCCGGCGGTTGTTCTT
Organism: Stenotrophomonas aracearum; assembly: GCF_031834615.1. NCBI lineage: Bacteria > Pseudomonadati > Pseudomonadota > Gammaproteobacteria > Lysobacterales > Lysobacteraceae > Stenotrophomonas > Stenotrophomonas aracearum. The sequence continues at coordinate 2,169,146 of NZ_CP115543.1, forward strand.
CCACTCGGAGTAGTCGGCTACGTCGGCAATCATCGCCCACAACAGCGGGATGGTGATGCCGTAGAAGAAGCCGTGCAGCATGAAGGACACGAACGCCACGGCCACTGCCGTGGGCGGGAACAGGTAGAACACGAGCAGGAACACGGTGCAGACGAACAACGCCGCGCCGAACACATCGCGCTTGCCGAAGCGGTCGGCCAACCGCCGCGAGACGCCGATGCCCAGGATCATGCAGATGATGCCGCAGGCATTGAACAGGCTGAACGCCGAGGTGGCCGGGTCCTTCGGCCAGGTGAAACCGGAGAGGCCCCATCCGCTCAGCACCGCGTTCAAGCCACCGATGAAGCGGTTGAAGCCGGAACTGTCGAGGACCGCGGCCAGCGCCGGCTCGCTCATGTAGTACTGGAAGTAGTAGATGTAGGTGCCGCCCTTCAGGGCGAGGTTCATGAACACCAGGATGGTCAGCGCCAGCATCACCTGCCACGGGCGGTTGTGCAGCAGGTCCTTGAGGTCCTGCCCTACCCCGGCGGTCTGCTCCTTGGCGGGAACGATGCGCTCGCGGGTGGTGGCGAACGTGATCAGGAAGAACACGGTGCCCACCACCGCGAACACGGTCATCACCCGTTCGAAGCCGAGCACGCGGTCGCCGTCGCCGAGGATCAGCACCAGCGGCAGCAGCAGGACCTGGATGATGAACTGCGCGATCATCACCGCCACGAAACGGTAGGCGGAGAGGCTGTTGCGCTGGTCCATGTTGCCGGTGAGCACGCCGCTGAGCGCGGAGTACGGCAGGTTGTTGGCCGCGTACACCAGCATCAGCAGGCCATAGGTGGCCAGGGCGTAGACCACCTTGCCGCGCTCGCCCAGGTCCGGCGTGCTGAATGCGAGCAGCGAGAGCACGCCGAACGGGATGGCGGTCCACAGGATCCACGGCCGGAACTTGCCCCAGCGGCTGCGGGTGCGGTCGGCGGCGATGCCGATCAACGGGGTGAACACGAACGCGCCGAGCAGGCCGACCACGAAGATCACCGTGGCCGCCGTGGCGGGCGGCAACCGGTAGACGTCGGTGTAGAAGAACGCCAGGTAGGTGATCAGCGTCTGGAAGATCAGGTTGGCTGCAAGGTCGCCCAGGCTGTAGCCCAGCTTTTCCCGTACCGACAGGGTGTGATCAGTCACGCTTTGCCTCCACGGTGAAACGTGCCTTTACGCGGGCGTCGGCACTGGAACTGCCTACCCGCACCTCGTACGCCCCCGGCGGCACTTCATACGCGCCGCGCGCTTCGTCGTACTGGCGAAGGGCCTGATAGGCGTCCAGGTCGAAGGCCACCGTCTGTTTCTGGCCTGCCGCCAGATGCACGCGCTGGAACCCATGCAGCGACTGAACCGCATCGCCCGGCGCGGCGTCCACCCGGCGCACGTACAGCTGCACCACTTCGTCGCCGTCGCGCTTGCCGGTGTTGGCCACTTCAACCTGTACGTTGAGACGACCATCGGCGGCGATGCGCGGCGAATCGAGCTGGAGCTTGCCGTAGTCGAAGGTGGTGTAGGACAGGCCATGGCCGAACGGGTACAGGGGGGTGCCGCGGAAGTAACGGTAGGTGCGGCCTTCCATGGCGTAGTCGTCGAACGCCGGCATCTTCTGGTCTGCGGTGTAGAAGGTCACGGGCAGACGGCCGCCGGGGTTGTAGTCGCCGAACAGCGCCTCGCCCACGGCGGTGCCGCCGCGTTGGCCGGGGTACCAGCCCATCAGGATGGCCGAGAGGTTTTCCTGCGCCCATTCAACGGCGAGCGCGGAACCGCCGGTCAGCACCATCACCACCGGCTTGCCGGTGTCCTTCAGTGCTTCCAGCAGCTTTCGCTGGGTGGCGGGCAGGCGCAGGTCGGTGCGGTCGCCACCGGCGAAGCCGGGATAATTGACCTTCATTTCCTCGCCTTCGACATCGCCGGTGAGGCCGCCGACGAACACCACCACATCGGAACTGCGGGCGGCGTCGAGCGCTTCCTCGAACGGCGGCTTGGCGCCGGGCATGCGCCAGCCCAGGCGTACGCCTGCGTCGCGCTCGGCGTCGAAGTACTCGAGCTTCAGGTCGTAGGCGCGGCCGGCGTCCAGGTCCAGGTCCACGCCGTCGCTGCGAATGCGATCGCTGGGGGTCCAGTGGTCGAGCACGCGCTTGCCGTCCACGTAGAGGCGGAAGCCATCGTCGGCGGCGGCCTCGATGCGGTAGCGGCCCGAGACCGGCGGTAGCACCTGGCCACTCCAGCGGATGCTGAAGTTGTCATTCGGCACGCCCTGCCCCGGGCCGGCTTCGCCGCGCGCCATCAGGTTGTCGGTGGGCGAGCCGCGGTCCCAGCCGAAGCCAATCTGCGCGTCGGTGCGGACCAGTGCGGGCGTGCCGGCCAGGTCGGCGGTGCGGAAGTACTCGCCGCGCAGGCCGCGTTCCGGGGAGTCAGCGGCGGGCCGCAGGTAGGCGGCTTCGATCAGCGGGGTGGCGTTGGGGTCGTCGCGCCCTTCCACCAGGTCCACGCCGCGCGCGTAGCGCACCTCCACGCCCTTGGCGGCGTCACGAATGCCCTGCAGGATCGTGACCGGTGCCGCCGGGGTGCCGAAGTAATTGCCCAGCAGCGCCATGGTGTCGTCGGCGGTCGGGCCGACCACGGCGATGCGCTTGAGATCGCGCGAGAGCGGCAGCACGCCGTCGTTCTTCAACAGCACCAGCGACTCGCGGGCGGCTTTCAACGCCAGCGCGTCGTGGGCGGGCGCTTGATTCACCGAGGCCGGAATCCGCGCATAGGCCACGCGCTCCGGCGGGTCGAACATGCCCAGCCGCATGCGTGCGGTGAACAGGCGGGTCACGGCGTCGTCGATCTCGGCTTCGCTGATCAGACCCTGTTTCACTGCCGCAGGCAACGTGGCGTATTCCTGGCCGCATTCCAGTTCGGTGCCGTTCTTCACCGCGAGTGCGGCGGCGGCTTCGCGCGTGGGCACGATTTTGTGATGCTTCCAGATGTCGACGATGGCCCAGCAGTCGGACACCACGTAGCCCTTGAAGCCCCAGTCGTCGCGCAGGATGTCGCGCAGCAGGAACTTGCTGGCGCTGGCGGACTCGCCGTAGACCCGATTATAGGCGCCCATGACAGCGTCCACCTGCCCTTCCTTCACCAGCGCTTCGAACGCCGGCAGGTAGGTGTCGTACAGGTCGCGCTTGCTGGGTTTGGCGTCGAAGTGATGGCGGTCGGCTTCGGGGCCGCTGTGCACCGCGAAGTGCTTGGCGGTGGCGTCGAGCTTCCGGTAGACCGGGTCGTCGCCCTGCAGGCCGTGCACGAAGGCAACGCCCATGCGCGCGGTGAGGTACGGGTCTTCGCCGTAGGTTTCCTGGCCGCGGCCCCAGCGCGGGTCACGGAAAATGTTGATGTTCGGCGACCAGAAGGTCAGGCCCTGGTAACGGCCATGTTGGCCGTCGCGCACGAACTGGTGGTGCTTGGCGCGCGCTTCGTCGCTGATGGTGGTGGCCACCTGCCCCATCAGCGGCACGTCGAAGGTGGCGGCCAAGCCGATGGCCTGCGGGAACACGGTGGCCTGCCCCGCCCGCGCGACGCCGTGCAGGCCTTCGCTCCACCAGTCGTAGGCGGGCACGCCCAGACGCTCGATGGCGGGTGCGCCGTTCTGCATCTGCGCGGCCTTCTCTTCCAGGGTCATCTCGGCGACCAGCGCGGCGGCACGGGTCTCGAAGCTGGCCGTAGTGTCCAGCCAGGGTTTGGGCTCTGCAGCGTGCACGCGGGTGGCGAGCCCGATGGCGGCGCACAAGGCCAAGGTGGCAAGGACGGGGCCGCGAAGGCCGACTAAGTGGTAAGGCCTGCGCGTCATCATCTGCTCCTCAAGGCGCGCTCGTCGCGCGCGAATGGTCCCAGCAGGGTGCCTACAAAGCCCCCTGCGCGATCGGTGCTGAGTACGGTGCCGTCTACATTTGCTGCGAGGGTTTGCCAGCCCTGCCCGTCTCCGGTGTCGACAGCGAAGGCGTAGTTGCCTTCATTGCCGCTGATCTGAAGGCGCAGCGTGGTTGCTGCTTTCAGTTCACGGGTCGCAAGGGTCTTCGTTGTGCCGCCGCCGTCCCGGGCTTCGAGGAAGACGGCGATGCGGTCGCCGCCTAGGCTGCGCACGCCAAGGAAGTACCACCAGGCCTCGCTCTGGAAGGCAGCCATCCCTGCTGCGATGCCTTGCGCCGGGCGGCTCATGGCGGTGCTCGCATCGAAGCGCAGGTGTTGCTGGCGGCGGCCGAGGAAGGCTGGATTCCTGAGCGTCTCAAGGCCTTCCGGCAGCGGGTGGATGGCGAGGCTTCCCGGGCGCTCGTACAGGCTTGCCCACTCTTGTTTGGGCACGCGTACGCGAAGCCAGGCGTTGCCCAGCGCCGCTCCGTCGAACTCGTCGCGGTCGGTGAAGTTCCCGGTCGAGGGCGCCTGCATGGCGTCGCCTCTCATCCAGCTGGGGGCTTTCACCGCATAAGGGATGGTCTGGTTGGCGGGCAGGATCACCGGCCAGCCATCGCGCCATGCCACCGGCAGCAGGTAGGTCTCACGCCCGGTGTTGTAGTGCCGCTGCTGGTAGTTGCGGCTGGCCAGGAACACGGCCCACCACGAGCCGTCCGGACCTTCCACCAGATCCGCATGGCCGGCATTGGTGATGGGCAGCGGGCGGTCGGCAGGCAGGTCGCGCTGGGTGAGGATCGGATTGTCTGCATAGGGAACGTACGGCCCCCAGACGTCGCGGCTGCGCAGCACCACCTGCGAGTGCTGCGGGCCAGTGCCGCCCTCGGCGTCGGAGAGGTAATACCAGCCCTCGCGCTTGTAGAGGTGCGGGCCTTCGATCCAGATCGGGCTTTTTTCCGGTTCGACGCCGCCGTCGATCAGGACTTTGCGCGGGCCGATGGGCTTGAACGCGGCCAGGTCGATCTGCTGCATCCAGATCGCGCGATGGCCTTCGTAGCGCGGGGTGCCGGGCGGCGCATCGTTGTTCACGAGGTAGACGTTGCCGTCGTCGTTGAAGAACAAGGACGGGTCGATGCCATCGATGCCGGGCAACCAGTGCGGGTCGGACCACGGGCCGGCGGGATCGCGTGCGGTCGCGATGAAGTTGCCGCCGCTGTCTACGGCGGTGGTGACCACGTAGAACAGGCCATCGTGGTACGAGATCGCGGGTGCGAACACGCCCCGTGAGACGCTGAGGCCGTCGAAATCGAGCTGGCTGGGTCGGTCGATGACGTTGCCGATCTGTCTCCAGTGCACCAGGTCCTCACTCTCGAAGACGGGGATGCCCGGGTAATAGGTGAAGCTGGAGTTGACCAGGTAGAACCGGCCGTTGACGGCGACGATGCTGGGGTCTGCATGGAATCCAGCCAGGATCGGGTTGCGGTAGTGCGCGGCCGGCAGCGGCGTTTCAAAGGCGGCATCGCGGCCGGTGTATTCGAACCAGTCGAAGTAGACCGGCGGCGCAGGCTCCTTGGCGCCGGTGGTCAACACCGCACTGAGCAGCATGGGAATAGCGAGCAGCCAGCGCATCAGCGGGCGGCTCCTTCCGTGATGGGCAGCTCGAACGGCCCCGTCGGCAGGCCGCTGCTGTCGCGCACGGTGCAGACCGGTCCGTCGGCCCAGCAGTAGCGGACGCGGGCGGCGGTGCCCGCCTGAGGGCTGCGCAGGACGACTGCGTGCCCGTCCAATGTCGCATCGGCGTAGTCGCAGTGGTGGGCAGCGGCGTCACAGAGCTCAAACCCGATGGGGCCCCGCGCGCCCGTGGTAATGAGTTCACCCGTAACATCTTCGAACTGGATCCGCAGTCCATCCGACGTGCGCGACGCAACCGTCGCCGTCGGACCGGTGGGTACCAGGTCGTGCTCGCCGTAGACCACGTTGCGCGCCAGCCGCGCCAGTCGACGTCCCAGTTCCTGCTTGTTCGGCGGGTGGATGTCGTAGGCGTCGCCAATGTCGATGGTGACGGCGAGCCCGCTGTGAGCGCCTTCCGCCGCCACGCGCCGTTGGGCTTCACGTACCTGCGCCCAGCCGCTTTCGGTGGGCGCTGAGGGTGGCTTGCCGTAGTTCGCGAGCTGGATGATCAGCAGGGGCAACGTTGCACCAGACCGGCTGCGCCAGTCGCCGCGCAGGCTGCGCAGTCGCCCTGCGTAAGCGGCACCGTCACCGGTGTTTGACTCGCCCTGGTACCAGAGCATGCCGCGCAGGCCGTAGTTGCCCAGTGGCGCGATCATGCCGTTGTACAGGGTGGACAGCCCGGTTGCTGCGTGCCATGGGGCGAGTGGCGGTGACTCAGGGCCGGGTGCCGCCCGGTACTGCCAAGGCGAGTCGAGCGTGACGCGGGTGCCATCGGCCAGGCGAATCGCGTGGGCGCTCGCGGGCCCGGCCAGCCCGCCGTCGCCCCAGGTGTCCAGTACGTTGAGCACCACGGAATTCGCGCCCGCTTTCAGCAGGCCGGGGGCCACGGGGTATGACCGCGCTTCGCCGGGGGCGTACTGGCTGCCTACCGCAACGCCGTTGACCCAGGTAACGTCGGTCTCGTCTACCGGTCCCAGTTCGAGCGTTGCGTTCTGTGCTGCCTGCGCGGCGGTAAGGGTGACCTGCGTGCGGTACCAGACCATGCCGTTGTAGTCGGACAGCTCGGGGACACCCCAGCGCTCCCATGCGCCCAGTGCAGCGGGTGCCTGCGTCCATGCCCCGTTGTTGGCATCTGGCTGCCACGGTGCATCGCCCGAAACGGTGCCATCGCGACTGGCCCACCATTGCTGCCAGTGCTTTCCCCATTGCGCATTCGCGGCTGCAGGGTCGTTGGCATACAGGGCGAGTACGGCCAGTGCGGGTTGCATGCCGTGCTGTGCGCGCAGGCCCTTGGCGCTGGTCCACGCTTCGATCCGCGAGCCGCCCCAGGCCGATTGGATGAGTCCCATCGGGACGTTGACGGTCTTCTGGAGTTCGCGCGCGAAGTAGTAGCAGGCGGCGGAGAACTCGCGGACGGTGTCTGGGGTTGCGGCGGCCCAACCGACCGGTGCGCTGAACGTGCTCTGCGGGGCGACGGCAGCAGCTTTGGGAACGGTGAAGAGGCGGATGTCGGGATGCGCTGCGGCGGCAAGCTCGGTGTTGGCGTCCAGGGTGCGCCAGACCGGCAGTTCCATGTTCGACTGGCCGGAGCACAGCCAGACGTCGCCGATCATCAGGTTATGCGCGGTCTGGGTGGCCTGCCCTGCACTTACGGTGAGTTCGTAGGGGCCGCCTGCTGAGGTGGACGGGAGCGTTGCCTGCCAGTGTCCGCTGGCGTCCGCGCGGGTTCTGCGGGACTGGCCCGCGAGCGATACGGACACGCTCTCGTCCGGCTTTGCTTCGCCCCAGACCGGAATCGGCTGGTCGCGCTGCAGGACGGCGTGATCCTGGAAGAGTGGATGCAGCAGGGAGGGCGTGGGTTGCTGCGCCATCGCGGGTGCGCTGGCAATGGCAAGTGCGGGCAGCAGCAACCGGTGAGCCCAACGGCGGAGCCTGCTCATCGACCGTCTCCGGGTGCTGAGGGGAACTGTAGGGATTTGTAGTAAGCGAGCGGGTGCGGTGGTGGGGCTTCGCCTGCAGGGAGTGGCAGGTCGTTGATGGATTGGAAGTAGGCGATGCTGGCGTCGCGCCACCATTGGGCTTCGCGTCGTTGGATGCGGAGGAAGGCGGTGATCTGGGCGCTTCGTTGTGGGTCGATTGGTGATGGCAGCGGGGCAGAGCCCCGCTCTACCTCGGGGGGATCCGTCAGGGTTGACCATTGCCTCTGCATTTCCTGAACCTGCTTTACGCCCAGCGAGTAGCGGGTGACCAGTTCGTCCCACAGGGTGCGGCCGGAGGCCATGCGGTGGTTCCATGGGACGTGGTGGAACCACAGCAGCAGCGGTTCGGGCACTTTCGTGAGGTCGCCGTACTGCGCGGCCAGTTCGGGCGCGTATTGGGCCACGGCATTGCTACCGCTCGCGTTGCGGTCGAAGCCGATGCCGTTGCGGTCGGCGCGGTGGTAGTACACCGAGGTCCAGTCCGGGCGTGGACCGCCGTCTACCCAGGGGCCGGGCCCGTAGTGGTGGCCGCGCGCCATCAGGTGGTGCAGGCCGAGTGGGGTCATGTAGTTCACGGCCGCCTCGCGCGAGGCCATCATCATCGCGACGATTGGCTGCACTACGGTGGGGTCCGGCGAGAAGGTCATTGCGGCCCAGTCGGCAGCGATGTCGCGGGCGGACTGGTGGGGGTTCCAGGCCAGCCGGCCGAAGGCGTACCAATTGGCCTGGTCGAAGTGCGAGCCGGTCCAGGTGCGGTCGTTGCCGATGTTGGCAACCCCGGCCATGCCGGTCAGCGTGTGTCCCTCCAGCGAGCCGTCCACCAGCTTGGCGACGGTGGAACCCTTGCCGCGTGCATGGGTATCCGAACGCAGCACTTCCTCGAACAACGGGCCGAGGTACACCAGGTGGGTGTTGAAACCGAGGTACTCCTTGGTGAGCTGGAACTCCATCATCAGCGGCGTGCGCGGCATGGCCCCGAACAAACCGTGGAACGGCTCGCGCGGCTGGAAGTCGATGGGGCCGTTCTTGACCTGCACGATCACGTTCGGGCGGAACGCGCCGTCCAGCCCGGCGAACTCGGTGAAGGCCTGGGTGGCACGATCTGCAGGTACATCATGCGCGTAGACGAAAGCGCGCCACATCACCACGCCGCCGTGCGGAGCCAGCGCGTCGGCCAGCAGGTTGGCGCCATCGGCATGCGAACGGCCGTAGTCCTGCGGGCCAGGCTGCCCTTCGGAATTGGCCTTGACCAGGAACCCGCCGAAGTCGGGAATGCGTGCATATATTTCATTGACCTTGTCGCGCCACCAGCGCTGCACGCCGGGATCCAACGGATCGGCGGTCTTCAGCCCACCCAGTTCGATGGGTGCGCTGAACCGTGCGCTCAGGTACAGGCGGATGCCGTAGGGCCGAAACACCTCCGCCAGTGCGGCTGCTTTATCCAGGTATGCCGGCGCCAGGCTCCAGGCGCTGGCATTGACGTTGTTCAGGACGGTGCCGTTGATGCCCAGCGAGGCATTGGCGCGCGCGTAGTCGGTGTAACGCGGATCCTTCCATTCCGGCAGGCTCTGCCAGTCCCACAGCGAGCGGCCCGCATAGCCGCGTTCCACATGGCCGTCCAGGTTGTCCCAATGATCAAGCACGCGCAGGTGCACGCGCGGCGATTCGTGCACGTCCAGCGCATCCAGTGAGGCGCCGGTCTGCAGCAGGCGCAGCAGGTGGAACACGCCGTACAGCACGCCGATATCCCGCTGCCCTGCCACCACCAGCACGCTGCGGCCGTCGCGCTGCACCCGCTTGAGCAGATACCCCTCCGGGCCCAGTGACGCGATCTCGCTGTGCAGTGGCGCAAGCAACGGGGACGACGCGGGTGTACCCAGTACCACGGCGTACTGTTGCGTCGCCTCGGCGTGCATCGGTGGTGCCGTGCCGAGCAGGCCAGCGAGCCCACGCTCCAACTCCGCACGCGCGGCGCGCTGCGTCGGCGTTGCGTCGGGTGCGACGATGTCGCTCAACTGCGCGCGGTAGGTGGCTGCGAGCGCAGGCTCAACCGGCACGTACCGCATCCACAGTGCATACCCGTCTTCCGCATGCGCGTTGCCCATGAAAAGCAGCAGCGCGATGACAACGCTCGACATCCAATGACACCGTTCGACAGCAGCAAAATGCGGCGTTTTCGGCAGTAAACCGGGTAAGCTGGTGACGCGCCTTGGCCGTTGCATCATCTCCCCTGCCCGCCGCACGGTAGCGTTACGAGAACGAAAGGAAACGCGTATTGGACAAGCCGAAGAAATCGGTCCGCCGCAAAACCAGCGGCGTGACGATCGACGAGGTGGCGGCGCTGGCAGGCGTTTCGCCGATGACCGTGTCGCGGGCCGTGAACCAGGGCAACGTGCGCGAAGAGACCCGCGAACGCGTGATGCGCGCGGTGCGCAAGCTGGGCTACACGCCCAATGTCGCGGCCAGTTCGCTGGCGGCCGCGCAGCACACCCGCATCGCGCTGATCTACGCCAATCCGAGCGGTGCCTACCTGAGTGAACTTCTGGTCGGCCTGCTGCGGGTGGCCTCCAATGCGCCGGTGCAGCTGACCATCGACTACTGGGAAAACATGGATGCCGAGGCCGAGCGCAAGGCCGCGCGCAGCCTGGCCAGCCGGGTCGACGGCGTGATCCTGCCGCCGCCGCTGTGCGAGTCCGCGGCCGCCGTGGGCGAGCTGGTAAAGGCGCGCATCCCCGTTGTGGCGATTGCGTCCGGCCGCCAGGGTGATGGTATTTCCTGCGTGCGCATCGACGACTTCCACGCCGGCAAGGAAATGGCCGAGCATCTGATCCAGCACGGGCATACCCGCATCGGCTTCATCTGCGGACGCGACGACCTCAGTGCCAGCGCCCGCCGCTACGACGGTTTTGTCACCGCGCTGCACGAGGCCGGGTTGGAGGTCGACCCCGAACTGGTCCAGCGCGGCAACTACACCTACCGCTCCGGGCTGGGCGCCGCAGAGCTGCTGCTGGCGCATGGGAACCCGCCCACCGCGATTTTCGCCAGCAACGACGACATGGGTGCAGCCGCCATTTCGGTCGCGCACCGGCGCGGGTTGGACGTGCCCCGCGACCTGACCGTGGTGGGCTTCGATGACACCTCGGCCGCCACCACGGTGTGGCCGGAACTCACCACCATCCACCAGCCCATTGCGGCGATGGCCGACGCAGCCATCGACATCCTGCTGCGCACCATCCGCAACCGCAACGACGAGGCGCGGCCGCTTACCGACCATGTGCTGCCGCACCGGTTGGTGGAGCGCGATTCGGTGGCGCGCCCGCCCAGAGGTCGGTAGGGCGCGCCGCATCGTCAGGCTCCCGGGCAGGCGACGGTGACGTCGGCTTCGTTCAGGGCGCCCAGTGCGACCCGCGACACCGAGACGGTCATCGCCGATGCGCTCACCAGCGACCACGGGCGGTCCAGCTTGCCCACCTGCGCACCGGCACCGGCCAGGCACTTCAGCGGCACGCCCACGCGGGTCCACTGCCCTGCCGGCAGCTTGGCCAGGGTCGGTCCCAGCGGTACACGCGCCGAACAGCCGGTACCGCACCCCACCGCCAGCCACGCCTCGCCCTTGGGCGCGGCATCCACGCGCAGCGTGGTGACCAGCATCAGGTCGCCGTTGCTCTCCCGCTGCAGGTCCAGTGCGGTGTGCGACTGCAACGCGGCGGTCGCCTCACCCTTGCCGGTCCAGGCCAGGCGGCGGCTGTCTTCCTGCTTGAGGTGGTCCACGCCGGTCACATTGAGCAGGTCGCCGTCCAGGCCTTCCGGCACCTTGGTGACGGTCACGCCCTGCCCCGTGGCGTTCTCCAGGCGCAGCGCCATGCCGGCACCGGCATCGCCCGCCGCGAAGAAGACGCCGGCCGCGCCTTCGTTGCCGGTCACGCCGGAAACTTCGGGCAAAGTGGCAAGGTCGCCCTTGTCGGCGTAGGTCAGGCCGTAACCGAACGCGAACTGCGGGTCGTAGTCCTTCTGGCCCACGTTGTTGGCGTACTGCACCGCTGTGCGCGGCCAGCTGAAGCTGAGCTTGCCCTTGAAGTCGTTCTGCACGGCCCCGTCGGGTTTGCGCAGCAGGACGTCGGCAATGCCTGCGCCTTCCGAACCGGGCAGCCACGCGGCGACGAATGCATCGGCGGCGTTGATCTCCCGGTTCACCCACAGCGGGCGGCCGCTCAGGAACACCGCGACCACCGGGATGCCGTCGGCCTTGAGCTTCTTGAGCAGCTGCAGGTCCGAGTCGTCGCCCGGCTTGTAGGCCAGCGTGGCCAGGTCGCCCTGGAATTCGGCGTACGGGTTCTCGCCGAACACGACCACGGCGACATCCGGCTTGGTCTTGTACCTGCCATCAACGGCAAGCTCAGCTTGGCCGCCAGCGGCCTTCACCTGCTGCGCGAGGCCTTCGAAGATGGTGTCCGCATTCGGGAAGTCCTTGCGCGTGGTGCCGGTGCCCTGCCAGTTCAGGGTCCAGCCACCGGCCTGCTTGCCCACATCATTCGCGCCGTCACCGGCCACCAGAATCTTCTGCTTCGGTGCGAGCGGCAGCACGCCGCCCTGGTTCTTGAGCAGCACCAGCGACTCGCGCACGGCCTGGCGTGCGACCTCGCGATGGTCCGGCGCGCCGATCAGCGCGAACTGGCCGCCGACCGAGCGCGCGGACGGCTTGCCGGCCTCGAACAGGCCCAGCCGCATCTTCACCCGCAGGATCCGGCGCACCGCGTCGTCCAGCCGTTCCTGGCTGATGGTGCCGGCCTTCACCGCGGCCAGCGTTGTTTCGTACATGCCCTTCCAGCTGTCCGAGGCCATCGGCATGTCCAGCCCGGCGTTGATGGTGGCCGGGCAGTCGGTGGCGGTGCAGCCCTTGACCTGGCCATGGCCGTTCCAGTCGCCGACCACGAAACCGCCAAAGTTCATGCGACCTTTCAGCGCGTCGGTGAGGTACGGCTTGTTGCCGTGCATCTTTTCGCCGTTGACGCTGTTGAAGGATGCCATCACGGTCTGCGCGCCGGCCGCGATCGCCGGCGGATAGCCGGCCGCGTGGATGCGGACCAGATCGGCTTCGCTGACCTTGGTGTCGCCCTGGTCCTTGCCGTCGGTCGTGCCGCCGTCGCCCAGGAAGTGCTTCACCGACGCGATCACATGGCGGCCGTCGAGGAACTCCGGCGAGCCCACCTTGCCCTGCAACCCCTCCACCACCTTGCCGGCATAGCTGGCCACCACGTCGGGCGATTCGGAGTAGCCCTCATAGGTGCGCCCCCAGCGGTCGTCCTGCGGCACCGCCACGGTCGGCGCGAACGCCCACTCCATGCCGGTGGCGCGGGTTTCCAGCGCGGTGATCTCGCCGATCCGGCGCACCAGTTCCGGGTTGCGCGCCGCGCCCAGGCCGATGTTGTGCGGGAACAACGTGGCGCCGACGATGTTGCTCTGCCCGTGCACCGCGTCGATGCCGAAGAGGACCGGAATCGCCTTGCCACCCTGCGAGGTATCCATCGAGGCGGCGTAGAACGCATCGGCCAGGGCCAGCCACTCGGCCGGCGAGGCGTCGTAGCGACCACCGGGGTCCGAGTTGCCGCCGGCGAGGATCGAGCCCAGCCGGTACTTGCGAACGTCGTCCGGGGTGATGCTGGCGATATCGCCCTGGATCAGCTGACCCACCTTCTCTTCCACCGTCATGGTTGCGATCAGGTCGTTGATGCGCTTTTCCAGGGAGGGGTCTTCGGCCAGCGGCCAGGCCACCGACGGCCACGGGTTGGCTTCGCCGCTGGCGGTGGCGGCGGCCGGGGCCTTTTCGGCAGCCGTGTCGTCGCCCTTGCAGGCAACCAGCGCGAGGACCACCGCGACCATCAGGGCACTGCTGCGGCGGGAATGAAGAAGGTGGGTCATGGGCTCATCCTTGGGGCTGCGCTCAGCGCAGCAGGTACGTGTTGATCAGGTTTTCGTAACGTTCCTGCTTGCCGCTGATCTGCGTGGGCTCACCGCCCTTCGCCCCCAGTGCAGCCAGGTCCGCCAGGCTGAGCTTGCCATGTTCGAAGTCCTTTCCGGCGCCACTGTCGAAGCTGGCGTAGCGTTCGGCGCGCCACTGCTCCCAGGGCGAGTCGTTGAGCAGCCCATGGGCGACCTCCAGCCCGCGCGCGAACGCGTCCATGCCGCCGATATGGGCGACGAACAGGTCCTCCATGTCGGTGGATTCGCGGCGCACTTTGGCGTCGAAGTTCAGGCCGCCTTCCAGCCCGCCCTGGCGCAGCACCACCAGCATCGCGCCGACGGTGTCGTACAGGTCGGTCGGGAACTGGTCGGTGTCCCAGCCGTTCTGCGCATTGCCGCGGTTGGCGTCGATGCTGCCAAGCAGGCCATGGTCCGAGGCGACCTGCAGGTCATGCTCGAAGGTGTGGCCGGACAGCGTGGCGTGGTTGGCTTCGATGTTGAGCTTGAAGTCCTTGTGCAGGCCATGCTCCTTCAGGAACCCGGCCACGGTGGCGCTGTCGAAGTCGTACTGGTGCTTCATCGGCTCCATCGGCTTGGGCTCGATCAGGAAGTTGCCCTTCAGGCCGATGCTGCGGCCGTAGTCGCGGGCCATGGTAAGGAAGCGGGCGAAGTGCTCCACCTCGCGCTTCATCTGGGTGTTCACCAGCGAGGCATAGCCTTCGCGGCCGCCCCAGAACACGTAGTGCTCGCCACCGAGTTCAACGGTGGCTTCCAGTGCGGCCTTGACCTGTACGGCCGCGCGCGCGACCACGGCGAAGTCCGGGTTGGTCGACGCACCGTTCATGTAGCGCGGGTGCGAGAACAGGTTGGCGGTGCCCCACAGCAGCTTCATGCCGGTGGCGTCCTGGCGTTCCTTGGCCAGCTTGACCATGTGCTTGAGGTTCTTTTCGTACTGGCCCACATCGTCGGCGTCCGGCGCCAGGTCGATGTCGTGGAAGCACCAGTACGGCACGCCGAGCTTGGTGAAGAACTCGAACGCGGCGTCCACCTTGGCTTCGGCACTGGCCAGCGGCGAGCTGGATTCCCACGGGAAGCGGCGGGTGCCCGGCCCGAACGGATCATGCCCGGCGTTGCAGAAGGTGTGCCAGTAGCAGACCGCGAAGCGCAGGTGCTCCTGCATGGTCTTGCCGCCGATCACCTTGTTGGCGTCGTACACCTTGAACGCGAGCGGGTTGTCCGAGCCGCGCCCTTCGAAGGGGATGCGGCCGATGCCGGGGAAATACTCGGTGGCGCCGATGAAGGGCTGCGTGCTCATGGTGCGGTTTCCTTTCGTTGTGCGAGGTGTCGCGTGAAGTGGGGTTCAGCCGCGCTGCAGCGGCGTGAGGGCGTCGAGGTAACGCAGGAAGCGGGCGTAGGCGGTGGCATAGGCGTGGCCACGCGCCGGGTCCGGACGGGCCGAGAGCTGCGGGTCGAGCGCAACGTGCCGCTCGGTGATGTCGGCGATGGAAGCACCCTCGCCGCGCGCATGCCCCAACGCCCACAGCGCCTGCAGGGCAGCGCCGAATGCCGCGCCTTCGGATTGGGTCGGCACGTCCACTGGCAGGCCGAACACATCGGCCACCAGCTGCCGCCACTGCGCGCTGTTGCTGCCGCCGCCGGTGAGCACGATGCGGTCGAACTGCATGCCACCGCGCACGAAGGCGTCGTAGCCGTACTTCAGGCTGTAGGTGGCGCCTTCCATCGCGGCGCGGTAGAAGTGCGCCGGGGTCATGTTGGTGGTGTCCAGGCCGGCCAGCACCCCCTTGCCCAGCGGCAGGTCCGGGGTGCGCTCACCGTTGAGGAACGGCAGCATCACCAGGCCGTCGGCGCCGGGGGGCGTATTGCGCAGGTGGCCGTCGGCGTGGCGGGTGTTGAAGTCGAAGGCGTCGGCCACCTGTTCGGTGACCACGGTGCAGTTCATGGTGCAGATCAACGGCAGCCAGCCGCCGGTGGACGAACAAAACGCGGCCCAGGCGCCTTCGGGGTCGACAACCGGTGTATCGGAATAAGCGAACAGCGTGCCCGACGTGCCGAGGCTCATCGCCAGGCGACCCGGGGTGACGCAGCCGGTGCCGATGGCCGCCATCATGTTGTCGCCGCCGCCCACGGCAACTTTCACCGTAGCCGGAAGCCCCAGCGTCTTAGCTGCGGCGGGTGCGATGTCGTACAGCGCTTCGGGCGCGGCGATGGGCGGCAGGCACGCCGCAAGGTCACGGTCCGGGTCGGTGGCGCGCAGCAGGTCGGGCGACCAGGTGCGGGTGCGCACGTCCAGCCAGCCGGTACCCGACGCGTCGCCGTACTCGCAGAAGCGCTCGCCGGTCAGCACGAAGTTGAGGTAGTCGTGCGGCAGCAGGATGGTGGCCAGGTTCGCGTAGGCCTCGGGCCGGTGCGTCTTCGTCCACGGTAGTTTGGAAGCGGTGTAGCCGCTCAGGATCGGGTTGCCGGCCGCTGCAATGGTCTGCGCGGTGCCGCCGACCGCATCCATGATCTGCGTGCATTCGGCCGAGGTGCTGGTGTCGCACCAGAGCTTGGCCGGTGCCAGTACCTGCCCTGCCGCGTCGAGCGGTACGAACCCGTGCTGCTGGCCCGAGACCGCCAGCGCCACGATGCGCGAACGCACCGCCGGTGCAATCGCCGCGAAGCAGCTGTTGAGCGCGGCCACCCAGTCGGCCGGGGCCTGCTCGCGGCTGCCATCGGCGCCGCTGGCCAGCTCCAGCGAAGCACTGGTGCTGGCCACGACCTTGCGCGCGGCAGGGTCGTACACCAGCACTTTCAAGCTCTGTGTGCCTGCATCGATTCCGGCAACCAGTTCCATCCCTTACACCCCGTATGCTTCAAAAGGTAGCGCTACCAAATCCGGGCAACAACGCGCAGCTTCGCTACGCGGTCGCCATCCTCCGCGGCCAGACGTCCTCGGACGCCTTGCAGTAGCGCGCGATGAACTCGGCCTGCGACGGCATCGTCGCCACCGCCTGCTGGATCGGCTGGCGGATGCGCTGCAGCAGGGTGCGCAGGTCGTCGTCGCTGATCGCGCTGGCCAACGGGTGGGCGGGCCCGGGCTGGATGCCCTGTCCCATCAGCACGCTGGTCCAGGAGTCCACGCGGAACAACTCACCCGGGTCCTGCCAGGCGTGCGCGCGCTCCCGCCACGCGCGCAGGCGCACCGCCAGCGACTCGGGCAGCTCCATCTCGCGGGCGGCCTTCCACATCGGTTCGTCGCGCTGGGTGGCGTGGTAGTGCAGGATGATGAAGTCGCGCACGTGCTCCATCTCCTTCTGCCCGACGTCGTTGTACAGCGCCTGCAGGGTCGGCGTGATGCCATCGATCGGGAACAGCTGGATCAGGCGCACCACCGAGCTGATGGTGAGGTGGATGCTGGTCGATTCCAGCGGCTCGATGAAGCCACTGGCCAGGCCCAGCGCCACCACGTTCTTGTTCCAGGCCTTGAGCCGACGCCCGCTGCGGAACGGGACCAGCCACGGGTCGCGCAGCGGTTCGCCTTCGATGTCGCGCAGCAGCTTGGCCTGCGCTTCGTCGTCGGACATGTGGCGGCTGGAGAACACCAGGCCACAGCCCACGCGGTGCTGTAGCGCGATATGCCAGCGCCAGCCGGCCTCGTGCGCGATGGCGCGGGTATACGGCACCGGCGGCTTCACCGATTCGGTCTGCACGGCTACTGCGCGGTCGCTGGGCAGCCACTGGTTCCAGTCTTCGTAGCCGGTATGCAGGGTCTGCTCGGTGAGCAGGCCACGGAACCCGGTGCAGTCGATGAACAGATCGCCCTCCAGCACCTGGCCGTCTTCCAGTACCAGCGCCTGCACCGAGCCGTCATGCGCGTGCTGGCGCACTTCGCGGATCTTCCCTTCCACCCGGCGCAGGCCATTCGCTTCGGCCTTGCGGCGCAGGAACTTCGCGTACAGCCCGGCGTCGAAGTGGTAGGCGTAATTGACCTGGGGCTGGGTCTGCAGCGAGAACTGGTCCCCGCGCGAGGCCACGCTTTCCAGGCAGAAGTCGCCCAGGTCCGAGGACATGCCGCGGCGCTGGCTGTCCAGCCAGAAGTGGTGGAACGGCGTGGCCCAGGTGTTCTGCCCGATGGTGCCGAACGGATGGATGAAGCGGTCGCCGGGGCGACGCCAGTTTTCGAACGAGATCGAGAGCTTGAACGTGCCGGCCACTTCGCGCAGGAATTCCTGCTCGTCGATCTGCAGGAAACGGTGGAAGGTGCGGATCGGTGGCACGGTCGATTCGCCCACGCCGACGGTGCCGATCTGCTCGGACTCCACCAGGGTGATTTCGAGCTGGTCACGGAACTGGTGGGCGAGCGCGCAGCCGGCGAGCCAGCCGGCGGTGCCGCCGCCGGCGATGACGACCTTGCGGATCCGGCCCGGCGTGGTGGTGTTGGCAGCGTTCAAAGCGATCCCCTGTCAGCGGTTGAGTCGAGCGAGCAGCTGGGCGCGCGTGCGGCGCGACTGCAGTTCGTCGAACGGTGCCAGTTCGCCGCGGGCGGCCTCGGGCAGGTGCTGCCCGGCGCGCTCTGCGGGTCCAAATACGTAGTACTCAAAGATCTTCGCCCACGCCTGCTTCTCGCGCGGCGGCAGGTCGCGCAGCGCCCACAGGGCGTGCTGCAGGGCCGGCAGCGGCGAGGACAGGAAGCCAGGCACGCTGCGCCACCAGTAGTTCACCAATACGTTGAATGGTGCCAGGCTGCGCACGTGGTGCCACCACATGCTGGGAATGAAAATCGCATCGCCGGGTTCCAGTTCGGCGGTGACCGCGCTGGCCAGTGCGTCACGGAAACGAGGATGGCGTTTGAAATCCGGAGTGTCGAAATCCACCACGCTGACCACCTGGCCGCCCGGCGTAGGCTCAAGCGGGCCCGGATAGAGGTTGTCGATCTGCTCCGGCGGGAACAGGGTGAAGCGGCGACGTCCCACCGCACAGCAGGCCAGGTTGTCCGGCGTGTCGAAATGGCAGGACGCGGTGACCCGGTTACCGATCCAGATGCTGGCCGAGGCGTCGATGCCCTGCCCGGCCAGGCCGGCGTCGTTGTGCTCGGAGAAGCCCGGTAATGCCCGATCGATCAGCAGCGAAGAGATGTAGTACATGGGCGGCTGGGGATCGTCAACGTGACGCGCAATCTCCTCCAGCACCTTGCCCAGCACGCCACGGCGGACCTCGAAGTTCAACGCGGTGAAGTCGGCGTTGTAGAACGGACGGCCCTGGATGGCGGGTTCGCCATGGGAATACGGCACCGGCACGCCGGCGTCGAACCCACGCAGGTAGTCCATGGCGTCGTTGGTCGAGCGCAGCCCGGCCTGGACAAGGCCCCAGTCACGCACGACGCCGCGCAGCACCACGGGTTCGCCGGCGGCGACCAGCGCCTCCAGCGGCAGCGCGGCAGGCGCCAGCCCTTCCAGTGTCCGCATCGCCGCCCCGTCGGCCATCGCTCAGTTCCTGCCCTGCAGGCGCAGGCGGCGCTGTTTCTCGGCGATGAGCCGTCGCATGTTATGCAGCGAGGCAAGCATCAGATACGCACCTTCCAGGTAACCGGCGCGGTTGAGCTCGGCCAACGCGTCACCGTCCAGCGCGGCCAGGCGATCGCGGTCGACCGCGTGCAGGCCGTTGACGCCGACCCGATGCTCGGCGTCGATCTGCACGTCGAGCGTGACCGGCTGGATCAGCCCCTTGGCGTCCAGCATCGCAAACATCTCCGCGCCGAAGGCATGGCCATCGTTGATGCCGCGCAGCACGGTGGCGATGTGGTCGAGATACGGGGTATTGCCACCCTGCGGCAGGAACACCGGTTCGCCGGCGCTGTTGTTCACGCGCGGGTGATCCAGGTCCACGTGCAGCACCGCTTCGCGGGTGAGTTCGCCGTCTATGCGGTTTTCCTGGAACCCGATCAGGAACGGGCCCTTGGCCGCGGCCCCTGGCAGGTACGACGCGTTCCAGCGGCCCTCGTCCAGGTACAGGTTCTCGTGTTGTTCAAAGCCCAGCAGGACCACCGACTGCCATGCACCGGAGGCGGTGTCCCTGCGCAGGAAAATGGGGTATTCGCGCTGCAGCTCGGCGAACTCGCTCGGGTACGCCGGCACCATGCCGACCGCGTCGCCGAATTCAGGCCCGAAGCCGGTCGCCACGCGCAGGTCGCGGTGGGCGATGTTGTTGAGCATTTCGTAACGCGGCATGTGTAGTCCAATCCCAGCAGGAGCCTGCACGGGTGCCGCTGCCCAAGCAACGGCACCCGTGACCTGTTCAGAACCTGTAACGAACGCCAAGCATGTAACGCGGATCCTGGTCAGCCAGCTTCACCATCATCTGCGAGGTGCGCGAACGCCACCGCACGTCCTCGCCCGTCAGGTTGATGGCTTCCAGGCTGAACGACCAGTTGTCATTCAGCGTATACCCCACGCTGAGATCCCACTGATCGTACTCTTCCACATAGTACGGGTTTCGGCTCGACCCCTGGTTGGCCAGGATCAGGTACTGGTCGCGCCAGTTCCAGGCCAGGCGGACCGACCAGCCATACTTTTCGTACATCAGCATGGCGTTGGCGGTGTCGCTCAGGCCGGTCAGCGAGAACTGGTCGACGTTCGGGTCGCCCGCATCGTTGTAGCCGACGTCACCGTTGACGATGGTGTAGTTGGCCAGCACGCCGAAGCCGGTGTCGCCGAAGAAGTACTGCCCACCCAGTTCCCAGCCATGCAGCTTGGACTGGTTCTGGTTGATCGGACGGTTGACGTTGAACTGGTACAGCGGATCGTCCGCCTCCCCGTACAGGTCGTAGGCCGCCTCGGTCGCCAGCACCTGTGCGTCAGTGCCGTTGTAGGCGCCCAGCCCGGCCGGATTGTTGCGCAGCAGCGCCAATGCGGTGAACAGGGAGGTGTCATTGGCCGAGCAGGCCGCCGCGTTGGCCGGACCCACCTGGGTGATACAGGCGCCACTGGTCAGGAACCCCAGCGCCGCCTGTGCGTCCGGCCCGGAGGTCGGGTCGCGCAGGCCGTACAGGTTTTCCTGCACGATGGTGTTGCCGATGAAGTTGTCGACCTGCTTGTTCCAGTAGGTCACCGACACATAGCTGGCATCGGCGAAATACCACTCCAGAGCCAGGTCCAGGTTGTCCGATTCCAGCGGCTTGAGCGCCGGGTTCTGCGCCGTGCCACTGGCCCGCGAGGACGGGTCGATCAGCACCGAACCGAACGGCTGCTGTGCGGTCGGTCCGGCGTACAGGTTGCCGATCGGCGCGCGCGCGATGCTCTTGCCGAAGGAAATGCGGCCCTTCAGGTCGTCCAGGAGGTCGATGCTGAAGTCCAGGTTCGGAAGGATGTAGCTGTAGCTGGTCTTCTCGGTGAAGGGCTGCTTGTCGTCGGACAACAACACGCGGAAGTCGTTGTTGGCCTGCCACTGGATGGACTCGGGCGTGGCGATGATCGAGGTCGAGACCACGTCGGTGGTTTCGTAGCGCACGCCCAGGCGTGTATTGGTGCGGTGGCCGCCCAGGTCGCCGTCCAGCTCGATCTGGACATAGGCCGAATTGGTCTTTTCTTCGACCCGGTTGTCGGCGGCATTCTGCGGACTGACCCCCAGGTTGGCGCCGTAGTACTGGCCCGCCCACTGGGCCAGGCGGCCGGCGTCGCCACGCCAGGCGCTGAAGCTGTTGACGTTGAAGTCGTCGAACATGCCGACGATGTTCACCGGCTGCAGCAGATCCATCAGGCCGTTGGCCACGTCGCCATTGACGTTGGCCACGCCCCAGTCACCCAGGGTGTTGTAGTTTTCCGCGGCCTGCAGGCGGTGCGTGGTCTGCTTGCTGGAGTCCACGCCGAACTGGAAGCGGCCCGCGTCGAAGGCCCACTCACCGTCCACGCGACCCTGCTTGATCTCGCTGATCTGGGTCTGCGAGTTGATGCGCAGCACCTGCGAGCCGATCTCACCCGGCACGAAGCCCGCGTTGACCACGCCATTGGTCTTGGCGATGGCGTCGGCGGCCGTCGGATACCAGACCTGGGTGCCGACCGGCAGGCCGTTGTTCCAGACCATTTCCTGCACGTAGGTGCCACCGCACTGCGGACCGGTGGTGCAGTTGTTGGTGCCGGCGATACTGGAGAAGATGGAGCCACCGCCGGTGAGCGGATCGTTCGGGCGGCTCTCGTTCTTCGAGTCGTGGCCGTCGAAGCTCAGCTTGAAGCGGTCGGTGATGTTCCAGGTGGCATTGAAGCCGAGCGAACCCAGCTTGTACTTCTGCATGCTGCGCTGCTGCTCGAGCCCGAAGTCCTTGGTGCCGGCGATTTCGCGGATGTAGATCGGCGTGGCGACCGCACCGCTGGTGTCGAACACCACGTCGGTGTAGTTGCTGTTCTGCAGCCACATGCCCTGCTCGCCACGATTCTCTTCGATCTCGTTGGTCGAGTAGGTGTAGTCCAGGGTCAGCGTGACCGCGTCGGTCGGTGCGAACTGCAGCACCGCCTGGCCATTGATGCGCTCGCGCTCGAAGTCGGCGAAGGCATAGCGCAGGTCGTTCGGGCGCCCGTACAGCGCGCCGATCGCCGGTGCATTGGTCACGGTCGGGTTGCCGGGCATGGTCCCGGTCCACGGCTGGATGTTCCAGTAGTTGTTGGTGGCCTGTACCGAGCCGCCCTTGCGCTTCTGGTAGCTCGCGCTGACGCCTACGCCCCAGGTCTTGTCCGGGTTGGTATAGCTGAAGATACCGGACAGTTCCGGGGTGATGTCGTTGTCGAACGGCTGGCTCTGGTCGGAGACGATCTTGGCGCCGGCGCTGGCCACGGTGCCCTCATGGTCGAACGGGCGACCGGTGAGGATGTTGATGGTGGCGCCGATACCGCCGCTGGGGACGTTGGCCTGGCTGGTTTTGAACACTTCGATGCCGTTGACCGCTTCGGCGGCCAGCTGCGCGAAGTTGAAGGCGCGGGTACCGCCGTCCACGCCGCCGATGGCGACCTGTCCTGCCGCACCGAATGCGTCGGCACCGGGCATCTGGCGGCCGTTGAGGGTCACCATGTTGAACTGCGGACCAAAACCACGCGCGGTGACCTGTGCGCCTTCACCATCGCGACGCTCGATCGAGATGCCGGTGATGCGCTGCAGGGACTCGGCCAGGTTGGTATCGGGGAACTTGCCGATGTCTTCGGCACTGATCGCGTCCACCACGCCCGCCGAGTCGCGCTTGATATCCATCGCCTGGCTGAGGCTGTTGCGGATACCGGTGACCTGCACCGTGTCGAGCTGGGTCGGCGTGCTCTGGGTCTGCTGAGCGGTCGTGGCCGGTGCCGGCGTCGACGCGTCCTGTGCAAAAGCGGGATTGATGACCAGGACGCCACCGACGAAGGTGAACATGGCCCGGGACGTTAGTTTCGCCAGCTTGCGGCTCATGCGTGAGCCCTCAGGTCTGGGGTACGACGGAAAGCACAAGCGCTCATGACTCTCCCCTCTGACATACGATCGAATGGATGTACTTCGCACCACGCCAAGGGCGCGGTGGGACCTCGAAATCGCTTGCAGTTGCCAGAACATGCGCGTGGTAAATGGGGGAATCTCCGCTGGCCTTACCCCGGCTCAGTGGTAGCGCTACCATCGCGTCAGGGCGCAGACTAATCACTCCGTCACACCGTTGTCATCATGCAACGCAGCAAAGGAGACCGGTCCTTGAGGAACACCCCCAAAGCGGTGCGTCGCAAAGGCAGCGCCGTCACCATCGACGAGGTCGCGGCGCATGCCGGGGTTTCGGCCATGACGGTTTCGAGGGTCATCAACGGCCACACCGGCGTGCGTGAGGGAAACCGGGAACGGGTGCTGCGCAGCGTGCAGGAACTGGACTACCGGCCCAACCTGGCGGCCAGCGCATTGGCCGCCGCGCAGCAGACCTGCATCGCGCTGATCTACACCAATCCCAGTTCCAGCTACCTGCGCGAACTGCTGGTCGGCGCCCTGCGCGGCTCCACCCGGGCGGCAGTGCAGCTGCTGATCGCGAGCTGGGATGAATTGGGGCCACGGGCACGCCGGGAGGCGGCACGGAGCCTGGCCAGCCGCGTCGCAGGCGTGATACTGCCGCCGCCATTATGCGAGTCCAAGGCCATCGTCGATGCATTCGTCAACGCCGGCATCGCCGTGGTCGCCATCGCCTCCGGCCACTTCAGCGGCCGCATTTCCTGCGTGCGCATCGACGACCGCCACGCAAGCCGCGATATCGTGGAACATCTGATCGCGCAGGGCCATCGCCGCATCGGCTACATTGCCGGCGACCCCAACCAGACCGCCAGCGCGCAGCGCTCGCAGGGCTACCGTGACGCCTTGGTCGATGCCGGCATCGGCTACGACGAGGCACTGGTCTACGCCGGTCACTTCACGTACCGGTCGGGCCTGGAGGCCGCGCAGCAGCTGCTGTCACTGCCCTGCCCGCCCAGCGCCATTTTCGCCAGCAATGACGATATGGCGTCTGCGGTGGTCTCGGTAGCGCATCGTCGTGGCCTACAGGTGCCGGGCGACCTGTCCGTGGTCGGTTTCGATGACACCTCGGCCTCGACCATGGTCTGGCCGGAAGTCACCACCATTCACCAGCCGGTAGCGGAGATGGCCGACGCCGCGATCGACATCCTGCTGGGCGAGATCAGGCGCACGCCCGGCGCGCGGCAGAACATCGTGAACCATGTACTGCCCCACCAGTTGGTCCTGCGCGCGTCAGTGCAACCGCCGGGCCGCCCGTAGAAACCCACTGGCGTCGACCGTACTTTTACGGTCGACGTGCGTTGGGAGCCCGTCGATAGTAGCCAGCACAGGCTTCGTTGCCCTACTCCGCTTCACCAACGCGAGGCGGCCCAGGATCATGAGATATCTGCATAAGCTCCAGGATGCGCTGGCGTTCGAGCCGCTCGCGATGTTCGGCTGGCATCTCAGCGTGGGCGACGCGCTCGCCGGCGTAACAGCGGTGCTGGTCACCTTGCTGATCGCAGGCGTGTGTCGGCGTGCGATCAATCGCTACGGCCGCCGCCACCCGGACGCCAACCAGGCAGCCCTGTACACCTTCTCGCGATTGCTTCACTACGCCATCCTGGTGGCCGGCGTGCTGATCGCCCTGCAGGTGGCCGGGTTGCCGCTGAGCCAGTTCGCGGTGTTTACTGGGGCCATCGGGGTGGGGCTTGGCTTCGGCATGCAGGCCATCTTCAGCAACTTCGTGTCGGGGCTCATCCTGCTGTTCGATCGGTCGTTGAAGGTCGGCGACTTCATCGAGCTGGACAAGGACACGCGCGGGGTCGTCAAGTCGATCGATATCCGCTCCACGTTGATCACGACCAACGACAACATCGACATCCTGGTTCCCAACTCGGAATTCGTGACCAAGCGGTTGGTGAACTGGACCCATGGCTCGGTCAACCGGCGGGTCCGGATTGCATTTGACGTAGACATCGACGTGGACAAGGAGCGGGTGAAGAAGGCAGCGCTGGATGCCGCCGCGCAGGTTCCCTTTACGCTGGCCACGTCGGGACCCAAGCGGCCGCAGCTCTGGTTGGCGGGCGCCGAAGGGAGCGTAACGAACTACGTGCTGGCGGTGTGGCTGACCGAAGCGGCGTCACGCAGGAACTCCGCGGTGCGCGCCGCTTATCTGTGGGAGCTCGACAGCGCGCTGAAGCGACACGGCGTACTGAATACCCTGCCCCGGCGCCAGGTTGTGATCTCTACCCTGAGCTCTCCTGCGTCCGACAACCTTGGCCACGTTGACGCGGACCCAGCCAGGGAACCTGAAGCACTGACGCCGGAAGAACGCCAGGCATTGTCCGTCAACGATGCAAAGGAAGAGGCGCAGCGCGAGTCCAAAGGCGAAGCGCCCACGTAGTGCCGGCCGCTGGCCGGCTCGCCTTTCGGTTGGAGTCGCCTGGAGCCGGCCGGCGGCCGGCACTACATGCCATGCCTTTTTGGCATGGATCATCTACGTTAATTGTATTGGATGCATATCGAAGCGGAGCGCAGACTGATCCCGTCTCAGCATGGCTGCTCACGAAATGCATGTCCCTCGCTCTCTCACACATCCCTCCCGTTGGATCGGCAGCCATGCCGCCGGTCTGCTGCTGACCGCGGCTGTCGCGGCGGTTGCCTTGGTGCTGGGCCATTGGCTGCCCCTGGTTGGCGGCCCGGTCTTCGGCATCGTGCTGGGCATCGTGGTCAAGAACACGGTCTCGCCCGGCAGCCGCTTCGACGCCGGCATCCGTTTCGGCGGCAAGCAGGTCCTGCAGTGGTCGATCATTGCCCTGGGCTTCGGCTTGAGTCTGGGCGAAGTGCTCAAGACCGGCATGGAATCGTTGGCGGTGACGCTGGTGACCGTCACCGTTGCCTTCCTGAGCGCTTGGGTGCTGGGCCGGTGGTTGCGCGTGGAAGGCAAGCTCACGGTGCTGATCGGGGTCGGTACGGCCATCTGCGGCGGCTCGGCCATTGCCGCGGTTACGCCTATCCTCAAGCCGGACGACCACGATACCGCCTTTGCCATCTCCACGATCTTCCTGTTCAACCTGGTGGCGGTGCTGTTGTTCCCGCTGCTGGGCCACCTGATGCAGATGAGCGACCAGGGGTTTGGCCTGTGGGCCGGTACCGCGATCAACGACACCTCCTCCGTGGTGGCCGCCGGTTACGCCTACAGCGACCTGGCCGGCGGTTACGCCACCATCGTCAAGCTGACCCGCTCCACGCTAATCATCCCGATCTGCCTGGTGCTGACCGTTGTCATGGCCACGCTGGCCAAGCGGCGCAGCGCGGGTGGCACCGACGCCGGCACGTTCAAGCTGGCCGCGATCTTTCCCTGGTTCATCCTGTGGTTCCTGGTCGCCTCGGGCGTTCGCTCGGCCGGCTGGGTGCCAGCCGCCGCACTTCCGGTGCTGCACCTGCTGGCGGAAGTGCTGATCGTCTTCGCGCTTTCGGCCATTGGCCTGTCCGCGAACCTGCGCCGCATGGCCGCTACCGGCGTGCGTCCCATCCTGCTCGGGCTGGGCGTCTGGGTCGCAGTGGCGGTCAGCAGCCTGATTGTGCAGTACTTTATCGGGCAGCTCTGACCACTTCGCGCGCATGAACCTCCATCACCTGGCCATCTTTCACGCCATTGCCGAGACCGGCAGCATTTCCGCCGCGGCCCTGCGCGTGCATGTCTCCCAGCCTGCTCTGTCGCGGGAGCTCAAGGTGTTCGAGGCGCGTTTGGGTGTGGTCCTGTTCGAGCGACAGTCCCGTGGCATGCGCATGACCGAACCGGGCAAGGTGCTGCACACCTATTCCACGCGCCTTTTCGCCGTGGCCGACAGTGCGCAGGCGGCCATGCGCGATTTCGCGGACGCTCGCGCCGGTCAGCTCTCCATCGGCGCCAGCAATACCATCGGCACCTATGTGCTGCCCCGCTACATCGCCGAGTTCCGCAAGGCCTTTCCGCAGGTGGGCATCTCCCTGTTTGTCGGCAACACCGAGCAGGTTGCGCAGGGCGTCGCAGATCTACGCTTCAGCGTGGGATTCATCGAAGGCCCGATCCGGGTCGAGGGAGTAACCACAAAGGCCTTCAGCCGCGATGAGCTGATTCCCGTAGTAGGCGCGGAGCACCCGCTCGCGACGCGCAAGCGCGCGGCTCCGACAGACATCAACGGGCTTCCGTTGCTGATGCGCGAACCCGGCTCCGGTACCCGCGAGCTGATCGCAGACCTGCTGCAGGCGCTCGGTGTACAGACCGGCAGCATCGTGGAATTCGGCAATACCGAGGCGCTGAAACAGGCGGCTATCCACGGCGGCGGCATCGCCTGGCTGCCCACCATCAGCGTGACGCGTGACCTGGAAGAAGGCACCTTGGTGCGGCTGCCGGTGAAAGCATTGGCCTTGCAACGACCGCTCAGCATCATCCGCCGCGAGGGCGCCTGGCAGGCGCCTGCGATGGAGGCATTTCTTGAGATGGTGCGGTAGCCGAAACCGGTTCGGCTGCGCATGAAGAGTTACGGCGAAACGCCGTCCTGTGCGTCGGCACGTTCACGCCGGGGGCGCTTGCCTTCAGTGTGCTGCGCGGTGGCCTGGCTCTTCGCAAATTCCGGGAAGACCTTGGAAATCTCGGTCTCCTCCGGCAGCACGTAGAACAGCCCGCCCTTCTCGAACGTCGGCTTGATCACCTTGGCATAGAACTCGGGATCGACATTGATGCAGCCGTTGGTAATGCGGTTGTCGTCCGGCTCAGGCGATGCCAGTCGCGCGGGGCGACGTTCCGACTTGACCCCGGTTGCCGTGGGATGGATGGACACCGCCGTATCGAAGTCCATCCACAGGACCCGCCCGGTGTCCATCGAAGGGCCGTAGCCGCCGACGAAACTGCCCGCCGGGGTGGTGCGCTGGCCCTTTGGAATATCCTTCAATGCATATTTGACGACGCCGGGGTCTGAGCGGTCACCCTTATCCGAACCGAACAGCGCAGGCGCCGCGCCCTTCAGCTTGCCGTCGCCGCCAAACACCAGGATCTGTGCGTTGACCTTGTCGATGACGGCAAATGGATAGCCAGCCGTGTCCTTGCTCGCCTTGACCCAACCGGCCAGGTCGATCACCGTTTGGGAAACTTCCTGCCCGGAGGGCAGCATGTCCACCGCGTCGGCGGAGTGGTCGGCCTCGATGGAGGGCTCTTCCTGGGCGAACGCCGCGCCGGAACATGCCAAAGAAAGTGCCAGCGCCAGAGCGCTACAGGTAGCCCGGAGGGAAGGATGCAGGGACATGGTAATGGGGGATTCCTTGAAGCAACTGCGGGGTCAAGCAGAGAAGCCGGTGGCCAGAAACGGCCACCGGGTCCCGGTTTCTAAAATTGTATTACGTGTTACCCAACAGGAATCAGCCGCGCGGCTGACGCTTGGTGGTGGTCGGCTGGGACTCGAGGCGCTGGAGGCGACCCTCGATCTGGTCCAGACGCTGGTTGGCCTGCTGTGCGGACTGGTTGGCCTGGTCTGCACTCTGGGCCGCGCTGTTCACCTTGGTGTCCAGCGAGTCGAGGCGGGAGTTGATGGTTGCGAACTCTTCTTTGTAGCTGGCGCAACCGGCAAGGCTCAGGCCTGCAACGAGTGCGACGACGACTGTGCGAGCAGTTGCCAGGTGGTTCTTGTTGATGTTCATTCCACTTCTCCTTTCGTCTGGGACGTCGGAAATATTGCAGACTTGAGCGGTTTTTTGCCGGAGCCAAGACCCCGCATGTAGCTTGCGTTGGGTTACGTAGATGAACTGTGAAGGCGTCGGTTTTAGCCAGATTCGGCAAACTCTGCAAAATTGTTCCCCCGCGTCAATCCGGCCAGAGGGGGCAAACGGGCTCGCTTTCTCCCAAAAAACCGGGCAAAGCAACCATGGGCATCAATCGCCTCGCCGCTCTTCTTGCAGAAAATTAACAAGTAGGGCTGCTATCTCGTGGGCGGATATCAGACCAGCCCGTTTGACGGTGGCGGCCCATCGATCCGCAGCCGTGACAGTTGGACGGATGTCATATTGTTCCGAGAGCTCACGAATAAATGCCGCGACGTTCTTGGTGGGAATTGTGAGCGGCGGCTTTGTCGCCGGTTCGTTCATTGGAAAACTCTGCAGCGGACCAGGTCGAACCTTGTCGAAATCAGGCCGATTTTTCTCCAAACCGAATCCGGCGTGACGCTCTCCCTTATAGCCCCCTCCTCCACCGCCATGACCAGCAACTCCCAAGGCGCCTCTTCAAGCAGAGTGCAAACGTGCGCAATGTATGATTGAGGAACCTCGCCATTTGCAAGTGCGCAGGACAGTTCTGACTCGGGAATCTCGGTCTTGTAGGTTACGCTCGCTGATCTGGCAGCCATCCACACCGCTCGCTTTGGCGTACTGTGAAGTATCAGCGGGCCTTCAAGGCCCAATCGAAGCAGATTTCCTACCTTGCGCAGGTGCTCGATATAGACATCCGTGGCGCCATCACTCTCGAATCGGTTGAGGCTGTTCAGCGTTACATCCCTTGGCCAGGGTGCAACGCTTCCTGCAGTAGGTCTCGTCGGGCTCGTCGCTTTTGAGTCGCCTGCCTTCAAGAAGGTAGAACGTCATTGGCAACTACGCGTCCTGGGTTTCAGTGGCTGTCAACGCCGCCGGTTTTCAAGGAAGAAGGTCTGGCGGCGTTTGCAGAGTTTCAGCGTGCATTGGACAGAAACCTGCTACGGCTGGTGACGTAGCCAGGGCGCGAAACACTGACCGAGATAAACGTCTCTTGACCGCGCCGAAGCAGCGCGGGTGTCAGTCGAAGCCGCCGTAGAGCCGGGCTCTGCCCGGCGGCTTCCTGGTCGCAAGTCATGCAGCAGCGTTGGCCGAATCGCAGATGCGCTTCAGCACCACCGACACCTGGGCAGCGGCTGTCTGCTGGGTCGAAAGCACAATGACGCCGGGCTTCGTCTCCACATAGAGACGCGTACCCGGTTTGATGCCCAGCGCATCGATCCAGAGTCCACGCAGTTTCACGCACGGAATGGGCGGGCAACCGGGAAAAGTTTCAAGGCTGTCGTGATGCAGCGCGTTGGTCATCACGCTCTTGGGCTTGCGCCACCAGAGCTTCTGATGGGCGGTCACGCCGGGAGGCGTGTTGGGCGAATGGCTGGACATGGTGAACCTCCATTGAGAAACATCCCTCGCCGGGATGGCGAGGGAGTCGGGAGGTTAAGAACCGTAACAAGACCGGCGCGACGTATTTCCACGAGGGTGTTGTATTTCGTCACCCTCCCAACGCAGAGTCCATCGTGTTGCATCTTGTTAGGAGTTCTTACGCTCCGAAGTGCCACCATGTCGCGGGGATCAGCATAGCTAAAGAAGATTCTCTCTTATGAATTTCAAGTTCTGATTGGCGTTCTCAATACACCAGGCTAATGGCGTCAGAATCAGAAAATTCCGTGCGACGAAGCGCATTTCCAGTGGGAGTGCGGTCACGAAACGCGAGCGGGCCCGACCAGAAAAACTGGTCGAGCCCGTGCATGTGAGTGACGCGATCAGCGCTGGATGCGCGCTGGCATCAGGGACTGTCGCGACGAATGGCCAGCGCGACCGCTTCAGTATAGGAAATCTTCACCAGGTCGCCGCGCTTCACGCTGGGCAGCTTGGCGCGCAGGTCGGGCCGCTCAACCGCGATGAGCTGGGTGTTGCCGCTCGCGCCCCGGAGCGCAATCGTATTTCGGTCCGGATTGACGGCCGTCACCTCGGTCACGATCTCGATGGTATTGGAGCGTGCCCCGCCCGGCTTCTGACCCGGCACCGGCACGGTCTTGGCCTGCGACTTGGTTACGCCCACCGGCGCGCTACCGGCCGGCTCCAGAGCCAGTGCGACAGCGGCCTTGTAGTCCAGGGTGACCCTGTCGCCCACTTTCAGCTGGTTGAAATTGCGTACTTCGGGCCCGGCCACGAACTCCACGGCGCCGCCGTCGGTGCCAGTCACGGTGACGGCACGTGTCTGGGTGTTCAGCGCGGTGATCTGCCCCTGCAGGGTGACCCCGGCGGAGGCGGCGTTGACCGGGGCAGGCATGGCGCGGGCGGCGGGGGCCGCCGCCGGCTGCGCCGCGTGGGCTGCGCCAGCGGCCAAGGCAGCAGTAATGAGGATGACGGATGAAGACAACATAGCGACGCGCATGGAGGACTCCAGGACGACGGCCGGATGGCCGATGAACCGTCATTGCATCAGCTGCCCTACCCCGGCGCCCCCGTACAACTACTGGGCGGTGATCAGAAAACTTACCGCACCACCCTATATCCCATGACCCCCGACCGGCTCGGTCTCGAAACGCTCGCCAAATCCCGTGATGTGCGGCCGCGCCTGGGCGATGGCCTGCTGTACCGAAGGCAGCGCCAGGGAAGCGCGGTGCTGCTCTGCGCTGTCCCATGCCTCTGTGATCCAGATCGCATTCTCGTTCGACGGATCGCGCGCGACTATGTAGCTGCGGCAACCCGGCATCGCCTCTGTTCCCCGCAGCAGGATGTCGATTACCACATCGCGCTGGCCGGGTTCCGTGAGCATTTTGCCAATCAGTCCGTACATGGGAGCCGCCTGCGCAGTTAAATTGGGGTCCATTGTGCTCGAAGTCCGGATGGGTGCGCACGTCCTGCTCTGGTATCTTCACACTTCGTCTTCCTGAACTGGATGCGTCACCTTCATGGATCGAATCAACAGGCTGTTGCTTGGCCTGGTGCTGGCAACCATTGCCACACCCGCTGCTGCCTCCGATTTCAGGGGCTTCTTCTCGCTGTTCCTCGCCGCGCCGTTTCTGGCCGGTGTCATGTTCTTTGCCGCCTTCATCCTGGCCCGCCGGGCGAGCGCCAGCGCCTCGGGACTGCGGCGTTTCGCGCCCTTGGCCCTGCTGGTGCCGGCGTTGATGCTGATGTCCTTGATATGCCTCGTGTTCTCGACCTACGCGCTGGTTGCGTTTCCACTGCTGTGCATCGCGCTGTTCCTGCTTTCCAGCAGGATCTGGTTTAACCCGGTCGGGCGGGTCTCGATCTGGTTTCCGCGTGTGCTTGCGTTGCTGGCGGTTGCGGCGGGCGCGTTCATGGCCTGGGATATGCACCTCGTGGTCAAGGATGGGATGAAGGCGGAGGAAGGCGTGGCGGTTGTGATGTTGGGGGCGGTGTTTTTCATGTCTTTGGGGGCTTGTCTGTTTGCGGGGCGGCGGCCGGCGGGGCGTTGAAGGGGCAGAAAAAGTGACGGGTCGCCGGCATCGCCAGGAGCCGGCCAACGGCCGGCACTACCGGCAAAGTCAAAGGCAAAAGCAAACGCAAACGAAAAGGCCCCGCATTGCGGGGCCTTTGTTTTCCACCGGGGCGCGGTGGCTTAGAAACTCCACCCCCAGGTCAACTGCGCGCCGTACGCGGTTTCGCCGTCACCACTGGCGCCCTGCAGCATCATCGAGAGGCGGCTGGCCTGCGAGGTCTGCAGGCTTATGCCGAACTCGCCCACTGCCGCATTCTCGGCCAATGCGACGCTGCGCACCTCGAAGCCGCTTCCGGCCGCCATGCGCATGGTGCGGCTGAGGTCCGTGTCGCCGAAGGCGTGCTGCCAGCCCAGGCCAGCTTCAAGCCGGGCACGCTGGCCCAGGTCCCAGGCCGCACGCACGCCCAGCGTGGCGCTGGTGTAGTCGTCGCGCTGACTGTCCGCGGAAAGCGCAGCAACGCCGCCCTGTTCGGTGAAGCCGTCGGTCTTGAGACGGGTGTGGGTGACGTTGAGGTACGGGGTGTAGCGGGCCGAACCGGCTTCGAAGGTCCAGGCCGCTTCCACGTACCCGCTGATGGCCTGGGCGTCGTAGTCGGCGTTCAGCCGCTCATCGAGGGTGCTGCCGATGGTGACCTGGCGGCGGCTCTCGATATCGTAGTCCGCGTAATCCACACCACCGGTCAGGCTGAAGCGGCCCCAATCGGCCTGGGCATACAGCCCGACGTGATTGGCGTCGATGTCAGCCGTGTCGTCATACTCGCGCGACCAGCTTTCCATGTCTTGGCGACCCACCGAGATACCCGCAACCACGTTCTCGCCGAAGCGGCGGTCGATACCGGCCATGACGCCTTCATCGCGGGTGCGCAGGCCCGGCATGCCGCCACTCGGGTCGATCCGGCGCGGCAGCGCACGGGCACTGAACCATGCGGTGTTGGCGCCCACTTCGCTGGTGAAGGCCTGTCCACGCAGGCGCTGACCGACGCCGTCGGTGAGGAAGCGGTTGTCCAGCAGCGACACCGCCGTGTTGGCATGGCTCTCACCCGACAGCGCACTCAGCGCCTGGGTCACCGCCCCCGGCGAATCAGGCAGCAGGATCACCGCGTTGAACACCGGGCTGGTGACCGGCAGCGTTTCGATCGCGCCGCCCACGGACACCTGGTTCGGGGTTTCGCCCTGCGAAGGCACCGTGGTGCCGTCGCGTTCCAGGGTCAGCGACAAACCTCCGCCGCCAGCGGTAACCGACGGGTCGAGGAAGGCAAATTCGTCGGTTACCTGGCTGAAGTTGCCGGTGACGCCGCCGCCCGCATTGGCAATGCTGATCGGCGAGCCGACCGGCAAGCGGTCACTGTGGTCCAGCTGCAGCGTAGCGCCCGGGTCGATCTGCAGCTTGCCGCCGATGCTGACCGGAACCACGGTGCCACCGCTGGTGGGCGTGATCTGCCAGGTGGAGCCGCCGTGCACTGCGGCATCGCCCACCACGGTAAGCGAGCCTTCGTCGCCGCCACTGAGCAGCGTGCCGGACACATCGAGCGAGCCGATGCTTCCGTTGCCGAACAGCGTGCCGCCGTTGCCCACCACCACCGGACCGCCCAACGCCGCGCCGGGCGTGGCGGGGGTGCCCACGCCCAGCGCGCCCGCGCTGACCGTAGTGGTGCCGGTGAAGTCGGCACTGTTGCCGCTGAGCAGCAGCGTGCCGCCACCGGTCTTGTCCAGGCTCCCGTCGCCCGAGAGCGTACCGGCATAGGTGCCGTTGGCGGCCTGGTCGAACACCACTGCTGCATTGTTGGCGATGTTGCCCTGCAGGCTGCTGGTGTTGCCGATCAGCGTGCCGGCGTCCACCGTGGTGCCGCCGCTGT
The DNA here is from genome assembly GCF_031834615.1 of Stenotrophomonas aracearum. Taxonomy (NCBI): domain Bacteria; kingdom Pseudomonadati; phylum Pseudomonadota; class Gammaproteobacteria; order Lysobacterales; family Lysobacteraceae; genus Stenotrophomonas; species Stenotrophomonas aracearum. The sequence goes on from NZ_CP115543.1 coordinate 2,203,276, forward strand.
AGCTGTTGCTGCCGACCAGGGTGAGCGCGCCTTCGCCCTCCTTTGTGAGCGCACCGGTGCCGGAGATCGCACCGCTGAAGGTACCGTCCTCGCCCTGGTCGAAGACCAGGCTGGCGTTGTCGACGATGTTGCCCTGCAGGCTGGTGGTGTCGCCGACCAGCGTACCGGCGCTGATGGTGGTGCCACCGCTGTAGCTGTTGATGCCGGCCAGGCGCAGCACGCCGAAGCCCTGCTTGGTCAGCGTGCCGCTGCCGCTGATGCTGCCGGCGAAGGTGTCATCGTCGCCCTGCTCGAACACCAGGTTGGCGTTGTCGACGATGTCGCCCTGCAGGCTGGTGGTATCGCCGAGCAGCGTACCGGCGTTGATGGTGGTGCCACCGCTGTAGCTGTTGGCGCCGGTGAGGGCCAGCGTGCCGCCGCCCTGCTTGACCAGCGAGCCATTGCCACTGATGACGCCGGCATAGGTACCGCCGCTGCCCTGGTCGAACACAAGTGCGGCGTTGTCGGTGATGTCGCCCTGCAGGCTGTCGGTGTCGCCGATCAGCGTGCCAGCCGCGACGGTGGTGCCGCCGCTGTAGCTGTTGGCGCCCGCCAGCCGCAGCGCGCCGCCGCCCTGCTTGGTCAGGGTGCCGCTGCCACTGATGCTGCCGGTGAAGGTGCCGTCGTCGGCCTGGTCGAAAATGACGGAACTCTCATTTGCGATGCCACCCTGCAGGCTGGCGCTGTTGCCTACCAGGGTGCCGGCGTTGACCGTGGTGCCGCCGCCGTAGCTGTTCGTTCCGGTCAAGGTCAGCGTGGTATCGCCGTCCTTGACCAGCCCACCGCTGCCCGCGATGTTGCCGGCCAGGGTCAGGTCATTGCTGCCGACCAGGTTGAGCGTGCCGTCGAGCGCGATGTTGTTGGCGAGCTGCGCGGCAGCAGTGGTATCCAGCGCGGTGCCGTCGGCGGCACTGAGCGTACCGGTGCCCAGCGCCTGCGCGTTGCCCAGCAGTAGCGTGCCGGCCTGCAGTGCGGTGCCGCCGCTGTAGGTATTGGCCGCATCCAAGGTAAGCGTGGTGTCGCCCTGCTTGACCAGCCCACCGTTGCCGCTGACCACGCCCGCCAGGGTGAGGTCGTTGCTGCCGGCCAGCGTGAGCGCGCCGTTCAGGGCAACTGCATTGGCCAACGTCATGGCCTCGCCGGTGTCGAGCGTGCTGCCATCGGCTGCAGTCAGCACGCCGCTGCCAATCGCCTGATCGTTGCCGAGCACCAGCGTGCCACCGGACAGCACAGTGCCGCCGCTGTAGGTGTTGATGCCGTCGAGGATGAGGGTGCCCGAGTCACGCTTGTCGAGGCTGCCACTGCCCACCAGCGGCAGGCTCAGCGTGGCGGTCACGCCGGGATCGACGCGCACGGCCGTGGGGAGCGCATTGAGCTGGAGTTGGCCGTCTGCCCCTGCGACCAGGTTGTAGTCGTCACGGGTGAACTGCAGGCCGGTGATGGCCTGGGTGCCGACCACGTCAACAACGCCACCGGCTTCGCCACCGAACACCGCGAAGCCCTGGTTCCAGGCCGCATTGTCCGCGCCGGCCTGGTCGGTCCAATGCGTGCCGTCGTCCCAGGTACCGGCGCCGCCCTGGATGACACCGTCGCCATCCACTTCGGTGCCATCCCAGAACTGCACAGTGCTGCCGCTCGCCGACACCACCAGGTTGACCTGCTGGCCCACGGCGGTCTGCACCAGCAACTGGCCCGGCAGCACGGCGACCGGGAGCGAGCCCAGCGACAGGCCGTTGTTGGTCAGCGCGCCGGTGGAGTCGATCAGGCGGTACACGCCATCGCCGAAGCCACCCAGATCCGTGACGTTGAGCGTTCCGTCGAGTGCGAGGTCGCCGTTCACGGCGAGCACGCGGGTATCGCTGGGTACGCCGAGCGCCGCGTCGAGGTTCGAGCCCGCGTCGAGCGCGAGGCTGCCGGTGGTGAGGGTCTGGCCGCTGCGCAGGCCCAGGCGACCGCCCGCGCCGACGGTGACCGGTGCAGTGACGCTTCCGGCGCCGGACAGGGTAGCCCCGCTACCGACATTGACCCCGGCCGACGCCAGCGTGCCATCCACCTGCAGCGTGCCGCCACTGACCTGCGTGGCGCCGCCGATGGCGCTGTTGCCACCGAGCGCCAGCGTGCCGGTGCCGATCTTTTCGAGACTGCCGGCGCCGCCGAGGGTGCCGTCGAAACTGCCGGACCCGTCATTGCGACCCAGCTGCAGCGTGCTGCCGGCCGCCAGGTCGACCGCACCGCTGCCGCTGATGACATCCAGCGCACCACTGTTGAGTCCCAGCGTGGCACCGCTGGCCACGCTGGCCTGCGCCACGTTGCCCAGCGCGGCGGCGTCGGCCAACTGCAGGCGTCCGGCCTGCACGTCGAAGGCGCCGCCGAGGGTATTGGCGCCGGACAGGGTCAGTTGCCGCTGCCCCCCTTGGCCAGGCCTGCGTTGCCACTGAGGCTGCCACTGAGCAGCAGGTCGTCTGCGGTGTTTACTGCGAGGGCTGCGCCAAGGTCGATCGCATTGGTGAGGTTCATGGCGCCCACGTCAGCCAGCGTGGAGGCGCCGGCGACGCTGAGCGTGCCGCCCCCCAATGCGGTGTCGCTGCCGATCGACAACGTACCGGCGTTGAGGGTGGTGCCGCCGCTGTAGCTGTTGGCGCCGGTGAGCGCCAGCGTGGAGGTTCCGTTCTTGACCAGCGCGCCGGCGCCGTCAATCGACCCGGACAGCGTGAGGTCGTTGCTGCCGGCGAACGTAAGCCCGCCGTTCAAGGTCACGGCGTTGCCCAGCGCCACGGCATTGCCGCTGTCGAGCGTGCCGTTGGCCACGATCAGCGCGCCGGAACCCAGCGCATCGGAGGCGTCAACGCGCACGGTGCCGTCGTTGAGCTGGGTGCCGCCGGCATAGCTGTTCGGCGAACCCAGGGTCAGCGTGGCCGCGCCGTTCTTGACCAGGCTGCCAGCGCCGCCGACGGCGCCGGAAAGAATGAGGTCATTGCTGCCGGCAATCGACAGCGCGCCGGCCAGATCCACGGTGTTGCCCAGCGCCAGCGCGGTGCTGGCATCGAGCGTGGTCCCGTCGGCGGCTGACAGCTGGCCGGCGCCGATGGCCTGGCCATTGCCCAGGATCAGGGTGCCGCCATTGAGTTGGGTGCCACCGGCATACGTGTTGGCGCCGTTGAGTACCAGCGTGCCGGACTCCAGTTTCTGGAGCGCGCCGCTGCCGACCAGCGGCACATCGAGCACTGCGGTCGCAGCCGCGCCTACGCGCACGGGGGTGGGTGCACCGTCGAGCTGCAGCTGGCCGTTGGCGCCCGCTACCAGCTGGTAGCCATCGATGGCGAACTGGAGGCCACGGGCCGCCTGCGTGCCTTCCACCGTGACCACGCCCGCCGAAACACCGCCGAATACGGCAAAGTCGTTGGCCCAGCCGGCATTGACCAGCCCCTCAGCGCCGGTCCAGTTGGTGTCGCTGCCCCAGGTGCCGGTGCCGCCTTCGACCAGGCCATTGGCCACTGTCTGCGTACCGTCCCAGAACTGCACGACCTCACCGGGCGCAGAGACCACCAGATTGATCTGCTGCCCGATGGCGGTCTGCAGTGCGAGCTGCGGCAGCGTGACGCCCGCCGGCAGGGTGCCGTAAAGCAGCCCGTTGTTGGTCAGGGCGCCGGTGTAGTCGATGAGCCGGTACACGCCACTGCCGAAGCCGCCGACGTCGCTGATATTGAGCGTGCCGTCGAGGGTGAGATTGCCGTTCACTGTAAGCAGGCCGTCACCGGGCACGCCGAGTCCGGCGTCGATGATCGAGCCGCCGGAAAGCGATAGATCGCCTGTGCTGAGCGTACTGCCGCTGGTCAGGCCGAGGCGACCGCCGTCGGCGATGGTGACCGGCGCGGTGATGCTACCGGCACCGCGCAGCGTGGCCCCATTGGCCACGTTGAGCGCCGTGGTTGCCAGGCTCCCGGCGACGTCGAACACCCCAGCGGTCACCGTGGTGCTGCCGCCCAGACTGCCGGTGCCGGCCAACTGGAACACGCCGCTGCCGATCTTCTCCAGGTTGCCTGCGCCGGTGAGCTGGCCGCCAAACACGCTGCTGGCGTCGTTGCCGCCGACCTGCAGGTTGGCGCCGGCCCCGATGCCGAGCGTACCGTCGCCGCTTACGGCCGCCAGGCTGCCACCACCGGCGAGGGTAAGCCCTGCCCCGCCCGCGATGATGACGCTCTGCGGCTGTCCCAGCGCACCGGGCGTGGCCGCCACGACCTGACCCACCTGGATGTCGAGATTGCCGTTGAAGGTGTTGTCGGCCTGCAACTGCAGTTCGCCTGCGCCGGTCTTGACCAGGTCGCCCGCCCCGCTGATCACCCCGCCCAGCGCCAGGCTGTCGGCGTTGTCGATGGTCAGCGCAGCGCCCAACGCGATCGCGTTGCCGACGCTCAGTGCGGCCCCGGTCGCCAGCCGCGAGGCGCCCTGTACGTTCAGAGCGCCGGTACCGAGCGCGCCGTTGTTGCCAAGCTGCAGGGTGCCCGCGTTGAGCGCAGTGCCGCCTGCATAGGTGTTGGCGGCGTTGAGCGCGAGCGTGGCCGCGCCGTCCTTGACCAGCCCGCCGGCACCATCGATCACGCCGCCCAGCGCGAGATCCTGGTTGCCGAGTACGTTGAGCGAGGCATTGAGTTGCACGGCGTTGCCGACGGCAACGGCCTGGGTGGCGTCCAGCGCCGCCGCACCGCTGACCAGCAGTGCGCCACTTCCCAGTGCACTGTTGCTGCCGAGCAGCAGGCTGCCTGCACCCAGCGTGGTGCCGCCGCTGTATCCATTGTTGCCGCCCAACGTGAGGGCGGCCGCACCGGTCTTGACCAGCGCGCCAGTGCCGTTGATCGGGCCACCCAGCACGAGGTTCTGGCTGCCCGGAAGATTCAGCGCGGCATTGAGCTGTACTGCATTGCCCAGCGAGACCGCCTGCGTAGCGTCCAGCACCGAGGCGCCGGCCACGGTCAGCGCGCCGCTGCCCAATGCCGTGTTGCCCCCCACCTGCACGGCGCCCCCGTTGACCGTGGTGCCGCCGCTGTAGGTGTTGTTGCCGGTGAGGGCCAGCGTGCCGGTGCCGAGCTTGGTGAGGCTGCCGGTCCCGGCGATGGTGCCTGCCAGGGCCAGCGGGTTGCCGCTGGCACCGACGCCGAGCGGACCGCTAAGGTTGATCGCGTTGCCGAGGCTCAGCGCAGCGGTGCCGTCGAGCTGGCCTCCGCTTGCGTTCAACGCACCGCTTCCCATTGCCGCGTTGTTCCCCAGTACCAGCCGTCCTGCACTGATCGTAGTGCCGCCGGTGTAGGCGTTGGCGCCGGTCAGGGTGAGATCCGCTGCGCCGGTCTTGACCAGCCCACCGGCGCCGCTGAGCGGTCCGGTCAATGTGAGTGCACCCGTGCCCGGCAGGGTCAAACCAGCATTGAGGGTGAACGCATTGGCAAAGGTCAGGGCGCCCGCATTGGACAGGCTGCCGCCGTTGACCGTTACCGCACCGGTGCTGAGCGCGGTGCTGTTGCCCAGTGCAATCGTGCCGGCGTTGAGCGTGGTGCCACCGGCGTAGGTATTGGCGCCGGCCAGGGTGAGCACTCCGGTGCCGTTCTTGGTCAACGCGCCGGTGCCGCCCACAGGGCCCGCGAAGGTCAGGCTGTTTGCGCCCTGCACGGCAAGTCCGCCCGCGTCGAGCCGGATCCCGTCGCTGGGCGCGAAGCTCAGGCCGGACGTGGTGGCTTCAAGCGCACCGCCGTTGCCGACGATCTGCCCGACGAACAGACCCGCGTTGCCGGTGAGCAGCGCGCCGCCATTGAGCTGCCCGACAGCGAATGTCCGGGTGCCGGTCAGGGTCCAGCTGCCGCTGCCCACCCGCAGGGTGTTGAAGTTGATGTAGCGGTCACTTTCCAGCACGCCTGTGCCGCTGGCACCCGCGTTGCCGGGATTCTGCAGGGCCAGTGTGTTGTTGCCGCCGCGGCCGCCGTCGACCACGCCGGTGGGCGCGAAATACAGCAGCCCGCCCGGCCCCAGCAGCTCCAGCGCGCCACCGCTGCCAGTGAAGGTGGAGCCGGTGACGGCGGTAAAGGTGTTGGTGCTGTTGGCACCCAGCGACACGCTGCCGTTGATGTTGCCGCTGTTGACGAAGGTGTTGCCTGCTGCCGAGGCCTGGAAAGCGATCCGCCCGTCGATGTTGCCGCTGTTGACCATGTTCACGCGGCCGCCGCCGCTGACCGCCACCACCGGAATGTCCGACCCCAGCAGGTTGACCCCGATCAGCGGCTGGCCGCCCATGATGCCGGCGTTGTTGATGTTGACCGTACCGTTGCTGGCGGTCGTGGCGCGCAGCGCCAGGCCGGTGAAATCAAGCAGGCTTACATTGGCGAGCGCGCCAGTGCCGTACATGCGGCCGCCGGCCAGGTTGTTCACGGTCACCTGGGTGGCGGTGCTGTTGCCCACCACGGTACCGCTGCTCAGCAGCGAAATCAGGCCGAGCAGCGAAGGATCGATGTTGCCGGCATTGTTGAGCGTGACGTTGTCGCCGGTGAGCTGCAGCGCGGTGCCGCCGATGCCGAGCAGCACGCCGATGCTGGCACCGCTTTGCACGTTGACGGTGAGATTGCTCGCCGAGGATGCATAGGACGGAGCCAGCGGATTGGCGGCACCCGTGCAGGTGACGATCGCCCCATTTGTCGTACACGCGGCCTTGGCGGTTGGTATTGCGGTGACCGCTGACATTGCGAGCAGCACAGTCAGTACGCTGACGCCCAGTGGATGGCGCCGAAGCCGCGGAGAACGGGAAGGAACCACCTGGACGCCGCGCTTCACTCGTACCTGTTGCATCGCATTTCTCCAATGAACGACAGGCACAGTCGTGCCTGGGGGACTTCAATAGGGAATCAGCGGGCCGTGCCGCCGTCGCGAGGTATGAGCAGTGTTGGAAACGTCGTCCGGTGCGCTCGCCGCATGCGTCCGCTGCTGCGGATGTGCGTGTCTCGTGCGATTCATCCTGGGTGCGAAGCGGTGAACGGCACGTTGGACGTCGCCATGAAAAGCGAGTAGTGCGTCACCCTTTATCCGATTACCGACGTTTCGGTTTCTAAACGCAATCAGTGAAATGAAATCACGATAGCTTTCACAGCTGCGTGCGATACGCGCCTGATTACATCAACTTGCACCCGCATTGAATGCATATCTTCCTATGTGCAGTCCATGCAGACCGTGCCGTCTGGCGTTTCAGGCGCGCGCCAAGGCAAACCAGCGATACCCAACGTAGATGCCTACGGCGACGATGGGTGCCATGCAAAGCCATAGCGGCAGCTTGAGCAGGAAGAACATGAGCGCGGCGACGGCGAATGCGGCGATGCCGAGGCCTATCGCCCATGCATTGAGCACCACCATATCCGCGGCGTCGTCCTGCCAGGCGTTTTGCGGGCGGCCCCGTGCGCTGCGCTGGCGGCGCAGCAGCCACACGTCGGTTACGAAGTCGACGATGCCTTCGAGAAGGTCTCCGATGATGCCGGCCATGGTCGATCCTTGAGATGGGCGTTGTGGCGCTATCTTTCGGTGCCGGCGCGTTTCGGTCAAGTGTGGGTGGAGCCGGCCGGCGGCCGGCACTACGCCAAGGGTCAACGCAGGTCGGCTTCGGGGGCCAGGGTGTGGATGACCTTGCCTTGGGCGTCGAGGAATTCGATGGCGCCGTAACCTTCCTGGGTGACGGTCAGGCGCAAGCGTGGACGGTCGGACTTGTCATTCAAGGCTATGGCCGGGGTGCCGTCGGCGCCTACCAGCATTTCAATGCGGGTGGGCGTAGCCACCCCGGGAATGAGGCGGTTGTCGAGCCTGGGTTCGCGGATCAGGGGCGGTGCCTGGTTGATCGAGAACCGGACTTCGCCGTCGGGCGATACACGCCAGCCGATCGCGTCCATTGCCGGGTGGTCCAGTGCCAGCACGGCCATGCCGCCGTTGACGTCGGCGGTGCCGAAGCCGCCGCGCTCGCTGCCCTTGTCGTCATAGAGGACCATGCCGGCGACGTTGAAGGCGCGCTTGTACTGGATGCCGTCGATGATCGGCGCCGGGGTCTGCCCGGACAGGGTCATCCGGATGGTGCCCTTCTCGTCGACGATGTCGATGCGGCGCGCGGTGATGCGGTCGTTGTCAGGCTTTTCGACGTGCGTCTGCGGGGATTTGTCGACGATGAGCTTTTGAAGCTGTTCAACGCTGGGTCGCTTGGGCCCCGGGGCGTCGGTTGCATACGCGTTGAGGGCCAGGGTGCCGAGGAGTGCGAGGGCCGTGCTGCCGATCAACTGCATGCTGCTTCCATTCCGGTGGGTGATATGGAACGTGACGATACCGGTGATGGGGGCGCAGGCCCCGCTGCCTTGCAGCATGGTGTACGTGGGACACGCATGGCGTGTCTCTACGCGGAGGGGTTCATGGGGACACGCGTTGCGAGTGTGCTGTGTAGCGACACGCCATGCGTGTCCCACGAGATCCCTCCGGCGCCAGAAACGCAACAGGCCACCCAAAGGATGGCCTGTCGCATTCAATGGCGGGCCAATCAGGTAAAGATCGCCCACAGGATCAGCAGCGGAATCGGCACGCCCAGTGCCCACAGCAGCAACATCTTCATTTTGGTTCTCCTCTACTCGTTCTCGTTACAGGTCGCGGCGACGGCCGCCCCATGTGGCAGTGAGGCTGGCAAAGAAGGCGCCGATCAGCAGGGTGATGAACAGCCACAGCGCGGCGTAAGCGGTGGCCTTGCGGGCATCATCCGCCGCCTGCTTGGCGGTGTTCTTCGCCTCTTCCAGCGCAGCGCGCATGCGGGTCTGGATGTCGGCCACGCGTGCTTCGGCTTCGGCCTGGCTCATGCCGGTTTCACGGGCGATCAGCTGGCCGAGGTATTGCTGGTCGGCCGGACTCAGGCCCTGCGACTGCAGGCTGGTGACGATGATGCGGTTCACTTCGGCACGCACTTCACGGCGGTCGCCCGGACCAGCGCCCGGCAACGGACGCGGCGGCGGCGCCATGCGCGGCGCGGGGGCACCGGCGACGGTCGGACCGGCCACACCGGCCGGCGGCACGGGCGGCGCGGCCGGATCGACCGGACCCATCGGCGCAGCGCCAGGGCCGGCGTCCGGACCCGGGGCACGGCGGAACAGCGAGTCCACCCAGTAGCCCAGGTCGCCTTCCCGCGAATCCATCGCAGCTGCGGAACCTGCGCCCGCCGCTGCTACGCCGGCGGTGGACGCGGCAGCACCAGCAGTGGCACCGGCAACCTTCGCACCAACGCCGAGCACGCCGCCAATGGCGGAGGTAAGCAGGCCGGCGGTCAGCAGCGTGGCCACGGCCCAGGAAACGAAGCCATGCGCGGTGTCGCGGAAGTAGGTTTCATCGCCATGCAGGCGGGTCCACTTGGTGCGCAGGCGACCGGCCAGGTAGCCGCCCAGGCCGGACTCGGCCAGCGCGGTGAAGGTCAGCCACGCGATGCTGCCCCAGCCAAAGGTTTCCTTGGTGACGCCCTCGAACGACCACGGCGACACCGAGGACAGGCCCAGGCCAACACCGAGAATAAGAAGAATCAGCGAGAGAGCCGCCGCCGCGGCAGCGCCCGCGAAAATGGCACCCCACGACACCGCGCTTTCCGGCGCGCTGGGTACCACGGTTTCATTGATGATCGCGACATCGGGCGCCACCGCGCCACGTTCGGGGTATTCCATTCGGGTGTTCATCGGTACGTGCTTCTCCGGTCTTGAACTGCGACTGCAGCTGTAAGCCGGAGGCTGCGCGATGCGTCGTGAACGCGGCGAGACCCGGGAATCTGCGCGATGTGATTACGACGCGCTGTCGCCCATCACGCGCGGCAATGCAAGTTCGAATGTGGCGCCTTCGCCCGGCGCGGACGTAATTGTGACGAAGCCCCCGGCCTGCCGTACCGCGCTATGGACCTGCGGCAACCCGAGACCTGAGCCCTCACCGGGCGGCTTGGTGGTGAAATACACCTCGAACACGCGCGCCATCACCTCCTCGCTCATGCCGCAGCCCGTATCCGACACGCATAGGGTGAGGTAGGAACCGGGGACCCGTGCGGTACTGCTGTCGTCGCCCGGGACGACCCTATGGCCCGTGGTCACCCGGATGGTGTCGCCCGACGTGCAGGCGTCGCGCGCGTTGACCACCAGGTTCAGCAGCGCCCGCTCCAGGGTGTTGCGGTCGACCATCGCACAACAGGTGGAGTCGCCCGGATCCACGACAAGCTCGATGCCCTGCCCAACCGCCTGATGCAGGAGTGGCTCCATTTTCGTCACCATCGCCGCCAGCTCGACGGCCTCGGGACGGTACGGATGCTGGCGCGCGAAACCAATAAGCCGTTGCGACATTTCGGCGCCCTGCTCCAGCGCGGCTTCGGCAACGGTCAGCAGCCCGGTGTTCTTCGGCCCCAGCTCGCCACTGGCCATGACCAGATCGATCGCGGTCGTGGCCGAGTGCAGGAAGTTGTTGAGGTCATGTACCACGCCGGCCAGCAGCTGCCCCACCGCTTCGCCCTTCTGGGCATGTTCGGCAATGAGTTCCGCCGCACGCTGGGCGGCCACGGCGAAGTCCCGGCCCTGGCTCACCTGGAAGTGACGCACCTCCAGTTCCTGATACGCCAGGTTGGTCGCCAACAGCCGCGACTGGCTTTCGCGCAGGGTATTGATGAGGGTGGCCTCGCGCGTTGCCGCGTTGGCGAGCAGCGCCCCGGCTTCATCGGCTTTTGCATCGAACGCAGCGCCAAGTACATCGGCAGCGGCGAGTGCTGCATTGCGCGCGGTGACATCGGAACTGACCGCGAGCACGCCGATGATCCGGCCATCGTCACGCAGCGGGCCAACGCGCACCCTCCAGTCGCGCAGCATGCCCTGCCCGTCCAGCGCGGAAGCCTCGAAGCCTGCCTTCTCTCCGCGCAGCGCAGCGGAGAGAGCGTGTTCGACCAGCGATTGGGTGGCCAGCGGCCAGAGCGCCTTCCATTTCCTGCCGAGCATGTCCGACGGCTGTTGGGCCCGGAACAGCTTCAGTCCGTTGTCATTGATGGCGACAACGGTTCCGGCAAGGTCCAACTCTTTGACGCAGTCCTCAGACAACTCCACGATCTGGCGGTATCGATCCATCAATCCATCGGGTGTAAACGGTTGTAGGAAGATTATCACCGGGTGATTGCCGCGTGAGTACTGCGGAACCTGAATCATTCATTCCCTTGCCGCATCGATCCCTGCGATCGCGGACCTGGACGCGTAGCGACACGCCGCGCGTGACCTCGCGATGTCTGATCGCGCGATGAGGGGATACGTGGACACGCATGGCGTGTCGCTACCGCTGCAGCAGGTATTTCAGGCCGTGCGTCAGGCCGCGCGGGGCCACGCTCAGGTGGTCTTCGTCGTTGAGCACGTCCAGCTTCAGGCGCAGCGACGGGTAGCGATGGGCACGCAGCGCTGCCTCCATCCGCCGCGCGTCGGCGACCATGTCGGCGTCGTTGCCGAAGGCCGGGGTTTCGTACTCGCCCACGTACATGTAGACCGACGCCGGCAGGTCGTCGTGGCCGGCGGCGTAGTCCTTTTCGAAACGGTCGATCACGTTGTGGTCGTACCAGTACGAGGGGCTGCCGACGATGTAGCCGGCGAACAGGCCCGGGTCGGTGAACAGGATCTGGGTGCCGAGCAGCGCGCCGTAGGAATGGCCTAGCAGCAGACGGCGGGTTTCGTCGGTGCGGTAGTGTCCGGCTACGTAGGGCAGCACCTGCTCGCGCAGGTAGGTGATGTAGGGCGCGGCACCGCCATGCACGGCGTCGGGCGGTGCGCTGCTGGGGCCCTTCGGGGTGGGCGTGTAATCGCGGCGGCGGCTCGGCATGCCTTCATCGCCCACTGCGTAGGACAGGCCGACCAGGATGAACTCATCCAGTTTCGGTCCTTCAACGTTCAACCGCCGACCGATCTGGCGTGCCAGCGGGAACGCGTAGTCCGCGTCGGTGACGTAGAGGACCGGGTACTTGCGGTCGGGCGCGTCGGCGTACGAAGGCGGCAGCGCGACGAAGACCTGGTAGGTGCGGCCGGAGACCGGATCCTTCACGTCATGGACTTCGCTGCCCACGACTTCATACGGCAGGCCCTGGCCGCGCTGTCCACCCAACGCAGAGGCCCTTTCAGGCGCTGATTGGCGTGGCGGCGACGCATCCCCGGCGGCCGCGGCGGCGGTTACGGGGGGCTTGGCGCACCCGGCGAGCATAGACAGAACCACAACACCTGCTACCAGATAGTTCAACGCATCATCTCCATGGTGATTCCAGAAACAGCCTCCACTGGCCGCCTCCGGGATCATACAAGACACCTGAAAGGATCCCCGCCATGTCCGACACTGCTGCATCCAGCGCCTCTCCCCGCGCGTTCGACGCGATCATCATCGGTACCGGGCAGGCAGGTCCCGCGCTGGCGGGGCGGTTGCACGCGGCCGGCATGCGGGTGGCGATCATCGAACGCCACTACGTAGGCGGCACCTGCGTGAACACCGGCTGCAAGCCGACCAAGACGCTGGTTGCCAGCGCCTACGCCGCGCACACCGCCCGGCGCGGCGCGGAGTATGGCTTCACAACGGGCCCGGTCAGCGTGGACATGGGCGTGGTGGCGGCGCGCGCGCGGAAGGTCATCCTGGATTCGCGCAGCAGCAACGAGGACTGGCTGGGCAGCATGCCGAACGTCACGCTGATCCGAGGCCACGCGCGTTTCGATGGCGCTGATACCGTGGTGGTCGACGGCGAACGGCTGACTGCGCCCCGCATCTTCATCAATGTGGGCGGACGCGCTTCGGTGCCGGACATGCCAGGTCTTGCGGAGGTGCCTTATCTCACCAACAGCAGCATGGTCGAGCTCGCTACCCTGCCCCGCCACCTCGTGGTGGTGGGCGGCAGCTACATCGGACTTGAGTTCGCGCAGATGTACCGGCGCTTTGGGGCGAAGGTAACCGTGATCGAGCGCTCCGACCGGCTGATCTCGCGCGAGGATCCGGACGTGTCAGCGGCGGTACGGAATATCCTGGAGGACGAAGGCATCGACGTGCATACCGGCGCGGACGAAATCGCATTCAAACCGCATGCCGACGGCGTGGAAGTGGCTGTTGGTTCAACGAGCGCCATCGGCAGCCATGTACTGATCGCGATCGGGCGGCGTCCGAACACCGACGACCTGGGCCTGGAGTCGGCCGGCATCACGAAAGACCAGCGCGGCTTCATCACGGTGGATGACCAGCTGCAGACCTCCGTGCCCGGCGTATGGGCGCTGGGCGACTGCAATGGCCGCGGCGCGTTCACGCATACTGCCTACAACGACTTCGAGATCGTGGCCGCCAACCTGCTGGACGGCGAGGACCGGCGGGTCAGCCAGCGCGTCCCGGGCTATGCGCTGTACATCGACCCACCGCTGGGCCGCGCGGGTATGTCCGAAGCCGAAGCAGCAAAGACCGGCCGACCCCTGCTGTTCGCCAAGCGCGCCATGACCGCCGTAGGGCGCGCGGTGGAGAAAGGTGAAACCAAGGGCTTCATGAAGGTGGTTGCCGACGCCGAAACCCGGCGCATCCTCGGGGCGGCGATCCTGGGCACTGGCGGCGACGAGGCGATCCACGGCATTCTCGACATGATGAGCGCCGACCGTCCGCTGGATGAACTGCGCTGGGCAGTGCCGATCCACCCGACGGTTTCCGAGCTGATTCCCACCCTGCTGGTCGATCTTGCGCCAGCGGCTGACTGAGGACGAACTGGATGCGCAACGCACGCTGGCTGTCGCTGTACCTGGGGCTGTGCACGGCCCTGCTGCTTCCCCCGGCGTGGAGCAAGGCTCCGGAGGCCCCGGGTACCCGCACCGAGACCGGCACCCTGGAGGGCGCGCCGTGGCGCCTGGACATGCCGGCCCACTGGAATGGCGAACTTGTGATGTACGCCCATGGCTTCGAGCCGATCGGCACGCCGAGACCGGACCCGTGGCCCGGCAACGCCTGGACCGAAGCGCTGACCCAGGCCGGCTACGCCGTTGCGCAGAGCGGTTACAGCAGCCAGGGCTGGGCGGTCACCGATGCGATTGCGGACCTGGAGCGCCTGCGCGCGCAATTCGTCGCCCAGCACCCCGACACCCGGCACAGCTGGATCATCGGCTTCTCGATGGGCGGCGCGGTGGCCATCGGCACGCTGGAACGACTGCCGCAGCACTACAGCGGCGGCGTTTCAATGTGCGGTGCCAACCTGCCGGGCGACGTGCTGGCCGCCGAGATGCTGACCTCGCTGGTCGCGTTCGAGTATTTCTTCCCGGATGCGAAAGGCCTGCCAGAGGGAGGCTTGATCTCGCCGGCTGCCGCGGCGATGCCCCAAGGCGAGACCTATGACGCGATCACTGCGGCCTTCGAGTCCAATCCAGTGGCCGCCGCAACCTTGTCCCGGCGCCTGGAGCTGAAACCGGGCGAACTGGCAGGCACGATCAGCCTTCACACCCTGGTATTTCAGGAGCTGGTCAAACGCAGCGGCGGGGTGCCGGTTTCGAACCAGCAGACGGTGTACTCCGGTTTCGGCGACGACACCGCGTTCAACGCGGGCGTTCGGCGGATCTCGGCAGACCCGGAGGCAGCGGCGGAGTTGGCACGCGAACTGGCGATGACCGGTGCACTGCAAAGGCCACTGGTGCTGCAATACAACCTGGACGATCCGTCGGTGACGCCCCGCTTCGAACCGGTTTACCCGGCACTGGCGCGCAAGGCGGGTGCGGCCTCACAGCTTGCCCAGCTGCCCCCGGTGGGGAGCGGGCACTGCCAGTTCACGCCGCAACAGGTGCTGGATGCAGTGGCGATGCAGAGTGCAGCGGCGCGGGCGACACCGGCGGGGTCCACTGGCGAAGCACAGCGCCCCTGAGCGCCTGCTCGCCACAACCGGCCGGGCAGCGCAGCACGCGGGCGACCGAGGTGCTGACGAAGCCCTCGCCTTCCTGCGCTTTGAAGACCGTCTCGCACAACTGGCAGCGCGCCACCATCGAGTACAGATGCACGATGCGCCCACTACAGGGGTCCTGCAGTGCGTTGACATCGAGCAGTTCGAACCGGCAGGTATCGGGCAGCGGACGCCGCGGAAGGGGGTTATGGAGCAGGGGCTGCAGATTCACGCGGGACGCCATTTCCTGGGTTGCAGCCACTGTAGGCAGCGCGGTGTCGACTGGATGTGCAGCCCGCCTGAACACGCCTTCGACACAGGTACTAAGCAGAACTACGCAGCGCAGCCCAGTACCACTACGGACGCTGCGCTGAGCGGCATGTGGTGCACTGGGCGGGTCAGTCGACCCAGGACACACTGCCATGACCCGCAAGACGTTCAACGGCGTGATCAAGCTAGACATCCGGGATTCCAAAGCCGATTGGGCGCCGTTCCTGCCGCCCAAGGCGCCGGAGGGCGCACCCAACGTGCTGATCATCCTGTACGACGATACGGGTCAGGCTGCCTGGGAGCCCTACGGCGGCGCGATCAACATGCCGACGCTGCAGAAGCTGGCCGAGAACGGGCTGACCTACACCCAGTGGCATACCACCGCGCTGTGCTCGCCGACCCGCTCGTGCTTCCTTACAGGGCGCAACCACCATCTCAACGGCATGTCTGCCATTACCGAGGCGGCCAACGGGTTCCCGGGGTGGTCCGGGCGCGTGCCGGAGGACTGCATGTCGGTGGGACAGGTGTTGCAGGACAACGGCTACAGCACGTTCTGGATCGGCAAGGACCACAACGTGCCGGAGCAGGACATCAGTGCCGGCGGGCCGAAGTCCGAATGGCCGCTGCAGAAGGGTTTTGATCGCTATTACGGATTCCTGGGCGGCGAAACCAACCAGTGGTATCCGGACCTCACCCAGGACAACGTGTTCATCGACCAGCCGTACGGTCCCGAAGACGGCTACCACCTCTCACGCGACCTGACCGACCAGGCGCTGCAGATGATCCGCGACCAGAAGGCATCGAATCCTTCCAAGCCATGGTTCCTGTGGTTCTGCCCGGGCGCCAACCACGCGCCGCACCACGCGCCCAAGGAATACATCGAAAAGTACAAGGGCAAGTTCGATGAGGGCTACGACGCCTACCGCAAGTGGGTGGTGCCGCGCATGATCGAGAAGGGCCTGCTGCCGGAAGGCACCGCCGTGCCGGACTTCAACCCGATGCCGGAGGACCAGGCCAACCCTGGCGATTACGTGAAACCGTGGGATTCGTTGAGCGCGGACGAAAAGCGTCTGTTCGCAAAGATGGCGGAAGTGTATGCGGGCTTCTCCGAATACACCGACGCGCAGGTGGGCCGGATCATCGACTACCTGGAAAAGAGCGGCCAGCTCGACAACACCATCGTGTTCTACTGCTCCGATAACGGCGCCTCGGGCGAAGGCAGCCCGACCGGGTCGGTCAACGAGAACAAGTTCTTCAACAACTACCCCGATTCGCTCGAGGAGAACCTCAAGTACATCGACGTGCTGGGCGGCCCGGAAACCTACAACCACTACCCCACCGGCTGGGCGGCGGCATTCTCGGCGCCGTACAAGATGTTCAAGCGCTACTCGGAGTACGCCGGCGGCACCTGCTGCCCGATGATCATCCATTGGCCCAAGGGCATCAAGGCCAAGGGCGAGGTGCGCAACCAGTACCACCACGCGGTGGACATCGTGCCGACCATCCTCGAGTCGATCGGCATCCAGATGCCCGAGGTCAACCGGGGTGCGAAGCAGCATCCGCTGTCCGGCGTTTCGATGAAGTACTCGTTCGAGGCCGATGGTCCCACGCAGAAGAAGCGCCAGTATTACGCGATGCTGGGTACCCGCGGGATCTGGGAGAACGGTTGGAAGGCCGCCACCACGCACGCTCCGCTCACCAGCAAGGGGCATTTCGAGGATGATCGCTGGGAGCTGTACAACGTGGACGAAGACCGTTCCGAGTCGAAGGACCTGGCCAAGGAACACCCGGAGAAGCTGAAGGCGCTGATCGACGCCTGGTTCGCCGAGGCCGAAGCCAACAACGTGCTTCCGTTGGACGACCGCACCGCGGCCGAAGTGCTGGGCACCGAGCGGCCGAGCACCGAAGCGCCGCGCGAGCGCTACATCTACTACCCCGGAACCTCGCCGGTGCCGGAGGGCGTGGCGGTGAACGTGCGCGGTCGCTCGTACAAGATCCTGGCCGAAGTGGACATCCAGGATGCGGACTGCGCCGGCGTGATCTTCGCGCATGGCTCGCGCTTCGGAGGGCACAGCCTGTTCATCAAGAACAGGAAGTTGTACTACGTCTACAATTTCCTGGGCATCAAGCCCGAGCAGAAGCTGGTGTCCACATCCGAGCTCAAGCCCGGCAAGTACACCCTCGGCATGGAGTTCGAGCGGACCGGGGCCGGCGAGCATGGCGAGTCACTGGGCAAGGCCAGGCTGTACGTCAACGACGCGGTGGAAGCCGAGAGCGACCTGAAGACCCAGCTCGGCAAGTTCACACTGTCCGGTGACGGGCTGTGCATCGGGCGCGACAGCGGTGACGCGGTCAGCGAGGAATACACCACGCCTGGCACGTTCAAGGGGGGTGAGATCCTCGCCGTGGGCGTCACGGTCGAGAAGAAGCAGTACCTGGACCTGGAGAAGCTGGCGGCGGCGGCGTTTGCGGTCGACTGAGCGGACCCACCGTTAACCTGGCGGCGCGCACTGCTGCTGCGCGCCGCCCCCACGACGGAGCACGCATGAGCGATTCGCCCAACCTGTCCAACGACCTGGCCAGGGGTCGCACCCATCTTGCCAATGAACGTACCCACCTGGCCTACCTGCGCACGACGGTTTCGCTGATTGGTTTCGGCATCACCATCAACCGCTTCAGCACCTACCTGATCCAGAACGACGAAGCGCCCGAAGGTGGCCGCCTGCTGCTGCACGATGCGAGCAACGCGGGTTTCGGCATGGTGGTGCTGGGACTGGCGCTGCTGGTCTGGTCTCTGATCCGGTACAGCCTGGTTACCCGTGACATCGAACGCGGAAAGATCGATTCGCGGCATCGGGCCACCACAGGGTTCACCATCGGCCTGCTGCTGCTCGGTGGGCTCACCGCACTCTGGCTGTTCACCAGTTGAGGAGTCTGACCATGAAACTACACCCGTATCGGGTTGCACTGTCGCTGCTGTTGGCCACCGCCATCCTGGTCGCTGCGCCGCTGGTGTGGGCCAAGACGCCTCCGCCAGGTGGGGTAGCTGCGCCCGCAGCCGCAACCGAGCGCCCACGCGCGTCCAACAAATGGCGGATCGAGTTTGACGAACGGGCCAAGTCCGATGGCACCGTCAGCTTCCGGATCTGGCCGCGCGACGGTGAACCCATGCAGGTCGACGTGCCGGTGGTCGATGGCCAGTCGGAGAACCACATTGCCGCCGCCACGCGCGACGCGCTGAAGGTGCGGTTGGGTAAAGGCTTCCATGTGGAGACCGATGACGGCGAGGACGTGCTGGTGAAGGCCAGGCACGGCACCGGGGACTTCGGGTTGGAGCTGCTGGGCAATACCGCCCGCGACGTGGACATCAAACTGCGCCGCGAGTAAGCGGCGCTGCAGCTACTGCCCGGTCGCGGTCACCGTGCATTGCAGGGTGAAGGTGACGCTGCTGTTGCCCGGCAGGCTGGGAATGGTGACCCCGGTGAACGCATCGCCGGACGGCAGTCCGGTTGGGCAGGTTCCGCCGTTTGCGGTACAGGTGGCCGGCGTGGTGCAGCTGAGCCCGGCACCCGGGGTATCGTTCACCACGGCGTTGCTGACGGTTGCCGTACCGACGTTGCTCGCCACCAGTGTGTAGGTGACCGTGCCGCCGCTGGCCACTGCCGTGGCGGGACTGGCCGATTTGCTGATGGCGAGGTCGACCGTCTGCTGCACATTGACGAAGGTGCACAGCAGGTCGGGCTCGCCCGCAAGGTCGGTGGCGGCGATGGTGAGCGTGTTGCCTGACAGGGAGCCGATCCCCCCCGGACCGCCATTGGTATCCACGCAGCTGGCCGAGGTCGGGGCGTAAAGCGCGTCCGGATCGTTCTGCTGGGTGATGACCACCGGCTGGGCTGCAGTGCCCACGTTGGCGATGAGTGGCGAGGTGGTCACCGCGCCGCCGCCGGTGGTGGTGATGCTGTCCGTCGCGGGGGTCAGGTTGCTCGAGGAGTAGACGAAGGTGCCGCTACCCACGTCGGTACTTGCGGCCAGTTGCACGGTCTGTGCGGCCGCCTGGCCAGCAACGGCCAGCCCCAGCATCGCGGCAAGCGGGATGCCGCAGCGGGCAGCAGCGCGATGAAGTCGCAGGGTTGCCATCAGTACGTTCCCACCATGTTGAGGAACCAGCCCTTGTGGTCGTAGTCGAAGTTGGTCAGGTCGTCGCTGAACTCGGTGAAGTTGTAGCCTACGCCGAGCCGGAAGTTGGTGCCGATGTCGCGGTCCAGCCCGACCAGGTAGCCGGACTGGGTGCCACCGTCCTTGACGTCCAGCCAGCGGTATTCGCCCAGCGCGTGCCACTTCTGCAGCAGCTCATAGCGCACCTGCAGTGCGCCGAATGTCGTCGCCGAGTCGAACCACGGCCCACTGCCCCGCCCCAACCGAACCTCGCCTTCGCGCCGCGCCAGCTTGACCCCGTATTCCCAGTGAGTGTCCTGCTTGTACACGCCTTCGAAGGACAGGATTTGGGTCTTCTGGTCCTGGTCGGTATTGTCCACCTGGCCGGGGCTGGCGAGGTCGTACAACTGGGTGTACCGCCCGAACAGCGCCCAGCGCTGGCTGTTCCACGGGCGGTAGGCGAAGCCGACGTTGCCTTCCCAGAACCGGGCGCCGGCCAGCGCGTTGAGCTGGTCGGTGGTCTTTGAGTAGTTGAAGCGCCCTGCGATGCGCCAGCTCTCGTTGATCTTGTGGGTCAGCCGGTTGGTGGTGACCCATTGTTCGCGCTGCTCGGCACCGGTGTCGCGGCGCCATTCGACCTTGCTGCGCCAGTCGGTATCGGACGAGGTACGACCACCGCTGACGCTGATCGCGCGGCGGTCGACCACGCCCCCGCCCACGGTTTCCAGCTCGCCACTCTGCAGGGTGAAGCCCAGGTTCCAGCCGGTGGCCGGATAGAAGTCCATGCCCACCGTGTGCGCCAGCCCGGACTGGGTGTCTTCCTTCAGGAACTGGCTTTCGTTGAACAGGTTCACCTGGTTGGAAATGCGCCAGCGCTGGCCCAGGGTCCAACCGTTGAGCCGGTCGTTGTCGAACGGAGAGTCGTAGGCGGTGGTGTCGGTGGACCAGGTGTAAGCGCCGTACAGGGAGTAGTCCGTGCCCATGCGGTACTCGGCGTCGACGGTGGCGGCGTCGCCGCGGTCGCCGGTGCTTGCCTCGGCACCAATGCTGGCGCGGTCGGCGATCAGGTAGTTGGCGCCTACGCCCACGGCGTTGTTGTCTTCGTAGCGGCCGCCGTCGTCATCCAGGGTGACCTGCGCCTGCCCGTAAACATCCAGCGCGGTGCCAAAGCGATGGGTGTACTTCACTGCCCCCAGCAGCCCGGCCGCCGGATCGGTGCGGCTGCCCTCCTCTACCCGGCGCAGCTCCGCCTCCAGCGTGTTCCAGTCATCCGGCCGCCATTCCACCGTGGCCTGCGCCTGGGTCAGCTGTTCTTCGCCGCTGCGCGCCTTGCTGTAGCGCGCATACAGCTGCAGCTCGCGATTGATCCGGCCCAGCACTTCGGCACCGTACTCGGTGACCGGCAGGCCGGTGTCGTGACGGGCAATGGAGAAACCGGCGTCGGTCTGCCGCCACCAGCTGCCGGCGCTCCAGTCCAGAGTGGTCCAGCCCAGCTCCTTCAGGTTGGCGCGCGCCTCTACGGCTACCGCGTCGCCTTCGCGGCGAATGTCGGTGGGGTTGCGCTGACTGAAGCTGAAGCCGCCGTTGTCGGAGAAGAACGACGGCACCGCGAACGATTCGGTGTGCGAGTACTCGGCCTTCAGGTAGGTGCCCTTGCCGGCCTGCAGGGTGAGGTCGCCGGCGGCCAGCGTGTAATCCTCGCCGTCACGGTTCTCGTCCACGTAGGTGGCGCCCACGCCGACATGGTCACCCAGCCATTGCCGGCCCCGGAAGCCGGCGGTGAGCTGGCCATCGTCGAAGCCACTGGGCAGCCATTCGTAGTCCACCAGCAGGCGCTGCTCGTACCCGTCCAGCGGCGCATCGCGGGTCAGCGTGCGCACATTCTCACGGGTGATCTGCGCCAGCGGCCGGGTCAGCAACAGACGGCCCTGCAGTTCGTCGATCTCGTAGTCGGTGCCGCGCACCAGGGGGGTGCGCACTTCCACCCGCCCGGTGGTGGGATCGCGCACTTCCAGCACGACCTGGTCCGACCCGGGCAGGATGTCGGTGTTGCGCAGGTAATACAGGCTGCCGCCGGTGCCGATGAATTCGTTGTGGCCGGGCGCGGTCTGCTCCTGTGCGCCGAACGCACGCACTTCACTGCGCGGCCCGCCCCACGGGGTGATGGTCGGCGAGCGCCAGCTCAGCGCACCGCCATACAGCGAGCGCACATATTGAGCGTACTCGGTACCGGTCAGGCCGGTGGCATAGTTGCCCCACAGCGCCTGGTTCTTGTCCCAGTCCACGCGCAGGTAGGAGCGGCCCATGCTGTCCACGTCGCGCCAAGTGGCCGAGTCGTCGCCGTAGGTCGGGTAGTACAGGTCCGGGTCGAGGCGGCGGAAGATGTCCTGCGGCCAGGCCTCGGTGAAGCCGTCGAACAGGTGCTTGATGTCCTGTTCGGTGGTGTCGGCCTGGGCGGTCACCAGGTATTTGCCCTTGACCTTGCCCTTCGCGTAGAACGCCAGCCGGCCGTCGCTGATCACGTCGTCCGCATAGCGCTCGTCCACCGCCAATGGCGCTGTGGCGGCGCTGACATCGTTCTGGGCGATGGTCACATCGGCCAGGCCGATGCCATAAAAGTACTTGCCGCTTACGTCCACGTCCAGCACATGGCGCTGCGGCGCTGCACCCTGCCCTGCGCCGCTGACTTCGATGTCGAAGCGGTGCGGGCCCACCGGCACCAGGTATTCGGCAACGAAACGACGCTGCTGGTCGACCGGGTACGAGTCGCCGTTGATGGTCAGGCTGGCCTGCTCGGCGATGTTGCTGCCGCGGATGCGGATGCGCGAGCCGTAGATCGGGATGTTCTGCAGGCGCAGTCCGTTCTCGGCGAAGGCGCTGTCGATCAGGCTCTGGCGCAGGCCTTCTTCGGCACTCAGGGCTTGGCCCAGTCGCGTTTCGGACGCATTGCGCAGGCGGGTCAGCTGGTTGTCCGCTTCCACCGGGTGCACCAGCTGCAGGGTATGCGGCAGGGTTTCGTCGTAGATGCCGTTGGCGCCATGCGCGCGCACGATGTACACCAGCGTGTCCCCGACCCGGAACTGATCCTGCACCGGCAGCTCGCCGGCCCAGTCGGCCTGGCTCACGGCCGACACCGGCAGTTCCACCGTGGCGATCGGACTGATCAGATCGACGTCGGTGGAGCGGTACACCAGCAGCTCCATCCGTTCGATGAAATCGCTGTAGTTGCCGCGCACATAGAACGGCACCGGCTTGGTGATGTGGCCGTCCTGGAACGCCACCAGCGACGGTGCCGACACCGACAGCTCCGGCCGCCCCAGGTTGGGGTCTTCCGTGGCCCAGATCGCGCCGCCGCCGGGCAGCAGGATGCTGAAGCGACCGGTGGCCACCGCCTTGCCCGGCGGCGGCGCCGACACGGTGACGCGACGGTCCGGCTGCAGCGCCTTCTCGCCGGCGTTGGCATCCAGCCCCTCGGTCACGGGCTGGGCGGCACCGCGCGTACGCACGCGCAGCAGTACCTTTCCGTCTTCATCGCAGGCATCGGTGCCGCACTTCACTTCCGGCGCCGTCTGTGTCCAGGCCGGCGGTGCCGCGCCCGCCAGCAGGCCGGCCAGTGCGCAATAGAGCAGATGGCGTTTCATCGGCCCTCCTTCGTGCCCGGCGGAGCATCCAGCGGTGACGCTGGATCGCCGCTGGTTTCCACCGTCACCCTGTCGCGCAGCGCCGGGGAGAGGCGTTCGCGCAGCGCCGCGGTGACCGCTGCGGCGCGGCGCAGGCCCAGTTTCATGTTGTAGTCGGCGGGCCCGCGCACGTCTGCATGGCCGACGATCACGATCCTGCCACCACCGCGTTGTTCCAGTGTGCGGGCCACGCGGTCCAGCAGGGCCAGCGTGTCGGGGTGCAGGGTCGACTGGTCGGTGTCGAACAGCGCCGTGCCCAGCAGCGCCCCGCCCTGGTCCACACCCACCAGCAGGGAGTCCGGATCGTCGACGTCACTGCGCGTGGTCACGGTGACCTGGGAGGCGGCATCGCCCAGCGATGCCAGCAGCGCGTTGCGCACCGCCTCGGCACGCTCGAAGGCCAACGCTGCGCTGGCGCCATTGGCGGCCACCAGCACCTCGCCCGCACCGTGCTGCCGGACCTGGTTGGCCATGGTGGCGATCACCGGGGCATAGCGCTCGGGAATGGCGCTGCTGTCTGGCGCGAAGAACACCTCGCCCAGCGCCAGCTCCACCGCCTCGCGCGATTCCAGCACGGACACCGGCAGGGTGATGCCGAAGTCGAAGCGCACCGGCAGCCCCGGGGTGATCCGGCGCAGCAGCGGGTTGGCGGTGGTGAAGGTTGCGCCTTCCGGCAGCGTGGCGGCATCGACTTTGAGTACGAAGTTGCGCCCCCGCGCGCGCCCGCCGCCTTCGATGCCGGCCAGGTGGTAGCGCCCGTACTGGTCGGTTTCCACCATCAGGCCTTCGACCGAGCCGATCCGCACGCCCGGAATGCCGGTTTCGTCGATGCCCTGGTTGGCGATCACGTAATCCACCACGTAGCCACCCTGGGCTTCCGTGACGCGGCGTTCCACCGTCGGTTCGGCGGCGGTAAGGCCCTTGGCCGCGTCACCGCTGCGTTCCACGCGGGCACGACCCTGCGCGTCCAGCCGCACACTCACGCCCTGCGCGCTGGTCAGCACGAAGTCGTCGGTGAAGTCCGGCGCGCGCAGGCGCTGGCGCACGATCACCTGGTGATTGGCGGCCGGGTCGGCCGGCGACTGCCGGGCGCTGATGCTGCCCAGCGCCAGTCCATGCAGCAGTGGCGCACTGGCGTCGGCCTGCAGCTGCGGGCCCGGGCCACGGTCGACCGTGGTGGAGCCCGCGATGTACGCGCCCGGCGCGAAGCCGCCCTGCACGTGCACCTTGTCCAGCGCAGCGCTGTCCTGCCAGCCATCGCCGTCGCGGTCGTCGAACACGCTGCCCATCACCAGGCTGTCGTCGATCAGCGGGTCGTTGCCCAGCACCACTTCGGCCGTGGCCACATTCGACGCCATCTCGTTGGTCGGCGCGAAGGCCTGCGCGTGGTTGACCTGGGTGCCCGGGCGCACCCCCGCGCCGACCCGCATCAGGTAGGACAGCCGCGCGGTGTTCCCGGCCGCGATGTCCAGATCGTTGATGCGCAGCGGCGACTGCCCGGTGGCGGTCACGAAATGGTCGTCATCATCGCCCTGCAGCGAGCCTTCCACGTAGGTGAAGCCGGCTGGCGGCGTGTCGAGCAGGTAGCCGTCGACCAGGTCGATGTCGCCCACGTTCTGCACGGTCAAGCTGTAACGCACCAGATCGCCGCGCTTCACTTCGCGCGTCCCGGCCACCTTGGTCAGGCGCAGCGTGGCCGGCTTGTTTTCCACCGCGATCACCGCTGCTGCCGTCGCCGTGGCGGTGGACAGCCCGGCACCGTTGGGCTGCCCTTGTGCCAGTACGGTGTTGGTGAGCTGACCACCGTCCACGCCGGCTTCGGCCTCGGTGATGGTGTGGGTGTAGGAGGCGCAGGTGGCCATCTGACCCGGCGCCAGCAGGGTCGGCGTGCAGTCCAGCAGCACAGGCGAGCTGCCTTGCAGGGTGTCGTTGATGGTCAGGTTGTTGAGCGTGACATTGCCCACGTTGGTGGCCGTCACCGCGTAGGTGATCACGTCGTCGATGTTGCCCTTTCCGGGCGTGCCGGCATCCACGCTCAGCGTCGCGGTCTTGGTGGTGGCCAGCGCGGGACGACGGTCGATCGGCAGGTTCAGTACCGGCGTGCAGCGTGCATCGGTCGAGCCAGCCGGGCACACCGCAGGCGGCAGCGGGCTGCCACCCGGCGCCGGCTCGGCGGTGATGCGGGCGGTGTTGTCCACGGTACCCGCATCGGTGTCGGCCTGGGTCACCGTATAGGTGCCGGTAAGTTCGCAGCTCGCCCCCGGAGCCACGCTGGCGCAGACCTGACGGTTCGGCGTGATCAACGCATCGTCGATGGTCACGTTCGACAGCGGCACATTGCCGGTGTTGGTAGCGCGCACGGTGTAGGTGAGCAGGTCGCCGGTGCTGACCTGCCCATTGCCATCCGGATCGCTGTTGGACGCCAGCGTCTTGGCGGTTTCCAGCGCCGGCTGGACCACGGTGTGATCGGTGCTGCAGGAGGTGCAGATCGGATCGGGATCGCCGCCCGGCGGGTTGCTGGCCGCCACGGTGTTGGTGACCACGCCACTGGCGCCGGCGTCCACGGTGGCGCGGTAGACCAGCGGGTAGCTGCCCGGCAAGGTCCCGGCCGGCAGCGTGCACTGCAATGCACCGGTGCAGGTGTAGGCGCCAGCGCTTACCACCGTGTCGAAGTTCAAACCCGCACCCAGCGCATCCTGCAGCAGCAGCGGCTGGGTGGTGGCCGAGCCGGCAATCACCGTGGTCACGGTGAACACGATGCCCTGCCCGCGGTCGACGAAGCTGCCGCTGACCGGATCGGCGCTCTTGGTCACGGTCGCCTGTGAGGGCACGATCGGGTGTTCGGTGCTGCAGCTGCTGCACACCGGCGCCGGGTCCACGCCGGCCGGCTTGGTCGGCACCACTGCATTGCGCACGGTACCGGTGGCGTCGGCATCCACGCGTGCGGTGTAGACCAGGGTATGCACTCCCGGCGCGGTTCCCACCGGCAGGCTGCAGACCAGCGGGTTGGCCGCGTTGCAGGTGAAGTCACCGGCCTGGGTGACAGCCACGAAGGTCAGGCCTGGGCCCAGCAGATCGGTCACGGTCACCACTTCGTGCAGCGCCGCATTGGCCACGGTGACCGCCACGCTGTACTCAATGACCTCGTTCGGGGCGACCTGGGTACCGCTGGCCGGCTGCGACGTTTTGGTGACCGTGGTGGCGGCCGGGGTCAGCTGGGTCGGCGTGGTGACCGTGTCGGTAGCGGTTGCATCCGGCAGCGTGCCGGGCGGCTTGCCGGTTGCGGTGGCGGTGTTGACCACCGCCGTGGCGGTCTCGTCGGCGAAGGTAATGGCGTACGCATTACCGGTGGCCTGGCAGGTGGTGGTGGCGCCCGGCTCCAGCACCAGTACTTCGCAGACCAAGGTGGGCAACAGTGGATCACTCACGCGTACCGGGGCCAGCCTCACGTTGCCGGTGTTCTGTACCGCGAACGCATAGGTGATCTGGTCGCCGGCGTCGCCGGTGATCCCGTCGGCGTTGCTGTCGGCCACGCTGGCGGTCTTGTCCAGCGTGATCGCCGGCAGCTGGGTGGCATCGATCGTCACCGTATCGGGCGCGGAGGTGCTGGTGCCGTCGGTGGCGGTCGCGGTGTTGGTGACGCTGCCGCTGTTGAGATCGGCCTGGGTGACCGTGTAGCTGGCGGTACAGGTGATCGAGGCATTCGGAGCCAGCCCACCGGGCGGCAGTGCCGGGCAGTTCACCGTGGCCGGTGCGACGATGCGGTCGTCGCTCACCGTGATCGGCGCGGTCACGGTCACCGTGCCGGTGTTGGTGACCAGGTAGCTGTACGGCAGCACGTCGCCCACGCTGTCGTAGGTGGTGGCGGTGCTGCTCTTGTCCAGCGACAGCCCACGCAGCTGCTGCACCGGGGTGATGGTCGGCGGCGACGGCGTGCGCGGCGTGGTATCGCTGATGCCGCTGCCGATGTTGAGCACCTGCCCCGCGTCAACGTCGGCCTGCACCACGGTATAGGTGCCGACCAGCACGCAGGTGCCACCCGGTGCCACCGAGGCGCAGGTGGTGCTGGCCGGGGTGATCTTGTCGTCGCTGATCACCACGTTGGTCAGCGTGGTGTTACCGCTGTTGGTGCCGGTGACGGTGTACTCCAGCACGCTGCCCAGCACCACCGGGTTGGGTGCGTTGGACACCACCTTGGCCATGCTCAACGCCGGATTCTGGGTGCCGTTGACGGTCACCGAATCCTGCGCGGAGGTGGTGCCGCCCGAGCTGGCCGTAGCCACGTTGGTGACACTGCCGGCGTCCAGGTCGGCCTGGGTCACGCTGTAGCTTGCGGTGCAGGTCACCGCGCCGCCCGGCACCAGCCCGCCCGGCGGCAGTGCCGGGCAGTTCACCGTGGCCGGGGCGACGATGCGGTCGTCGCTGACGGTCACCGGCGCGGTCAGGGTGATGTTGCCGGTGTTGGTCACCAGGTAGCTGTAAGCCAGCACATCGCCGACGCTGTCGTAGGTGGTCGTGGTGGTGCTCTTGTCCAGTGTCAGCGCCGGGGTCTGCACGGCGTTCACGGTCACCGTTGAGCTCGGCGATACCGTGGCCCCCGAAGTAGCGGTGGCCACATTGACCACGCTGCCCGCATCCAGATCGGCCTGGGTGGTGGTGTAGGTCGCGGTGCAGGTGACGCTGGCCGTGGGCGCCAGGCCGCCGGCCGGCAATGCGGGGCAGTTCACGGCACTGATGCGGTCGTCGCTGACCGTCACCGGATCGGTCAGGGTGATGTTGCCGTTGTTGGTGATCAGGTAGCTGTAGGTCAGCGTGGCACCTACCGCGTTGTAGCTCGGCGTGCTGGTGCTCTTGACCAGCGCCAGCGAACGGGTCTGTACGGCGGTAATGGTTTCCTGCGTGGTCACCGGCGCCAGCGTGCCCTGCGCGGGCGTGGCAGTGGCTGTGGCGGTGTTGGTCACGCTGCCGGCGTCCAGGTCGGCCTGGGTGATCGGATACGTGCCGGTGCAGGTGGTGCTGGCCTGCGGCGCCAGGGTGGTCGCCGGGCAGGCCACGCTCGCGATCAGGTCATCGGTCAGCGCCAGCACACTGACGGTGACGTTGCCGGTGTTCGTGACCACGTAGGCATAGGCGATGCTCTGCCCCACCGTCGCATACGTCTGCGGCGTGGCGGTCTTGACCAGCGTGAGGGCCGGTCCCGGCGCCAGCGGGGTGGTGGTGCTGTCGTCACCGGTGACCGCTGCACCCGTGGGCGGGAAGCCCTGCGCGGTGGCGGTGTTGACCACCTGGCCCGCGTCCATGTCGGGCTGGGTGATGGTGTAGACCGTGCTGGAACAGGTGATGCTTGCACCCGGTGCGACCGGGCCCGCTGGGCACGTGATGGGCGCGGTTCCGGGCAGCGGGTCGGCCACGGTGATGTTGTTGAGGGTGACGTTGCCGTTGTTGGTCACCACGAAGGCATAGCTGATGGTGTCGCCGGCATCGGTGATCGTGGCCGATGCGCCGGCGCTGACGCTGGGTGCGCCGGCGGTCTTGTCCAGCACGATCACCGGCTGTGCGGCCAGCGGTACCACCGCCTGCGAGGGCGCCGAACTGACCCGCGAGCTGGACGGCGGCGTACCCGCAGCGGTGGCGGTGTTGGTCACCGTGCCGTTGTCCATCTCCGACTGGGTGATGGTGTGTACGCCGGTGCAGGTCGCCACCGAGGTCGGCCCGCTGGCGGTGATCTCGGTCCGGTCGCAGGTGGCGGCAGCGTCGATGTTGGAGTCCGTTACCGCCACCGCTGACAAGGTCTGGTTGCCGGTATTGGTCACCACGAAGGTGTACGGGATGGTGTCGCCGGCGTCGGTGACGGTGGCGTCCCGGCCCGCCGCGATGGTAGGCGTGCCGGCGGTCTTGAGCAGGGTCAGCGACTGGTTGGGCAACGGCAGGGTCACCGCGGCGCTGGCGGCGGTGGTGCCTCCGGTCCAGCTCGCGGTGGCGGTGTTGTCGATGGCCTGGTCGCCACCGCCGTTGCTGTCGAAGTCCGCCTGGGTGGAGGTGTAGCTGCCCGTGCAGGTTACGGTTGCGGCCGGTGCCAGGGTTGCCACCGGGCTGGCCGGGGCGCAACTCAACGCGGGCAGCATGGGGTCGCTGATCACCACGTTCTCCAGCGTGGTATTCCCCGAATTTGTCGCGGTGATGGTGTAGACGATCACGTCACCGGGCGTGGCCACGCTCGCCACGTTGGCGGTCTTGGTCAGCCCCAGTCCGGGCGCGCGGACCACGGGAATGCCCAGCGCGCCAGTGCGGTTGATGAGCCCCCCCACTTCAGAGGTGCCGCTGGCGACGGCCACGTTGTCCAGGGATCCACCCGCATCGATGTCGGCCTGGGTCACCGTGCGGGTGGTGCCCGTGCACACCACGTCCGGACTGGCGCCGCCGAACACCACGCTGGCGTTCGGAATCAGGTCTACCGACGGGCAGCTCAGACCCAGGGCCGGGTCGCTCACGCTCACACCCGTCAACGTGACGTTGCCGGTATTGGCGACCGTGAAGCGGTAGTTGATCACGCCCGGCGCCGACACGCTGGTGACGTCGGCGCTCTTGACGATGGTCATCTGCGGTCCACGCACCGGCAGGTTCACTTCCTGCTCGCCGTCGTCGCGCACCACCTGGTTCTGCACCGGGGTGTTGGCGGTCACCACTGCAACGTTGTTGATCTGGCCATTGCCGGGCGAGGCGTCGTTGCTGCCGCTGTCGATGTCGGCCTGGGTCACTACGTAGCTGATCCCCGGGCAGCCCTGCACCACGATGGTGGCACCCGGCGCCAGGCTGGGAATCGGCGGGCACGCCAGCGCAGGCAGCAGCGGGTCGGTGATGGCCAGGTCGGTCAGGGTGACGTTGCCGGTGTTGGTGATGCTGAAGGTGTAGGAAATCGCCTGCCCCGGCCCACTGACCGAGCCCACGTCCGAGCCCTTGTCCAGGAACACCGCCGGCGTGCGCTGCGGCAGCGCAACCTCGGCGATGGCGGTGTCGGTGACGGTCACCACCGGATCGGTGCCGATCTGGTACTGCGCGGTGCCGGTGACTTCATTGCGGATGCGTCCGCTGTCGAACGCCGGGTTGCCCTGGTTGTCGATGTCGGACTGCAGCACCGTATACACGTTGCCGGTGCAGCTGAAGTCGACCGTGGCACCGGGCGCCAGCGTCGGGATCGGCGTGCACTGCAGGGCGCTGCCGAGCAGGCTGTCGTTGGTGATCTGCAGGTTGTCCAGCGTCACCGTGGAGGGGTTGTTGACCCGGAACGTATACGTGATCAGGTCGCCCACCGCATTGACCGAACTGCGGTCGGCGATCTTGATCAGCTGCGCCGAGACCGTGCCGCGATTGATGATGACCGTGGCGCCATCGTCGTCGACCACGTTGATGCCGTTGTCGGTGCCGGTGGCGGTGGCGGTGTTGGTGATGGCGTTGAGGTTGTCGATATCGTCCTGGGTGACGGTGTAGGTGGCGCTGCAGGTCGCGCTCGCGCCGGGCGCCAGCGTGAAGGGGGCCGGCGGCACGCAGGTGATCGCGCTCAAGCCGGGTTTCGGGTCGGTCACGTTGATGTCGTTGATGGTCACGTTGCCCGGGTTGTTCACCACGAAGGTGTACGTGATCACCTCCCCGGCAGTGCTGACCTGGCCCGGGCTTGCGGTCTTGTCGATCACCAGCCGCGGCGCTGCGGGATCCACCGGCACGTTCGCGGTGGCATCGCCGGTCGCGCTTCCGCCACCGGGTGCCACGGCAGTCCCTGTAGCGGTGTTGTCGATGTCACCGTCGCCGCCGCCACGATCGTCAATGTCGGCCTGGGTCACCGTGTAGGTATTGCCGGTGCACGCTACCTGTGAAGGCGGCGAGCTGCCGAAGGTCACCGTCTCACCCGGGGCCAGCGGCCCGATCACCGGGCAGTTCAGGCCCGGCAGCATGGGATCGGAAATGGTGACCGACTGGATGGTGGTGTTGCCGCCATTGGTGACGCTGAAGTTGTAGGTGATCACTTCCCCCGCACTCGCCGCGCCGCTGCCATTGGTATCGGCCAGGCTGCCGTTCTTGGTGAATGCGGCGATGTAGCTGGGGGTGGGAAGCGTGGTCTCTGCGGTGTCGTTGTCGACCACGGCGGCACCGTCCGGGTCGTTGCCGGCAACGCTGACCGAATTGGTGATCAATCCATTATCGATGCCGTCACTGCTGCCCTGGCGGTCGATGTCCGCCTGCGTGACCGTATGGCTGCCGGTGCAGCTGATGCCTGCGCCCGGCGCCAGGCTGGCTACCGGAATGGCCGGCGTGCAGCTGATGTTGCCGGCAATCAGCGGGTCGACCACGGTGACGTTGGTCAGCGGCACGTTGCCGTCGTTGGTGACCGTGATCTGGTACGGCACCACCTGGCCCGCCGTGGTGACGCTGGTGACCGTGGTGCTCTTGTCCACGGTGATCGACGAGCGCGGCACGAACGTGTTGGCATAGGTGCAGGTGATGGTGGTGTCCACATCGGCGATGGGAATCAGCAGGCCATTGCTGGGATCGGTGTCGGTACCGTCGCAGGTGAGGCTGCTGGTGTAATCGCCGGCGTTGCCGCTGGTGAACGACTCCGGCCCCAAGGCGCCGTTCTCCAGCGCATACACGGTCACCGGGCCGACCTGATCAGGGCCAGGCGAGGTGGAGTTGAACGCAGGGGTGTTGTTGGCGAACCCGGTACTGGCGGGAATCGACACGGTTGCCGGCGGCCCGCCCTGCCACACCTTGCGCACGACCAGCTCGGCGCTGCGTCGGTCATTGACGTAGGTGCAGGTGATCGGCTGGTTGTCGGTGGGTCCCACCGTAAGCGTGCCGGTGGTTGGCGAGGTTACCACCAGGCCCGCCGTGTTGGTGCAGGACAGGGTGGAGGTGTACAGGTTGGAGGTGACCGAGCCGAACGATTCGGTCAGTTCGATCACATCACCGGCATGCACCGTCTGCGGCGCGCCGGTGTCGGTCTGGCTGGCCGCGCCCGACGCGGTGGAAGGCAGCGGCACCAGGCCGGTGCCGCCTACCGTCACGGTATCGTTGCCCAGCCCGTTCAACCAGGTCTTCTGCAGGATCAGGGTGGTGGTGTTGCGGGTGTTGGTGTAGGTGCATACCAGCGGGTTGCCGGCATCCGCCGGCAGCACCGACAGCGTATTGCTGGCCTTGCCGTCCGCACCACTCAGGCTGCCACCGGTACAGGCCAGGCCCACCGCGTAGTTGGCCAGCGCGCCACCGCTCATGGTCTCGGCTGGCAGGATCGCCTGCTCGCCGACGTACACCGCCACCGTCGTGCTGTTGCCCGGGATCGATGCGGTGGCGCTGAAGGCACTGGTGTTGTTCTGCAGGCCGCTGCTGGCGGCCAGCTGCGCCACGTCGCCGTTACGGCTGTCCGGCGCCCACTGCTTCACCAACTGCAGCGTGGTCTGTGGGCGGGTGTTGGTATAGGTGCAGACGATGGCGGTATCGCCCTGCCCCACGGTCAGCACGTTGCCGCTCAGCCCCGAGCTGCCCGTACAGGCCAGCGCGCTGGTGTAGTTGGCGGCATTGCCCGGAACGGCGAAGGTTTCGCTGAGGGTGATTGCTTCGCCGGCAAAGACCTGTGCCGCCGCGCCGGTGTCGGTTTCGTTGGCGCTGTCGGCGGTAGAGGCCAGCGTGATCGGGCTGGTGGTGCTCCCGGCGGCCTCGACGGTGACGGCCTCGCCCACGGCCGCGTCCACCCAGCTCTTGCGCAGGGTCAGGCTGACCGCGCGGCGCGTGTTGGTCTGGGTGCAGACAATGGCGGTGTCGGCCGGGTCGATGGTGAGCCCGGTGCCATTGAGGGGCTGCGTGTTGCCGGTACAGGCCAGGGTGGCATCGTAATTGCCCGGGTTGCTCAGCGTTTCGACGATGTTGCCGGTTTCGCCCGCATACACGATCACCTCAGTGCCGGTGGTGACGTTGTTGCCGGACGAGGTGGACAGGCCACTGGTGGCCGCGTTCTCGAAGCCGGTGCTGGAAACGGTGGCGGTGTCACCGGGCAGGCCGTCGACCCAGGCCTTGGCCAGGGTCAGCGTGGCACTGCGCCGGGTGTTGGTGTAGGTGCAGACGATGGCGGTGTCGGCCGGGTCGATGGTCAGCGTGCCGCCGCTCAATGGCTGGGTGTTGCCGGTGCAGGCCAGGGTGCTGATGTAGTTGGCCGAGTCGCTGAGCGTTTCCGACAGCGTGCCCACTTCGCCTGCATACACCGTCGCGGGCGCGCCGGTGGTGGTGTTGTTCCCGGTGGAGGTGCTGGCGCCGGAGCTTGCATTGTTGGTGAAGCCGGCGCTGGAGACCGTGGCGGTCTCGCCCGGCCGGGCATCGACCCACTGTTTGACCAGGGTCAGGGTCGCCTGCCGACGGGTATTGGTGAACGCGCATGCGATCCCGGTGCCGTCCGGCATGGTCAGTTCCACCGAGGGGCCGCTGCCGGTTACCGGGACCGCCGCGCTGGTGTCATTGCGCGTGCAGGCCGCCGTGATCAGGTAGTTCGCCGCCGCGCCGGTACTGAAGGTTTCGGTCAGCGTCACCGCCGCACCGGCCGCGCCGCCCGCCGTGGCCGGCGTGGTGGTGCCGCCATTGGTGGAACTGCCGCCGCCGAGCACGATCACGCCCGCATCGCCGCTGATCGCCAGGCTCACCGCATCGCCGGCGGGGCTGTTGACCCAGGACTTACCCAGGGTGATGGCCGGCGAGACCGCGTGGGTGACGACGCAGCTGCCGCCACTGGTGCAGCCCTGCCCGCCGGTGACCGAATTGCTCACCGTGCCGGTGGCGTTGGGCGCTACCAGGGCCTGGTAGGACCACGCCGTCGCCGTGCCGACCGGTGTGTTGGCCGGGAGGGTGCAGGTGATGACCTGGCCGTTGCCGCTGCAGGCCGCAGGCAACGAGCCCGGCACCAGGGTCAAACCGGCGCTCAGCGTATCGGTGAACACGGTCGCTGCGGTGGTGGTCGCACCGGTCACCACCACGTTCAGGTCGAAGCCAATGGTGTCGCCGGCAGCTACCGGCGTGCCGCTGGCCGGGCTACCGGTCTTGCTGATCGTGACCGCATACACCGCCACCTGCACGCTGGCCTGGTTGTTGCCGGTATTGCCGTCCACCGTGCCAGCCGGCGGTTGGATCTGCGCAGTGTTCTGCACCGTGACCTGTGCAGCTGCCTGCCCGCCGACGGCGAGCAGTCCAACCAGAGCGAGGGCGAAGACGCGGTTCACTCGTGCCTGGCGTCCGGCTCATGATCCGGCGTCTCATGGTGCTGGCGCTCGCGGATCTCCTGGATGTCGCGTTCAAGGAAATAGTTGAGGAAGGTGCGAACCACGGCGATGGCGGCCAGCTGACCGATCGAATCCCACGTGGTGTAGATCGCCGATTCGATGATGTCTCCAGCCAGCTGCAGGGTCAGGCCGGCCACCAGCCAGCGCCCGTATTCCAGCCAGATCGCGCGTCGCAGCGTGTTGTTGCCGCCACGCGCCATCATCAGGATCATTTTG
This sequence comes from Stenotrophomonas aracearum, assembly GCF_031834615.1. Lineage (NCBI taxonomy): Bacteria > Pseudomonadati > Pseudomonadota > Gammaproteobacteria > Lysobacterales > Lysobacteraceae > Stenotrophomonas > Stenotrophomonas aracearum. Next base: position 2,237,871 of record NZ_CP115543.1, read on the forward strand.
ACGAATGCGATGATGGTGGCGAGCGTGATGAGGATCAGCGCAAGCAGCGCGATCACGGTAACCACTGGCTCGGTAAGCGCGACCAGCCACGCTTCCAGCGGCGGGGTGTCAAGGTGGGACGCAGCGGTGCCTGCAACGCTCACGACGATGCTCCTTGTATTACTTCGGATAGAGCAGCGTGACCACGAAGCGGACACCCCAATCCGGTCCGCCATCGGGAGCGTCGAGATACGCACGCACGCCGGCCTGGTAGCTGATCATCTGGCTCCCCAGCCGGGTAACCTTCGAATAGCTGATATTGAGCGGCACCGTCCATTGGCTCGCTTTCCAGTCGTAGGTGGATTCGATGTTGAACGCGAGGGTGCGCCCGCCGCTGTACGCCCGCGACAGGAACGGCTGCAGGAAGGTGGAGCTGATGTCCTGGCGGCGCGAGCCGGTGCCGGCCACATCGGCGATGTGGTTCATCAGCGCGCCATAGGTCCAGCCCGCGTCCTGCTTCAGCAACACAACAGTCGGGCCGGCGCCCCAGGTGTCCGCGCCGAGGTCGTCGGTGCCGGTGGGGACCAGGATCGCCGGACCGATGCCCCAGACCACCCCCGACGGACCGGTCTCTTTGGGCGAGAAGAAGAAACTCTGGGTGATGTCGCCGATCCCGGCCTGGTCGGTACCCGGGATCACGTCCTTCTGATAGGCCACCGGCAGGATGGTCCGCGATATCACATTCCAGTCGGTGGACAGCGAGAACGGTGCCACCGGCTGGATGTTCAGGGTGGTGCGGCGGCCACCGTTGGCGTAGCCGTCGTCATGGTTGAACTGGAGGGGCACGCTGATCAGTGCGGCTACCGGGTTGGAGAGCTTTTTCGCCAGTTCGTCGGCATCGGCCGCGCGAGCTTGGCCTGCCTGGGCGGCGGCAATGACCAGCGCAGGGAGCGCGCAGCGAAGGACGCCTGCACACACGCGCGTGTTCATGACCCACTCTCCCCTGGCCCGGCCGGAACCACCGGCAGATTGACCGAGCGCTGCAGGTCCAGCATCGGGTCCTGCGGCACGTTCACCGCGCCGGTACTGGGCAGGTCCAGGTCCAGCACAAGCCCTACCGCCAGCGAAAAAAGCAGCAGCAGCAAGGTCGTGGTGCTGCGCTTCTGCGCGCGCTCAAAGCCCAGCAGCCCGGCCGACAGCAGGGAAAACACGAACAGCATGCGGAGGATGCGGTGCGGAATGTGGTCCTGGCGCGCTGCGAAACGCTCGGCGGACAGGTCGATGGACTCGTTGGTCGTGGAGATCAGCAGGGAAGCGCGCGGCGTATCCCGGAACGGCTGCACCGCAGCCACCACGGCTGCCCACAACTCGTTCTGGATCGACACGGTGCGCGCAAACTGGTCCACCTCGGTGCGGGCGCTCTTTGCGTTGGCGAAGTCCACCCGCGCGTCGATGTACCGACGCAGGATGTCGCGAACGCGGTTGGCATCCTGCGGATCCAGCAGGTCCGCTCGCAGCCAGGTCGTACCCAGTGCATTGGCCTCCTTGAGCACCAGGGTGCGACGTTCGTCGTAGCGGCCCAGCGCGAGGGAGAAGGTGAAGCCAATCAGCAGCGCAAGCAGGCCGAGCACGGTGGTCGTCGAGAACGCGACCCCATCGCCGTCGCCGGAGCTCCCATCGACGTTCCCGGCGGTGCGCCGCCGACGCGTGCGCAACCAGGCACCCAGCTCGCGCGCAAGCAACAGCGACACGAAAAGAAGGAGCGTGATCAGCCAAAGCGGAAGGTAGGGAAAACTGCCCTGTAGTGCCATGTGCGCCGACCTAGGTATGGATGATGGTGCGGATGGCGCCGGTAATGAGCTGCAGCGCCAGCGCCACCTGCAACATTCCCAGCACTGCGGAAAGGATCTGCAGCGGCAGCTGCCCCACCGTTTTCATGATCGAGCGGATGAAGAGCATCGTGACCAGGTCCAGGACCAGCACCAGGATCGCCAGCCCCATGATCCAGAGATAGCGATCGGCAGACCCACTCAGTGCGACCAGTACGATGAGCGCCGCAATGCCGTAGGCAGGAATCGTGACCGGGAACGCGAGTCTGCCCGCGGGGGGTGGCGGTGCTGCGGTGCCGCCGGGCGGAGCCGGCGTGGCGTACTGGGCCAACACCATCTGCAGCGCTACCAGCAGGAACACCAGCCCGCCGGCCAGCTGCAGGACGGCGGGGGCAATGTGCCACTTGTTCAGCATGATCCCCCCCACGCCGCCGGCCACCAGCGTGGTGACCAGGGCAACGCCGAACACTTTCCAGGCCGTGGCGGTCCATTGCCTGGGTTCCATCCCGTGGGCGGCCGTGGCGTAGGCGCCCAGGGCCTTGATCGGACCGATCATGATGAAGAACAGCAGGAAGATGTCCGCCAAGGCAAGGACGTACGTGGGCGGGGGCGCGGCAACCGCGGCAGCAGCCATGACAAGGGACATCGGGCACGACCCCTGGTGAAATGAAGGTTCGTCCCCAGCATCGCGGATACGCACATCCGCGCGCGTCAGTACTTCTACTTGTTCAAGACCAGTGAAGAATGCACTGCCCGTTCAGCAGTCAACGTCCCTCACCTGGTCGGTTACAGGATAGACAGACCCCGCCTGCCAGCCGGACATTCCACACGCCATCTACGGCACGACGCAAGGAGATTCCGTGGCCGCCCGCTATGTCCTCACCCACGCCGGCTCGCAGTTCCATTTCGTACTGAAGGCAGGCAACAACGAAGTCATCCTGCAGAGCGAACGGTACACCACCCGGCAGAATGCACTTTCCGGCATCGCCGCGGTGCGTGCGAATGCCCCCTATGACGACCGCTACCAGCGCAAGGCGGCCGCGAACGGGCAGCCGATGTTCAACCTGGTCGCCGCCAATGGCGAACCCATCGGCACCAGCGAGACCTACACCTCCCCAGGCGCCCGCGAGATCGGCATCCAGTCGGTGATGACCAACGGTCCCGGGGCGCCGATCGACGACCAGAGCTGATCTCGCCGACGGGCCCGGGCAGGCACTGGCACCGCAATGGACGCCCGGCTATGTTAAGCGCCTTCCCTGCCCGGGCCCCGGCACCGATGCATTCGACTGCGTCCCACCTTGATGCCTGCGAGAACTGCGCCACCTCCCTGCAAGGGGATTTCTGCCACCACTGCGGTCAATCGGCGCACAGCCCGGTGCGCAGTTTCGGGCACGCGATCGAAGAGGTTTTCGAATCGTTCTGGCACCTGGATGGACGGATTTTCCGTACCCTCCAGCAGCTGTTGCGGCCCGGGCGTCTTGCAATGGACTACCTGGCCGGCCACCGCACCCGCTACATCCCGCCGATCCGGCTGTTCGTGATCGTGGCGGTGCTGACCTTCTTCGTGGCACGGCTGGTGGTCCACGTCGACGCCGGCACCTTCATCGACCAGACGCCTGCCCCACCGGAGGTGGCCACTGCGTTCAAGGACGCACGCACCAGCGAAGAGGTGGAAAAGGCGCGCCTGGCGCACATCAAACCGCTCGAAACCGCACGCAGGACCCTGCCCGAGCCGATGCGCTTCACCATGGACCGGGCCATTGCCAAGATCGACAAGCAGGCCGCCCAGCGCAACAAGGAACTGGCCGGGTTGCCCGGCTCTACGGCTGCCACGACGCCTACCGCGACGCCCGCCGCGTCACCGGGCACTGCCCCGGCTGCGCCCAAGGCGTACACCCCCGTTGATATCGACTTTCTTCCGGGGTTCGCCAACCGCTGGCTCACCGGCCAGGCCGAGATCATCCGCCTCAACCTGCCGCGCATCAATGAGCGGCCGCAGCTGCTGGTGAATGCCTTCTTCGCATCGGTACCGTCGGCATTGTTCGTGCTGGTGCCACTGTTCGCACTGTTGCTGAAGATCTTCTACTTCCGGAGCGGCCGTCTGTACCTGGAGCATCTGGTGGTGGCGCTGTACAGCCACGCCTTCCTGTGCGTGGCCCTGCTGGGCATCCTGCTGTTGACCCTGCTCGCCGGCCAGGTGCCCGACGTTCCAGTCGTTGGCAGCCTGATCGGCATTGCGGTGACCTTGCTCCTGGTCTGGATGCCGCTCTATCTGCTGATCATGCAGCGCCGCGTGTATGGCCAGTCCTGGCTGGTGACATCGATCAAGTTCATGGCGCTGGGGTGGTTGTATTTCACCCTGGTGACGGCAGCGACGGCGATCCTCGCCATCGCAAGCCTGGCTCGCGTGTAGGTCGGTGCAAGGCCAAGTGATGCACATTTTCATCGCGTAGCGGCCGTTAGACTCGTTTCTTTCATCCAGCCACCCCCACAGGTAGCCACCCCATGAAAGACGAGGCAGACCAGAGTCGGCCGACGTTGACCCGTCGCCGCTTTTTCCAGGGTCTTACCCTGCTACCTGTTGCCGCCGCCCTCCCCGGTTGCGCTCCCGGCACCCCGACAGAGACCGGCCCGGCTGACGCCGCGCCAGCCAAGGACTACACCCCGGAATTCTTCAACGCGGCCGAATGGGTGTTCATCACGGCGGCCTGCGACCGCTTGATCCCGTCGGACGAGACCGGCCCAGGTGCGGTGGAGTCCGGTGTTCCGGAGTTCCTCGACCGCCACATGCAGACGCCCTACGCCGCCGGTGCCATCTGGTACATGCAGGGCCCCTTCCTGGAGGCCCCCAGCGAATTCGGCTACCAGGGCAAGCTGGCCCTGCGCGACATCATCAAGGTCGGCATCGATGCCGTCGATGCCCACTGCCGCAACGCATTCAACGGCAAGACCTTCGCCCAGCTGGACCATGCGCAGCAGGAAACCCTGCTCAAGGCGGCCGAGGGCGGCAAGCTCGAGCTGGACGCCATTTCCAGCAAGCTGTTCTTCTCCAACCTGCTGGGTGAAGTGAAGAACGGTTACTTCGCCGATCCCAAGTACGGCGCCAACAAGGGCATGGCCGCGTGGAAGATGATCGGCTATCCCGGCATGCGCGCGGACTACATCGACTGGATCGGCGTGCGTGAAAAGGCGTATCCCCTGCCGCCGGTCGACCTGGCCGGGCGGAGGGGCTGAACGATGGCGATCACGAAACCGAAAGTAGATGCTGTCATCGTCGGCATGGGCTGGACCGGGGCGATCCTGGCCAAGGAACTCACCGACGCCGGCCTGCACGTGGTGGCGCTGGAGCGCGGCGGCGACCGCGATACCCAGCCGGACTTCGCCTATCCAAAGGTGGTCGACGAGCTCGAAGGCTCGGTGCACCGCCGTTACCTGCAGAGCCTCAACCAGGAGACCGTGACGGTCCGGCATTCCATCGCCGACACCGCAGTGCCCTACCGGCAGATGGGCTCGTTCAAGCCCGGCACTGGCGTGGGCGGCGCAGGAAGCCACTGGAGCGGCGCGCATTTCCGTCCGCTGCCGGAAGACCTGGTGCTGCGCTCCAACGTGGAACAGCGTTATGGCAAGGCCTTCATCCCCGACGACATGACCATCCAGGATTTCCCGGTCACCTATGCCGAACTTGAACCGCACCTGGACATGTTCGAACGGGTCTGCGGCACCTCCGGCAAGGCCGGCGTGATCCAGGGCGCCGTGCAGCCGGGCGGCAATCCCTTCGAAGGCTCGCGCTCGCGCGAGTATCCGTTGGGGCCCAACCCGAACTACCTGGGCGGCGAGCTCTTCTACAAGGCCGCCAAGGAAATGGGCTGGCACCCCTACCCTATTCCGGCCTCGAATGCGTCCGGTCCCTATGTGAATCCCTACGGCTGCCAGCTCGGCCCGTGCAACGCCTGCGGCTTCTGCAGCGACTACGGCTGCCTGAACTACTCCAAGGCCAGCCCGAATGCCTGCATCCTGCCGGTCCTGCGCCAGCGCCCGAAGTTCGAACTGCGCACGCATTCGCAGGTGCTGCGGGTCAACCTGGACAGCAGCAAGACCAAGGCCACCGGCGTGACCTACCTGGACGCGCAGGGCCGCGAGGTGGAACAGCCGGCCGACATGGTGCTGCTGTGCGCGTTCCAGCTCTACAACGTGCACCTGATGCTGGTCTCCGGCATCGGCGAGGCTTACGACCCGGTCACCAACACCGGCACCATCGGCCGCAATTACTCGTACCAGAACCTCAACCGCGTGGTGCTGTTCTTCGACAAGGACGTGCAGGCCAACGGCTTCATCGGCATCGGCGGCGCCGGCACCACCATGGATGACCTCAACGGCAACCAGCTCGACAACGCCAAGGCCGGCTTCGTCGGCGGTGGCCTGGTCTGGGCGCGCCAGCCTGGCGCCGGCCCGGTGCGTGGCATCAATGTGCCCTCCGGCACACCGAACTGGGGCGCCGCCTGGAAGAAGGCGGCGGCGGACAACTTCCGCCACAACTTCTATTACGAAGTCCAGGGCGCGTGCATGTCCTACCGGCAGCACTACCTGAGCCTGGACCCGAACTACAAGGATTCCTTCGGGCGGCCGCTGCTGCGCATGACCTTCGACTGGCACCCGAACGAGATCAAGGCCTCGCAGTTCTTCGTCGACCAGGCCATGCAGATGAGCCGCACGCTCAACCCGCTGTCGATGAGTGGCGACGCCAAGAAGAACGGCGAGCACTACAACATCACCAAGTACCAGAGCACGCATACCTGCGGTGGCGCGATCATGGGCGCGGACCCGAAGACGTCGGCCCTCAACCGCTACCTGCAGAGCTGGGACGTGCCGAATGTGTTCGTGATCGGCGCCAATGCCTTCCCGCAGAACAACGGCTACAACCCCACCGGGCTGGTTGGCGGGCTGGCGTACTGGGCGGCTACCGCCATCCGCGAGAAGTACCTGCCCGACCCGGGCCCGATGGTCCAGGCCTGAGGAGGCGCACATGAAGAAGCTCCTGCTCTGGATCGTGGTGATCGGCCTGGTGGTTCTGCTTGCCGCGTTGGCCTATGCCTTTATCCCCACCAGGACGCGCGTCCTGGCCGAAGGGCCTGCGGCAGACGCCGCCCTGATAGAGCGTGGCCGCTACCTGGCCGATGCCGGCGACTGCACCGCCTGCCACACCCGGCCGGGCGGCAAGCCGTTCGCCGGCGGCCTGCCGGTGGCCTCGCCGCTGGGCAACATCTACAGCACCAACATCACCCCGGACAAGGAAACCGGCATCGGCGCGTACTCGCTGGACGACTTCGACCGCGCGCTCCGCCACGGTATCGCGGCTGATGGTCGCACGCTGTATCCGGCCATGCCCTATCCCTCCTATGCCCGGGTCAGCGACGACGACGTGCGCGCCCTGCACGCTTACTTCCTGCACGGGGATATCGCGCCGGTGCATGAAGCCAACCGTGCAACAGACATCACCTGGCCGCTGTCGATGCGCTGGCCGCTGGCGATATGGCGCAAGACCTTCGCACCCGACGCCGATGCGGTGGCGTTCGATCCCAACCGCTACAGCGACCCCCAGCTCGCTCGCGGCGCCTATCTGGTCCAGGGCCTGGGCCACTGCGGCAGCTGCCACACCCCGCGCGGCTTCACGCTGCAGGAAAAGGCGCTGGATGAAAGCGGCGCTGCCTACCTCTCCGGCGGCCAGGTCATCGACGGCTGGAACGCGGTGAACCTGCGCGGCAATGACGCCGACGGGCTCGGGCGCTGGTCCACCCAGGACATCGTCGACACCCTGCGCACCGCTCGCAACGCGCACAGTGCCGTGGTGGGCACGCCGATGGCCGACGTGGTCACCCACAGCACCCAGAAGCTCACCGACCAGGACCTGCAGGCGATTGCCGTGTACCTGAAGCAGCTGCCCGCCAGCGGCCATGACCCGTCCCGGTACACCGCGAGCGACGCCACCGCGCGCAAGCTGCAGGCCGGCGTCAACGACAGCCGCGGCGCGGAATTGTTCGTGGACAACTGCGCGGCCTGCCACCGTACCGATGCCAACGGTTACACGAATGTGTTCCCGTCCATCGCCGGCAACCCGACCGTGCTGGCCGACGACCCGACCTCGGTGATCCGCCTCCTTCTGGACGGCAGCTCGCTGCCTTCCACCACCCAGCGCCCGTCCAACCTGGGCATGCCCGGCTTCGCTGAACGCCTGTCGGACAAGGAAATCGCCCAGCTCGCCACCTTCATCCGCCAGGACTTCGGCAACCAGGCCGGCGCAGTGACCCCGGAACAGGCGGCCAAGGTGCGCAGGCACCTGCAGGACGAGGCCAAGGCGGCCAAGGATGCGCACGACCCGACCACGGCCCGGGACGGCGAAGACGCCGGCTGACGGGGCGGTTCAGGCCCCGCCTGCATGAATGCCCCGGATCAGGGAGAATAGCGGCCCGCTGTACGCCCGCCTGCCGCTCTCTCCCGGATCCAACGTGAACGCTATCGCTTCTTCCCCCGCCGACGCCCTGCCCCAGGTCGAGTCGCCCCTTGATGACCGCATCCGTGCTGCGATGGAGCTCCTCGCCGCCATCGACGTCGACCGCACCCTGCTGGATGTGCTGCCGGTAGAGGAGCGCCAGCGCTTCCACCAGGTGGTGGCCCAGGTCTACCACCCGGAACCGAAGGAGCGCCGGGCCAAGCTCAAGCAGCAGGCCAAGGTGCGCCTGCGCGAAGAGAGCATCCGCAAGGAAGAAGCCAAGCTGGACAACACTGGCATCCGCACGCTGCGCCGCAAGCCGGTGTTCACGACCCCCAACTACTTCCCGCCGCACGCCGCCGGCCTGCACGACCCGCACAACGGTGAGAACGCGGCGGATGCACCGGAAGAAGTTCACGCGTCCGAAGCGCGCCACTGCTATGTGTGCAAGCAGAAGTACACCCAGCTGCACCACTTCTACGACCAGATGTGCGTCAGCTGTGGCGACGTGAACTTCATCAAGCGCACCGAAACCGCCGACCTGCGCGGCCGTGTTGCGCTGCTGACCGGCGGCCGGGTCAAGATCGGCTACCAGGCCGGCCTGAAGCTGCTGCGTGCCGGTGCCGAGCTGATCGTCACCACCCGTTTCCCGCGCGACTCGGCCGCCCGCTATGCGGAAGAGCCGGACTTCGCCGAATGGGGCCACCGCCTGCAGGTGTACGGCCTCGACCTGCGCCACACGCCCAGCGTGGAAGCGTTCTGCAGCGAACTGCTGGCTACCCGCACGCGCCTGGACTTCATCATCAACAACGCCTGCCAGACCGTGCGCCGCCCGCCGCAGTTCTACGCGCACATGATGGCCGGTGAAACCGTGGCCAGCCAGGACCTGCCGGAAACCATCCGCAAGCTGGTCGGCCAGTACGAAGGCCTGCGCAGCTCGGAAATGCTGGCGCTGGGCGCGGAAGCGTCCGCACTCGCAGTAAAGGACGCCGCCCTGCTGGGTGCCGATGGCCTGACCCGCGCCGCCGAGCTCTCGCAGGTACCGTTGCTGGCCGACGAACTGCTGGGCCAGCAGCATCTGTTCCCGGAAGGGCAGCTGGACAAGGACCTGCAGCAGGTCGACCTGCGCGGTCGCAATTCGTGGCGCCTGCAGCTGGACGAAGTGTCGTCGGTGGAGCTGCTGGAAACCCAGCTGGTCAACGCCGTTGCACCCTTCATCATCAATGCGCGCCTGAAGCCGCTGATGCTGCGCTCGCCCGAGCACGACAAGCACATCGTCAACGTGTCGGCGATGGAGGGGCAGTTCTACCGCAACTTCAAGACCACCCGCCACCCGCACACCAACATGGCCAAGGCCGCGTTGAACATGATGACGCGCACCTCGGCCGCCGATTACCACGGCGACGGCATCCACATGAACAGCGTGGATACCGGCTGGGTGACCGACGAGGACGTGGCGGAGATCGCCAAGCGCAAAGTGGAGGAAGAGCGTTTCCACCCGCCGCTGGATATCGTGGACGGCGCTGCGCGCATCGTCGATCCGATCATCCATGGCTTCAATACCGGCGAGCACGTGTGGGGCCAGTTCCTGAAGGATTACGTGCCTACCGATTGGTAACGCCGCGCGTGTGGTCGGGCAATGCCCGGCCACACGCCGCGTGACAACCTGTCGCAATGTGTCAAATGCGAATGGTTCGTGATACGATTGTTAACGTTTTCATAAACACGTACACGGACGTCCCAGCCATCGCCAGCGGACCCTTTAACCCAGGAGTTTGCTCTCGATGCATGTTTCATCCCCCACGCTTGCCCATTCCCTGGCCGCACTCACTGCCGCCATCGCCCTTGCCCTGTCCTCGCAGGCCCACGCCAACGGCGAAGCCGCTGCCGACACCAGGGACCTCGACACCGTCGTGGTCACCGCCACCGGCGCCCAGCAGTGGATCCGCGACGCGCCCGCCAGCATCAGCGTCATCACCCGCCAGGAGATCGAGCGCAAGCCGGTCAGCAGCATCGGCCAGCTGCTCAGCACCGTGCCCGGCGTGACCGGTGGCTATGCGCTCTCCGGCGCGCAGTCCAAGATCCGCCTGCGCGGCCTGCCCGAGCAGTACACCCTGATCCTCATCGACGGTCGCCGCCAGGGCAATTCGGCCGGCGTCAACTACCGCGACGACCTGGGCCCGCAGGACCTCAACTGGCTGTCGCCGGACATGATCGAGCGCATCGAAGTGGTGCGCGGCCCGATGTCGTCGCTGTATGGCTCCGACGCCATGGGTGGGGTGATCAACATCATCACCCGCAAGATCGGCACCGAATGGGGTGGCTCGGTTACCTACAACTACAGCAAGCCCGATGCGAAGTCGCGCGGCAACACCACCCAGATGGGCGGATTGTTCAGTGGCCCGCTGACTGACAACCTGGGGCTGCGCGTGGGCGCCAACGTCACCGACCGCGAATCCGACCGCGGCCGCAGCCAGACCCCGGGCAACAAGGCGGAGAATGCCAACGCCCTGCTCAACTGGGCGATCAACGGCGACCACATGCTGGGTTTTGAAGCCTCGCACGGCGTGCAGCGCAACAGTGGCGCCGGCAATGTAAACGCATGGGGCCTCTCCAAGCTGGTGCACACCGGTTACGTGGTCACCCACGACGGCCGTTACGGCGACACCAGCACCTCCAAGACCACGCTGACCCAGAACGATTACGAGGACAAGGGCAGCGCGGTGGGCAACCACTCCAAGGAAACCGTGTTCGACACCGCGTTCGCCACCGGCTTCCATTGGGGCTTCGAGCACAGCTTGAACGTGGGCGGCCAGTGGAAGCGCGAAGAGCTGCAGAACACCGACACCATCGGCACCGTACCGGTGACCTGGAGCGGCACCGGTCGGATCAGCCCGACCAATGAGGCCGACTCCTGGGCGTTGTTCGCCGAAGACCACATCACCCTGCACGAGCGCTTCACCCTGACCCTGGGCCTGCGCTGGGACAACACCGAGAACTACGACGGCAACCTGAGTCCGCGCATCTACGGGGTGTGGCACCCGTCCGACGCGTGGACGGTGCGGGGTGGCGTGTCACAGGGCTTCCGCGCCCCCAACCTCAAACAGGGCAGCGCCGGTGCGGCCACCCAGTCCGGCGGCAACGGCTGTCGCAGCCTGACCGTGGAAGGCTGGACCAACCGCTCGGTCAGCGCCGACGGCACCACCGGCTGCTACATGACCGGCAACCCGAACCTGGAACCGGAAACCAGCACCAACTACGAGCTGGGCGTTGGTTTCGACCGAAGCGGCTGGTCGGCCTCGGCCACCTACTTCCTGACCGACTTCGACGACAAGATCGAACAGGTGCCGCTGCGTGACATCGCCGGGTTCGACTCCAGCTTCGTCAACGGCTTCTGGTGGACGGTCGCGCAGAACATCCAGGAGGCGCGCACCCGCGGCGTGGAAGCCAGCGTCACGATTCCGCTGCATGAGCGTTTGAGCTGGACCACCAACGCCACCCGCATGCTGGAGTCGAAGAACCGCACGACCGGTGCCAACCTGCTGGTGGTGCCGAAGCTGACTGCCAATACCTCGCTGGATTGGCAGGTCACCGACGCGTGGTCGTTGAACCTGAGCGCGCAGCATGTGGGTGAGCAGCTGGTCTCCAGCACCAGCCCGACCTTCGCCAAGGCGTACACCACGTGGGACCTGGTGACCGGGTTCGATGTCAACGAGCACCTGACGTTGCGTGCAGGCGTGCTCAATGCCGGTGATGTCTCCACCATCGACGACGGCAACAGCTACGACACAGGCTCGCGCACGTTCTTTGTCGGTGCAACTGCCCGTTTCTGACGGCACCGGAATACGTAGTGCCGGCCGCCGGCCGGCTCCAGGCGATGCCGGATTCCCCGAGGAGCCGGCCAGCGGCCGGCACTACAGTTTCATGTTGACTGCCAGGTATAGGGATCGCCCTGCAGCCGGTGAAAACATCGGCTGCGGCTGCTCCCAGAAGAAGCTGTCGTACCACGCATACGCGTACTCACGGTCCGTCACATTCTTCACCTGCACATCCACGCTCCAGCGCGGGCTGATGTCATACCGCGCACTCAGATCCAACACCGCGAAGCCGCCATACTTGCCGGCCACATTGCGCTCTTCCAGGTAATAATCCCCCTGCGCCCTGCCCTGCAGCCCAAACTGCAACGCCTCGGTCGCCTGGAAATCCACCCCGATGTTGCTGATGTAACGCGGCGTGGCCGCCACCTCACGCCCCTCCAGCGACAGACTCGCATCGCGGTTATCCCGCTCGATCTTCGCCTCCTGGTACGCGTGCGACGCCCACACTGTCCAGCGCTCGCCCAAGCTGGCACTGACCTGCGCGTCCACGCCCCGCCGCCGAGTCTTGCCCAACGTCACGGTGGTGCCAGTGGCCGGCATATTGGACACCTCATTGGCCGCGTCCTGCTGCCACACCGCAACACGCGCCTGGCTGCCCGCGAAGGGGCTGAACTTCATGCCCAGCTCCATGCCGGTGTTGGTGGAAGCGCCCATCGGATCCTGGCCGGGAGTCAGGTACGCCGGCGGCGTCGAACCGGTCAGCACCTGGAAGGTGCGACCCCAGTTGGCGTACACATTGGCCGTGTCGGTGAAGGCATACACCACGCTGAGCTTTGGCTGCCCGATGGTGCCGTAGCGCTGCAACGGCCCGGTCACGCCACCCTGCAACTGCGTATTGCCATCAAACCGGTCCACCCGGTACGCCGGCACGATCTTCAGCGCTTCGATGGGCTGGTAGATCGCCTGCGCGTATGCACCCCAGTTGTCGAACGTGTGGCGGTCGTTGTTCTGCACCCGCGCAGGCGGTGCCGAGAAGTCGGTGGGCTCTGCGTAGCTGAAACGCTCGCGGATATAGCCGTTGTCCTGATGCTCGTAGTTGAGCCCACCTTCCAGCGTGAGGGTGTCCGCTGGCTGCCAGGTCAACGTGGTCAGCATGCCGGTCTGCTTTTCATCCCATACCCGTCGCTGGCGCGGCGCGTTGCCGGTCGGCAGGTCGCTGAAGGTGACCTTGCGGTCGTCTTCGTACCGGTTGTAATAGAGCTTGCTGCCCAGGAACAGGTTGTCCGCCAGCTTCAGGTCCAGGTGCACGCCAATCTGGCGCATGTCGCGCTCGTCGACGTCATTGGCGTTTCGCAGCTGCGAGCCACGGCGGTCCGTACGCAGTTCTTCCGCCGTCATGAAACCCGGCTCGTCTGCTTCCTGATGGTAGGTGCGAGCGGTCAGCCCGACCCGCATGCCATCGTCCAGGCTGCCATAAAACCACTTCCCGCCCAGCGCGTACTTGCGCGAGGTGTCGTGGTCCCTATAGCCGTCGGAGGCCTGGGTGCCGAAGAAGTAGTTCTGCGCGACGCCGTTGCTCTCGCGGCCGACCGCCAGCTGTGCGTCGCGGGTGTTGTAGCTACCGTAGCTGAGCCGGCCGTCGGTGTAGTTGCCGCCCTGGCGGGTACCGAAGTTCACATTGCCGCCGATGTTGTGCAGGCCATAGCGCGGGTCGTTGGTACCGCGCACCACTTCGATGTAGCTGATCTCCAGCGGGAACAGCATGTCGATGAAGCGCTGGTTGCCGCTGTTGACGTTGCTGGGCACGCCGTCGATCAGGGTCTTGATCGCATTGAGGTAGCCCTCGCCATTGAAGGCCCGGAAGCTGACCTTGCCCGACTCGGCGCCCTGGCGGAATTCGGTCAGCTGGATCCCGGGCATCTGGCCGAGCAGCTCCCAGCTCTGCGAGACATTCTTGTCCTCGATCTGGTCGGCGCCGAGCACATCCACCGAGGTCAGCACCTGATGGGCCGTGAGCTGGCCTTCGGTGTGCTGGTGTACGTCGACCTTGCCGAGCGTGAGGGCGGAGTCGGACGACTGGGCGCGGGTTTGGGGCGCGAACAGGATGGCGGCAGTGGCGGCCACCAAGGCATGGATCTTCATCAAGGACTGTCGTTATGAATAGGCAGTGGATGTAACACTATAACATCACGCTGGGTCCCTCATACCACACAATGGAACCACGACCCCACTTCTCTCCCCGCCAGTTTCACCGGACCCTGCCCGGGAGAAACCTAGGATGGGACAGTCGCAGCGGAGGGCTGCGCCGTAACAGGCTGTGGAGGCGTGCAGTGACCGAACGCGAGCGTCAAGCTGCAGTGGAGTACCTGCGGATTCTGGATTCCGACCCGGAGCCATTCTTCGACGCCCTGACCCGTGCAGCCCACGCCATGACCGGGATGCCGATCGCGATGATTTCGCTGATCGACGGCAACCGCCAGTGGTTCAAGTCGCTGGTGGGCATCGATGCCGCGTCGGAAACCGCCCGCGACATCTCCTTCTGCACCTGGGCGATCCAGTCGGACATGGTGCTGGAGGTGCAGGACGCCAGCGAGGATCCCCGGTTTGCCGACAACCCTATCGTGCAGGGGCCGCCCTTCGTGCGTCATTACCTGGGCGCACCGATCCGGGTACAGGGCGGCAACCGGATCGGCACCCTGTGCCTGCTCGACACCGCGCCGGGCCAGGCCAGCGCGGGCCAGCGTGAAGCGTTGGCATGGCTGGCACAGGTCGCCGCCTTCGCCATGGAGCAGCGCGCCAGCCTGCTGAACCGGATGGCCGAGCAACGACAGGCCAGCGAGGCACTGTCACAAAGCGAGGCGCGCTACCGCCGGCTGTTCCAGCACAGCCTGGGACTGATCTGCACGCATACGCTGGACGGCATCATCACCTCCGTCAATCCGGCCGCCTCCGCCTCGCTGGACCGGCCTGAATCGGAGCTGGTCGGTCATTCGCTGGCTGAGATCATTCCCGAAGAGCGGCAACATCTGCTGCAGGAATACCTGCAGCGCATCGCCGAGAACCAGAGCGATTCAGGCGTAATGGAGCTGCTGGCCGAAGACGGCTCGCGCCGCTACTGGGCGTATCACAACATCCTCGACACCGAAGCCAGCCCGCAGTACGTACTCGGGCACGCGCAGGACATCACCACCCAGCACCTGCAGGAGCGTCAGCTGATGGAACTGTCCATCCGCGACCCGCTCACCCGCTCCTTCAACCGCCGCTACCTCGCCGAGCTTGCCGAAAACCAGCCCGAAGCCTGGGGCTGCCTGGTGTTCGACCTGGACCACTTCAAGGAAATCAACGACACGCAGGGCCATGCGCATGGCGACGCTGTACTGGTGGACTTCGTCTCGTTCATGTCCGAACCGCTGCAGGAAGGCGAAGTGGTGGTGCGACTCGGCGGCGACGAATTCCTTGTGTTCGTACCGGGCGCCACGTTGGAACGCCTGCAGGCACTGGAGACCGAGTACCAGGACCGCGCCTACCTCTCCCCCATCCGCTTCTCCGGCGGCTGCGCTATCAATCGCCCTTCGGAGACCGTAGCCGACACCATCAATCGGGCCGACATGAAGCTTTACGAGCGTCGGCGGCGAGAGCGTCCGCCCTCCAACTGAGCGCTTGGCACAGCCGCAGCCGCATCGCGCACTGAATCAGCCCCAATCAAACCGCGGACGCTACAACTTCGAGATCGTTCACATCGAGGTAAAGTCGTGCTCTCACGTACAAGCCTGCGATCATGTCCAGCTCGGATTCCTTGTCGGCGTGGTGGGTCACCAGTCTTTCGCCAGGAAGCATGCCTTGTGTGACTGCGTGCTGTCGAAGCCCGGCAAGGTTGGCCTGAAGAAGTTCGCCCGACATGACGCCGCCAATCCCCCCTTTGAAGGTGACCAGGCAATTCCCGTCCTCATGGCGTTGAACCCTGAAATCAGGGTCTTGAAGAGTGACCGCACGGAGTCGTTCATTTGCCTCAGTAACACCGAGCTCCCCATCGCCAATCCAGACCACGCAGGTCCCGTGAGAGTAAAGCGTAAACGCGCGACCACCCAAGTACTTGCGCAGATGCGACATCGTCCATTCGCGCGCAGGCACGACGCTTGGACGCCATTTCGGCTTGGGAACTTCAGTTTGCATATTCATCCTTGTCCTGTTTGATATATATAACAAGTATGCGGAGAGGGACAACTGCGCGCCGCATTAAGGCAAATGAGAGGAGAGCTATGCCAAGGATGTAAGCTCGGGCTCCTTGAGGCAGCGTATGACAGATCATCCAAGTAGCTTTTGCCTCGCGCCGCGCACTCCCTCAGCTCAGCCTCGGAGAGCACGAAGGTCACTTCATACATTGCGATACCACCCATTATAACGTCGAGGCAAATGGCGCCCTCAGAGCTTGCGAACAATCGGTACATCAGTGTTGAATCAACGAGTAGATCCTGCTCCATACCGATCGCCTCCCGATGCAAGGAGAATGTAGCCTGCGGAGCGCACGTCCATGCCGCGACATGCACACCACGGCTTGGGATCTCAACGTCCCGGCACCTTCTAGAATCTTCAAGGTGACGAAGCCTTGCGCCTACCGGTGACTTTAAGGCGCAGCTCTGCAACTCTCGTTAGCGAATGTCATGATCGTCGTTGAATGAAGTCTCAAGTTTCCTTCCGGACATCGCCTGCATGCCATGCACAGCAATCTCTGCCAGGAAGCACCTCCAGTGATTCAATATGGTGGAGAGTTGCGCGTGGGAAAACTGCGGCGGCTCTCCTCCTACATCGAGCTCCGGGTAGATGTCATTGGTAAAGCATGCAAACCCTGGCTTGGCTACGGGCGGATCCAGCCAGATCGCGACCACGTTGTAACCCCAGTTCGCCCACCCAGTTCCCGATGGCTCGCGCCCCGGGTCTTCCATCGTGTCGAGCAAGTGAGCCACTTCCTCCAACTGTTCCTGGTCAAGTTCTGTGATCAGCGACAGAACTGTTAGATTCACTGCACGGCAATAGCTGTCATCCGGCCCTACACAGTAGTAGGTACTCCGGAAATATCCCGGTGAGTGCTCGTAGACTGAAGCAATGAACGTAATCATGGATTGCACTCGGGGACTCCACGTCGTCTTAGAACAGCGCTACCATTCGGCACGAACGAACGCAAGCCGATCTGGGCGTGCTCGGCCGGCAAAAAATATGTGGCACCAGCGTTCATTCCTCTCCAGAGTCATCCAACTCAACCCTCATTGCTTGGACGAATCTATCAACATCCGATACCTGCTGCCCAGAGGGAAGCTGAATCCTGGAGAAGACGTGCTCCAACTCTGCCGTTGACCAGTACTCGGACGCTCTAAGGACCTCCAACATATCATCGCGCCCTACCCTGTTCCATGCGAGAAAATTCGGTCTCAGCCAATCCCTCATCAAACGTGCCAGCTGTACGTCATCCTCGATGTCCACCCCGGCAATCAGGTCTGCCTCCCTGTCACTCAGCCCATTAACGTCGAAATATCTAAGCAAGACCATCAGGTCTCTGGGCTCGAGCTTGCGCAAGATCATTCTCCACAATCGAAAGAACAGCGATAATGACCGGGCTCGAACGCATCAAGAACGGCATCCAATCCCTTCCTCATGGTACCGCAGCTGAATCATACCTTGGATCCATAACAATCCTTCCTTCAAGCTCATCCCAGTACTCCTTATAGAGCGAGAAATCATCAGCAGTCCGGGCTTCCTTGTGTGCACCTCTCACGGCTCGGGCGAAAGCCGCAAATTCATCCGGACGCAGTCCATCAGCGGAGATTGCTGACATTCCACCCTCGTCATGGTGCCAAAATACCTGCGCGGCAACGGCCCTCTCACCGGCTCCGAAATGACACCGTATGGCATCACTTAACCGATCAAACACGATCGAGCTGAGCGCGACACCTTCTTCATACGTTACAAAGATTGTCCCTGCCATTTCACTCACATATGAAGAATGAATTGTCCGATGAACTTCAAGACCTCAGAAATCAAAGGTGTTGAGGACATCTCCCCCGAAGAGTAGCTCTGGCCCATTACCGCGGATATCGAGCATCACACCTCATCGCGTCGAGGATCTCTACCCACAACCACTTACCATCCAGTACGAACCCGCCGTCGCGGCTTGCGGAATAGGCTCTCTCACTGGCACGACAGAAGGCCAAGAAATTGTAGGCCTCCAACTCCGTCGAAGAGAGGAAGTACAGCCCACCCTCGCCATGGGGGCTGAACACTTCCTCGTGCACATCCTACTTCTGATATCTGGAATCTGCCGCCATCGCGTCAAATATTTCCGCCCACAGCCCTTCATCGACCAGTTCGCCCCCGCTCTCCCTACCTGCAACATGCGCTCGGTTGATCGCCCCACAAAGGATCAAGTACTTGTCACCGTCCAGATCGGCTGCGTACAGGTAGTTCAAGGCTCCCCCGTCAAATGGATCAAACACCTCCTCGAGAACATCCTGCTCTGCAGGCAGGAACGCGTCACGCACAAGGCGTGCGAAACACCTGAATTGAAACGTGCTCATTCCTACGCCGTTCTCATTAGAAAAAACCATGGAGCCAGCCATTACTACCTCACAGTTATGATCTTAGCCTGCTGATCCGGCGACAGGCCGGCAGTGTGCTTCAAAAGATGGCAAGTGCGAAGAGCTCTTCCGAATCAAGAAATCCATATTTCGTACCAGGCGCTCTCCATTGGGCCGCAGAAGAACGCCATGTCTGATCGACAGCGACAGCTCTAGCACTCAATCATCACGATGACCGTCACCGCGGGTGAGCTGCCGAAGCACCCCAACCGCTAGAGCCACTGTCCAGCCCACCGCCCAGGCGATGAAGCCAGACTCTCTCAGGAGGGTGTCTCTCGGAATCACTGAGATAAAGAACCCGAGAACCGCTAGCCCCACCACCAGCAGCGGCGCCACCACCGGCCCACGCCATGCAACAACTGCAGCCACCGGTAGAGAGATCAAGGGAAAGAACACACCCCCGCCGAATGGCGCAGCCCCAACCACGGCGAAGAACGCCGAGACCACCACCAACACCCACCCCATCACCTTGAACTGCATCCTGGCTTACTCCTGTCCATGCGGCCCGGCGACAGCGCCTTAACCTGCATTGCCTATCCTAGCAACGCGCCACGGGCATGACGCTCGGCGTTTCAATCGCCTTTCTCGATTCGATAGACAGGCGCTAACGAACACTGCAAAGGAGTAGCAATGAAGAAGCGTTACGCTGCCGTTCTCACCGCATGCCTCTTGGGCACCAGTGCCCTCGCCTTCGCCGAAGTCGCCAACCTGACCAACAGCGCCGAGGGTGCGAATCGCGACGCGGGACTGGCCGCAGTCAAGAAAAAGCTCCAGGACGCCTGCACCGACCGCAAGGGTACGCCCGACGCGGCCTCCTTCGAAGTGGTGTTCGAAAAGACCAGCGACAACCCCGACGTACCCAAGCCGTACTACGTTGACGGCAAGATGAAGTGTGATCTTCCCTGATCCTACCTTGGGCTTTCGCCTGAAGGCCCTTCTTCGACTTCCGTGAAACTGGCCGCGCCTCCGGGCCGCAGCCGGTCAGCCCTCACGGTTCGGACAGATTTCCCTCACCCGTTTCCGGGTCTGTCAGCACCCTGATAGAGGAGCCGTCATAGAAATCGCCCCTGGTCATGTGTGAGCCTGTTGCGATGAGCTCACTCTCCCTGAGACTCCAACTTTCGCCACTCTCCATCATATGGACCGAGTAGGACCACGTGCCGGTCTCGTCATTCCGAGCCATACCCAGAACAGCCCCTCTCCACCCGACTATAGCGCCAGTCATCGACCTTCCCGCTATCACCTCTACGACTTCATAGAACGCAAACAGGGAGCCACCATCTCTGTTCATTACGCGGCCCTCACGTCACCCAACCTCATTTTCGACGGAAATCAATCTCACCTGAGAACTCCCGTATCGGATCCCTCTCGATGATGGTAGTGAATCGAAGCGGAAAGAGTGACGACGCCTCTGGCAGTCCAAGTGCAGGATCGTCGGCTGAAAGCTCTGCAAGACTTTCAGTTGAAAACTTTGGGAAGTTCGAATTGACTGGGTACATCTTTCCATTCGCGAAAATCCCCATCCCTACGTCACCCATGCCATTCACGCATCCATCGAATTGAAATCCCTGCGCGGTGGTGATCCGAACTCTAAAGAAAAGGTCATCGATACTCTCTATCTGCTCATCAAGAGTGATGACAGGCGAATAGACTTCCGTATCCCTATCTTGCATCCAGACAGAGAACGCGAGGAAATCACTGAGTTCAAGAAACTGTTTTGACGCAGTCATGAGTAGCTTCACCAGGTCTAGTCGGCATCCCTCAAAGCAACATCAGGAGCAGCACGCTCCCATCGGTACTCCCCTGCCACTCACCGATGCATGAAGGCTTGTTTCATCCATCGGCCCCGCTCCAAATAATTAGTCGGTTACAGGCGGCCATCACTATCGCCGATTATCCAGCAGTTGGTACAGCGCTACGGAGGTTCTGACCCGCAAGCGTGGGTGCGCTGCGGTCAGGAAATCCGCCCGCCCCTGCCGGAAACGCCCATCTCCACCCCACCCCTCGCTGCTATAGTCGGTCCATCGTGACGGGCACCCCGCCCGTCCTTGGATCGCAGGGAGCGGGTCATGGGTCTCATTCAAGCAGTCAAGGGTGCAGTGGGCGGCGTGCTGGCCGACCAGTGGAAGGACTTCTACACCGTCCCGGCTGGGCTGCCGGCTACTGCGGCGCTGTTCGCGGCGGTGCCGCAGGGCACCAACGCAGGGCGCGGGTCCAACACCAGCGGCTCGTCCAACATCATCACCAATGGCTCGAAGATCGTGGTGCCGGAAGGCTACGGCCTGCTGCTGTTCCAGGACGGCGCGATCACCGGCTTCGTGGCCGAGCCGGGTGGTTATGAATGGCGTTCGGATGACCTGAATTCGCAGTCGATCTTCGCCGGCGACGGCATCGTCACCCCGCTGATCAAGCAGAGCTGGGAGCGCTTCAAGTTCGGCGGCCAGCCGGGCGGCCAGCAGCAGGCGTTCTTCGTCTCGCTGAAGGAACTGCCGGACAACCGCTTCGGCACCCAGTCGGAAATCTACTGGGACGACGGCTTCCTCAACACCCAGGTCGGCGCGGTCACGCGCGGCTCGTACACGTTGAAGATCGTCGACCCGATCCTGTTCGTGAAGAACTTCGTGCCGGCCAGCTACCTGCAGCCCGGCAAGGTGTTCGACTTCACCGACATGGACAACGCAGCTGCCACCCAGCTCTTCAATGAAGTGGTGGGCTCACTGGCACCTGCCTTCAGCCTGTATACGAACGATCCCGGCAAGGGCAACCGCATCACCAAGCTGCAGCAGGACTCGCTGGGCTTCGCCCAGAGCCTCTCCGCTGCGGTGGAACAGGGCTACCAGTGGAAGTCTGACCGCGGCCTGGCCATCGTCAAGACCGCCATTGTCTCCATCGAATACGACGCCAACACCCGCGAGCTGCTCAAGACCGTGCAGCGTGCCGATGCGCTGTCCGGTGGGCGTGGCAATTCCAACCTGCAGGCCAGCGTTGCGCAGGGCATCCAGTCCGCTGGCGAGAACGGCGGCGCGGCCGGCATCATGGGCGTAGGCATGGCCTCGGGCATGATGGGAGGAATTGGTTCGCTGCAGCAGCCGGTTGCGCCTTCCGCTCCCGCCGCGCCGGCTGCAGACGACCCGGTGGCCAAGCTGACCAAGGCCAAGGAAATGCTCGACCTCGGCCTGATCACCCAGGCCGACTACGACGCGCTCAAGGCCAAGGCGCTGGGTCTCTAAGGCGGACACTACAGACCCATGTCCGACCCCAGAACCCCGCCCCCGTTGCCCGGGGCTCCACCGCCGTTGCCGGAGGCCGATACCGGCCCCGGCTCGCCGCGTGACGTACCGCCGCTGCCGGGCAGCTTTCCGCTCGACCCGGCCACCCTGCCCGACCCGATCCGCGCCGAGATCGAGGCGCCGGATCCGGTCGCCCTCGACACCCGTGCCGAAGAGCTCAAGGACGGCCTGAACCGCTGCCCGAAGTGCGGCTCGACCGACGTGCGGCTCAAGCTCGGCACCGACGTGCTGATCTGCCAGTTCTGCCGTCACGAATGGCACGGCGCCTCGGTTGAACAGGAATATAGTCTGGGCGAAGGCTTGGACCAGCTGCGTGGCACGATCATCGCTTCGGGCGCACGCGACATCGAAGCCGGCACGGCCAGCCTGATGAGCTTCAAGTGCACCGGCTGCGGTGCGGAAGTGACCATCAATACCGAAACCACCATGACCGCACGCTGCCACTGGTGCCGCCATGTGTTCGGGGTCAACGAGCAGGTCGCCAACGGCGCGGTGCCCGACGCGGTGCTGCCGTTCCGGATCAGCAAGGACGACGCGGTTTCGCGCATCCGCCAGTTCGTGGACAAGCGCCGGCTGTTCGCGCTCAAGGCGTTCAAGGACCAGTTCACCCCGGAAAACGTGGTCGGCGTGTACATGCCGTACATGATCGTGGACAGCAACGTCAGCGCCAGCGTGACCGGCAAGGGCGAGATCCAGACCCGCCAGTACACGCGGGGCGAGGGTGACAAGAAGAAGACTTACTACGACGCGGACGTGTACCAGGTGGAGCGGTCGGTGGATTTCACCGTGGACGACCTGCCCATGGAATCCTCTGCCGAGCGTGGCAATCTGGACATCAAGGCCAACACCAACAACATCATCAACACGATCCTGCCGTTTGATACCAAGAACGCGCTGAAGTGGAACGCCTCGTACCTGCTGGGCTTCAGCTCGGAAAAGCGCAACCTGGATGTGGAGAAGATGAAGCCGCGGCTTGAAGACCAGCTGCTGTCCATCGCCCGCTCGCAGGTGGAAGGCTCGGTACGCCGCTATGACCGTGGCGTGCGCTGGGAGACTGAGCAGGTGGACGTGCACGGCTCGCGCTGGGTCTCCATGTACCTGCCGGTGTGGCTGTACTCGTACCACCAGCCCGGCCGCAACGGCGGCATGCTGCATTACATCGCGGTCAACGGGCGTACCGGTGAAACCATGGGCAGCGTGCCGGTGCAGCAGTGGAAACTGCTGCTGGCCGCGCTCACCACCGGCACGATTGTTGAAGCCATCACCCTCTGGTTCCTGGTAGCGGCCTCATGAGCGACGATAGTGGACTCTGGTTGCTGTTGGCTGGCCCCGCCAGCGCAACGGCGTTGTATTGGGGCTTGTACCGGTATTACCGCAATACCGACAAGTCGCATGCGTTCGAACGCGAAACCACGGTGGAGGCCAAGCCGGTGACCGGCTCGGACCGGCAGGTGGACACCAACAACGGTACGAAGGAGACGCGGATCCGCGGGGATAACGTGCGGGAGTATCGAAAGCGCGTCGTGCGCGGCGGAGGCGGATGAATGTGACCGCCTTCGCGCCACCTGCATCAACCGTGCACCCTGACTAGACAACCCATGGCACACCGTAGGGCGAATCGCCCCAGCCGGAACTGCCATGAGCGAGCCTGTCGCATCACCCCGTGTTACTCCGCCGCCCCGCCCTTCCCCGGGTCCGCGCGTACTGTACCCGCTCAGCCTCACCGTCAATGGCGAGCAGCAAACGCTCCAGGTGGAGTCCACGGTCAGCCTGCTCGACCTGCTGCGTGAACGGCTTCAGCTGACCGGAACCAAAAAGGGCTGCGACCACGGCCAGTGCGGCGCATGCACGGTGCTGGTGGATGGCCGCCGCATCAACAGCTGTCTGACCTTGGCCGTGATGCAGGACGGTGCCGAAATCCAGACCATCGAAGGGTTTGCCGACGGCGACGCCCTGCACCCACTGCAACAGGCCTTCATCGCCTGCGATGCACTGCAATGCGGCTACTGCACCCCCGGACAGATCTGCTCCGCGCAGGGCCTGATCAACGAAGGCAAGGCGTGTAGCCGGGATCAGGTGCGCGAACTGATGAGCGGCAACATCTGCCGCTGCGGCGCGTATCCGCAGATCACTGAAGCGGTGATGTCGGTAGCCGGCATCGCGCCAACGCAGGATGCCGCCACGCCGAAGCAGTGGGTGCCCGGGACGGTGCCGGCATGATCCCCGCCACCTACGAACGCGCCTCGTCGATCCGGCAGGCCCTGCAGACCATGGCCACCGCGGGGGACGACTCCCGCTTCATTGCCGGCGGCACCAACCTGCTCGACCTGATGGAGCTGCAGCTGATGACTCCGGAGACGCTGGTCGACGTGAACCGGCTGCCGCTCGACACCATCGAACGGCGCGACGATGGCGGCCTGCGCCTGGGCGCAACCGCGCGCAACGCGGACACCGCCTGGCACCCGCTGGTCGAGCGCGACTACCCGCTGCTGTCAGCCGCCATGCTGGCAGCCGCCTCGCCGCAGATCCGCAACATGGCCAGCAACGGCGGCAACCTGCTGCAGCGGACCCGTTGCACCTATTTCTACGACCGTGCCACGCCGTGCAACAAGCGCGAGCCGGGCAGCGGCTGCTCGGCCATCGGCGGCCTCACCCGCCACCACGCCATCCTGGGCGCCAGCGAGCACTGCATCGCCACCCACCCTTCCGACATGTGCGTGGCCTTGGCGGCGCTCGACGCCACCGTGCACGTGGCCAGCGTGCGCGGCGAGCGCAGCATTCCGTTCCTCGATTTCCACCGGCTGCCGGGCGACATCCCGCACATCGACAGCACGCTGGAAGCCGACGAACTGATCCTGCGCATCGAACTGCCGCCTGCCACGCAGTACGCCGCGCACAGCGCCTACCTGAAGATCCGCGAGCGCCTGTCCTACGCCTTTGCGCTGGTGTCCGTAGCGGCAGCACTGGATCTTGACGAAGACGGCAACGTCCGTAGCGCGCGGCTGGCGCTGGGCGGGGTCGCACACAAACCGTGGCGGAGCCTGGAAGCGGAATCGCTGTTGGCCGGCGCGAAGCCGTCCCCGGCCACTTTCGCGCTCGCGGCCGATCGCCTGTTGAAAGGCGCGGTCTCGCAGGGCCAGAACGCCTTCAAGATTCCGCTGGCGCACCGCGCCATCGTGCGCGCGCTCGAAACCGCAGCGAAGGGCACAGTCATCAATCAGGGAGATGCCGCATGAACCTGCCACTGCAGCCTCCCGTCGCCATACCCGGCACTGGCCATGTACCCACCGGCACCGGCACCCCGCGCATCGACGGCCGCGCCAAGGTCACCGGCCAGGCGCGTTACGCGGCCGAATGGCCCGCGACGGACCTTGTCTACGGCGTCGCCGTCAACAGCACCATCGCCAAGGGTCGCATCCTGGGCTTCAGTCTCCAGGAAGCCGAGGCCGTGCCCGGGGTGCTGAAGATCATCACCCATCTCAACCGCCCGCACATGCGTGGCAACGGCCTGTTCTACAAGGACATGACCGCCCCCGCCGGCAAACCCTTCCGTGCGTTGTACGACGACGTAGTGCGCTACAGCGGCCAGCCGGTTGCGCTGGTGCTGGCCGAGACGTTCGAGGCCGCGCGGGAAGCGGCCGGGCGCGTCGAAACGCATTACGAGGTGGAAGAACACGATACCAACCTGCTCGCCGCCATGGGCCGGGCGCGCGAGCCGCGCAAGATGAAGGCCGGCTTTTCCGCACCACCGAAGGACAAGGGCGACCCGACCGCAGCCTTCGCCAACGCACCCCACCAGGTGGTGGCCGACTTCTACCACGGCGTGGAACACCACAACCCGATGGAGCTGTTCGCCAGCACGGTGATCCGCGACGCCGACGGCCACCTCACCATCTACGACAAGACCCAGGGCTCGCAGAACAGCCGCTGGTACGTGTCGCAGGTGTTTGGCCTGCCAAAGAAAAAGGTCACCGTGCGCAACCCCTATGTCGGCGGCGCATTCGGTTCCGGGCTGCGCCCGCAGTACCAGTTGCCTCTGGCCGTGATGGGCAGCCTGGCGCTGGAACGGTCAGTCCGCGTGGTGCTGACCCGGCAGCAGATGTTCACCTTTGGCCACCGCCCTGAAACCGTGCAGCGGGTGAAGCTGGCGGCCGACGCGGACGGCACGCTGCGCTCCATTTCGCATGACGCGGTGGCCGAGACGTCACGGTTCGAAGATTACGTGGAAGTAGTGGTCAACTGGAGCGGGCAGCTGTACGCCTGCGACAACGTGCACCTGGGCTACAAGCTGGTGGACCTGGACCAGTACACCCCCATTGACATGCGCGCGCCGGGTGCTGCCCACGGCATGCATGCACTGGAAGTGGCGATGGACGAGCTGGCGGCGGACATCGGCATGGACCCGCTGGCGCTCCGGTTGAAGAACTACGCCGAGGTCAACCCCGCTGACGGAAAGCCGTTCTCCACCAAGGCACTGCGAGACTGCTACCGGTTGGGTGCCGAGCGCTTCGGCTGGAGCGATCGCGCACCGCTGCCGCGCGCTCGACGCGAAGGCCATGAATGGGTCGGCTGGGGCATGGCCACCGGGCAATGGGATGCACTGCAGATGTTCGCGCGCGCCCATGCCCGGTTGCACGCCGACGGTCGGCTGGTGGTGAGCAGCGCCGCCAGCGATATCGGCACCGGTACCTACACGGTGATGAGCATGATTGCGGCGGAGGCACTGGGCCTGCCGCTCGAGCAGGTGAGCTTCCAGATGGGCGACTCGACCCTGCCGGTGGCGCCCATCGAAGGCGGCTCCTCGCATGTCACCACGGTGGGCTCGGCGGTCCAGGGCGCCTGCGAAAAGCTGCAGAAACAGCTTCTGGCACTCGCCCGCAAGCAAGGCCGCGCCGCCTTCGCCCGCGCCCGGGTACACGATCTGGTGTTCGCGCGCGGCAGCATGGCCCTGCGCGACGATCCTGGGAGTGCGGTGCCGCTGACGGCCCTGCTTGCCGACGGCCAGTTGGATGGCATCGAGGCGAAGTACCTGCTGTTGCCGAACCTCCTGGAACAGCGCAAGTTCGTGCGTGCCACCCATAGCGCAGTCTTCGTGGAGGTCCGGGTCGACGAAGAGCTCGGCACGGTTCGGGTGATGCGCGTGGTCAGCGCGGTCGCCGCCGGGCGCATCCTGAACCCGACCACCGCGCGCAGCCAGATCGTCGGCGGCGTGATCTGGGGCATCGGCGAGGCACTGCATGAACATAGCGAGGCGGATCATCGCTTCGGCCGGTTCATGAACCACGACCTGGCCCAATACCACGTCTCCGTGAATGCGGACATCCACGATATCGACGTCCTGTTCGCCGACGAGGACGACAGGGTGGTGAGCAGCCTGGGCGCGAAGGGGGTGGGCGAAATTGGACTGGTGGGGGTATCCGCAGCGGTCAGCAATGCCATCTACCACGCCACCGGCAAGCGCGTCCGCAGCACGCCGATCACCCCGGACAAGGTCATGCGCTGAGCGGCGTTTCACCGTATGCCTACCCGGGCTCCCCGATGATGGGGGCATCGGCGCGCTTGGGGCGTGGCCGTGCCCCACCCCGTGAGCCAGGCTGCAGCAGCCAACGAGGAGCCAATCGATGAGCACCCCTCCGCACCTTTCCCTCTCGCGCCGCGACGTACTGAAACTCGGCGCCGGCTCGGCTACCACCATGGTGCTGCCGGCCGCGGTAGCCGAGGCGCAGGGGAATACCCCGGGTGCGCGCGCCCCGGTCACCGCCGAGGTCGCTTTCGAGGTGAACGGCCGTCCCCGTACCCTGCAACTGGACACGCGCGTGACCCTGCTCGACGCCCTGCGCGAGCACCTGCACCTGACCGGCACCAAGAAGGGCTGCGACCACGGCCAGTGCGGTGCCTGCACGGTGCTGGTCGACGGGCGCCGGATCAATGCCTGCCTGACCCTGGCGGTGATGCACCAGGGCGCGAAGATCACCACCATCGAAGGGCTGGGCAGCCCGGACAACCTGCACGCCATGCAGGCCGCGTTCGTGAAGCACGACGGCTGCCAGTGCGGCTACTGCACGCCTGGCCAGATCTGTTCGGCCGTTGCGGTGCTCCAGGAAGTGCGCGACAACATTCCCAGCCACGTGACCGGCGACCTGGAGGCGCGCACCGCGCTGTCCACCGACGAGATCCGGGAGCGCATGAGCGGCAACCTCTGCCGCTGCGGTGCCTACTCCAACATCGTCGAAGCCATTGAAGACGTCGGAGGCAACCGCGCATGAGAGCCTTCAGCTACGAACGCGCCACCTCGCCTGCCGAAGCCGCTGCTGCGGCCGCGCGCACCCAGGGCGCACGCTTCATCGCCGGCGGCACCAACCTGCTCGACCTGATGAAGCTGGAGATCGAAACCCCGACCCACCTGATCGACGTCAACGGGCTGCAGCTGGATACGATCGAAGCCACCGAAGACGGCGGCCTGCGCGTCGGCGCACTGGTGCGCAACACCGACCTGGCCGCCGACACGCGCATCCGCAGCGACTATGCGCTGCTGACCCGCGCATTGGTGGCGGGTGCTTCCGGCCAGCTTCGCAACAAGGCGACCACTGCCGGCAACCTCCTGCAGCGCACCCGCTGCCCCTACTTCTACGACAC
This sequence comes from Stenotrophomonas aracearum, assembly GCF_031834615.1. Lineage (NCBI taxonomy): Bacteria > Pseudomonadati > Pseudomonadota > Gammaproteobacteria > Lysobacterales > Lysobacteraceae > Stenotrophomonas > Stenotrophomonas aracearum. The sequence goes on from NZ_CP115543.1 coordinate 2,266,539, forward strand.
CGCGCAGCCCTGCAACAAGCGCCTGCCCGGCAGCGGTTGCGGGGCGATTGGCGGCATCAGCCGGCAGTTGGCCGTGGTCGGTACCAGCCCCGCCTGCATTGCCACCCACCCGAGCGACATGGCGGTGGCGATGATGGCGCTGGATGCCGTGGTGGAAACCATCCGCCCGGATGGTTCCAGCCGGCGCATTCCGTTGAACGACCTGTACCGCCCGCCGGGCACTACCCCGCAGCTGGAAACCGTGCTCGAGAAGGGCGAGCTGATCGCGGCGGCCGTGCTGCCTGCCCCGCTCGGCGGCACCCATATCTACCGCAAGGTGCGCGACCGCGCGTCGTATGCGTTTGCGCTGGTATCGGTGGCTGCGGTGGTCCAGCGCGACGGCACTGGCCGCGTGGCGCTTGGTGGCGTGGCCTACAAACCGTGGCGCACGCCGGAGGCGGATGCGCTGCTTCCACGGGGCGCAAGCGCAGTGATGGCCAAGCTGCTGGAAGGCGCGACGCCCTCGTCACAGAATGCCTTCAAGGTGCAGCTGGCCGAACGCACGCTCGCCGCCGTGCTGCTGGAAGCGAAGGGGTAAGCCATGAAATTCGACACACCCGCCGGCAAGAATCCCATCGACCAGCTCAAGGTGGTCGGCAAGCCGTTGAACCGCATCGACGGCCCGCTGAAGACCACCGGGCACGCGCCGTATGCGTATGAACGGCACGATGCCATCGCCAACCCTGCCTACGGCTACGTGGTGACTGCCGGCATCGCCAAGGGTCGGGTCAGCGGCATGGAGCTGGACGCGGCGCGCCGCTCACCCGGCGTGCTGGCCATCGTTACCGCCGACACCGCTGGTCCGCTGCAGAAGTCGGAACGCAACGCCGCCGCGCTGCTGGGCGGTCCGGAGATTTCCCACTATCACCAGGCCCTGGCGCTGGTGGTGGCCGAAACGTTTGAGCAGGCGCGCGCAGCGGCCGGGCTTGTCAAAGTCCGCTACGCCACCGGGAAAGGCGCCTACGACCTCGCAGCTGCAAAGAAGGCCGGCACGAATTTCCAGAAGACCGATCCCGACGCACGCGTGGGCGACTTCGAACGCGCCTATGGCAATGCACCGGTCACGCTGGATGCGACCTACCATACGCCCGACCAGTCGCATGCCATGATGGAACCACACGCCACGCTCGCCGCGTGGGAGGGCGACACGCTGACCGTGTGGACCTCCAACCAGATGATCGACTGGGGCAAGGGCGACCTGGCCAAGACGCTGGGCATGCCGAAGGAGAACGTGCGGCTGATCTCGCCGTACATCGGTGGCGGCTTCGGCGGCAAGCTGTTCGTGCGTTCGGACGTGCTGCTGGCGGCACTGGGCGCACGTGCGGCGAAACGACCGGTCAAGGTGGCGCTCTCGCGCCCGCAGATCGCCAACAACACGACGCATCGCCCGGCCACGCTGCAGCGCATCCGCTTGGGCGCCACCGCCGAAGGCACCCTCACCGCCATCGGTCACGAATCGTGGTCGGGCAACCTCCCCGGCGGCTCGCCCGAAGAAGCCGTGCAGCAGACCAAACTGCTGTATGCCGGTGCCAACCGCCTGGCAGGCCTGCGCCTGGCGAACCTGGACCTGCCGGAAGGCAATGCGATGCGCGCTCCCGGTGAGACACCGGGACTGATGGCGCTGGAAATCGCGATGGATGAAATGGCGGAGAAGCTCAAGCTCGACCCCATCGAGTTCCGCATCCGCAACGACACCCAGGTCGACCCGGCCAACCCGGAGCGCCCGTTCTCGCAGCGCCAGCTGGTGCAGTGCCTGCGTGATGGTGCACAGCGTTTTGGCTGGGACAAGCGCAATGCCCAACCGGGCCAGCAGCGCGATGGGCGTTGGCTGGTCGGCCTGGGCGTGGCCGCAGGCTTCCGCAACAACCTGGTGATGAAATCCGGTGCGCGCGTGCGACTGGATGCCACTGGCCAGGTCACGGTGGAAACCGACATGACCGACATCGGCACCGGCAGCTACACCATCATCGGGCAGACCGCCGCCGAAATGCTGGGTGTGCCGATCGAGAAGGTCACGGTGAAGCTGGGCGATTCCAGCTTCCCGGCGTCGGCGGGTTCCGGTGGCCAGTGGGGTGCGAACAGTTCGACCGCAGGTGTGTTCGCGGCCTGCACCAAACTGCGCGAAGCGGTTGCCGCGAAGCTCGGTTTTGACCCCGCCACGGCGGACTTCGCCGGTGGGCAGGTGAGCGAAGGCGGCAAGACCGTTGCACTGGGCAAGGCCGCCGCCGACGGCGAGCTGGTCGCCGAAGACAGCATCGAGTTCGCCGAGCTGGAAGAGAAGTTCCAGCAGTCCACCTTCGCCGCGCACTTCGTGGAAGTAGGCGTGGACGTGGCCACCGGCGAAAGCCGCATCCGCCGCATGCTCGCCGTCTGCGCGGCCGGTCGCATCCTCAATCCCAAGACCGCGCGCAGCCAGGTGATCGGCGCGATGACCATGGGCGTGGGCGCGGCGTTGTCCGAAGAGCTGGCGGTGGACACGCGGTTGGGCTTCTTCGTCAACCACGACCTGGCCGGCTATGAAGTGCCGGTACATGCGGATATTCCGCACCAGGAGGTGGTGTTCCTGGACGAAACCGATCCGGTGTCCTCGCCGATGAAGGCCAAGGGCGTGGGCGAGCTCGGCCTGTGCGGGGTCAGCGCAGCGGTGGCCAACGCCATCTACAACGCCACCGGCACCCGCGTGCGGGAGTATCCGATCACGCTGGACAAGCTGCTGCGCGGGTTGCCAGAGCTCGGATGAGCGCCGGCCTGGTCACTGCGCCGCTGGACGCGGACGACGGCAATCCCGGCCGGGTCCTGCAGGCCACGCTGGACGCGCTGCGTGCCGGTCGGCGCGCGGCCTTGGCGGTGGTACTGGAAACCGAAGGTTCCACCTATACCCGCGCCGGCACCGTGGTTCTGTTCACTGACGAGGGCCATGTAGGTTGGCTGAGTGGAGGCTGCCTGGAACCGGAGATCGAGCGTCGCGCGATGCAGGCCGTCGACCAGGCTGCGCTGGACTGGATGGAGATCGACACCCGCGACGATGACGCGTTGTTCTCGGCCAACGCGGTGGGGTGCCGGGGACTGCAGCGGATCGTGTTGATTCCCCTTGCCGCCCTGGAGGGCGTCGGCGGCGTATTGGCGTGCTGGCTGCGCGGTAACGGAACGCTGACGTTGCAGCTGGAGGCTGAAGGCCGGCTTGGCTGGCGGTGCGAGGACAGCGAAGTTGCGGGTTCGCTGCACAGCCTCCCCCTCGAGTGGGGCGGCACCCGTGCGCAGTGGCAGATCCAGTGGCGTGCCGCACCGAGCGTAGTGATGCTGGGTGCAGGGCCAGAGGCCACCCCCTTGCTGCCGCTGCTGCGCGGATTGGGGTGGCGGGTACAGTTGGTTGAACCACGTGAGCGTTGGCGCGAGCGTTTGTCGGGCGGTTGCTCGTTGGGTGCGTCTGCGTTCGCCGGCCAACGGCCGGCGCTACCGGGGCATGAGGTCGGCGCCACGGCAGTTCTGTGGCATGCGCCGTTGCCCGATGCGGTGTTGGTGATGCATCACAATTTCGAGCTGGACCGCGAGGCGCTGGAGCAACTGGCCGACCTGCCCATCCCCTTCATCGGGCTGCTGGGGCCACGCCGCCGTCGCGACGATCTGTTCAAGGTGCTGCCCCCGCAGGCCTGTGCGTCCCTCTCCCCCCGGCTGCGCTCGCCGGTGGGACTTGCACTGGGTGGTCGGGGTCCCGAGGCGATCGCATTGAGCATTGCCGCGCAGTTGCAGGCCTGGCGCCATGCGGCGGCAGGCCTGTCATGACGGGCGGCGGGACGTTGGACCATGCCGTGGTGGTGCTGGCCGCCGGTGCCAGTGCGCGACTGGGGCAGCCCAAGCAGCTGCTTCGCATCGATGGAGAAACGCTCTTGCATCGCGTGGTGCGGTTGGCACGCAGTACCAACCCTGCGGCGCTGGTGGTGGTGCTGCCGCCGGATGCGAACGCCATTGGGGAAGCGTTGGGCGACCAGGCGCTGACGATGGTCATCAACCCGGAGCCGCAGCGGGGCATGCGCAGCAGTCTTGAGGTGGCTGCGCCGCTGGTGGCGGGGTTTGCGCGGGTGCTGGTGGTGACGTGCGATCAGCCTGCGCTGGAGGCGGCGCATCTGCATGCGTTGTTGCGGGGGGCTTGCAACGCGTTGTCGGGGTGTGCGGGGACGCGGCTTTCGGTTGGGGCCGATGCGGATGCGGGGACGGTGGGTGTGCCTGCGGTGGTGCCCGGGCACTGGTTTGGCGATCTGGCCGGCCGCAGCGGCGACAGCGGGTTCCGCGCGCGGCTGCGCGCGCTGGATCCCGCGAGCGTCTACCTGCTCGACGCGCCGGCACTCGCACTCGACATCGACACCCCCGACAACCTGCGCGCCGCCCAATCCCTGGGCCTCATCGACGCGTAGGGCCGGGCTCTGCCCGGCCCACGCACACCGACGTCGCCCGTCACGGATCCCACCCCAACCCCTTCGGCGCACTGGCAAACCCCACCGCCCGCAATGCCTCGGTCACCGCATCGCGACGCACCGGCTGGTCATCGATCAGCTCCAGCGTGAACGACACCCGCCGTCCTCGGCGCAGCGCAATCGCAAGCGCCTGAGCGGCCGCCGTCAACACGGCATCGGCGTCGGCCGCATCGGCATCGAACCAGGTCAACAGCTGCCGGCCACCCTGCGCCAGGTACATGCGCAACCGGCCGCCACCGATCACCACGATCGCGCCAGCTCGGCGCACGGGTCGCAGTACCGCGCGGTGCGCAGGCCACGGCAGCACCGGGCCGAACGGGTTGGCAGGGTCCACCGCGGACAATCCGATGGTCGCACCCGGACCCTCCGGCACCTGCGCATCGGCCACCTCGCGCAACGCATCCACCAACCCTCGCTCGGCGAACTGCGCCCCGCCCATGCCCTCGACGAACCGTCCACGCAGCACGCGGCCCGCATCCTCCATGCCGCGATACACCTGCACCAACGCGGGGAAGCCACCGGCAACACCCTCGGCGATTGCGGCGCCACGCGTCACGATGCCGTGCCGATCCAGCAGCCCTTCGGCCAGCGCTATGGCGCGCACGGTGTCGCTCGTGCCGGGACGCTGCACCAGCGACCAGCGCCCGGCCAGGGTGGCGCCGGAGGCCGCATCGCGAAGTGCGCCCAGCGCATCGTCGCTGCCCGGCGGATGCATCATCGCCCTGCCCCGCGCGTACCGCCCCTGCCTGGCCGAGCTGACCACGCGCGGCCGCACCGGGCGGGCGCCGGAAAGATGGCGTAGCGGCGTCCAGATATCGGTCGTGACCCGGCCCGCCCAGACCAGTTCCCACAGTGCGTCGTGCAGTGCATCCGGATCGCTGCCTACCGCCTCCCCGCGGGCCGCGACGGCCGCCAGCAGCTGCCGTGCAAAGTAGGCGCCGCCATCGGCCAGCACCTGCAGGATGGCGGCCTGCAACGAGGAGGGTTCGAAGGACTCGACGGATGGCAGCGACTCCGCCGCAAGCTCCTGTGGGTGCAACGAGACCAGCCCATCGTCCTCGCCAAGTTTGCCGTGTCCTGCCCACACCACGGTGCCGCTGGCGAGCAGTCCGTCCAGCATCGAGGGCGCGTAGTCGGTCACGCGCGCCGGCAGGATCTGGTTCTCCCAGGCAGACGCCGGCAGCGGTACACCGGCAAGCAGCTCCACCACGCGCAGCACGCCGTCGGCGCCCTGCAACGGGCCGTGCGCAGGCACCGCACGGGTACGTGTGGCCACCGCCGCGTCGGCAATCAGCGCCTGGCGCTGCAGCAACAACGCAACGTAGGCCTCGCGCGTGGCCGGCCGCGTGGCCTCGCGCGCCGCCTGCAGCGAACGCAGTCGCAGGCGTTGGAACACGCCCTCGCCTACCCATTCCCGGCGCGCCAACGACAGGGGTTCGGCCACCGCGTCCAGCCCGGCACGCTGCGCTGCACCGAAATGCCCCCCCAACACCTTGCCCTGTGCCGACAAGGCATCCAGTCCCGCATCCGCTACTGCCACGCCCAGGCCCCAGTGCTGCGCAGCGTCGGCCGTCGTGAACGGTGCATGGGTGCGCGCGTAGCGGCCCAGAAGGTCCCCAACAGGATCTGCGCTTTCCTTCAGGAATGCAGCAGGCAGCCCTTCGGGCAGCACCACGCCCAGCGCGTCGCGCAGGCGTGCGGCATCTTCCACCGCCGCCCAGCACGGGCGAGTGGCAAGCAGTACCTTGAAGGCGCGTTGTTCGCGCTGCAGTGCCAGCAGATGGGCGCGCGCCTTTGCGCCATCGGTCAGCCGCTGCGCTACTGCATCCTCGCTCATGGGCCCCAGCTCGCGCAGCAGGTCGGCCACGCCCTCCCTGCCCGTCGCCTGTCGCTGCGGTGCCAGGCGCTGAAGCTCCTGCCCCACCTGCTCCACCACGCCAGCATCCAGCAGTTCGCCCAGATCCACCTGCCCGAGCAGGTCGCCAAGCAAACCGGTGTCCAGCGACAACACCGACGCGCGACGCTCGGCCAGCGGGACGTCGGTGCCGTACATGAACTCGGCCACATAGCCGAACAGCAGGTTGGCGGCGAATGGCGACGGCACCTCGGTGGTGACCTCGGCGATCTCCACGCTGCCCTCGGCCAAGCGCTGCATCAACGCGTCGAGCGCATCCAGGTCATAGACGTCCTGCAGGCACTCGCGCGCGGTCTCGATCAGGATCGGGAAGTCCGGGTAACGCTGCGCGATGCCCAGCAGTTCGGCCGAGCGCAGGCGTTGCTGCCACAGCGGGGAACGGCGACCGGGCTTGGTCCGGGGCAGCAACAGGGCGCGCGCGGCGCACTCACGGAAGCGGGCCGCGAACAGCGCCGAGCTGCCGACCGACTGGTTCACCTCGCGACGCAAGCGTTCCGGATCGAACAGGAACAGCTCCGCGCCGGGCAGGCGCCCGGTGGAATCGGGAATGCGCAGGATGATGCCGTCGTCGCTGGCCACCACCGCCGGATCGATGCCCCAGCGGTCCTGGATGCGCCCGGCGAGGGCGAGCGCCCACGGGTCGTGCACGCGACGCCCATACGGCGAATGCAGCATCACCCGCCAGTCGCCGGACTCGTCGCGGCAGCGCTCCACCACCAGCCGGCGGTCGGTGGGCAGCACGCCGGTGGCCTCGCGCTGTTCGTCCAGCAGGCCGACGATGTTGGCGATGGCGTTCGGCTGCAACCCGCAGCGTCGCAGGTCCTGCAGATGCGCGGGCGCGATCTCGCCGGTGGCAGCATCCGTGTCCATCGCCGCCAGGAAGGCACCCACCGCCTCGCCCAGCTCGGCCGGGCGACCCACGCCCTCGCCGCGCCAGAACGGCAGCCGCGCCGAACGCCCGGGCGCCGGGGTCACCACCACCTGGTCGTGGGTGATCTGCTCGATCCGCCACGACGTTGCACCCAGGGTGATCACATCATTGACCCGTGACTCGTGCACCATTTCCTCATCGAGCTCGCCCACCCGACGCGAACCGGCGCGCTCCTCGCCTTCCGGCAGCATCACGCTGTACATGCCCCGGTCGGGAATGGTGCCGGCGCTGGTCACGGCCAGCAGCTTGGCGCCGGGCCGCGCGCTCAGTTCGCCGCTCTGCCGGTTCCAGACCAGGCGCGGGCGAAAGCCGGCGAAGTCGTCGGAGGGATAGCGCCCGGCCAGCATGTCCAGGGTCGCGTCGAACGCACTGCGCGGCAGGGTCACGTACGGCGCCGCGCGGCGCACCGTGGCGTACCACTGCTCCACGTCCAGCGTGTCCATCGAGGCCGCGGCCACGGTCTGCTGGGCCAGCACGTCCAGGGGGTTGCGTGGCGGGTCGACCGCCTCGATCTGTCCCGCCAGCATCCGCTGGATCGCCACGGTCGCATCGATCAGGTCGCGCCGCGTGCGCGGATATACCAACCCGGTGGACGTGCCACCCACCTGGTGGCTGGCGCGGCCGATGCGCTGCAGGGCGCTGGCGACCGACGGCGGCGCCGCAACCTGGATCACCAGATCGACCAGGCCCATGTCGATGCCGAGCTCCAGACTGGAGGTGGCCACGACGCAGCGCAGGCTGCCGTCCTTGAGCGACCGTTCGATTTCGCGGCGTTGTTCCTTCGAGACCGAGCCGTGGTGTGAGCGCGCGATCACCTCCGGACTGTCGAGCACGCGCGACACGGTGCTGCCGGTGAACGAGCCGTACTGCTCCGGTACCGCCGTGGGCACGGGGAGCCCGGCGGCACGCGCAGTGCGGTCGGCGTACAACTCGTTGAGGCGCGCGGTCAGCTTTTCGGCCACCCCACGCGAATTGGCGAACACGATGGTCGAGCGGCGCTGCAGCACCTGGTCCAGGATGCTGGCCTCCACATGCGGCCAGATCGACCCGGCGCGCGCGTGCCCGTCGTGCTCCCCGCCGGGTCCTGCCTGCGCCGGCAGGTCGGCCATGTCCTCCACCGGGACTACGATGCGCACGTCCAGCTGGCGCGGGCTGTCCGGGTCGACCACCGTCACCGGCCGGTCGCCCCCCAGGAAGGCCGCAACCCGTTCCACCGGCCGCACCGTGGCAGACAGCCCGATGCGCTGCGCCGGCACCGGCAGCAGCGCGTCCAGCCGCTCCAGGCTGAGCGCCAGGTGGGTGCCGCGCTTGCTGCCGGCCACCGCGTGGATCTCGTCGACGATCACGGTGTCGACCTCGCGCAGCGTCTCGCGTGCCTGCGAGGTCAGCATCAGGAACAGCGATTCCGGGGTGGTGATCAGGATATCCGGCGGGCGCCGCACCATCCGCGCGCGTTCGGCGCTGGGCGTGTCGCCCGTGCGGACTGCGACGGTAAGGGTGACCGGCGGATCGCCGCGGCGCTCGCGCTCGGCATCCACGCCCAGCAAGGGCACCTGCAGGTTGCGCTGGACGTCGGCCCCCAGCGCCTTGATCGGGGAAATGTAAAGAACGCGTGTGCGCCGTGGTCCGGTGTCGTGCAGGCGCTGGCGGTACAGCTGGTCTATCGCGTGCAGGAACGCTGCCAACGTCTTGCCCGAGCCGGTGGGCGCTATCACCAGGGTGTGCTGGCGCTGGCCGATGGCCGCCCATGCCGCCGTTTGCACGGGCGTGGGCGCTGGGAAGGCCGAGGCGAACCAGTCGCGGGTGGCGGGTTCAAACGGAACGAGCGCGTGATGGGGAGGCGACTGTCTCATTGACGTCCAGATTACCCGCAGGGGCGTAGAAATACTGATCACAACCCGCTGTTTACTGACCGGCCACCGCCATGAACCGCCATCCGCATCCCGCCCTGAAAGTCGCCCTCTCCCTCGGTCTGTGTGTCCTGTTCGCGGGCAGCTCAACGGCGATGGCGCAGTTCGCGCCCGTGCTCACCCCGCGTGCCACCGACATGCCGCGCCCGAAGGCCGCCAACAGCTGGCGCCTGGCGATCCATGACGCCGCCGAATCGAACGGCACCGTGAGCTTCCGCATCTGGTTGCAGGAAGAGTCGCCGATGCACATCGACGTGCCGATCAGCGAAGGGGACTCCGAGACGCTGATTGCCAACGCCGCCCGCGCCGCCATCAGTGCGCGACTGGGCGACCGCTACAAGGTCATGGTCGAGAACGGCGATGTAGTCGTCATAGAAGCCCAACGCGGCGCCCCCGACTTCACCGTAGAACTGCTACGCGACACGGCCCGAGACGTGCGGGTCGCAATAGAGTAGCGACACGCCGCGCGTGTCCCACGGAACCTCTGGGCTATGCTGGACCAACACCCCGCCCAAGCCCTACGAATGCGCACCCTCTACCCTTCCATCATCCCCTATCGCGAACACACCCTCGCGGTAGATGCGCTCCACACCCTGCACGTAGAGGAATGCGGCACCCCCACCGGCATCCCGGTCGTGTTCCTGCACGGTGGCCCAGGCGCAGGGATCTCCCCGACGCACCACCGTTTCTTCGATCCCACCCGTTACCGCATCGTCCTGATCGACCAACGTGGCAGCGGCCGTTCCACGCCGTTCGGCGAACTGCGCGACAACACCACCGCGCACCTGGTTGCCGATATCGAAACCGTTCGCACCGAACTCGGCATCGACCGCTGGCTGGTCTTCGGCGGCTCATGGGGCTCCACCCTCGCCCTTGCCTACGCGCAGGCCCACCCCGACCGCGCCACCGGCCTGATCGTGCGCGGCGTCTACCTCGGCCGCGCAGACGAAAATAGATGGTTTGCCGAGGCCGACGGCGGCGCCCGCTGGATCTTCCCAGAACGCTGGGCGCGCTACGCCGCCTATCTGCCGGCGGACGAACACGGCGAGATGATCGAAGCCTACTGGAAGCGGCTCGACAGCGACGATCAGGCAACCCGGATCGCGGCGGCGCAAGCCTGGCTCGGCTGGGAAGACTTCGCCGCCACGCTGGTGCATGACGTGGACGCCGTCTCCGACGCAGACCCGCTCGACACCCTGGCCAAGGCGCGCATCGAAGCCCACTACTTCCGCCACAACGCGTTTCTCGAGCACGGCCAGCTGCTGCGCGACATCGACCGCATCCGCCACCTGCCGGGGGTGATCGTGCAGGGTCGCTACGACATCATCTGCCCGCCGCGCAGCGCCTGGGACCTGTCACAGGCATGGCCGGAGGCTCGCCTGGAGATGGTGCTGTCCGGCCACGGCGCCACCGAACCGGCTACGGTGGACGCGCTGGTGCGCGCCACCGATGCATTCGCCGATCAGGCGGCTGCGTAGCTCGGGTAATCGATGTAACCTTCCGCGCCGCCACCGTAGAAGGTGGTGCGGTCTGCAGTCGCGAGCGGCCAGCCGTTCTGCAGGCGGGCAACCAGATCGGGATTGCTGATGAAGGGCGCACCGAACGCCGCCAGGTCGATCAGGCCCGCATCGATCAGCTGCTCGGCACGCGCGCGGTCCAGGCCACCGGCCAGGATCAATGCGGTGTTCGGCAGGTTGCCGCGGATCGTGCGCAGCAGCGCCTGGAAGCCGGTTTCAGCGCCCCCAGCCATCACCTTCTCGCCCATCTGGTAACCGGACTGGTCCATCAGGTGCACGTAGGCCAGCCCGCGCTGGCCGATCGCCTCGGTCAGCGCGCTGTAGGTACTGTCGATCCCGTCGTGCAGCGGCATGTCGAACAACTGACCGTATGGCGACAGGCGAATGCCGGTGCGCGCCGCACCAATGCGGGCCACCACCGCGTCGATCACCTCCAGGGTGAAGCGAAGGCGGTTTTCCATGGTGTCGGCGGCGTACTGGTCGGTGCGGTCGTTGACCAGCGGGTTCATGAACTGCTCGAACAGGTAGCCGTTGGCGCCGTGGATCTCCACGCCGTCGAAGCCGGCCTCGATGGCGTTGGCCGCGGCCTGTGCGAACTCGCTGACGATCCGTGCGATCTCATCCGTTGCAAGCTGGCGCGGCGCGGGCGGCGCAACCAGCGCAGGTGTGCCGCTTTCGTCGTAACCAAAGGCCTGCGCGCCCATGGGCTGCTTCGAACTGGCGCTGACCGGCTGGCCGCCATCTGCCTGGATGGTCGGGTGCGAAACGCGGCCGACGTGCCACAGCTGGGCCACGATCTTCCCACCCACCGCATGCACGGAGTTGGTGGTCAGGCGCCAGCCCTCGATCTGCTCGGGGCGGAAGATGCCCGGATTGAACAGGTATCCCTGCCCTTCCTGCGAGATCGGCGTGCCCTCGCTGACGATCAGGCCGGCCGTGGCGCGCTGGGCGTAGTACAGCGCGATGCGCTCGTCGGCGATGTCATTGGGCGCGCGGGCACGGGTCAGCGGCGCCATCACCACCCGGTTGCGCAGTGGCGTGCCGGCGAGGTCGAACGGGGTAAACAGGGAAGCAGTCATGGCAGGGTTCCTGGGGAGGGGCCCGACGGTGCGGGCAGGCGTCCATGCTAGGTAGATGCTGATGGAGCTACAATCCGGCCAATCGTCAAATCACAATTGCGTAAATCGCAATCATGGAGCCCAGCCGATGCAGCTCAAGGCCCTGCGCTACTTCCTGATGGTGGCCAGCAACCGCAGTTTCCTGGCTACCGCCCGCCACTTCCGGGTACCCGCGTCATCGGTGTCGCGCTTCATCGCCGGACTGGAAAAGGACCTGGGCCACCAGCTGTTCTATCGCAGCACCCGCGCGGTGCGGCTGACCGAAGAAGGCGAACGTTTTCATCAGCAGGCCCGCGAAGCCATCGACCTGCTGGATGCGGCGGTGGACGATCTGGGCCACAACGAGGGCGCCCTGAGCGGGCGGCTGCGGATCAACGCCCCTGAAGCGTTCGGCCGCCTGCACGTGGCCCGCCTGATCGGCGCGCTGCAGGCCGAGCACCCCGCACTGGATGTCGAACTGCAGCTCACCGATGTCTTCATCGACCCGGTGCAGGAAGGCGTGGACATCACGGTACGGATCGGAGCGCAGGTCGACTCCGGGCTGATCGGGCGCACAGTGGCCGCGCAACGGCAGATCGTGGCGGCCAGCCCGGCCTACCTGGCCGCGCATGGCGTACCGCAAACACCTGCCGACCTGCTGGATCACCGCTGCCTGCTCTACAAGGGCCAGTTCGGCACCCAGCGCTGGTATTTCCGGCAGGATGCCTCCGCCGCGTTCGAGGGCATCAATGTCAGTGGCCCGCTGTGCAGCAACAACGCGGAAGTGTTGCTGGACGCCGCGATGGAAGGTCGCGGCGTGGTGCTGTTTCCGAGCTGGCTGTATCGACAAGGCAGCTTTGAGCGTACGCAGCTGGTGCCATTGCTCGGCACGTGGGAGGGCTCGGCAAGCGTCGAGAGCTCCTACATCCAGCTGTTGTCCCCCGAGAACAAGCTGCGCTCACGCAAGGTGCGCGAAGTGACGGCATTCCTGTTGGACGGCTTTGGGTCACCTGCGTACTGGGATGAAGCTGCCGACACGTGATGAAATCGGGACGACACGCATAAATGCGGATGCATGCTCTGGTAGGGTTGGTTCCCAAACAACCGCCGACCGTGTTGATCAGCGCGACGAACGCATGACCCACTCCGAAGGGCACGTTCCTTCCCGACGTCATGCCCCAACAGATCGATGCACCGTTATCGGCGGTCGATTGGGATGCGACCCTACCAGCGCCGGCGAGCGGCAGGTCCCGCACTCTGCGGGTTTTACTGTGGACCCGCCTCCCCTTCTGGTGCCACGCTTGCGGCGTGGACGCATCCAACGCCCGCCACCGCGCGTTTGCCTGGCTTGCCTTGTTCCTGGGCTGCCTGCTGCTGGCCGGGTGCGCCACCCTGCCCCGCAACCCCGTGCCCGCCGATCAGGTTGCCTGGGCGGCCGTGCCGGGGATGCCCGATGTGCGGGGCTGGGCCGGGCGGCCGAATCGCGACATGGAACTGGATTTTGAACGCTCGATCCGCGATGAGCGGCCGGACGACTTTCCGGTGGGTGGCGATGGACGCATCCACTATCCGCACCTTGCGCTGTCAGGTGGGGGCGCGAATGGGGCATTCGGGGCCGGGTTCCTCAATGGCTGGACCGCAACGGGCACCCGGCCGACGTTCAAGATCGTCACCGGGGTTTCGACCGGGGCGTTGATGGCGCCTTATGCTTTCCTCGGCCCGGACTACGACGCGGCGTTGCGGCGCTTCTACACCACCACCTCCGACGCGGATGTTTTCAGTGCCGGCAATCCGTTGATGGCACTGCTGCGCCGCGAGTCGCTTGCGAATACGGCACCGCTGGAGGCGCTCGTCGCCCGTGCCATCGACGCACCTCTGCTGCGGAAGATCGCCGCCGAGCACCGTGCAGGGCGACGGCTGTACATGGGCACCGCAGACCTCGATTCCCGCCACTTCGTGGTCTGGAACATGGGCCTGATTGCCACTCGCGGGTCTCCCGAGGCGCTCGCGCTGTTCCGCCGGGTAATGCTGGCCTCCGCCTCGATTCCGATTGCATTCCCACCGGTGCTGATCGAAGTGGAGGCCCACGGCAAACGCTACGACGAGATGCACGTGGACGGCTTCGTCGCCGCCAACATCTTCCTGCATGCCGGCATCATTGATCCCCAGCAGATCTACAACCGCGTATCGCGGGCACCCGCCACCTACGACACCTACCTGATCCACAACGGCCAGCTCGCCGCAGCGTCCGACCCGGCGGAACGCTCGCTGCGCGGCATCGCGTTCCGCACCATCGAAGTGGCCGGGCGCGCGGGCATGATCGGCGACCTGTTCCGTGAGTACGCCTACGCACGGCGCGACCGGGCGCGCTTTGCCTGGGTCACCATCGACTCGACATTGGATTTGCCCGAGGCGACCAGCTTCAATCCGGTGCAGATGAAGGTGCTGTATGACCTGGGCTACCAACGCGCCCGCGCGGGACCGGTGTGGCTGTCCCGCCCACCCGGAATGACGCCTGGCGACGATCCCTGATCGCCAGGCGCCTGTACCTCACCGTTACTGGCCGCTGCCCACGCGGCTGGCCAACAGCGCGATCGCGCGGTCCGGCAGATGCCACTGTCCATGCTCGTCGGGCTGCACCGGCGTGTCGTCCACTGAGGTGATCAGCAGGCGCCACGGGGTGTTGTCGGCGCTTGGCGGCGCGAATGCCTGGCTTTCAGCTGCCGCATTGACCAGCAACAACAGCTGGGTGGACTCGACCACGGTTGATTCGCCGTCGTGCGGCAGCGCCGGCAGCTGCAGCATCAACGCGCGATGCTGCGGTTCATGCCAGTCCGCCTCCTGCATCGGCTGCCCGTCCGGGCGCAGCCAATGTGCGGCATCGGCCCCTTGGCCGTCGCGCGCATCCAGGAACCGACTGCGCCGCAGCTGCGGGTAGCGGCGACGCAGCGCCAGCAGGCGGCGAACGAACTGCGACTGCTGCTGCCCGTCCTCGCTCGCCGCCCGTTCCCAGTCGATCCAGTTGATCGGGTTGTCCTGGCAATACGCATTGTTGTTGCCGTTCTGGGTGCGGCCGAACTCATCGCCGGCCAGCAGCATCGGCGTGCCCTGCGCCAGCAGCAGGCTGGCCAGCAGGTTGCGCATCTGGCGACGGCGCAGCGCCAGGATCCCGGGATCGTCGGTGGCGCCCTCCACCCCATGGTTCCAGGAGATGTTGTGGTCGCTGCCGTCGCGCCCGTCTTCGCCGTTCTCGATGTTGTGCTTGTCGTTGTAGCTGACCAGGTCGTGCAGGGTGAACCCGTCATGCGCGGTCACGAAATTGACCGACGCTGCAGGTCGCCGCCCGTTGTGGTCGAACAGGTCGGCCGAGCCCATCAGGCGCGTGGCGAACTCGGACAACTGGCCCTCGTCGCCCTTCCAGAACGCGCGCAGGTTGTCTCGGAAGCGGTCGTTCCACTCGGCCCAGCCCGGCGCGAAATTGCCCAGCTGGTAGCCGCCCGGGCCGATGTCCCACGGCTCCGCGATCAGCTTCACCTGGCTCAGCACCGGGTCCTGCCGCACCGCGTCGAGGAAGCTGCCGGACGCATCGAAACCCGCGCGCTCACGGCCGAGGATCGTGGCCAGGTCGAAACGGAAGCCGTCGACGTGCATGTCCTGCACCCAGTAGCGCAGCGAGTCCATCACCATCCGCAGCGCACCGGCGTTGGTCAGGTCGAACGTATTGCCGGTGCCGGTGTCGTTGATGTAGTAACGCCGGTCTTCTGCCAGGCGATAATAGCTGGCGTTGTCGATGCCCTTGAACGACAGGGTCGGGCCGAGCTCGTTGCCCTCGGCGGTGTGGTTGTAGACCACGTCCAGGATCAGCTCCAGGCCTGCGCTGTGCAGGCTTGCCACCATCTGCTTGAACTCGGCGATGGTGCTGGTCGACATGAACACCGGATCCGGCGCGAAGAAGCCCAGGGTGTTGTAGCCCCAATAGTTCTTCAGCCCCTTGTCCACCAGATACTGATCGTCGACATGTGCGTGCACCGGCAGCAGTTCCAGCGCGGTGATCCCCAGGTGCTTGAGGTGGTCGGTGACCGCCTCCGAGCGCAGCGCCGAGAACGTGCCGCGCGAAGCCTCCGGCACGGCCGGGTGCTGCATGGACAGACCGCGCAGGTGCGCTTCATAGATCACCGTGCGGTCCCAGGGTACCGCCGGGCTACGATCCGCGCCCCAGGTGAAGGCGGGGTCCACCACCACGCAGCGCGGCATGTAGCCGGCACTGTCGCGACGGTCGAAGCTGAGGTCCTTGTCCTTGTGGCCAATGGTGTAGCCGAACAGGTGCGGGGCCCACTTGATCTGACCCACCAGTTGCTTCGCGTACGGATCCAGCACCAGCTTGTTGGGGTTGAAACGGTGACCGGCGTCCGGCGCGTACGGGCCATGCACGCGGTAGCCGTAGCGCTGGCCGGGCCGCGCGTCCGGCAGGTAACCGTGCCAGATCTCGTCGGTGTACTCCGGCAAGGTGATCCGCTCGATCTCGCGGCCACGTTCATTGAACAGGCACAGCTCGACCCGGGTGGCATGCCGGCTGTAGAGCGAGAAGTTGACCCCCAGCCCGTCCCAGGTGGCGCCCAGCGGATACGGTCGACCGGCCTTGACCCGCGAGTGCGCGGCGCCACTGGCACGGCTCATCGGCTCGCCTCCTGGTCGTATTGCGCCGCTTCCACCTCGGCCGCTACCAACCGCTCGGCCATGTGCCAATGGCGGGCCGAATGTCCGTCCGGGCGGCCTTCGGCTTCCCATATCTGGCGGGCAAGTTCCCGGGTTCGCGCTGCCTTCTGTTCGTCGTCCATCGTCGTGCTCTTACCAGGTCGAGTAGATCGCTACCGGGCTGCCGTTGAACAGCTGCCGCAGTCGCGTGGGGGCACCGTCGCTTGTGAATTCTGCGCCGGTGAGGAGATTGCGGTAGCGTCCGGGAGGCACGGACAACGCCGCGCCGCGCCAGTGCGCGTCGCCCAGGGCCGCACCCACGCGGGCCGGCTCGGCGCCGGTGTGGTGGGCCACGGTCACCAGCAGGCGTGCGCCCGCACCGCTACGAACGAAGGCGAGCATCGGCACCTCCCGATCCGCATGCAGCGGTTGGTAGTCGCCGTCACGGAAAAGTGCGGGCTGCTGGCGACGCGCCTCAAGCAGGCGACGCAACAGGCGCGCCTTCACCGCGCCGTCCTGCCACTGCGCAAGCAGCTGCGGCCAGCTGCGCGGGTCGGCGAGCCATCCGCGCCGCTGGGCGTAGTCCACCGGACGGCGGTTGTCAGGGTCGACCAGCGAGAGATCCCATCCCTCGGTGCCCTGGTACAGATCGGGCACGCCCGGCAGGGTCAGGCGCAGCGCAAGCTGTGCGAGCCCGTTGCGCGCACCGGCGGCCGCGATGTGCAGCACGGACTGTTCAAGCACGCGACGCACGGGGGCCGCGGCGCGATGCGAGAGCAGGTCATGGGTGAACGCTTCCAGCCGCGCTTCGAAGCCGGCGTCCGGATCGGTCCACGAGGACCACAGGTCGCCCTCGCGCATCGCCTTGACCTGCCACTGCAGGATGCGCGCGGAGAAGGCGACCGGCTCTGCCAGGCCCTGTACCGGCCACGCGCCGACCAGGGTCTGCCACAGCATCTGGGCGACCGGCGCGGGCGGCAGGCGCAGTCCGATCCGCTTCGCGGTCCGCTCGAGGGTCCGGGTCTGCCGCGTCCACCACTGCGGGTGCTCGGACAGCACCGCCAGCCGCGCGCGACTGTCTTCCCCGCGCTTGTGGTCATGGGTGGCGGTGGCCAGCATCGCCTGCGGGTGTCGGTGCGCCCGCATCAGCGCACGGGTATGCAAGGCGCGGGTGGACAGCGCGAACTGGTCGGGGCGGCTGCCCACTTCGTTGCGCGACAGCAGCACGCCATAACGGTAAAAGGCGCGGTCTTCGACCGCCTTGGCGTTGAGGGGCGCGCTCAACTGCTGGAACCGCACACGCAGCGCGTCGCGGGCAGGATCTGCCGCCTCCGCCCAGAAGCGCGCCGCGATCCACTGCGCGGCAAGCGCGGTATCCGGTCGTTCCTCACGCACCACCCCTTCCAGCACTTCCGACCACCACGCGTGATCGCCTTCGCTGCAGCCGTGGTCGGTGGCGTAGCTGCGATAGACCGGGAAGCGCACCAGCAGTGCGGCCAACGCACGCGCCATGACCGTACGCCCCCAGCGGGCATCGGCGGCGACGGTGTCGCGCTCCATGCCCAGCAGGTGGCGCAGCACGGCATCGAACTCGCTGCGCAGGCCGCGCTCCAGCACCTCCTGCCGTGCCAGCCGCTCTTCAATGGCGAAGCTGGCGGGGCGACCACTGCGTGCCTGCCAGTGTGCGGCCAGCGCCGCTTCGCCGGTCGGCTGGTGCAGCCAGGCCGACACCTGGTCCATGAAATCGTAGCCGGTGGTGCCGTCGCACATCCACTCCGGGGGCAGTTCTTCGTCAGGCGCCAGGATTTTCTCCACCCACAGCAGAGGCGGATGTTCGCGACCCGCGCAGGCTGCATCCATCGCGCCACGCAGGCGCTGCAGGTACGCCTGCGGATCGGCCAGCCCGTCCACGTGATCCACGCGCAGGCCATCGGCCACGCCTTCGGCCAGCAGCGCCAGCGGCAGCCGATGCACGGTCTCGAACACATCGTCGTGCTGCACCTGCAGCCCGGCGAGCGAGGAGATGGTGAAGAAGCGCCGGTAGTTGATGCGGTCATCGCCCAGGCGCCACCAGATCGGTCGGTACGCCTGGGCGTCAAGCAGTTCCGGAACACCGGCGCTCGCTGCGTCGGGCGCACCTGCGCCAGCCAGCGGCAGGCGGCTGTCATGATGCAGCAGCGTCGGCGCTTCGCCGTCGCCGTCACGGTCGACCTGCAGCACGCCGTCGGACATCGCATCCTGCAACGGCCGATCGAGAACGGGCAGCTGCACCCTGCCCTCCGCCAGCGGCGCGTTCCACTGGATATCGAACCAGTGCGCGCAGCCGCTGCGCTGACCGTGCAGCAGCACGTCCCACCACCAGCGGTTGTCGGCGTGCGCGGCCATGTGGTTCGGTACGATGTCCAGCACCAGGCCCATGCCGTGCGCGCGTGCAGTGGCCGACAGTGCACGCAGTGCCGCCTCTCCCCCCAGCTCCGGATTGACTTCGGTCGGGTCGACTACATCGTACCCGTGTGTGGAGCCCGATACCGCACGCCAGATCGGCGACAGATACAGATGGCTGATGCCCAGCGCGGCGTAGTAGTCGACCTGGCGCGCTGCATCGGCGAGGGTGAACCCGGCATGCAGCTGCAGCCGCACGGTGGCCCGAACGGGCGTCATGCAGGCACCCTCGAACGTGCAGCGGCGAAGCGCGCCATCGAATCGACCAGCACCGCCTCGTGACCGTCACGCGGCAACCGCTGACGCCAGTTGGGATGCGTCCCCACCGTCCCCGGCAGATTGACCTGCTCGGCAAGGCCCAGTGCGTCCTCCACCGGGAGCAAGGCCAGCACACTGGGGCCGGATGCCACGAATTCCAGTGCCGCCCCGCGCCGATCCTGCGGCTCCGCGCGTTCCACGCCGAGCGCCGTGTCCAGCAGGGCCACGTCGGCCGCCCTGGCAGACAGCTGCTGCCCAAGGCCTGGCTGGTCAAGCTCGCCGAGCCGGTGGCGCCAGGCCAAGTCCAGGCCTCGCCGCCACCCGACCAGCGTCGGCAGGTCGTGGGTGCCGGTCATCGCCACCGCATCGGCACGCCAGTCCGCCGCAGGCAGGAAGCGGCCGGTGTCGTCGCGGGTGAAGGCCAGCACATCCATCCCCATCACGCCTCGCGCGGCCAGGGTCTGGCGGATGCCGGGTGGTACCACGCCGAGGTCTTCGCCGATCACGATGCAACGGTGCCGCCACGACTCGATCGCCGCAATGTTCAACAGATCCTGCAGCGGGTAGCGCAGGTAGGCGCCCTGCCCGGCATCGGCGCCCTCCGGCACGACCCACAGGCGCTGCCAGCCCAGGATATGGTCGACCCGGATCCCGCCGCGGTCGCGCATCACCGCGCGCAGCAGCGCGATGAACGGTGCATAGCCCTGCACCTGCAGCCCGGAGGGGGAATAGCTGCTGACGCCCCACACCTGCCCGCCGGCACAGAACGCATCCGGCGGCGCACCCAGAACCAGACCGCGCAGGCAGGCGTCGGCGCCTGCGGCGGCCTCTGCGCCGGAGGGGTCGAATCCCACTGCCAGGTCGGCGATCAGCCCGAGCCGCATGCCGCTTCCAAGCGCCTGGGACTGCGCCTGCTGCCAGCCGCGGGTCACCAGCCACTGACCGAACACATACAGTGACCGGGGCAGTGCGAGGCGTGCATGCATGAAGTCCACGTGCGCGGCCAATGCCGCGCCGCCTTCGTGTTCGAAACGCTGCAGTGCTTGCGCGGTCGCGACATCACCCGCGACGGCGCGCTGCACTTCGGACAGCCACGACCACTTGGCAGAGGCCACGGCAGGCCAGTCGATCAGCTCCGCGTTGCGCAGCAGGTGCAGCTCCGCGCGCAGCACCGGGTGTTCATCCAGCGCCCGCAGCGCAACCTCTCCCAGCGCCTGCACCGGCGCGGCGTACAGCGCCTCCAGGTAGCGGCGGTCCCCGGGCGAGTACGGGCTGTAGTCTTGATCCACCGCGTTGGCCGCATGCACCGGGCCCAGCGCCATTGCGTCAGCGCCTGCCGCGGCCACGCGCACGGCCCAAGCTGCACAGGCGGCGGTGTCGCCGATACCGGCGTCATGTTCCCCGCGCGCAGCGTAGGGCTGCAGCACCAGCCCCCATGCGCGTGCATCCGCGCCAAGGGCATCGGTGACGCCGAAGCAACGCACCGGCGCCACCGCCACCCGCTGCACCACGCCGGCGCAGGCCACGGTCCAGTAGCCCGGACGTGCAGGCGCATCCACGCGGCCGCCCGCGTCGGTCCGCGTGGACTCGCTGCTGCCATCTTCATGCACCCACACGCAGGCCGAATCGACCGGTCCGACCGCAACGCTTTCGCGCACGATGGCGGTCCGCAGCACGCCAGCCTGGTGTCGCACCGCCAGGGCGTGCAGCGCGTCGCGCCGCTGCAGCGAGGTCGCCGCCGGCAACGCCAGACGCTCAAGGATGGCCGCCAGGGCGTGGTCGTCGACCCGTTGCGGCATGCCCGCAACATCGGTCCAATCGACCATCACACCGGCGGCAGCGGCTACGTCAGCCAGCGAGGGGGCACTGTTCATGCGGCCTCCACGACGACGGCATACAGGCCGTCGGGCTCCAGCTGCCCATCGCGGCACGGCGCGCCGAGTCGAAAGACTTCCCTGCCCTGCGGCAGCTCGAGGGCAACCGGCGCATCACCGCTGTTGAACCCGATCCACCATTGCGCGCCCGGCACCTGCCAGCCGGCACGGAGTGCGCCCGGTGCAATGATGTCGGCACCGAGCGCATGCACCTCCCCTTCCGCCACCAGGTGCGCCCTGCGAACGGCCAGCAGGCTCCTGAATCCCTCGAGCCAGGTCGCTGCGTCGTTGTCATCCGGCGATGGCCACACGCTACGCGAAAGCGCGTACGTCTCCAGCGCATTGGGGTCCGGAATGAGCGAACGTCGCTGCTCGTCCCGGAAACTGCTGAAATGACCGAACTCACTGCGGCGACCTTCCCGCACCTGTTCGTCCAGCGGCGCGCGGTGGTCCGTGAAGTACAGGAACGGCGAGTGCGCGCCCCATGGCTCGCCCAGGAAAAACAGCGGAATCATGGGGGTCAACGCGGTCAGCGCCATCGCCAGCGCCGCCTTGCGCGGCCCCACCAGCTGGATCAGGCGCTCGCCCTGCGCGCGGTTGCCGATCTGGTCATGGTTCTGTGCAAACAGCACGAACTGGCGCGGCGACACATCACCGCTGGGCTCGCCGCGCGTCTGGCCGCTGCCATTCACTTCACCCTGCCAGGCAAACCCCTCGGCCAGGACGCGGCGCAACCGTTCCGAAGGATCATCGGCGAAGTCACGGTAGTAGCCTTCGCTCTCGCCGGTCAGCAGCGCGTGCAGCGCGTTGTGGAAGTCATCATTCCATTGCGCGGTAAAGCCACTGGCCAGCAGCGAGGCCTGGTTGCGCTCGTTCTCGAGCACCAGCGCGATCTCCCGATCCGGCAGCGCGCTGTGCACGCGCTCCCGCAGGATGTCCAGGAAGGCAGGCGGGTGGATGGCGTGCACCGCGTCCAGGCGCAATCCGTCGAAGCGGTATTCCTGCAGCCACATCAGGGCATTGTCGATGAAATACTGCTGCACCTCCGGGCGACGGAAATCCACCGCCGCGCCCCAGGGGGTGCGCACTTCCTCACGGAAGAACGCCGGCGCCAGTGCAGGCAGCACGTTGCCATCGGGACCGAAATGGTTGTACACCACGTCCAGCAGCACCATCAGGCCATGGCCATGCGCCGCATCGACCAGCGCTTTCAGGTCATCCGGCGTGCCGTAGGCCGCTGCGGGGGCGTACTGCAGCACCCCGTCATAGCCCCAGTTGCGGGTACCGGGAAAGGTGGCCACCGGCATCAGCTCAATGGCGGTTATGCCCAGCGCGGCCAGCTGCGGCAACTGTTCGCGCACCGCCGCGTAGGAGCCACCAGCCGCGCCGACGTGCACTTCGTAGATCACCGCCTCGCGCCACGGCCGACCGCGCCATTCGGTGCGCTGCCAGGGGAAGTCGTCGCGCAGCAGCGCGCTCGGCCCGAACACGCCCTCCGGTTGCGAGCGCGACGCCGGGTCGGCCAGCGTCCGTTCGCCGTCGATCCGGAAACGATAGTGCATGCCCGCCGAGGCAGGTGCGGACAGCCGGAACCAGCCGCCACCCGCCGGCTGCATCGCCAGCGCTTCACCGTCCAGCAGCAGTTCCAGGGACTGAGCGCCCGGTGCCCATGTTGCGAATTCCCATTGCCCCTGCCCGCCTTCGTGGGCGCCCCATCGCGGAACGGCTACGCTCATTCGGCCGCCTGCAGGTAAATCACCGAGAGCGGCGGCAGGGTCAGCGGCAGGCTCTGCGCATGGCCGTGCATGGGCCGGTCGATGGTGCTCACGCGGCCCGCGTTGCCCACGTTGCCGCCGCCGTAGTGCGCGCTGTCGGTATTGAGAATCTCCGACCACTCGCCGGCGGACGGCACCCCGAGCAGGTAGCCATCTCGCGCCACCGGGGTGAAGTTGCACACCACCAGGGTGGAGCGGCCCTGGCCGTCGGGTGCATGCCGGACGAACGCCAGCACGCTGTTGCGGTGATCGTCGCTCACGCTCCACTCGAAGCCGGCTTCACTGTCGTTGGCCAGGCGCAGGCTGGGTTCCTGCTGCAGCAGGCGGTTGAGG
Source organism: Stenotrophomonas aracearum (assembly GCF_031834615.1). NCBI lineage: Bacteria > Pseudomonadati > Pseudomonadota > Gammaproteobacteria > Lysobacterales > Lysobacteraceae > Stenotrophomonas > Stenotrophomonas aracearum. The sequence goes on from NZ_CP115543.1 coordinate 2,289,797, forward strand.
TCGCCCACCAGTCGCGCCATGCCGGCATGCGCCGGGTCGGCAGCGGCCGCCCAGTCCAGCGCGGCGTCGTGGTTCCACTCCGCCGGCTGTGCGAATTCGCCGCCCATGAACAACAGCTTGCTGCCCGGGTGCGCCCACATGAAACCGTAGCAGGCGCGCAGGTTGGCGAACTGCTGGCTGCGGTCGCCCGGCATCTTCGCCAGCAGCGAACCCTTGCCGTGCACCACCTCGTCGTGCGACAGCGGCAGGATGAAGCGCTCGCTGAAGGCGTAGATGGCGCTGAAGGTCATTTCGCCGTGGTGGTGGGCGCGATGGATCGGGTCACGGTGCAGGTAGGCCAGCGTGTCGTGCATCCAGCCCATGTTCCACTTGTGGGTGAAGCCGAGCCCCTGGGCTGCAGTAGGGGCGGTCACACCCGGCCACGCCGTCGATTCTTCGGCCATGACCAGCACGTCCGGGAAGCGCGCTCGAATGGCGTCGTTCAGCTGGCGCAGGAACGCCACGGCTTCCAGGTTCTCGCGCCCGCCGTTGACGTTCGGCAACCACTCGCCCTCCGCGCGGCTGTAGTCGCGGTATAGCATCGACGCGACAGCGTCCACGCGCAGGCCGTCCACATGGAACCGGTCGATCCACTCCAGCGCGCTGCCGATGAGGAACGCAGCCACTTCGGCGCGGCCGTAGTTGTAGATCAGCGTGTTCCAGTCCGGGTGCAGGCCGAGCCGGGGGTCATCGTGTTCGTACAGGGCGGTGCCGTCGAACCGGTTCATGCCATGGGCATCGGTCGGGAAATGGGCGCCCACCCAGTCGATGATGACCCCGAGCCCGGCAGCATGGCAGCGGTCCACGAACGCGGCGAAATCCTGCGGGCGTCCATAGCGCGCGGTCGGCGCATACAGGCCCAGCGGCTGGTAGCCCCACGACCCGCCGAATGGATGCTCGCTCACGGGCAGCAGCTCGATATGGGTAAAGCCCAGGCCGGTGACGTAGGGAATCAGCTGGTCGCCCAAGGCATTCCAGTCCAGCGGGGCGCCGGTGGCGTCATGTCGCCAGGAACCGGCATGCACCTCGTACACCGATATGGCCTGCCCGGGCGCCAGCGCACGGTGTGCCATCCACGCGGCGTCCTTCCAGACATGCGCGCACGGTGCCGACACCCGCGACGCGGTGTCCGGGGGAAGCTCGCACGCGCGTGCCAACGGGTCGGCCTTGAGCACCACGGACTGTCCATCGGCTGCGGTCAGTGCGAACTTGTACCGGGCACCGGCCTTCGCACGCGGCAGGAACAGTTCCCACACCCCGGCATCATGGCGAAGGCGCATCGGATGACGGCGTTGATCCCAGCTGTTGAAGTCGCCCACCACGGCCACCCGGCTGGCGTTGGGCGCCCACACCGCAAAGCGCACACCGGGCACGCCTTCGCAGGTTGCCGTGACCGCACCCAGCGAACGGCGAACCGCGTCCGGATTGCCGTCCCGCAACCGCTGCAGTTCGCCGTCATCCAGCTGGGTACCGAACGCGTAGGCGTCTTCGACTTCCTGGGTGCCATCAGGCCATTGAATGCGCAGCAGCCCGGTGCCGCGCTGTCCGGTCCGGAGCTGGAACAGGCCTTCGGCGGCCCCCCGCTGCATGGCACGCCAGGCGCCTTCTGCCAGCTGGGCCTCTACCTGGCGCGCGCCGGGCAGGTACACCGTATGCCGCCAGCCACTAACGTCCCGGTGCGGCCCCAGCACGGCAAACGCATCGCAGGGTTGGCCCGCCAACAGGGGCAGCAGCGCCGGTTCCAGCGGCTGCGGCGATACTTCCGGCATGCCGGCATCGTCAGGGGTGACCGCATCCCGAAGGTTCAGTGCGTCCTCGCTCATGCGCGCTGCTCCATCGCGCGGTCGTACAGATTCAGGTAATGCGACCCGGCCTGCTCCCAGCTGCTTGGCCGCAACATCGCGGCGCGACGCATCGCAGACAGCAGGCTCGGCAGGCGATAGGTCCGGAACGCCCGCTGCACGCAGCGGCGCAGCGAGTCGGCGTCTGCGGAATCGAACAGCAACCCGGTGACGCCGTCCTCGATCGTGTCGATCAGGCCACCAGTGGCATGCGCGATCGGCAGGCAGCCGAACCGCTGCGCATACATCTGGCTCAACCCGCACGGCTCGAAGCGCGACGGCATCAGCAGGAAGTCGGCGCCGGCGAACATCTTGCGGGCCAGCGCTTCGTCGAACCCGGCAAACACGCCCACCGACGACGGGAACCGGCGCGACAGGGTCGCCACCTCGGCGGCAATGCGCGGGTCGCCATCGCCGATGATCGCCAGCTGTCCACCTGCAGCGGCGATCTGGTGCGCCACCGCGCAGCTCAGGTCCAACCCCTTCTGGTGCACCAGCCGCGACACCACCGCAAACAGCGGACCATCGCCATGCGGCAGGCCGAGCGCGCGCTGCACGCGGCGCTTGTTGGCCACGCGGCCTTCCCAACGGTGCAGGTCGAAGTGCTCGGTCAGGTGCAGGTCGGTACGCGGGTCCCAACTATTGTCGATGCCGTTGACGATGCCACTCAGGCGACCGCTCGCGGCGTGTCCGGACAGCAGCACGTCCAGGCCGCAGCCCTGCTCCGGGCCCGTGATCTGCCGCGCATAGCTGACGCTGACCGTGTTCACCTGGTCGGCATGGACGATGCCCGCCTGCAGGAACGACAGCCTGCCGTGGAACAGGATGCTCTCCGCCTGTTCCGGGGAAACGCCAAGCGCCTCGGCCAGCTCAACCGGGAACAGGCCCTGGTACGCCAGGTTGTGGATGGTCAGCAATGCCGGTACGTCCGAGCCGTACCAACGCAGGTAGGCCGCCGCCAGCGCGCACGGCCAGTCGTTCAGGTGCAGCAGCTCCGGCTGCCAGCCCAGCCCGGCGCTGCCGCAGGCGATCACCGCGGCGGCGCGCGACAGGGCGGCGAAACGTACCGCGTTGTCGCTCCAGTCCTGGCCGGCGCCGTCCACGTACGGGCTGCCGCCGCGCTGGTACAGCTCCGGGCAGACCAGCACCAGCACCGGCAGGCCATCGGCCAGGGTCGCCTCGCCGATGTCGCAGGCGGGAATGCCGGCACGCGCCGGCACCCGTCCGACCAGGCGCAGGTCGGGTGCGCGGGCGATCACATCGTCGTAGCCGGGAATCAACACACGCACGTCCGAGCGACCGCGCAGCGCACGCGGCAGCGAGGCAGCTACGTCGCCGAGGCCGCCGGCCTTGATGTAGTCGGCCATTTCGGAGGTGACGAACAGTACCCGCCGCGCACGCTCGATGCGGGCCGTGACACTCGGGGCGCCGCCCTCGACCGCGCGCAGCTTCGGCGCACGCCGTACACGGATGCCACGTTCACCGTTGTCGGCAGCGGGCACGAGCGGAATCGCAGGAACAGCGGACAGACGCGGAGGCGACATGGGGGCAATCTCAGAGGTGTAACGCGGTGGGGGAACCGCTCATCGGCATTGCGCCGCAAGCTGTCGGGGCGTGGGCCCTGATTGGAATCTACCTGCGTGCCGAATAAACAACGTGTGAACCCGTTGCGACAGCTTCGTGACTTGACCGGATTACAAGGCCAGATTGCGCCGGAAAACGCAGCTGTGCGTGCATGCGGTGATTCGAATATCCCATCTGCACATCACCTCGCGGCATATGGGACTTCGCGCAGCGCCTGATTCGCGACGGAACCTGAAGGCTTCACACAGTGAGCGGAAGTGTCATCGCAGTCTCACGACTGCGGCGCGAGCACCTCGATCCAGGTGGGCGCGTGGTCGCTCGCCTTTTCCAGTCCGCGCACCCAACGGTCCACGCCGGCGTCCTTCAGGCCGACTGAAAGCACCGGGTTCACGAGCAGATGATCGATCCGGAGTCCGCGGTCGCGCTCGTAGTGCTGCCGGAAGTAGTCCCAGAAAGTGAAGATCTGCGCCTCGCCATGCACCTGGCGCAGGCTGTCGGTCCAGCCCTGCGCCAGCAGGTTGAAATACGCCTCGCGCGCCTCCGGCTGCAGCAGGGCATCGCGCCGCCAGGATTTCGGATCGTAGATGTCGGCGTCTGTCGGTACCACGTTGAAGTCGCCGATCAGGGCGACCGGGTGCGGCAACCCGACCAGCCCGGAAGCGTGCTTGTGCAGCCGCTGCATCCACTTGAGCTTGTAGTCGAACTTCGGTCCCGGCTGCGGGTTGCCGTTGGGCAGGTACAGGCCACCCACGAGCACGCCGTGCGCAGCCGCCTCCAGGTACCGGCTCTGGTCGTCGCTGCGGTCGCCCGGCAGGCCGCGCCGGCTTTCGATGGGGTCCTGCGCACGGGCAAGCATCGCAACGCCGTTCCATGAGCGCTGGCCGTGCCAGATGCAGCCATAGCCGGCGTCACGGATCTCCTTTTCAGGAAAGCTCTCCTGCGTTGCCTTGAGCTCCTGCACGGCCACGATGTGGGGCTTTTCGCGTTCCAGCCAGGCCAGCAGATGCGGCAGGCGGGACTTGATGCCGTTGACATTGAACGTGGCGATCTTCAGTCGCTTGCGGCGGCCCATGGCGTGCTCCTTCTGCGTGGCATGAGTATCCACCGGCCGTCGCACGTGCGCGTCAACGTCCAGCTCACGCGGTCGTCCCGCCGACATCGGTGTTCACCCCCTGCAACGCAGCCAGGCGCATGCTGGCTGCGTCCGCCTTCCATGGAGCTCCGCATGCACACCTCCCTGCGCACCTCGTTGATGGTCGCGCTGCTGGCCAGTCCCCTGGTCGGGTGCGGTCGCAGCCCGGATCCTGCGCCTGTCGCGCCGCCGAGCGGCGCCGATCCGGGTGCCGCCAAGGCGGTCGCGGTCACGGAGCAGAAGGCTGCAACCGTGGCGCCCGTGTTCGCGGAAGACGCGCCAGGCATTGCGCTGGATGCGGTTCCGGGCATGCAGGTGCGCCGCGACTTCACCCGCAGCTACCTGGCGCTGGACAGCTGGAAGCTGTTCGCGGAACCGGACAGTGAAGGCGAGCCGCTGGCGGCGCTTGTGCTGGAGGGGTCCAACGAGGTCACCGCCGCCGAGGTTCGGTTGGGGCGCAGTGTCGATGCCGATGCGGTGAAGCGATGCCTGGATCTGCCGGCCGAAGCAACCGGGAAGGCCGACACCGTGCGGATCGACGGCGTACCGTTTACCCACTTCAGCGCCGGCGATGCGGCGATGAGCCACTACGTGTCGGCGGAAAGCTACCGCGCCGTGCAGGACGGGCGCTGTTATGCGATTGACCTGGTGGTGGCCGGGACGCGACCGGAAGTGTATGACCCGCCGAAGGTGCCGCCTTTCAGCAATGAAGAGGCCAAGGAAAAGTTGGCGGCTGCGTTGAAAGCCGTTCGGTGGGTTCGTTGAGCCACGCAGGGCGTGGCTCTACCCATTGATCGCGAACGTTCCCTGGTAGAGCCACGCCCTGCGTGGCTTACCCAAGGCGCCTGCGACACGTGCCGCAGGCGCATCCTCCCACCGCTTACTGCGCCGGAGGCGCAGGCGTAACCGGTGCAGGCGCAGCAGCCGGCGCCGGCGCCACAGCCCCCGGCGCCGGCGTAATCCGCCAGATCGTATTGGCCAGGTCATCGGCCACGATCACCGCGCCACGCGGATCCACCGTGACACCCACCGGTCGGCCGCGGGTCTTGCCTTCATCCGTGCGGAACCCGGTAGCGAAATCGATCGCGTCCCCGGACGGCTTGCCGTCACGGAACGGCACGAACACCACCTTGTAGCCCACCGGCGGATTGCGGTTCCAGCTGCCATGCTGGCCCACGAACACGCCGTCGGTGAAGTTTCCACCCACTGCAGGGTTGGAGAACGCAACGCCCAGCGCGGCCACGTGCGACCCCAGTGCGTAGTCCGGCGCAATCGCCGAGGCGACCTTGTCCGGGTTCTGCGGCATCACGCGGGTGTCCACATTCTTGCCCCAGTAGCTGTAAGGCCAGCCATAGAAGCCGCCTTCGCGGACCGAGGTCAGGTAATCCGGCACCAGGTTCGGGCCGATCTCATCGCGCTCGTTCACCACCGCGAACAACGTGCCGGTGCCCGGCTGCACCGCCAGCGCGGTGGGATTGCGGATACCCGTGGCGAACGGGCGGTGCGCGCCGGTCTGCGCGTCGATCTCCCAGACCTGGGCGCGGTCGAGCTCGACCGCCATGCCCCGTTCGGTGATGTTGCTGTTCGAACCGATACCCACGTACAGCTTGGTACCGTCTTCGCTGGCCGCGAGCGACTTGGTCCAGTGGTGGTTGATCGCCGACGGCAGGTCGGTGACCTTCACCGGCGCGCCACTGGCCTTGGTCTGGCCCTCGGCGTAATCGAAGCGCACCAGCGCGTCCTGGTTGGCCACGTACAGCGCATTGCCTACCAACGCCAGGCCATACGGCGCGTTGAGCTTGTCGGCAAACACCGTCTTCAGCTCATACACACCGTCGCCGTCGGCATCTCGCAGCAGCGTCAGGCGGTTGCCGCTCTTCACCTGGGTGTTTCCCTTGGCCTTGATCTTGCCGGCAATCACATCCTTCGGTTTCAGGTTCGGCGCACTGCCGCCGCGTCCTTCAGCCACCAGGATGTCGCCGTTGGGCAGCACCAGGGTCTGGCGCGGAATCGCCAGGTCGGTGGCGATTGCCGACACCTTGAAGCCGGCCGGCACCGTAGGCACGCTGTCGCCCCACGGGGTCGGCTTGGCGATGGTCATGTCCGGCATTACCGCGCGGTGCGGCTTGGGCAGTTCCGGATTGCCACCGAGCTGCTGCAGCTCCGGCGCCTTGCCGCTGCAGGCGGCCAGCGCCACCGCGAGTGCGGAGACGGCGAGGATCTTCGTGGACGCGCGGTTCACAGGGCACCTCCCACGCGCACACGGACGCTGGCAAAGCCCAGCCAGGTGGCAATCAGTGCGAGCACGGTGACGATCACCGACCACACCAGCGCGCCGGGCATGATCGCCCACGCATCGCGCGCATGGTGCAGCGAATTGAGGAAGCCGACGATCCAGGTCGCCGCCAGCACGATCACGTAGAAGCCATTGCGGCTGCCGCGCAGACGCCCGAGCAGGCCAAACAACAGCGCCAGGGTCGTCATCACCATGGCCCCCACCAGCAGCCAGGACGCAAAGTTGCTCCACTGGATCTCATAGGTGTTCCAGTACGCGTAGTCCGCGAGCAGCGCGCCGAGGAACAGCGGCAGCACGCCGCCTAGCACGGCGGCATGGAACGGATGGATGACCCAGTGGCGGGTCACGACGGCAGTTGAGGCCACGGTTTGTCTCCTGTAGTGGGGCGGAACGCCTGCCATCGTGCCAGCCGCAGCGTGACGGCCTTATGGATGCAGGACGCCAGATCCGGCACAGCCTCCCAATGTCCTGAATGCGACGATGGCCGTCCGTATCGCGCGAGACGGCCGCCAGCGCCGGGCTTACGCTTTGCCGCTACCCTTCCCCACGGGTCCGGGTCGGTGCTGCCGACCGGGATCGCTGCTGCTGTTGATTGCCCCCATGCGCCCAGAAACTCCGCCGTCCGCCTCCCCTGTTGCCCCGGTAGTGCCCGCCGTCACCGAACCTGCGCAGCAGGGCTTTGCGATCCGCATCGTCGGTGCCGCTGCGTTCGCGCACCTGCTCAACGACATGATCCAGGCGGTGTTGCCCGCCGTGTACCCGATGTTTAAGAGCCAGTTCCAGCTGAGCTTCGGCCAGATCGGCACCATCGCGCTGGTCTACCAGTTCACCGCCTCGCTGCTGCAGCCGTGGGTGGGCATGTACACCGATAAGCGACCCATGCCCTACCTGCTGCCCTCGGGCATGGTCGCGACCTTCGTCGGCATCGGCATGATGGCCATGGCCAACAGTTACGAAATGTTGCTGCTCGCCGCCGCCGTGGTCGGCGTGGGCTCGGCGACGTTCCACCCGGAGGCCTCGCGCGTCGCACGGATGGCGTCGGGCGGCCGCTTCGGTACCGCCCAGTCCACGTTCCAGGTCGGCGGCAACACCGGCTCGGCCATCGGCCCGCTGCTTGCCGCTGCAGTGGTGATCCCGCATGGGCAGCGTGCCATCGGCTGGTTCCTGCTGATCGCCGCCGTCGCCATCTTCGTGCTGTTCCGCCTTACCGGTTGGACCGTGCGTCACGGCCAGGCCAAGATGAACAGCCTGGCGCGTTCGCATGGCATCGGCCTGAGCCGCGGCAAGGTCGTGCAGGCCATCGCGGTGGTGGCGGTGCTGATGTTCGCCAAGTTCGTCTACATCGCCTCGATCACCAACTACTTCACCTTCTACCTGATCGAACGCTTCCACCTGAGTGTGCAGCAGAGCCAGATGTATCTCTTCATCTTCCTGGCCTCCATCGCGCTGGGCACCTTCATGGGCGGCCCCGTGGGCGACAAGATCGGCCGCAAGGCGGTGATATGGATTTCGTTCCTGGGCGTGGCCCCGTTCGCGCTCGCCCTGCCCTACGCCAACCTGATGGGCACGGCCATTCTCGCCGTCGCCGTCGGCCTGGTGATGTCCTCCGCATTCGCCGCGCTGGTGGTGTACGCGCAGGAAGCCGTTCCTGGCCGCGTCGGCATGGTCTCGGGCCTGATGTTCGGCCTGATGTTCGGTATCGGCGGCATCGGCGCCGCCGGTCTCGGCAAGCTCGCCGACATCCACGGCATCGTGTGGGTCTACCACCTCACCTCGTTCCTGCCGCTGCTTGGATTGGCGACGGCGTTCCTGCCGAAGACATCGATGAAGTAGGCGCGGCTCCCAAGCCTGACGCTAGGTCCTACAACATCATTGATCGCGTATTGCGCTGCTCCAGGATGCATCGCGAAGATCAATTGGACCCCATGTCCGGATCCATAGACTCTAGTCCACACCGCATCGCCGATGCGGTTGCATGGATTTCTGGAGCTCTGCATGGATGCCCTCTGCGCGGCGATGCCGCTGCTCGCCGATCAGTGCGAGCGTATGAAGCTTGGCCAACTGACCTCGACAGCGCTCGCACTCTGCATCGCGCTTCTTGCTGGATGCGCTGACGACTCAATCCCCGCGCCAAGCGCAGGCCAGGTCAGGAAGGCTGCAGCGGTGCAGTCGAATCCGGCTTCGGCCGCCGAAGGCATGGATCGCGCAGCCAAGGCACAAAATCGCAATCTGCGAAATGGCATCACTACCCGTTCCTTGACGGGCCGCGCATATACCTTCATCGACATGGGAGGTGTTCCCGACGGGGATGCGGCAAGCGTAGTGCGAGACCTCTCATCGGCTGCGCTTGGAGGCGAGGCGAAGGCGTCCTACGCGATCCATCTCAAACTCCGCGAGTGTGCTGGAATGATGAAGCGCTTCGACAAGGAAGGCGCTTCCGCCGTTCGCCAAGCTACTTACGAGAACTGCAGGAGCCTGTCGGCAGAGCACTACGACTCCGCATCCGAATGGCTCTCCCTTGCCGCCGAACAGGGTCATGTCGGCGCGCAACTTCTCTACGTGTCAGACCCTGAGGCAACCCTCGGAAGCCCGGCGGACATGCTTCGAGACCCCGATGCCATCAAACAGTACAAAGCCACGGCAATGAAGTACCTGAAGGCTGCGTCATCCGACGGAAGTATCGATGCACTCATCCACCTGGGCGATGCGTACCGGATCGGGGTGCTTGCCGATCAAGACCTCGTAGCCGCGTACGCCTATTACCAGGTTGCGGCCAGGGTGGAACCGCGGTTTGTGTCATCGACAAGAATGGAGGAAATCAGGAAACGGCTGACCCCGCAGGAGCTTCAACACTCACACACGAAAGGAAAGATGATTCATGATGAATGTTGCCGGTAAACGCAGTGGGAGCTGGAAGACCCGCGTGTTTGCGACCATAGTGATTGCGCTGGTTCTAGCGACGACGTGCTCGATTCTGTATGCCTGGGAGCGGGGGCCGATCCATTGTGACAATGGTTGCCTCGTCCAAGCGCCCTACATAGATCCCTTGACGCAGCAATTCCTTGAGAGCATGCGGGCACCTGTCGATGACGTTCCCTTTTGGATGTTCGCCACGGGGACATCCTATATGGTCTGCAACGCAACGCACTGCGCTACGTACCGCCAGACTTTCGAAGGAAAGTACATCACGGATGAACGGGTTCCGATCAATCCTCCGCCTTCGCCCCCAGGCGGCAATGGTGGTGGCTACGGAGTGCTCCCCGGCGGCGGGGGCGGCTCTGGCTGGACCGGTGCCGTCGACCTAGGTCCCATCACTCCGCTGCCACCCGGTCAGAGTGGGTTTCCTCCGGGCGTGCCGCTGGTACCTTGCAGCCTGGGCGGCGGAATCCAATGGGTTCCGGTCGGGGGCTGCGACTTCTGAGCGCAAGTCGTGATCGGCACAGCCGCGTCACTGGAAGAACTGACTCGGCAATTGCCCGAAGCGCTTCTTGAACATCGCGGTAAACGCACTTGGACTGGCGTAGCCCTGCGACAGGGCTACGTCGATCACCTTTTCGCCATGCGCGAGCCGCTCCAGCGCACGGACGAGGCGGATCTGCTGGCGCCATTGGCCGAACGTCATGTCCAGTTCGCGCGCGCACAGGCGCTGGATGGTCTTGGCGTCCACGCCCAGGCGCTGCGCCCAGTCCTGCAATGTTGAAGCGTCATCGGGCGTGCTGTCCCAGTAGTGTGCGATTTCCTGCAGGCGCGGGTCGGCCGGTTCGGGCACGTGCAGGGGCAGCACCGGCAGCGTTTGCAGTTCGTCCAGGATCAGCTGCATCAGGTGGCCGTCGCGGGAGTTCGTCGCGTAAGGCTGCTGCACGTTTGCCGCCGCTGCGATCAGCTCAGCAAGCAGTGGCGTGATCGATACAGTGGCCGCGGTTGTCGGCGCATCCGGCATGGCCTGCGGCTGGACGTAGAGGCTGCGCATGCGCACCGCCCCGATGCAGCTGACCTTGTGGCCGATGCCCGCCGGCATCCAGATCGCGCGCGTGCTTGGCACCACCCACCGACCGCTGCCGGCCTGTACCACCAGGACACCGGAGGCGGCGTAGACCAGCTGGTGGCGGTCCGGATGGTGGTGCAAGGCAATCACCGTGCCGGCCACGTAGTCGCGCGCCCGGCACAGCACCGCCGACTCGGGTCCCAACGGCAGGCGCTGGCCTGCGCTGTCTGCAGGCGGAATGTCTTTTTTACGACGCGGCATGGGCGGGTATCGCGAAACAACCACGCCCCGACTCTAGCGCCGACCCCGGTCCGGCTCAACCACGCGCTCACGCTCCGCCGCCTAGTCTGGGCTTATGCGTCGCTTCGCACAGGCCATTGCCGAACCCGAGTCTATCCCCGAAGGCCTGCCGCGCGAGCTGGCTGAAGCGCTGGCGGCCGCGCCGGACCGCTACAACATCGGCAAGGGCTCGCCTGCGTCGGTCGTCGCGCGCGATGGCGACGGGGTGCTGCATGTGGCGGAGATGATCTGGGGCCTGGTCCCGCGCTGGTCGAAGACACCGAGCACGACCTACACCACCGTTACCGCCCGTCTCGACCGCGCGCCCGCCAGCCGCATCTTCGCCAAGGCGTGGTCCGAACGCCCGTGCGTGGTGCCGCTGTCCGGATACTACAAACTCGACCGCAGCCGCCGCCCGCCGTGGCCGCTGTTCGTGCAGCGACGCGACGGGCTTGCCCTGCTCGCGGCCGGCCTGTGGGAACACTGGGAGGACGGCGACGGCCTACAGCTGGACAGCTTTACCGTGCTGACCGCGCCCAACCGGGCCATTCCCAAACCGCTGACCCCGGACGGGCCGGTGTTCCTTTCCGCAGCGCAGGCGATGGACTGGCTGTCCGGCGCGATCACCACGCCTGCCGGCCTGCACGTGCCCTCGCCCGCACTGGAGGCCTGCCCGGTAGGGCGCGCCTTCCGCGACCTCAAGCGCGACGACTACACCCTGCTGGAACCGGTCGACCCGGACCTGGAAACGACATCGCCGCCCCCGGAAGACGGGGACGGCGATGGGTGGGACGACGACAGCTGAAGGACGTCAGTGCGACATCGAGTACGGCTGCTCGGCACCCTGCCCCGGCCACGCGGTGTTGGCGTCGGCCTGCAGGGTGAAGTGCAGTTCGCCACCGGCCATGATTTCGGCGTGGCGCAGGAACGTGCGGTTGAGCGGCTTGCCGTTGAGCGTGACCGAACCGACGTACTCGTGGCCCTTGCCCATGCCGTCGGTGGTGATGCGGAAGGTCTTGCCGTTGGGCAGGTTCAGCACTGCCTTGGGCAGGAACGGACGGCCGATGATGTACTCGGCGCTGCCCGGGGCGACCGGATAGAAACCGAGCGCGGTGAACACGTACCACGCCGACATCTGGCCCAGGTCGTCATTGCCGGCCAGGCCATCGGGACGGTCAGCGTACTGGGTGTCCATGATCTGCTTGAGGCGGGCCTGGGTGCGCCACGGCTGCCCGGCATGCGCGTACAGGTAGGCGACGTGGTGGCTGGGCTCATTGCCGTGCGCGTACCAGCCGATCAGGCCGGTGATGTCTTCCATATGCTCGAAGATCGACGGGTCGACCTTGGCGTCGAACACCGCGTCCAGCCGCGCCAGCAGCTTGTCGGCGCCGCCGTGTGCAGCGGCCAGGCCGGCCACGTCCTGCGGGACATACCACGAGTACTGCCAGGCGTTGCCTTCGGTGTAGTCGGTGCCATAGCCGCTGGCGCTGGGATCGAACGGGGTGCGGAAGCTGCCGTCGCGCTTGCGGGCGCGCATGAAGCCGGTTTCCTCATCGAAGGCATGCCGCCAGTTGGTGGCGCGCTTGTCGAACTCGGTGGCGACATCGTTCTTGCCCATGGCCGTAGCCATGCGCGCGATGGTCCAGTCGTCGAAGGCGTATTCCAGCGTCTTGCTGGCGGCCTCGCCTTCTTCGTCGATCGGCACCCAGCCCAGTTCGCGGTACTGCGCGATGCCGTCGTAGGGGCCGTAGTTGGCGGTGGCGACCATCGCCTTGAGCGCCTTGTCGGCGTCGAAGCCACGGATGCCCTTGACGTACGCGTCGGCGATCACCGGCACCGCGTGGTAACCGATCATGCACCAGGTTTCCTGGCCGTGGAACGCCCACACCGGCAGCATGCCGTAGGGGCTGTTGTGCTGGTGGGCAAGCAGCGAATTGACCATGTCGCTGGTGCGCTGTTCCGGCTGCACCAGGGTCAGCAGCGGGTGCAGTGCACGGTAGGTGTCCCACAGCGAGAACGTGGAGTAGTTGGTATAGCCCTCGGCGCGGTGCACGGCGTTGTCCGAACCGCGGTACTGGCCGTCCACGTCCATGAACAGCGTCGGTCCCAGCAGGCTGTGGTACAGCGTGGTGTAGGCACTGCGGCGATCGTGCTGCGGTGCCTCGATGTCCAGCACCGACAGCGCCCGCTGCCACTGGGTGCGGGCGTCGGCGCGGATGCGGTCGAAGTCCTGGTCCTTGGCTTCGGCTTCAAGGTTGGCGATGGCGCCGGCTTCGCTGACCGGCGAAATGGCCACGCTGACCACCAGCGGTGCATCGAGCTTGCCGAAGTCGAACGTGCCGACCAGCTGGCGACCTTCAATCTGTGCGCGCTGGGTCGGATCGTTCTGGCCCGGCGGCGGGAAGCCCTTGTAGGGAATGTCCTTCTCGGTGTTGTGCAGCGCGTGGCCGGTCAGCGGGCGCGAGAAGCGCATCGCGAAATACAGCTGGCGGCCCGGCGCCCAGCCGCGGGTTTCGCGGAAGCCGGTGATGGTGCCGTCGTCGCGCACGCGCAGCCGCGACCATGAGATCTTGCCCGGGTAGTCGTACAGGCTGGTGCGCAGGTCGAGCAGCAGCTTGGCCGACTCGCCCTTCGGGTAGGTATAGCGGTGCACGCCGGTGCGGGCGCTGGCGGTGAGTTCGGCGCGGACCTTGTAGTCCTGCAGGGTCACCGCGTAGTAACCGGGCTCGGCCTTTTCGTCCTTGTGGTCGAAGCGCGAGGCGTAGCCGCTGCGGGGCTTCTCCGGGTGGCCGCGCTCCAGGCCGGGGTCGCCGGTGAACGGCATCACCAGCACGTCGCCGAGGTCGGAGTGGCCGCTGCCGGAGAAGTGGGTATGCGAGAAGCCGACGATGCTGCTGTCGTCGTAACGGTAACCGGCGGCCCAGTCGTAGGCCTTTTCGCGCGGCTGGATGCGGGTGTCGGGGCTGAGCTGGACCATGCCGAACGGCACCGTGGCGCCCGGATAGGTATGCCCTTCGCCACCGGTGCCGATGAACGGATCGACCGCGGCGTAGGCGCGTTCGCCTGCGGTCTGTGGCGCCGCGCTGGCGCCTCCTGCTGCCAGCATGGCGCCCATGGCCAATGCTACCCACCCCGTTGCCGCCGCTCTGGTCATTTGGATTTAGATCGATACAAGGTGGATCGATCCTAGCATTGGATGCCCCCGCGCCGCATGTTGCGGCGCGGGGTCCAGTTTACGCGGGTCGCGCATCCGGCAATGCCGCCTCGGGGAGCGTGGGCTGGTGCGGGTCTACGGTCACCGGCTCGTCGCTCTTCAGCAGGGCGTGGGCTTCGGCTTCGCTGGCCACGGCCGGCGGAGAGCCGCGCAGCGGCAGGTTGGCGGTTTCCTTGACGAACAGCATGGTGACCAGGCCGATCACGGCGGCGCCCATCAGGTAGTACGCCGGCACCAGCGGGTCGCCGGTGCGCTCGACCAGCCAGGCAGTGATCAGCGGCGTGGTGCCCCCGAACAGAGAGACCGACACGTTGAAGGCGATCGACAGCGCGCTGTAGCGCACGGGCGTATAGAACAACGCCGGCAAGGTGGAGGGCATCGAACTGGTGAAACACACCAGTGCCAGGCCGAGCAGCATCAGCCCCAGGAAGATCAGCCAGTCGTTGCCGCTGCCGACCAGCAGCAGGCACGGGACGGCCAGCGCGAACAGGGCGATGCAGGCACCGATGATCATCGGGCGGCGGCCCAGCCGGTCACTGAACAACCCGCCGACCACGTTGAGCGGCATCATCACCAGCATCACGATGATGATCAGCAGCAGGCCCTTGCTCTCGGCGTAGCCCATGGTCACGCTCAGGTAGCTGGGCATGTAGGTCAGCAGCATGTAGTCGGTGACATTGAAGACGAGCACCAGGCCCACGCACTTGAGCAGCTGCGGCCAGTGCACGCGCAGCAGCGCGCCCAGGCCCGGGCGCTCCAGGTCGCGCTTGTCGGCTTCTTCGGCATACGCGCGGAAGGCCGGGGTTTCTTCCAGCTTCATGCGCATGTACAGCCCGAGCAGGCCCAACGGCCCGGCGATCAGGAACGGCAGGCGCCAGCCCCAGTCCAGCATCTGGCTGCTGCTCAGCGCCATGTGCAGCACGGTCACGGTGGCTGCACCGGCGATGTAGCCGCCCAGCGTGCCGAACTCCAGCCAGCTGCCCATCAGGCCGCGGTTGCGGTCGGTGGAGTATTCGGCAATGAAGGTCGCTGCACCGCCGTACTCGCCGCCGGTGGAGAAGCCCTGCACCAGCCGCGCGATCAGCAGCAGCGCGGGCGCCCACATGCCGATGCTGTCGTAGGAGGGAATCAGGCCGATGCTGAAAGTGCCCAGCGCCATCAGGATCATGGTGAAGGCCAGCACTTTCTGTCGACCATAGCGGTCGCCGAGGGGACCGAACACCAGCCCGCCGAGCGGACGGACCAGGAAGGCCACGGTGAAGGTGGCGAAGGTGGCGATCAGCTGCGCGGTTGGGCTGCTGGTCGGAAAGAACACATGGCCCAGGGTAACGGCGAGATAGCCGTACACACCGAAGTCGAACCATTCCATCGCATTGCCGAGCGCGGCAGCGCCGACGGCTTTCTTCAACATGGGGCGGTCAACGACAGTGACTTCGTCGACCTTCATCTGGCGGCGGCGTTTGAACCAACCGAAATGCGCATGTGCGGCATGCACTTCCTGCATCTGCTTTCTCCTGCAAGCAGGGTCATCCCGACGCCTGGCGTCCCCGCGCAAGGCACAGGAAAAGACCGCCTCTGGAAGAACGCGGCACGATGCGCGAAGAGGGGTGGCAACAGACGCTCCCGGACGGCCGCGAAAACACAACGGCGCTGCAGGAAGGATGACCGAGAGACGGGCAACGGCCCGGGACAATGATCAAGCGATGCATGTTACCACAGTTGACCCGCCGGGTCCTGGCCCTGTCTTCACATGTTGCAGAAAACGCCTGTTTTCAAGCGTTTTCCATGCACTGCGATCAACCGTTCGCGTGCAGTTCCATCGCACGCATCACGATGGGTTTCGCCCAGTCCGGCGTCTTCAGCAGATCGATCACCGTCACCGGATGATGCAGCCCATCGCGATCCAGCTGCAGCAGCGGCAGCGGCGTTGCCCTGCCCTGCGCATCCACCGGCGCGCTGTTGTCGTACACGTGCAGCTCGGCAAGGTACGGCAACAACGCGATCAGGTTTTCGCGCGCGGAATCGTAACGCGCACGGATCTTGTCCTGCGGAATGTCATGACCGCCCTGGCTGACCCGATCAGCCACGCGCTGCACGTGCAGTGCAACGCTCTGCAAGCCGCAGAACCAGATCGCCACCTCGTGGCTGTCGCACGCCTCGCGCAGCAGGCGCGGAATGGTGTTGCCCCCCAGCGTCGTCTCGAATGCGAAATCGGTGCCGTCGGCCATCGCCTGGCGCAGCCGTCGCGTACCTTCACTCCATGCCGCAGCATTGGCCTCGTCCAAGGGCCAGCCCTGCTCCACCAGTCGGCGGGTAAACGCGTCGGGGTTGAACCAAGTCAGGCCGGCTTCGCGCAGCCACGTGCCCAGAAGCGAACTTTTACCGGCGCCGTTGACGCCGGCCAACACCAGGATCTTCGCCACCGGTCAGAGCGACGGGCCAAGGAGCGTCGCCTTGCCACGGCGGATCGGCTGGCCGAGCACCTTGCCCAGGCCGCCCTCGCGCTGCAGGCTGGACAGCGCGGTGTCGAACTCGGCGCGCAGGCGCTCGAGTTCGCCCTGGCGGCCGTCATCCTGGCTGCCGGCCGCGCGGGCCAGCAGCTCCTGATAGGCCTTGATGTCCACGATCACCGCTTCTGGATGGTTGTGGTTGGTGATCACCAACGCCTGCTTCTCGCGCACGGTGCGCATCAGGCTCGGCCAGCCGCGGGTCTTCACCGACGACGCGGTGGCCTTTTCAAGACCGGGCACATCCAAAGGCAGGCTCATGGCGGAACTCCAACGGTGGACGGGGCCAGTATACCCTTTTTGGACAAATTGGGAATTTTGGTATATCCGCGTCCGCCCAGCGGCCGGATCTACCCGGCGTGGAGCGCCTGTTCGAGCGGCTGCAGGTCTGCTGGTGCGGTCGGCCGCACCACCCTCGCCTGCTCCTGGCCGTCCTTGAGCAGCACCAGGGTCGGCCACAGCTTCACCGTGAAGGCGCGCCCGAGCGGCCGCCCCTTGCCGTCCTCGACCTTGCGGTGCGCCAGGTCGGGGTGGCCGTCCACGAACCCGCGCACCGCCGGCTGCGCGGCCTGGCAGTGCCCGCACCAGTCGGTGCCGAACTCCAGCAGCTGCCAGCCCGTGCCGGCCTCGACCTCGGCACGGGTCGGCTCCAACTGATCTGCATAGCGGGTCGCGAAGGCCATGCTCAGGCCACCAGGGCGCGCTGGATGTCGTCCAGCGTGGAATTGGTGAGGTCCTTGGCGATCTCCTTGAGCATGCGCGACTCCACTTCCTTGTGCAGCTGCGGGCGGATATGCCCCAGCGTCTTCGGGTCGGCCACCAGGATCAGGTGGCTGTAGCGGTTCTTCAGCGCGTGGTCGTTCAGCTGCTGGGCCAGCTGCTTGGCGAAGGTGGCTTCGTTGAGCTGGGAAATGCTCATGTCCTTGGGCACCGAACCGGACGGGCCCTGGCCGGACACGCCTTCCGGGCTGATGTCGCGGATCTGCAGTTCCTCGTCCTGCTTCAGTTGCAGCGTGCGGCCGTCACCCACGTTGGTGAATACACGGGCCGAGCCGCCGTCGGCGACCACTACAAGGGTTTTTTCGGGGATCTGCATGGTGGACTCCTGGAAAGATTGCGGGCGATGGGTTGGCCCGCCCCCACCGTAGGCAACCGCATGTAAGCGCGGCGCATACGCGCGTGTTCACGGCGTGTGGAAGCGCCGCCGCGCCGGGCCGCCCGGGCATTCAGCGAGCCCGGCCGTCATTCCAGTGTAAAATTCGCGGTTTTTGACCGGTACCATGGCGAAAAAGCAGCACCGCACGCCTGTCCCCGGCCCGCCCTTCATCCGGTTGCTGGCGGCGCTGGCCGACCGCAACGCCCCGCGCACCGGGCCGGACCTGTCCGACCGGCTCAGCCAGTGGATCGACTGGACCCGTGCGGTCGCGCTGTCGCGCGCGCTGGACGGGCGCCTGCCGGCCCCGGCCGCGACCGAACCCACCGAGGTGGAGACGCTGGCCGAGGAATGCGCGAAGGTGCGTGCCAGCCTGGTCCAGTCCATCCAGTACACCCCGGACGCCGGCGCACCGGTCAGGATCGACCCGATCGCGTTCCGCCAGCGCTGCCTCACCGTGCAGCGCGCCATGCTGACCGCGACCGGGCGCCTGCGCGGCCAGTTGCGCGACCGGCTCAGCCAGGAACCCGGCGAGCTGCCGCGCCTGGCCGAGGTGGACGCCGCGATGGAACAGGCCCTGAGCCCGCGCGAGCAGCAGCTGCTGGCGAGCGTACCGACCCTGCTGGGCGCCCATTTCGAGCGCCTGCGCGACGACGCCGGTGGCGACGGGGCCGATCCCGACGCCGGCTGGCTTCAGATATTCAGGAACGACATGCAGGCCGTGCTGATGGCCGAACTGGACGTTCGTTTCCACCCCATCGAAGGCCTGCTTGCAGCGCTTCGCCCCCACTAACCGGGCTGTCATGTTCAGAACTCCTCTTTACGTTGTTGTTTTCCTCGCCGGCCTGCTGGCGGTGGGCTGGATAGGCGCCGGGTACGTCGGCAGCAACCTGGTCGGCGTCGCCGTCGCCCTGGTGATCGCCGCCTGCTACTGCGCCGGTGCGCTGGAACTTCACCGGTACCGGCAGGGCACTGCCGGACTGGCGCAGGCCGTGGCCGACGCCGCCGAGGCGCCGTCCAGCCTGGGCGACTGGCTGGCCAAGGTGCCCGATGCCCTGCGCAATGCGGTGCGGCTGCGCGTGGAAGGCGAGCGCGTCGCGCTGCCCGCGCCGGTGCTGACCCCGTACCTGGTCGGGCTGCTGGTGCTGCTGGGCATGCTCGGCACCCTGCTCGGCATGATGGCGACCCTGCGCGGCACTGGCCTGGCACTGGGCAGCGCGACCGACCTGCAGGCCATCCGTGGCTCGCTCGGCGCGCCGGTGGAAGGCCTTGCCGTAGCATTCGGCACCTCGATCGCCGGTGTGGCGACCTCGGCCACGCTCGGCCTGCTCGCGGCGCTGTGCCGGCGCGAACGCCTGCAGGTGGTGCAGCAGCTGGACACCCGCATCGCCACCACCCTGCACGTGCATTCGCAGGCCTGGCAGCGTGCCGAAGCGTTCCGCCTGCTGCAGGCCCAGGCCGGGCTGATGCCGGCACTGGTGGATCGCCTGGAAGCGATGAGCGCTGCGATTGAACAGCAGAGTGGCGCGGCCGGCGAACGCCTGGCCAGCAGCCAGGACAGCTTCCACGCCCGTGCCGAAGCCGCGCATGAGCGGCTCGCCGCATCGGTGCAGCAGGCGCTGGAGGCCAGCGTCGCGCAGAGTGCGCGCGCGGTCGGCGACGCGCTGCAGCCGATCATGGCGGAGACCATGGCAGGGATTGCACAGCAGACCACCGCCCTGCAGGGCACCGTCGGCGACGCCGTGCGTGCGCAGCTCGATGGCCTGGCCACGGGCTTCGAGACCAGCCGCGCCGCCACCGACGCGACCTGGAACGCCGCGCTCAACGCGCAGCGCCAGGCCCACGACACCCTGTCAGCCGACCTGCGCGCGACCCTGGCCACACTCAACGAGGCGCACGACCAGCGCGCCGTACAGCTGTTGGAAACGCTGGCTGCCCGCCTGGATGCCAGCGCCGACGCCGTGGCCGCACGTCTGGATGCCACCGCCACGCAGTGGAACGACGCGCAGGCCGTGCAGCAGCAGACCCATGCCACCCTGATTGCGCAGCTCGACGTTGCGCTGGGCCGCTTCAGCGATACCCACACCGAGCGCGCCACCGCGCTGGTGGAAACACTGGCGGACAGCCTGCAGGCGTCGCACAGCGGCCTGCAGGAGCGCCTGGAAGCGCGCGACACGCAGCGCCTGGACACCTGGCGCGATGCCTTCGCGCAGCTGTCCTCGCAGCTCGGCCAGCAGTGGGCCGAGAACGGCGCGCAGGTCGCGGCCAGCCAGCAGGCCGTGTGCGAGACGCTCTCGCGCACCGCGCATGAGATCGGCACCCAGGCCCAGGCGCATGCCGCCGAGACCATCAGCGAAATCTCGCGACTGGTCACGCTGGCCTCCGAAGCGCCAAAGGCCGCCGCCGAAGTGGTCGCCGAGCTGCGCCAGAAACTCTCCGACAGCATGGTCCGCGACACCGCCATGCTGGAAGAACGGACCCGCCTGCTGGGCACGCTGGAAACCCTGCTGGACGCGGTCAACCATGCCTCCACCGAACAGCGCACCGCCGTCGACGCGCTGGTCAGCACCTCGGCCGAGCTGCTGGAGCGTGTGGGCACGCAGTTCACCACGCATATCGCCGCCGAGACCGGCAAGCTGGAAGACGTGGCCGCGCAGGTCAGCGGCAGCGCGGTGGAAGTGGCCAGCCTGGCCGATGCGTTCGGCACCGCCATGCAGAGCTTCGGCAGCGCCAGCACCGGGCTGGGCGAACAGCTGCAGCAGGTCGCCGGTGCGCTGGACGCGTCGATGACCCGCAGCGATGAGCAGCTGGCCTACTACGTGACCCAGGCGCGTGAGGTGATCGACCTGAGCGTGCTTTCGCAGCAGCAGATCATCGAAGAACTGCAGCAGCTGGCCGGCCGTCGCCGCAGCGCCGGGGCCGCCACCGCATGAGCGACGAGATCGAGCTGGAGAACGAAACCGGCGCACCGATCTGGGCCGCCTTCGGCGACCTGATGTCGGTGCTGCTGGGGGCGTTCGTGCTGATCCTGGTCGGCGTGGTCGCCTTGCAGCTGGAGCTTTCGCACCGGCTGGACCAGGAAGTGGCGCAGCGCGAGGCCGAAGCCAAGCGCCGCCAGACCCTGGAACAGGCGCTGGCCGCACCGCTCGCGGCCGGCCGGGTGACCCTGGTGGATGGCCGCATCGGCATCCGCGGCAACGTGCTGTTCGCACTCAACTCCGACCAGTTGCAGCCGGAAGGCCGCGACCTGCTGCGCAGCCTGGCCGCGCCGCTCAGCGGCTACCTGGCCTCGCGCGAGGAAATCCTGATGGTCAGCGGCTTCACCGATGACCAGCCGGTGCGCGACAGCAACCGGCAGTTCGCCGACAACTGGGAGTTGTCCGCCGAGCGCGCATTGACCGTGACGCGCACCCTGATCGCCGAAGGCGTACCGGCCGGCTCGGTGTTCGCCGCCGCGTTCGGCGCCGAGCAGCCGGTGGGTTCGAATGCCGACGAGGAAGGCCGCGCGCGTAACCGCCGTGTGGAAATGGCACCGATGCCGCGCCTGAAGCCCAGCGTCGCAGGCGATGGACGGTAACCGCTCCGCCGCCACCGATCGCCTCGCCAAGTGGCGGGCGCAGCAGCTGGATCGCGTGGATCCGGTGCAGTTTGCGTTCCTGGAAGCGCTGCAGCGGCGCAGCCAGGCCACGCAGGGCGCGCTGCGCCGCACGCTGGATGCGCGCCTTGAAACGTTGCTGGACGCATACGCCAGCCGGCTGGCGGCACGTCCCGCTGCCACCGCGACCGCCGACACCGCCTCACCGCTGAACACGCTGGCGCCCCTCGGCACACCCCGCGCAAGCCACAACCCGGACTACCCGGCGCTGCCTGCGCTGGCGCAGTTCCGCACCCGGTGGGCGCAGCTGCGCACTGCCGGCCAGGTCCGGCAGACGCTGGCGCAGACCCCCAGCGACGGCGGCCCGTTGAATTCCAGTGTGCTGGTGCACCGGGCCATTGGCTGGATGGGCGACGTCTCGCCCGCCTATCTGGAACACTTCCTGGCCTACGTCGACAACCTGGCCTGGCTGGAACAGATGCAGCAGCGCGGCACCCTGCCCAGCCGCGACAGCGCGCCCGGCCGCGCACCGGCCAAGCCACGCCGCGCCCGCACCGCGCGCTAACCGCGCAGGGTCGCGCCGCCGTCCACGTACAGGTCGCTCATCGCGATGTGGCCGGCCTGGTCGGAGAGCAGGAACATCACCGCCTGCGCGATGTCGCCTGGCGTCGCCAGCTTGCGCAGTGGAATGCCCGCCTTGTAGGTCTCCGGACTGCCGTCGATGACGCGCTGCGCGCCGTTGTCGTCGGCCCACATGCCGGTCTGCATCGGGGTCAGGGTCGAGCCCGGCGCCACGATGTTGCAGCGGATGCCATGCGGCGCCAGCTCCAGTCCGAGGCAGCGGGTGAACATGGTCGCGGCCGCCTTGGACGCCGCATACGCGGCCATGCCATGGCGCGGCACGCCGGCCGCATTCGAGCTGACCGTGACGATGGCGCCGTGCCCGCGCGGCGTCATCACGCGTGCCAGGGCACGGCCTAGATGGAACACGCCATCGGCGTTGACCGCGAACACGCGGCGCCACTGCGCGTCGTCGATCCCCACCACCTCGCCAACCTGCAGCACGCCCGCCACGCTGATGCCGAAGCCGATCGGCCCAAGCGTGGCCTCCACCTCGGTGACCAGGGCATCCACCGCCGCCGCGTCAGCGACATCCAGCACCCGTGCATGCAGGCGGGGATGTGCAGGCAACACCGGCGCGGCCAGGTCGCTCGCGACCACCACGCAGCCGCTGTCCAGCAGCTGCTGCACCAGCGCGTTGCCAATGCCGCCGCCCGCACCGGTAACCAGTGCCAGGGTGCCGTCGAATCCGCTCAGCTTCATGTCGTGTGGTCCTGTTGGAGAACGTCCCAGTGCTGCAGTCGCGCCGACAACCACGGCGCCAGCTGCGCCACCGCCTCATGCCCGGTGAGTTCGGCATGCAGGAACGGCAGTGGCAGCGCTTCGACGCGGGCGGCATGGGCCTGCCACAGTGCGGACTGCAGGTGCGGTCGCTGCACATGGTCGTTGCCGGCGCGCACGTGCACCAGGGTGCCGTTGTAATGGCGGTGGTGATGCTCGCGGATCAGGCGATTGGTGCCGGTCACCGCGCGCACCACGCCGTCGAGCACCGGTTCGGGCAGGTTGCCCAAGGCACTGTCGCCCTGGCGCAGGAAGGCGACGATGCGTTCGCGGCTGTCCAGCCCGGGGTGCTGCTCCGGGTCGTGCCCGGCAATCGCCAACAGGGCACGCAACGCGGCCACCGCATCCGGTTCGGGCTCGGCCCGCCAGCACTCGCTGGGATACGCGTCCAGCAGCACCAGCGCACCGACCTCGCGACCGTGCGCCTGCAGGTGCACGGCGATGGCCTGGGCGATGATGCCCCCGACCGACCATCCGAGCAGGTGCACCGGGCCCTGCGGATGCAGCGCGATAATTCGCGACGCGTAGTCGGCAGCCAGCGCTTCAATGCTGTCCGGCAGGGGCGCGGTGGCATCGATCGCGGGCGACTGCAGCCCGTGCACGTCGCGCCCGGGACTCAGCGCCCGCGCCAGCGTGCGGTAGTTCCACGCAATGCCACCGGCGGGATGGATCACGAACAAGGGCGCCCTGCCCGGCTCACCGCGTGCCAGCACCAGCGTCGGTCCCAGCGCATGGTCGGTGTCCTGCGCGGCCGCGTCCAGGCGCGCGGCCAGTCCGGCCACCGTCGGTGCGGCGAAGATCGCGCCCAACCCGGGATCGCGCTGCCACTGCTGCTGGATCGCCAGCAACAGGTGCACCGCGCTCAGCGAATCGCCGCCAAGTGCGAAGAAATCGGCATCGGCCGGCACCGGCGCAGGCAGTCCCAGCGCCTGCTGGAACAGTGCGGCGAGCACGTGTTCGGTGGGCGACCCGGCGGCGCGTCCGCCGCCCTCGGCCGCCTCCGGCAACGGCAAGGCGCTTCGGTCCAGCTTGCCGTTCGAGGTCACCGGCCACGCAGGAATGCGCATGATCGCCGAAGGCAGCATGTAATCCGGCAGCTGCGCGCGCACTGCAGCCTGCACCACGGCGGCATCCACGTCATCGCCGGACACGTACGCAAGCAGTCGTGCCGGCATGCCGTCCGGCGCATGCAGCAGCACTTCGGCGCGCGCCACGCCCCGTGCGCTGCGCAGGGCCGCTTCGATCTCGCCCAGTTCAATGCGCAGTCCGCGCAGCTTGACCTGGTGGTCGCCGCGCCCCAGGTACTCCAGCGCGCCATCCTCGCGCCAGCGCGCACGATCGCCACTGCGGTACAGGCGCTGTCCGGGCAGGTGCGGGTTGGCCAGGAAGCGTTCGGTGGTCAGGTCATCGCGGCCGAGGTACCCCCGTGCCAGCTGCACCCCGCCCAGGTACAGGTCACCCACCACGCCGGCCGGCAGCGGCCGCAGCCGCGCGTCCAGCACGTACAACTGGGTGTTCCAGACCGGGTAGCCGATCGGCACCGGGTCGGAGCGGTCCTCGCGGGTGGCCGGCCAGAAACTCACGTCCACGGCGGCCTCGGTGGGCCCGTACAGGTTGTGCAGCCGTGCATCGACGCGGGCGTGGAAACGATCGCGCAGTCCGGCGTCCAGTGCTTCGCCGCTGGTGAATACCTGCTGCAACGGCAGCGCATCCAGGTCGGGCACGGCCAGCCATGCGTCCAGCATCGACGGCACGAAATGCAGGATCGAAATGCGTTCGTCGCGGATCAGCCGGGTCAGCGCCTGCGGGTCGCGATGCATCCCCGGCGGCGCGATCACCAGCGTGGCCCCGCTGATCAACGGCAGGAAGAATTCCCAGACCGACACATCGAAGGTGGCCGGGGTCTTCTGCAGCACGCGCGCCTGCGCATCCACCGCGTAATGGCACCGCATCCATTCCAGCCGGTTGACGATCGCCCGATGCTCGACCAGCACCCCCTTGGGCTCGCCGGTGGACCCGGAGGTGTAGATCACGTAGGCGGCATCGTCGGGCTGGACCGTATCGGGTAGCGCAGCCTCGCTGTCGGTGTGCCACTGCCCCGGCGTCAGCAGGCGGCAGCCCTCGAAGCGCGCGGCATCGCCGGGTTCGACCAGCACGCACCGCGGCGCTGCCGAGTCCAGGATCCGACGCAGGCGCGCGTCGGGGTGGTCCAGGTCCACCGGCAGGTACGCGCCCCCTGCGCGCAGCACCGCCACCAGCGCGACCAGCAGCGACAGCGAGCGCGGCAGCGCCACCACCACGCGCGACTCGCGGCCTACGCCGAGCGCCTGCAGCTGCAATGCCAGGGCACGGCTGCGCCGCTCCAGTTCCGCGTAGCTGAGCGACTCGCCTTCGAACACCAGTGCCGTGGCGTCCGGCGTAGCCGTCATCCGCGCCATCAACAGCGCCACCAGCGAGACGTCCGGCACTGCGCGCCCGGTGGCGTTGGCCTCCTGCACCCAGCGGCGCTCCTCCGCAGGCGTGCACAGCGCGACCTCGCCCAGCGTTCCCCCACGCGCCTGTACCTCCAGCGCGGCCGACACGAAATGCAGCAGGCGCTCGGCATGCTTCGGCAGTGCCGCCGCCGCGTGCCGCGCCGGGTTGGCCTCGATCTCCAGCACCAGCGCGCTGACCGCATCGCCGCGGAAGCCGAGGTTGATGTCGTCCACCGGCCCGGTGCACAGCACCTCCAGCTGCGCCGTGACCCCCTGCCACGGCAGCGGCCGGTAGAACGGCTGCACATTGACCAGCGGCCCATGCAGCCGGTGCTGCAAGCCGACCCAGCCCAGGTCGCGGCGCAGCTGCTCGCCGCGATAACGCCCGTGCCGACGTCCCCGCACCAGCAAGCGCGCAGTGTCGCGCACGCTGGCGTCGATCCGGTCGTCGTCGCGTGCCCCGACCCGCAGCGGCAGCACGTTCATCACCATCGCTGGCACCCGCGCCGACGCACTGCCCAGCCGGCCCATGAACGGCACCCCCACCATCACTTCCTCGGCCGCGCTGTACCGCCGGCAGTACTCCGCGGTCAGCGTGGTGAGCAGGTCCGGCCACGGCTGGCCGATCGCCAGCGCTGCGCTGAGCAGCCGTTCGCGCAGCGCGGCGTCCATCGGCCGGGTGAAGCGGTGCGCGTCGGCTGCTGCGGCCGCCGTGCCGCCGCCCAGCCCTTCGGCCGGCGTCGTACCCTGCAGGTAGGCGTGCCAGTGCGCGGCATCGCGCGTGCGCCGGTCGTCGGCCTGGTACTGCGCGTCTTCGTCCAGGACCGGCCGCAGCGGCTGCAGCGGTTCAGTGTCGCCGCCGTTGTACAGCGCGCAGACCCGTGCACTGAACAACGCCATGCCGTAACCGTCCGTCGCCAGGTGGTGCACCCGCACGTACCAGGCCACGCGCTGCGGCCCCACTACGTACAGCCGTTGCCGGGCCAGCCGGTCACGCGCGGGATCGACCGGTCGCAGGCGCTCGGCCTGCATCGCATCGCGCACCGCCTGCTCCGGATCCGCTGCCGTGGACACGTCCACCACCTGCAACAGCGGCACGTGTGCGGGATCCAGCCATTGCCACGGCACGCCTTCCGCGTCGGCGGCCATGCGCAGCCGCAGCGCTTCCGCCTCTGCCGCCGCCGTGTCCGCCGCCGCCGTGAAGCGGGCCAGGTCCAGCCCACCGTCGAACCAGATCGCGTGCGCAGTATTGAACGCTGCAGCTCCG
Organism: Stenotrophomonas aracearum; assembly: GCF_031834615.1. Taxonomy (NCBI): domain Bacteria; kingdom Pseudomonadati; phylum Pseudomonadota; class Gammaproteobacteria; order Lysobacterales; family Lysobacteraceae; genus Stenotrophomonas; species Stenotrophomonas aracearum. The sequence continues at coordinate 2,316,564 of NZ_CP115543.1, forward strand.
GCCCCGTAGCGCCGGGTGCTGCCCGGCGGCTCTTCCAGCACGCGCTGCGCGAACCACAACCCGCGCTGCGCCTCGCTCAACGGCCAGCACAGGGCGTCCGCTGGAATCCCGCTGGCCGCGCCCCCGCTCATGCGTCGACGCGGGCCCGCGCCTGCAACTTCTGCACCACCTGCCACCAGCCGGCCAGTGTGGTGTGCTCGGCCAGATGGCCGAATTCCAGCGCAATGCCGGTATTGCCCCAGGCCAGCACCAGCCCGAGCACGCGCATCGAATCCAACCCCAGGTCCATCAGGTGGTCGTCGTCGCCCACCGCTTCGGGCGGCTCGCCCAGCAGGTCGGCGACATCGGCGCGCATGCGCTCCAGGGTGAGCGGCGCTGGGGCCAGGGAATCGGTCATGCGAGCGTCTTCAGCAGTTGGTCGGTGGTCATCGGTACGCCGCAGGTGCGCGCGATCCAGCGCAGCGCCTGATCGTGGTCCTCGCGCGAGAAGTCGGCCACCGCGTCTGCGGCGATGAAGGCTTCGATGTCGCGCTGGAACGCCTCCGCCACGGTGGCGGTGCAGCCGATATGCGCGTACACGCCGGTAACCAGCAGCTGGTCGCGGCCGCGCACGCGCATCAGGGTTTCAAGGTTGCTGCGCTGGAACGCGCTGTAACGGTGCTTGACCAGCACATGGTCGCCGTCCGTTGGCGCCAGCGCGTCGATGATGGCTTCATGCTCGGCGGTGGCGTGCATCCCCGGGCCCCACAGGTCGGCCTGCAGCCCGCGGTCGCGGCGGTCCTGGTGGCCGCGCTGCGCGGTGTAGAACACCGGAATCCCGCGTGCACGGCAGTGCGCGATCAACCGCGCGATGTTGGCCACCGCCGGCGACAGCGGCGCGCTGTCGGCACCGAAGGGCGCCAGGAAATAGCGCTGCATGTCGTGCACCAGCAGCGCCAGGCGCGCCGTCTCCGGCCGCCATGGCCCACGCGGCGGCGGCAGCTCGGCGGCGGTGGGCAAGGCGTAATCGGTAATGCGGGGCAACGCCATCAGCGCGTCTCTCCTGTCTGTGCAATGTGGTGGGCGCGCAGCTGGGCGCGCAGTTCGCGGCGGCTGACCTTGCCCACCGCGGTGGTACCGAAGGCATCAACGAACACCACCTGGTCAGGCACCTTGAAGGCGGCCAGGCCACGCCCGCGCACCCAGGCCTTCAGGCTGGCCGCGCTGGGGCGCTCACCCCGCGCGATCACGAATGCACAGCTGCGCTCGCCCAGGTACGGGTCGGGCATCGAGACCACGGCGGCGTCGAACACGCCGGCGTGCGCCAGCAGGTGGTCCTCGATCTCCTCGGCGGAGATCTTCTCGCCGGCGCGGTTGATGTGGTCGCCCGCGCGGCCCTGCACCACCAGATACCCACCCGGCAGCTGCTGCACCATGTCGCCGGTGCGGTAGTAGCCGTCCTCGGTGAAGGAACGCGCATTGGCGCCGGGGTCGTTGTGGTAACTGCGGATCGTGTATGGACCGCGCGTGAGCAGGTGGCCGACCTCGCCCGGAGCGACCGGGTGGCCGTGGTCGTCCACCACCAGCACCTCGTCGTCCGGCGAGATCGGGCGGCCCTGGGTGCCGAGCACGCAGTCCAGCGGATCATGCAGGCGGGTGTAGTTGACCAGGCCCTCGGCCATGCCGAATACCTGCTGCAGCTGGCAGCCGAGTCCGTCGATCACCCGGCGCGCGGCCTCCGGCACCAGCTTGGCGCCGCCCACCTGCACCACCTGCAGGCTGGAAAGCTCATGCGCGGTGGTGGCCGCGGCCTGCGCCCACAGCAACGCCAGCGGTGGCACCAGGCCGACACAGGTCACCCGCTCGCGCGCGATCAGCGGGAAGGCCGTGTCCGGCCCGGCGCCGGCGCTGAGCACCACGCGCGCGCCGGCGTAGAGCGCACCGAAGAAACCCGGCGAACTCATCGGGAAATTATGCGCGGCCGGCAGGGCGACCAGGTACACGCTGTCGCGGGTGATCCCGCAGATCGCGTTGCTGGCGCGGAACGAGTAAAGGTAATCGTCATGCGTGCGCGGAATCAGCTTGGAGAGGCCGGTGCTGCCACCGGACAGCTGCAGGAACGCGACCGCCTGCGGGTCCGGGTCGGGCGGCAGATGCGCGGTGTCGCCCTGCAACGCGTCGACCGCGGTGAACTCGGCGGCATCGCCCACCACCAGCACGTGGCGCAGCGCGGGAATCGCGGCCTGCAGCTCGCGCGCCAACAGGCGGTAATCGAAGCCTTCGTACTGCGCGGTGGTGATGTAGGCGTTGGCCTCGGCGTTGCGCAGCACGTGCGCCACTTCGGTGAAGCGGTGGGCGGGCAATGCATACACCGGCACCAGCCCGGCGCGGAACAGGCCGCAGACCACGGTCACGAAGTCCACGGTATTGCCCAGCTGCACCACCACCCGGTCGCCGGGCTGCAGCCCGTGGCCGAGCAGGCCGGCGCCGATGCGCCCGGCCTCGTCCCACAGCTGCGCATAGCTCAGCCGACGCTCGCCGCCGACCACGGCGATGTCATCCGCGTACTGCTGCGCGCGCTCGCGCAGGAAGCCGGGAAAGGTTTCGCCGCGCCAGTACCCGGCGGCGCGATAGCGGGCAACCAGCCCCGGCGGCCAGGCCTGGCGCAGGGGAACGCGGGCGGGAACAACGGGAACAACCATCAGCAACTCCAGGAATCAGTCGACAAGGCACCGTCCGCGCCCAGCGCGGCCAGCAGCGCCCCGAATTTCGTCGCGGTCTCGGCCACTTCCGCTGCCGGTTCGGAACCGGCCACGATGCCGGCACCGGCGTGGATGCACGCCTGCGTGCCCTGCACGCGCGCGCAGCGGATCGCCACGTACCAGTCGCCATCGCCGTTGGCATCGATCCAGCCAACCGCACCGGCGTAAAACCCGCGCGGCACCGGCTCCAGTTCGTGGATGGCGTCGCGCGCCAGGGTCGGCGGCGTGCCACATACCGCCGGGGTGGGATGCAGCGCGGCCAACAGCGTGGCGACCGAGGTTGTCGGATCGCGCAGCGTCGCTTCGATGCGCGTGCCCAGGTGCCACAGCGTGGTGGTGGCATGCAGGGTGGGCTGCGGCGCCGCATCGATCGCGTCGCAATACGGCCGCAGTGCCTCCACGATGGCCTCGACGACGTAGCGGTGCTCATCGTGGTCCTTGGCCGACGCCAGCAGCTCACGCGCGGCCCGGGCGTCTTGTTCCGGGTCGGCATGGCGTGCCGCCGAACCGGCCAGCGGATGCGAGAGCACCTGGCGGCCACGGCGCGACACCAGCCGTTCCGGGCTGGCCCCCACCAGCCACGCCGGGGGCTGGTGGGCGGCGACCGGCAGCGGTGCCAGGTAGGTCACCGCGTCCGGGTCGCGGCCGAGCCGCGCGACCAGCGCGTGCGGATCGATGGGGGTGTGCGACTGCACGCGCAGCGTGCGTGCCAACACCACTTTCTGCAGCGGTGCGCCTGGCTGGCGCAGCCGGGACACTGCCGTCGCCACGCTCGCGGCGTACTGCGCGGCAGCGGGTTCGGCATGGATCTCGCCACGAAAGCGCGGCGACACGGACGCGGGCTCACGGCTGCCCTGCCCCAGCGACTGCGGCTGGAACAGCGCGTCGGGCGCCTGCGGATCGAAGGGCACCAGCCCGACCAGCAGCGCCGGACCGCGTTGCCGGGCTGCGAAGAACGCGCGCACGCGCGCCTCCAGCGTTCCGGTACCGCCAGAGGCAAGCGTTTCGAGGCAGCCGCGCGCTTCGAGCGTGCGCCCGGCCACGCGCAGCTGGAAGCGCGTCGCCGTGTCGACCGCCACGTCTTCAGCGGTGCCATCGACGGTGTCGCATGTGCGCACGGCATCGTTCATCGCGCGCACCTGCCGTGCAGCATCGCCGCGAGCGCCAGCGCAGACAGCACCGCGCCGACCAGCAGGTACGGCACGCTGGGCGCAATGCGGTACAGCAGCGTGCCGACCATCGGGCCGATCACCATGCCCAGCCCCTGCACGCCCGCCACCGCGCCGGCGGCGGCGCCCTGCTCGTGCGCCTCCACCGAATCGGCGGCCAGCGCCTGGAACGAGGGAAACACAAAGCCCATACCGAACGCCGCGACCGCATAGGTCGCCAGCAGCTGCCAGGGCAGCGTGACCAGCGCCACCGAATCGAATCCCAGCGCCGCGATCAGCGCCCCCAGCGCGATCCAGTGACGGGGTGGCATGCGCTTGAAGGTCATCACCAGCATCTGCGCCAGGATCAGGCCGACACCCACCGCCGTCAGCGCCAGCCCGGCCATGCGCGCACCGGCCGCGGGGGCCAGCTGCAGGCGGTCGATGGCAAAGAAGCCGACCGTGACCTGCGCGATGGTCACCGAAATCATCGCGGCAAACACGGCCATCATCGGCAGGCGCAGGCGTGGATCGAACCGGCCCAGCGGCGCCTGCGGCCCCTTGCCCGCTGCTGCAGCCGGAGCCGCCTTCGGTAGGCGCCATGCAATCACCAGCAGCGCCAGCACCGGCAGCAATGCGGCCACGTACAACGTCAGCGCGAGATTGTGGAAGGCGACCCAACCGGCCGCTGCGGGCCCGATCACCATGCCCAGCGCATTCGCGCTGCCGAGCTTGGCCATCGCACCGGCGCGTTGGCCCGGCGCGGCTTCATCGGCCACCAGCGCGGCGGCGGTCGGCGGAACGGCCGCATAGAACAAGCCGACCAGCGCACGCGTACCCACCAGTACCAGTACCGACACCCACACCGCCGGCGCCGAGCGCAACGCGGTGTCAACGAACACGGCCATCAGCACATAGATCACCGCATACGCGGCGAGCGCGGTCAGCAATACGCGGCGGCGTCCGATCCGGTCGCTCAGTGCGCCCCAGCGGCGTGCGGAGAGCATCCACAGCACGCCAGCCGCCGTCACCGACAACCCGGCATGCCACTCCGAGAGTCCCAACAGGCGGACCACCGGGCCGATCACGGCCACGAACGCCATCATCGCCATGGTCCCGACCCAGGCCGCGAAGACCAGGGCCGGTAGGCTGGAAACGACAGGGGTTGAACGCATGCACCACCAGAAGCAGACAGGAATGGACACGCACCGCGCAGGGCGGGCGTTCGATTGAGTCGGCTTCGTCGGTGCGGGCACCGGCGTGGCTATCAACGTAAATGATAACAGCTCGCATTTGGATTGTGGCGATCAATCACCCCCGGTTTGCACCCGGCTGTCTAAGCTGCAGACAGTTCCACTGGATGTGCCCCATGGCATCACCTCCCCTGCCCGCGCTGCTGGACGACGCACAGGGCATCGCACTGCAGGTCATCAGCCTGGCCGGCGAGCTGTGGAGCGGTGACGTGCGCGAAGTGAGCGTGCCGGGCAGCACTGGACGCTTCGGGGTGATGGCGCAGCATGCCCCGCTGCTGGGCACGCTGCGCGAAGGCATGGTGTCGGTGTACCCGCTGAAGGCGGAGCCGCCGCTGCACGTGTACGTCTCCGGCGGCTACGTGGAAGTGCAGCCCGGCCGGGTGATCGTGATGGCCGACCTCGCGCTGCGCAGCGACGACATCGACCAGGCCCGCGCCCGCGTCGCGCAGGAGGCCGCACGCTCGCCGATGGCGCAGGCGTTCACCGACGAAGACTACGTGCGGCTGCATGCCGAACTGATGCACCAGCGCGCCCTGCAGCTGCGCGGATTGCCCTGGAAGTAGCCGCCGGAACTGCGGCAATCGGTCATCTCTGTCCGCTCGTCAACACTACATATGATGTTGACGATGAGACAGACCCACACTATGTTGTGTTCATCGGCTCCCCGCTTCCGCCAGGCCCGGTTTCTGTCTCACGACACTCCGAACGGCACAGGGAAGAAGGATTGACGATGCACGATGACCACACCGCAGCCACCACGCTGCTGTCGGACGCGCCGGTTGCAGAGGCCGGCCACGCCCCGCTCTGGATCACCAAGGAAGCCGGCAACCGGCGCATGCCGTTCGACCCGGCGCGACTGGAGCGTGCGCTGCGCAGCGTGCACGCGCACTTCCCCACGCTGGACCTGGCCGACTACCTGCGCGCGGTGCTGGCCCTGATCCAGCGGCGCCCCCAGCTCAGTGCCGACGACCTGGTCGACCTGCTGATCCGCGAGGCCGAGTCGCGCATCGACCTGGTCGCCCCGGACTGGGAACACTTCGCCGCGCGCCTCTACCTGCGCCGCCTGTACAAGCGCGCCAGCCGCAACCGCTTCTACGACGCCGCCCTGCGCTACGGCTCCTACGTGGGCCTGCAGGAGAGCCTGGCCGACCGCAACGTCTACTCGATCGACATCCTCAAGGCCTATTCCAAGGAGGAACTGGAAGAAGCCGGGCAGATGATCGAACCGGAGCGCGACCATCTGTTCGCCTACAACGGCCTGTACCTGCTGGCGACACGCTACCTGGCCACCGACCACTCGCGCGGCGTATTCGAACTGCCGCAGGAGCGCTGGCTGACCATCGCGCTGTACCTGATGCAGCACGAGCACCTGCAGGGCGACCGCTCGCGCAAGCGCCGCATGGGGCTGGTGCGCGAGGCGTACTGGGCGCTGTCGAACCTGTACATGACCGTGGCCACCCCGACCCTGGCCAATGCCGGCAAGGTCGGCGGGCAGCTCTCGTCGTGCTTCATCGACACCGTGGACGACAGCCTGCAGGGCATCTACGACTCCAACACCGACGTGGCGCGGGTGTCCAAGCACGGCGGTGGCGTAGGTGCCTACCTCGGCTATGTGCGCTCGGCCGGCGCGCCGATCCGTGGCGTGGCCAACTCCTCCGGCGGCGTGGTGCCGTGGATCAAGCAGCTCAACAACACCGCCGTGAGCGTGGACCAGCTGGGCCAGCGCAAGGGCGCGATCGCGGTGTACCTGGATGTGTGGCACCGCGACATCGAGGCCTTCCTGGACCTGCGCCTGAACAACGGTGACCAGCGCCTGCGTGCGCACGACGTGTTCACCTCGGTGTGCCTGCCCGACCTGTTCATGGAAGCGGTGGAACGCCGTGGCGACTGGTACCTGTTCGACCCGCACGAGGTGCACCGGATCAAGGGCTGGTACCTGCAGGATTTCCATGACGAAACGCGCGGCGAAGGCAATTTCCGCGAGCGCTATGCCGAGGTGGTGGCCGACGAACGGATCAGCCGGCGCACGCTCAAGGCCATCGACCTGTTCAAGCGGATCATGGTCAGCCAGCTGGAAACCGGTAATCCCTTCATGTTCTACCGCGACGAGGTCAACCGGAAGAACCCGAACAAGCATGCCGGCACGGTGTATTCCAGCAACCTGTGTACCGAGATCCTGCAGAACATGAGCCCCACCCGCATGATCCAGGAGATGATCAGCGGCGACCAGATCGTCACTACCCGCCAGGCCGGCGACTTCGTTGTGTGCAACCTGTCGTCGATCAACCTGGGCCGCGCGGTGACCGCAGCACCGGACCTGCTTTCCACAGATGTCCTGGAGCGGCTGGTGCCGATCCAGGTACGCATGCTCGACAACGTGATCGACCTCAACCAGCTGCCGGTGCCGCAGGCCACCATCACCAACCGCAAATACCGCGCCATCGGCCTGGGCACGTTCGGTTGGCACCACCTGCTGGCCCAGCAGCACATCCAGTGGGACAGCGTGCAGGCCGAGGACTACGCCGACAGCCTGTACGAGCGGATCAACTTCCTGTCGATCCAGGCCAGCCTGCAGCTGGCGCAGGAAAAGGGACGGTACAGCGCGTTTGCCGGCAGCGACTGGCAGACCGGCGCGTACTTCCGCGCGCGCGGCTACGACAGCCCGGCGTGGCAGGCACTGGCGGCACAGGTGGCCACGCACGGGTTGCGCAATGGCTGGCTGCTGGCGGTGGCGCCGAACATGAGTACGGCACAGATCGCCGGTTCCAGCGCGTCGATCGATCCGGTGTACGGGGCGTTCTATTACGAGGAGAAGAAGGACTTCCGCCGCCCGGTGGCCGCGCCGGGGTTGTCGCTGGAAACCTACCCGTATTACGAAAAGGGCGCGTACCGGCTGGACCAGTTCGCCAGCATCCGCCAGAACGCGCGACGGCAGCGCCATGTCGACCAGTCGATCAGCTTCAACCTGTACGTGCCGAGCACGATCCGTGCGAGCACGTTGTTGGCGCTGCATATGAGTGCCTGGAAGGAAGGATTGAAGACCACGTATTACGTGCGGTCGAACGACATTGATATTGAAGAATGCGATTGGTGTTCGTCCTGACCGTGTGTTGTGCAGCCACGCAGGGCGTGGCTCTACCGCAATCCGGCTAGACGATCCGAGACCCCGTAGTGCCGGCCGCCGGCCGGCTCCCGGCAAACGCCCGAACCCCAGGAACCCCCATGTCCACCCCGCTTGAACGCATCAAGATCCTCGAACCCCGCCATCCCAACCGCTCCACCGGCATCATCAATGGCCGCACCAGCGGCATCCTGAACTGGAACGACATTCCCTACCCGTCGTTCTATCGGGCCTACAAGGAACTCTCGACCAACTTCTGGATTCCCGACGAAGTGGACATGAAGGGCGACGCCCGCCAGTACGGCGAGCTCAACGCGCGCGAAAAGAATGCCTACGATTCCATCATCGGGCTGCTCGCCACGCTGGACTCGCCGCAGACCCGCTTCATCTACAACGTGGCCGAGTACATCACCGACCCCGCCGCGCATGCCAACGCAGCGATCATCGGCCAGCAGGAAGTGATCCACAACGAAAGCTACAGCTACGTGCTGGCCTCCATCGCCGGCCTGGCCGACCAGAACCGGGTGTTCGAACTGGCCCGGACCCACCCGACCATCCTCGCCCGCAATGCGCCCATCATGCAGTCCTACGACGACTTCATGCGCGAGAAGACCGCCGAGACCCTGATCCGTTCACTGATCCAGTCCTCGATACTGGAAGGCATCAACTTCTATTCCGGGTTCGCCTTCTTCTACAACCTGGTGCGGCAGAACCGCATGACCGGCACCGGCAAGATCATCAGCTTCATCAACCGCGACGAGCTGGCCCACACCAAGTTCATCAGCGAGCTGATCCGCGCCATCATCGGCGAAAACCAGCAGCTGCAGGGCGATGCGCTCACCGCCTATGTGCACGAAGCGTTCGAGCATGCCATCGCACTGGAGACGCGCTGGACCGGCGAAGTGCTGGATGGGATCGACGGCATCGACGTGGACGAGATGATCCGCTATGTGAAGTACCGCGCCAACAAGATGGCCGGCATGCTGGGCATCGAGCAGCTGTACGGCGACGCCAACGCCAACGTGATGCCGTGGATCAAGGCCTACGCCGACAACTTCACCGAAACCAAGACCGACTTCTTCGAAATGCGCAATGCCAGCTACAAGAAGACCAACTCGGACAATGGTTTCGACGACCTGTGAGGACCTGCCCATGGATGTCCTGGTCTGCTACGCATCGCTGAGCGGCAATACCCGTGAAGTGGCGCGCCAGGTCTCGGCGCACTGCAGCGCACGCGGTCACCGCGTGCACCTGATGGATGTCGATGACGCGCAGGCGGCGGCGACCGCCGCGCAACCGCACGACCGCCTGCTGCTCGGCTGCTGGACCGACAACGCCGGGCGCAACCCGGCCGAGATGAAACGGTTCGTGGCCGCCCTGCACGACATCGCCGGCGCTCCCCCTGCGGAGACCGTGGCGGTGTTCGGTACCGGCGAAACCCAGTGGGGCCTGGAGTACTACTGCGGCGCCGCGCATCGGCTGGCCCGCCACTTCGGCTCGCCCCACCCCGTGCTGGAAATCGAGCAGATGCCGCATGGCCCGGCCGATACCCGCGCCATCCACCTCTGGACCGACCGCGTCCTGCAACCGATAGGAGTCACTGCCTGATGTTGACCCTGCATGCCGACACCCCCGAGCAGTACCACGCCGCCGTCGCCGACCACCCGGCACTGCTGGTCGACTTCCACAAGGACAACTGCCCCGGCTGCCGGATGCTGGCGATGTCGCTGGCCGCCGTGGCCAGCACCCCGGAGGCGCACGAACTGGTGCTGCTCAAGGTGCGGCTGGAAGCCATTGGCGAAGTGTTCTTCCGCAGCCTCGGCCTGCGCCAGACGCCCACGTTGAGCGTCGTGCGCGATGGCCAGGAAGTGCTGCGCCTGCCTGGCTTCCAGTCGCCCGACGCGATCCGCGCCGCGCTTGCCCGCTCGGCCTGAGCGCGGCGCCCCTTACGCTGCCGGGCGTGCGCCAAGCAGGCCACGCCGCTTGAACCACCACTCCAGCGGCAGCGTCACCAGCGGCGGCACCGCCGCCAGCAGGGCCAGTACGGCCGCCCACCACGGCCAACGCAGCTTGACCGCGGCCAGCACGGTGACCACCACGTAGACCATGAAGGCCACGCCGTGCACCGGGCCGAACAACGCCACGCCGGCGGTGGTCGGCTCGGCGGCGTGGTACTTCAGGTACATGCCGACCAGCAGGCCGGCCCAGGTAAAGGCCTCGAACAGGGCCACGACAGCGAATACGCGACCCATCGGGTGCATCGGTACGGAAGAGCGCAAGAGAATCCCGACGACAGCGGCAAGGCCGGCCATCATACCGGCTTGCCGCGAATGCGACGCTTTCGCACTCAGACGAACATGCCGCCCGATGCTTCCACGCGCTGTGCGTTGATCCAGCCGGTGGCCGGCGACAGCAGCGCGACCACCACCGGACCGATATCGTCCGGCTTGCCCGCGCGGCCCAATGCGGTGTTCCCGGCGACCATGGCGTTGATCGCCTCATCGTCGCGCACACGACCACCGCCGAAGTCGGTCGCGATCGCGCCCGGCGCCAGCGTGTTGGCACTGATCCCGCGCGCGCCCAGTTCCTTGGCCAGGTACCGGCTGAACACCTCGATGCCGCCTTTCATCATCGCGTAGGCCGAACTGCCCGGCAGTGCGAAACGGGCCAGCCCGCTGGAGACATTGAGGATGCGGCCGCCATCGCCGAGCAGCGGCAGCAGCGCCTGGGTCAGGAAGTACGGGCCTTTCAGATGCACCGCTACCAAGTGGTCGAACTGGGCGGTGGTGGTGTCGGCAATCATTGCGTGCAGGCCTTCACCGGCATTGTTGAGCAGGCCCTGCAGGCGGGTTTCGCCCCAGGCCTGCAGCTGCGCCCGCACGGCATCTGCGAACGCGGGGAACGCGGCACTGTCGGCCACGTCCAGCGGCAGCGCGGCGGCACGACGACCCAGCGCCTGGATCTGCGCAACGACCTCGTTGGCCGCGTCCGCCTGGTTGCGATAGGTCAGCACGATGTCGGCACCGTCAGCGGCGAGCGCGAGGGCGGCGTTGCGGCCAAGGCCACGGCTGCCACCGGTGACCAGCACGATGCGGGAAGTCGAAGTACTCATTGGGGGCGCTCCTGGGTTGGGGTGCAGCCAGACTATTGGTATTGCCAGCACGCATAAATCACGCGATCCTGATTTGACTGTCCAACTGAGACGAACAATCCATGGATCGCCTCGATCAGCTGCGCAGCTTCCTGCGGGTCGCCGAACTGGGCTCGTTCACTGCCGCGGCCGAACAGCTCGGCCTGCCCAAGGCCAGCGTGTCGCTGGCCGTGCAGCGACTGGAGGCGGAGCTCGGCGTGCAGCTGCTGCACCGGACCACCCGTCGCGTGCGGCTCAGCGCGGACGGCGCACAGTTCCAGCAACGCGCGCGCGACCTTCTGGACGACATGGAGGACCTGCAGGGCATGTTCCGCCGCGACACCGGCCAGCTCAAGGGCCGGCTGCGGGTGGACATGTCCAGCGGGCTGGCCCGGCAGTGGATGATTCCGCACCTGCCCGGCTTCCTCGACCGACATCCGGGGCTGGAGATCGAGCTGAGCGGCACTGACCGCCGTGTCGACCTGGTCCGCGAGGGCTTCGACTGCGTGCTGCGGGTGGGGCCGCTGGACGACAACACGCTGGTCGCGCGCCCGATCGGGGCGATGCACATCGTCAACTGCGCCAGCCCCGGCTACCTCGCTGCGCACGGGGTGCCGCGCAGCGTGGAGGACCTGGCAACCCACGCGCTGGTGCATTACGTGGGCACGTTGGGCCAGCGCTCGCCGGGTTTCGAGTACCACGACGGCCAGGGGTACCGCAGCGTGCCGATGCGCGGCGCGGTCACGGTCAACAGCGGCGAGGCCTACAGCGCAGCGGCGCTGGCCGGGCTCGGCATCATCCAGGTGCCCCGCCTGGGCGCACGCCAGGCGCTGGCCGCGGGGCAATTGGTGGAAGTGCTGCCGGACTGCGTGGCCGAGCCGATGCCGGTCACCCTGCTCTACGCCCAGCGCCGGCACCTGCCGCGCCGCGTGTCGGCGTTCATGGACTGGGTGGCCGAACTGCTCGGCCCCGAACTGGCGCGCCGGGATTGACCACCCTCCCCGGCGCCCGGGTAAGCTGTGCGCCACCCATGTAAACGTTTTCATTCCATGTCCGAACCGCTCGACGCGCTCGCCAGCGCCGCCCGCACCCCGCGCGCCGAACAACACGCCACCCGCGCCGCATTCTTCCTGCCCGGTTTCGCCACCGCCGCGTGGGCACCGCTGGTGCCGTTCGCCAAGACCCGCACCGGCCTGGACGAAGGCACGCTGGGACTGGTGCTGCTGTGCCTGGGCGCAGGCTCGCTGCTGGCGATGCCGCTGGCCGGGGTCCTGGCCGCCCGGCATGGCTGCCGCGCGGTGATGGTCGCCACCCTGCTGATGGTGGTGGCCAGCCTGCCGCTGCTGGCCATTGCCCCGTCCCCGTGGACACTCGGCCTGGCGCTGTTCGTGTTTGGCGCCGGCGTGGGCGCCTGCGACTGCACCATGAACATCCAGGCGGTGATGGTCGAGCGCGACAGCGGCAAGCCGATGATGTCCGGCTTCCACGCGTTTTACAGCATTGGCGGCGCGGTCGGTGCCGCCGCGATGACCGCGTTGCTGTCGCTGCAGCTGGCACCGCTATGGGTGTGCGTGCTCGGCTCGCTGGCGATGCTGGCCGTGCTGGCGCTCTCGGTGCGGTACTGGCGCCGCGACCGCGCACCCAGCGGCGCGCCGGTGTTCGCGATACCGCATGGCGTGGTGCTGGCGATCGGCGTGCTGTGCTTCGTCGCGTTCCTGGCCGAAGGCGCGATGCTGGACTGGAGCGCGGTATTCCTGCACGAGGTGCAGCAGGTGCCGCCGGACCGCGCCGGGCTGGGCTTCATGACCTTCGCCATCGCCATGACCGTGACCCGGCTGGTGGGCGACGGCGTGGTGGCGAAACTGGGCCGGTTGCGCGCGATCCTGCTCGGCAGCATCGTCGGTGCGCTGGGCTTCGGCGTGGCCACGTTCGCCGGCACGCTGCCATTGGCGCTGCTGGGCTATGCGCTGATCGGCCTGGGCTGCGCCAACATCGTGCCGGCGCTGTTCTCGATGGCGGGCAACCAGAAGGCCATGCCGGAAAGCCTGGCCATTCCGGCGATCACCACGCTGGGCTATGCCGGCGTGCTGGCGGGGCCGGCGCTGATCGGCTTCGTGGCCCAGGCCAGCAGCCTGGTCTTTGCGTTCTGCCTGGTTGCAGCGGCGCTGCTGCTGGTCGGCATCAGCGCCCGCTGGGTCAAGGCCTGATCAACAAGGCAGGGTCAATGCGCCAGCGCGTAGTCGATGGCCGCGCACACCGCGGCCACCTGCGCGTCGTTGCACTGCTGCGGGGTCGCGCGCGGGCTGTCCGGGTAGACCTCGGTGGTGGTGGTGAAGCGCGCGCCGGTGATGCTGGCGCACAGGCCGAGCGTCTTCAGCGGGTACTGGATCACGCCGGGGGCGACCACGGCGGAGCCGATGATTTCGTTGCGGTCATCGGCCGGGGCGATGTGCGTGACCTGCTCCACCGCCGCGTTGACCGCCTGCTGGAACGCCGGCTGCGGGTTTTCGGTGTCGTCGACCAGGTAGAAGCCATCGGGAATCAGGCCGGGCTCGAACGGCTTGCCGTCGCGTGCGGCCAGCGCCGGTCGGAACTCGGACTCGTCGCTGTCGGTGGTTTCGTGCAGGTCGATGTGCATGACCATGCCCTCGCGGAGCGGCGCGAGCAGGGCCATCAGCGCGGCGGATTCCTGGGCCGGGCTGTCGGCCACGAACGAGCGGTTCGGGTCGATGGCATCGGCGTTCCAGCGCTGGATGCGCTCATAGCCCCACGGGCTCACGCACGGCACCACCAGCACGTTGGCGCGGCCGGCGTAGTCGGCTGCGCGGGTGTCGAGGAACTGCAGCGCGCCTTCCACGCCGCTGGTTTCGTACCCGTGGACGCCGCCGGTGACGAGGACGGACGGGAGTGACGGATTCCAGTTCTTGCTGCGCACCGCGAACAATGGGTAGGTGTGGGGGGTGTAGTCCAGGGTGCCGTATTGGGTGACGTCGAACCGGTCGCGCAATGCGTCCAGTTTGGGGACGACGTCGTTGGCGTATGAGCGCACCGGCACCTGCCTTGCCCGCCATTCCGCTTTTTCGGCGGCGCCCCACGGTTGGTTGGGGGTGCCGATGGGGTAAAAGCGGGTGTCATTCATGGCGGTGCTCAGGTATGGATCGGGGAACCCGATTTTAGCCGGCCCTGCGACGAGCCGGGCAGAGCCCGGCTCTACGGCTTCAACAATACCTTGCCGTTGCGGCCTGGCTGCAGGCTCGCCGTGGCCGCCTCCGCAACCTGATCCAAGCCGTAGACCCCATCCACCGGCAGGCTCAATCCGCCCTTGGCGGCCAGGGTCAACAACTCACCTACCAGCCGCCGCTTGTCTTCCGGCGCCATCGCCTGGCTGACCTTGCTGCCCCAGAATCCCTTGATCGTGGCCTGCTTGAAGATCACATCGCCCGAACCGATCTGCATCGGTTCGCCGGTCATGGAGCCGAACGACACCAGCGTGCCGTTCTCGCTCAACAGCTTCACCAGCTCACCGCTGGCCGTACCGCCGACCGAGTCGACGGCCGCAGCCACAACGCCGTCCCCCACCGTCGTCTTGACCTGCTTCGTCCAGTCTTCGGATGCCGTGGAAATCGTGTTCTCGATCCCCAGCGCCTCCATCTCGGCAACACCCTCATCGCGCCTGACCAGGTTGAGGCAGTGCACGCCGCGCGCCTTGGCCAGCATCGCCAGCGCCTTGCCCACCGCGCCATTGGCCGCGTTCTGCACGATCCACTGGCCCTGTTTCACCTGCAGGAACTCCAGCAGCATCAGCGCGCTCAACGGCATCGCGATCAGCTGCGCGGCGGTGTTGTCGTCAATGCTGTCTGGCATCGGGATCACCATCTTCGCCGGGGCGATGAAGTACTCGGCCCAGGTGCCATGCACCGAGGCGGCGCTGACCCGCTGGCCCACCTGCAGCCCGGTCACGCCCTCGCCCAGCGCATCGATCACGCCGGTGCCTTCGCTGCCGCCGATGGCCGGCAGCGTGGGCGTGTAGCCGTACTGGCCGCGCACCGTCCACAGGTCGTGGTTGTGGATCGGCGCCAGCACCGTGCGCACCCGCACTTCACCGGGACCGGGCTGTGGAGTCGGCGCTTCGCCGCCGTGCAGGACCTCGGTCGGGTCACCAAACTGCTCATGCAGTGCAACGCGCATGTTCCTCTCCTTCTTCAACGACGATGGCGGTGCGCGGCGACCACGCCCGCGCGCGGCGTGCGCCAGGCACGCGTGCGCAGCAGCAGGGTCTGCAGCACCAGCAGCGCGGCAATGGCCAGGGCCAGCACCGCAATGGTGTCGGCGCCCGGCAGGCGCCAGTCGGACTGCTTCACATACACTCCGACCAACGCCCACAGCACCGCCGCCGGATAGGCAAAATGCCCGCGCAGGCGGTAGTTCATCACCCAGGCAAGGACCGTGGCGATGGCCAGCAGCACCACGCTCCAGCCCAGCATGTTGCCGGTCGGCAGCCACTGGTAGGCCACGATCACCTGTGCGGTGTTGAGGAAGGCGGCCATGGTCAGCCAGCCGGCATGCAGCGCCAGCGGATACGCGGCGAACGCACGTTGCCCCGCGCTCGCGGTCGGCGGCGCGGCACGCACGGCGGCCACCAGCAGGCACACCAGCGCGCACCAGATGATCGCCAGTGCCGGCAGGAACAGTTCGTTGGAGAACACCGGCATCCACGCGGCCGTCAGCGCGAAACCAACCGCCGCCCAACCACGCACGCCGGCGTTGTCATCGGGTCGGCGCTGGCGCAGCTGCCACAGCCCGAAGGCCACGTCCCACAGGAAGATCAGGCCCCAGATCGAAAACGCATACCCGGCCGCCACCAGCAGCGTGGGATAGCGGTCCGAGATCGCGCCATTGGTCGGACCGAACTCCCCGGTCTGGGACAGCCACGCCACCAATGGCATGGCCAGGGCGGCCAACAACACGATCCAGCGCATGCATCTGCTCCTCTCAAAGAGCGCCGACCATACGCTGGATCCGGTTAAAACGGTGGCACGACCGCTCTGGCCCGCGGCCGTCAACCCAATGCGTGGTGCTCATGATCGCCGTGCAGGGCCTCCAGCGCGCCGCTGCCGCCGACGAAGTGCCGCACGATCGGCGCGTGCTCGTTGCGGTGCAGCGCGCGCACCCGGTCCTGCAGCGCGCGGTCTTCGGCGGTCACCCGCTCGTGCTGGCGCAGGTGCTCGATCCACGAGCTGGTCACGAAATACTCCATGTGCACCCCGGGCGTAGCTACATCTTCGGCCACACCCCAGATCACTGCGCCGTCGCGGCGGCGGGTGCGGCCGAGCTCGCCCAGCAGCCGGTGGAATGCGGCGCGGTCGGCGTCGTCGATGTGGTATTCCACGGTGACCAGCACCGGGCCTCGATCATGCGTGACCGGCACCGCCAGCTCGGGCGCGGGCCAATGCCCGGCAGGACGCAGGTCGAGCTCTTCGCTGCCGGCAATGCGCACCCGCCACACCAGCAGGCCCGCCACCACGGCGCCGATGGCAGCCACGGTCAGCGCGAACGGGATCGAGGTGCGCTGGGCGATGCTGCCCCAGCTCAGCCCACCGGCGGCCATGCCCAGCGAGAACACCATGATGTACAGCGACAGCGCGCGCGCCCGCACCCAGGCCGGCACTGCGGTCTGCGCGGCGATCTGCAGCGAGGACAGCACCGTGATCCAGGCGAAGCCATTCACCAGCATCGCCACCGGCAACAACGCCATGTGCCGCACCCAGGCCAACCCCAGCAGGCTCAGCGCGCAGGCCAGCGTGGCCAGCAGCACCAGCAGGTCGCGGTCCAGTCGCGCGCGCAGGCGCGGCAGCAACAGCGCGCCGGTCACCGCGCCGATGCCGATGCAGCCCAGCAGAAGGCCGTAGGTGCCGGCCCCGCCCTTCATTTCGCCGCGCACCACCAGCGGCAGCAACGCGGTGACCGCGCTGGCGAAGAAGAAGAACCCGGCCGACTTGATCAGCACCGCCTGCAGGCGCCCGGCCCGCAGCGCATAGCGCAGACCGGCACGCAGACCGGCACCGAAGCCTTCCGGCGGCAGGCTGGAGGCCTGCACGTCCTGCTTCCAGGTGAACAGCACCCACAGCATGGCGGCAAAGCTCAGCGCGTTCAGGCCGAACGCCCAGCCCGCACCCAATTGCGCCACGATCAGGCCGCCGATGGCCGGGCCCAACGAACGGGCGATGTTGATGCCGATGGAGTTCAGCGCCACCGCCGAGGCCAGCATCGGCCGTGGCACCAGCTCGGAGACGATGGCGGCTTGGGCCGGCATCGCCATCGCCGCGCCGCAGCCCATCGCGAAAGTGAGGGCCACCAGCAGCGGCGGGGTCAGCATCTGCAACGCGGTGAGCGTCGCCAGCGAAGCCGCCACCAGCAGCATCCAGCCCTGGGTGAACAGCAGGTAGCGGCGGCGGTCGACGATGTCGGCCAGGGTGCCTGCCACCAGTGCCAGCAGCACCACCGGTACTGTAGTGGCCGACTGCACCAGCGCCACCATCAGCGGCGAGCCGGTGCGCTCGGCCATCACCCAGGCGGCAGCGACATCGTTGACCCAGGTGCCGACGTTGCTGCCCAGGATCGCCAGCCACATCGCCCGGAACAGCTTGATCTTCAGCGGCGACCACGCGCCCGGCGCCGCATTTTCGTGTGTGTCTACCATTGCCATGCTCCCACTACCGATGCAAAGAAGGTGTCGCGGCCACCGGCCGCACGCAGGCCAGGACCGGCGTCGAACCACGCCAGCTGACCCTTCCAGGTCCACTGCGGGGTCGCCTCCCAGCTGGTTTCCCACTTGTATTGCTGGCCGATCCGGCGCGGCGTGCCGGCCGTGCCGGGGACCGCCGCCAGCGGCGCCGGAGTGGTGTAGACCGCGTCGCTGCGCTGGTGCTTCCAGGCCAGCTGCCAGCCGAACTCGGTGCTCAGGCCGGGACGCGGCGTCAGTGTCAGCGTGGGCTGCACATCCATCAGGTTGGCCGGTGCCAGCAGGCTGGCCTCACTGAAATACGCCGACTTCGGGTACATCGCATTGAACGTGCCCAGCCGTCCGTCCTGTGCGTTGCGGTCGCCACTGGCGATATCCAGCTTGATGCCCAGCCGCGGTTCCCAGCGGTGCGTTGGCCAGCGCAGTCCACTGTCCGTGGCCAGGGTCCAGGCACGGATGTCGAGGTTGCCCTGGCTGCGCGACAGCGTGCCCTGCTGCGCGACCAGTTCCACGTTGGTGTCCCAGCGCGGCTGCAGCGCAAACCAGCGGGTGCCCAACGAACGCCGCCGCTCGTTGCCCACGGCGCTGGCAAAGCGTGCGCCGTCGCGGCCATAGTCGAGCAGGTATAGATCGGTGCCGTTGCCCGCTTCGCCGCGCTGCCAGGTGGCATAGCCCCCGGCCAGGTGCTGGCCACGGTCGCTGCGGTCGTCAAACGCGCCCATGCGGTTGTCGACCGGGCGCAGGGCCATCAGGTCGAGCTTGAAGCCGCCCTGCTGCCAGCGCCCGCGCACGCCGTCGAAGGCCAGCCGGATGTTGGGCCCGTCGCGCACCGACAGCAGCCGTGAGCTGCCGTAGGCCGCTTCCTGCCGACCGAGCTGCCAGCTGAGGTGTTCACCGTGCCAGCGCACATAGCCCTGCTGCAGGTCGAGCGCAGCCTGGTCGGTGCCGCCGGGGCCGCCATTGCGGCCCTGCTCGGCGTGCACGCCCAGCTGCGCGAACCCTTCCCAGCCACCGCGCCTTGCTGTCGCCGATGCCAGCGCGCGCAGCAGGCCGTAGCCATCCTCGCGCCCACCAATACCGAACCGGGTCGGGTCGTAGTACATGCCGCGCAGGCGCAGCGAGGTATTCAGCTGCACCTCGCCGCCGCCGTCCAGCGCGATGCAGCGCCCACTCGCGTCATCCGCGCACGCACTCGCCAACGACGGCGCGGCCGTCACCAGCGCCAGGGTCAGAACGCGAAGCACGAACATCCCAGTGCGCCCCAGAACGCATTCGGTGCGTCGGTCGGCACCGGGTGCGCCGCCGCGTGCCCATGCGCGTGGGTGCGGCACCCGCCTGCGCCATGAACATGCGAATGGGCCGCCAAGCCGCTGGCCGCACCGCCCACGTGATAGCCGCCGAAGCGGTTCACCGGCGACCAGTCCGGCATGGCCGGCGGCAGCGTCGGTGCGAGCGGGCCGAATTCGCCGTCGCCATGCACCACCCGGCCGCCGACCACGGTCAGCACGCTGGTGATGTCGGCAATCGCAGCGTCGTCCACCGCGAAGAAGTCCGAAGACAGCACGCAGAAGTCGGCCAGCTGGCCCACCGCCAGCGTGCCCTTGCGGCCGTCGTCGCCGGAGAACCAGGCGCTGCCCTGCGTCCACAGGCGCAGCGCCTCTTCGCGTTCGAGCAGGTTTTCCTCGCCATACAGCGCCAGCCCGCCCACGGTGCGCCCGCTGACCAGCCACGACAGTGCCACCCACGGGTTGTAGCTGGCCACGCGGGTGCCGTCAGTACCGGCGCCCACCGGCAGTCCGGCCTGCAGCATGCGCCGCACCGGCGGGGTGTGCCGCGCCGCCTCGGCGCCGTAGCGCTGCACGAACGCTTCGCCCTGGTAGGCCATGCGGTGCTGGATCGCCAGCCCGCCGCCGAGCGCGCGGATGCGGTCGATGTTGCGCGGGGTGATGGTTTCGGCGTGGTCGATGAACCAGTGCAGGCCGTCGAACGGAATCTCGCGGTTGACCTGCTCGTACACATCCAGGATGCGGTCGATGCTTTCGTCGTAGGTCGCATGGATGCGGAACGGCCAGCGCTTCTCCACCAGCAGCTTCACCACCTCGGCCAGCTCGGGCTCCATGCCCGGCGGCAGCTCCGGGCGTGGTTCGTTGAACAGCTCGAAGTCGGCGGCGGAGACCACCAGCATTTCGCCGGGCCGTTGTGGCGCAGCAGGTCGTCGCCCTGGCGTGGCGCGAGCATCTCGCTCCACTGCTGGAAGTCCTGCACCTCCTTGCCCTTGTTCTGGGTAAACAGGTTGTAGGCGATGCGCACGGTGAGGTCGCCGTCGCGGTGCAGCTGCTCGATGACCTGGTAGTCCTCCGGGTAGTTCTGGAAGCCACCGCCGGCGTCGATCACCGAGGTGATGCCGAGCCGGTTGAGCTCGCGCATGAAGTGCCGGGTGGAATTGGCCTGGTATTCGATCGGCAGGCGCGGGCCCTTGGCCAGGGTGGCGTACAGGATCAGCGCGTTCGGCTTGGCCAGCAGCAGCCCGGTGGGGTTGCCCAGGCTGTCGCGCGCGATCTGCCCGCCCGGCGGGTCCGGCGTGTTCCTGTCGTAGCCACAGGCCCGCAGCGCGGCGCGGTTGAGCAGCGCGCGGTCGTACAGGTGCAGCAGGAACACCGGCGTGTCCGGGGCGATGGCGTTGAGTTCGGCCAGCGTGGGCAGGCGCTTTTCCACGAACTGTTCCGCGGTGAAGCCGCCGACCACGCGCACCCATTGCGGCGCCGGGGTGTTGTCGACCTGCGCCTTGAGCATCGCCATCGCGTCGGAAAGCGAGCGCAGCCCGTCCCAGCGCAGTTCCAGGTTGTAGTTCAGCCCGCCGCGGATCAGGTGGGTGTGGCTGTCGTTGAGGCCCGGCACCAGCCGGCGCCCGCCAGCGTCGATCACGGTGGGGTCAAGCAGGCCTGCACGCACCTCCGCTTCGGCACCGATGGCGACGATGCGCCCGTCCACCACCGCCAGCGCATCGGCCTGCGGCACGCGGGGGTCGAGCGTGGTGATGCGGGCGTTGCGGATCAGCAGCGTGGTCATGGGTTTCTCCGAAGAAGTAGCGAAGGCGCGGCCGGCCAGGCCCAGCGCCACGGCGGCACCGGCACCCAGCAGCAGGTCGCGGCGGCCAGGAAGGGTGGGATCAGAGGTCATGTGGGCGCTCCGCTCACAGGGACTGCAGCGCGAGTGCGCCGGGTCCGGCCAGTGCGATGGCAAGGAGGGCCATCGTCCAGAACAAGGGGTACTCGATGCCGCCGTGCATCCAGAACCAGCCCTTGGGCAGGGCCAGCACGGCGGTGGTGGCGAGGAACAGCGCGGCGACGCTGGCCGCCGCGCAGGTCTGCCAGCCCAGCAGCACCGCCAGCCCGCACAGCACCTGCACCACGGCCAGCAGCAGCGGTGCGGGTGCGGGTGCAGGCAGGCCGAAGCCGCGCAGCTCTTCGGCGAACCCACTCAGGCCGGGGCCACCGAACCAACCGAACAACTTGCCGAGCGCGTGCGGCAGCAGGAAGCCACCCGCCGCCAGCCGCAGCACCAGCAGCCCCAGGTCCAGGCCGGTGGTGCTGCCGGCCATGTTCAGTGGCCGCCTTCCTGCGCGCCGAACATCGCCTTGGCGTACTGGATGCCGAGGCCGTAACCGCCGGCATGTTCGCGGGCGATGCCGGTGGTCAGGTCGTAGGTTTCGCCGCGGCCCCAGTCGCGCTGCAGTTCCAGCACGTACTGCAGGGCGGTGATCGGCACCGCGCCGGCCTGGACCATGCGGGTCACCGCGCGCTCGTGCGCCTCGTCGCTGACATCGCCGCAGGCGTCGGTGATCACGTAGACCTCGAAGCCCTGCTCGATCGCCGACAACGCCGGGCCGACGATGCACACACTCGTCCAGAGACCGGCCAGCACCACCCGCTTCTGGCCGATGCGGTTGATCTCATCCACCACCGGCTGGTCTTCCCAGCTGTTCATGGTGGTGCGGTCCAGCACCTTCTGGCCCGGGAAGATCGCCGGCAGCTCCGGGAACATCGGGCCGGAGAACGACTTTTCGGCCACCGTGGTCAGCACCACCGGCACCTTGAAGCCGGCCGCGCCCTTGGCCAGCATCGCCACGTTGTTGCGCAGCGCGGCGATGTCGATGTTGCGCGTGGCGAACGCCATCTGCGACTGGAAGGCGATCAGTACGAGGGCGTGGTTGGTCGGCGACAGCAGCGAGCTGCCCGGTACGGCGGTGGCGGTGGTCATCGGAAGTCCTTGCGGGATGGGTAACGAAATGGTGACGGCGACCGCGCCAATGCCCTACCCCCCTTGGGTGGTGGGCGCAGCTACTCTTTTGGGGGAGGGGTCCCTGCCACTACCCCATTGCGCACCCCTTGCGCCTGCCCCGAATGGGGAGTCATGCCCGCGCCCCGGCCTGAGACAATCCGCGCATGCAGCGTGTGCCTTTCGTGTCACGATCCACCGCCCCGGCGACCAGGTGGCGATGGGCGTGCGGCTGGCTGCTCGCGGCGGCGTTGTGCCTGATGTCCATGCTGCCCGCCGCAGCGACCTCACTGTCTGACTACGAACACAGCGCATGGCGGGTCGGCCAGGGCGCGCCCGGCGATATCTGGGACATCGCCCAACTGGCCGACAACCGTCTGCTGCTGGCCACCGGTGCCGGCCTGTACCGCTTCGATGGGCGCCAGTTCGAACGCGTAGCGCCGCCCAATGGCGGTTCCTTTCCCTCGGCGAACATGACCTCGTTGGCCGTCGACGCGGACGGCACGATCTGGATCGCCTACTACAACGGGAGCATTACCCGTCTCGACGCACATGGCGCGCGCGACTTCGGCATCCGCGAGGGGCTGCGTCCGGGATTGATTCCGCGCCTGCAGCGCGACGCCAGCGGCCGTCTGTGGGCGGCCTCCGACGCCGGCCTGCGCTGGTTCGACGGCGCACGCTGGCGCGCGCCCACCGCAGCCATGGGCATCGGCGACGTCGCCGCGCACTGGGCGCTGCGCGACCACCGGGGCACCCTGTGGCTGCTCGCCGGCGGTGAGCTGTGGCGGCTGCGCGCGCGTGCCACCCGCTTCGAACGTCTTGGCCTGGCCGTCTCCGCGTTCTCCTCGCTTGCGCTGCGCGGCGACGGCCAGCTGTGGTTGGCAGATCGCCAGCGCGGGATCATGCCGGTTGCGGATGCACGTGGCCTGCTCCCCGCCACGCAGCGCGAGGCACGGCGCCTGCCGGGGCTGCTTGCGGGGCGAATCCAGTTTGCCGCCGACGGCAGCCTGTGGGGCAGCTTTGTCGCCAACGGCGGCATCTTCCATGTCACCGATGACGACCGCGGGCAGCGTTTTGACCGCTTCGATGCCCCGCAGGGCCTGGCCTCCACCACCGCCGGTCCGCTGCTTCAGGACCGCGAGGGCAACCTCTGGGTCGGCACCAACCTCGGGCTCAACCGCTTCCGCGAACACCAGGTGCATGCGCTGGTCCTGCCCGATCCGGGCGATCCGCTGCGTTCGCTGTACCGCGCCCCCGACGGCGAGGTGTTCGGCCATGGGGTCGACCTGCAGCCGCTGGCGCTGCGCCGCGCCCTGCGCGACGCCACGCCTGCGGTGCAACGGGACGCGGCACGGGCCACCCTGCAGCCACTCTGGCTGGGCGACTGGAGCGCGATCGTGCGGATCGTGGACGGCCAGCGGCAGGCGCTGTCACCGCCAGGCTTTCCGGTGCCGCACGAACTACGCGCGTTGCTGCCGCTCGGTCGGGCCGAAGCCTGGTTCTGCCTGGGCAGCGACACGCTGCTGCAGTACCGCGCGGGGCGCTGGATTCGCGATCCGTCACTGCCGCGCCAGGCCTGCACCGCGCTGGCCGCCGGCCGCCACGGCCAGCGCCTGATCGGCTATCCGGACGGCACCCTGCGCGTCGGCAGCGGCGGCCGCTACCGCCACTACACCGGTGCCGACGGACTGGACGTCGGGCCGGTCACCGCCACCGCGTACGCCGGCAACAGGATCTGGGTAGCCGGCGAGAACGGGTTGGCCCTGCTCGGCCACGACGGGCGCTTCCGCACCGCGCGCGCCGCCGGCGATGGCCTGTTCGAAGGCATCACCGGCATCGTCCGCGACGCGCGTGGCCGCTACTGGTTCAACGGCAGCCGTGGACTGGTCCGGGCCGAGGCCGCGGACTTCGAGCGCGCGGTCGATGCCGGTCGCGAAACCGCGCCGCGCCTGTTCGACACGCCCGATGGCATGCCCGGCATCGCGACACAGGCCAGCCCGGTGCCCAGCGCGGTGCTGGCCGCCGACGGCCTGCTCTGGCTGGCCACCAACCAGGGGCTGGCCTGGCTCGACACGCAGAAGGTGCGCGCCGACGCGCCGCCGCTGGTGCCCCGGATCGGCGCGTTGTCCTCGGCCGGCACCCAGCAACCGCTCCGCGACGGGCTGCAGCTGCCACCGGGTACCGCGCAGCTGCAGATCGACTACCAGGCGGTGTCGCTGTCGCGGCCCGAACGTGTGCGCTACCAGCACCGTCTGGTGGGCCTGGACGACGAGTGGCAGGACGCGGGCAACCTGACCCGCGCGTTCTATACCAACCTGCCACCCGGCGCCTATCGCTTCGAGGTGCGCGCCGCCAACGAAGACCAGGTCTGGAGCACAGCGCTGGCCCAGCGCAGCTTCCGCATTGCCCCACTGTGGTACCAGACCCTGTGGTTCGGTGCCGCCTGCGTGCTGGCCATGCTGGCGTTGCTCGGGCTGGCCATGCGCCTGCGCAGCCGCAGCCTGACCCTGCTGGTGCGCGCGCGCCTGAAGGAACGCCACGCCGAGCGCGAGCGGATCGCGCGCGAGCTGCACGACACCCTGCTGCAGGGCACCCAGGGGTTGATCCTGCGACTGCACGCGGTGAGCCATTCCCCGCAGGCCACGCCCGCCGTCCGCGCCGCGCTGGAAGCGGCCATGCAGCAGGCCGAACAGGCGCTCGGCGAAGCGCGCGAGCGGGTGCGACTGCTGCGCGACGGCAGCACCGACTACCAGGACCTGGGCGCAGCGCTGGTACAGGTCTACGGCGAACGCGCCGACGAGCTCGACAGCCCGGCGCTGCGCCTCAACATCGAAGGCACCCCACGGCCGCTGCGCCACGACGCCGCCGAAGAAGTGTTCCTGATCGGCCGCGAAGCCCTGCTCAACGCGTTGCAGCACGCCTCGGCGGCCGCCGTCGATATCGAACTGGCTTACGCAAGGCGCGGACTGCGCCTGCACATCAGGGATAATGGCAGCGGCCTGCCGCAGCAGTTGCCTGACGACCGCTGGGGCCTGGTCGGCATGCGCGAGCGCGCCGAACGCCTGGGCGCGCGGCTGCGCTTGTGGTCGCGCCCGCAGATCGGTACCGAAATCGCACTGTTCCTGCCTGGCGAGCGCATCTATCGCCATCACCGCCGGCGCTGGCGCTGGCGGCGCACTACCGGAGAGACCGCATGACCGCTGCATCCACGCCCATCGGCATCCTGGTGGTCGACGACCATCCCCTGCTGCGCGACGGCCTGGCCGCACTGCTCGGCCTGCAGCCGGACATGCACCTGCTCGGCGAAGCCGCCGACGGCGAAGAGGCCGTGGCGCAGTTCCTGGCCCTGCGGCCGGACGTGGTGCTGATGGACCTGCAGCTCCCTGGGGTGGACGGGGTGGAGGCCATCACCCGGATCCGCCAGCACGACCCGCGCGCCCGGATCATCGTGCTCACCACCTACCGCGGCGATGTCCGCGCGGTGCGTGCCCTGCAGGCCGGGGCGAGCGGCTATCTGCTCAAGGACATGCTGCGCCACGAGCTGGTCGACACCATCCGCACCGTGCACAGCGGCAAGCGCGCCGGCATTCCCGCACCGCTGGCGGCCAGCATCGCCGCGCACGTGGTCGAAGACAGCCTCTCGCCGCGCGAAACCGAAGTGCTGGGGCATGTGGCCGGCGGGCGCTCGAACAAGGGCATCGGCGAGCGCATGCACATCTCCGAGCAGACCGTGAAGGCGCACATGAAGAACATCATGGAGAAGCTCGGCGCCCGCGACCGCACCCACGCGGTCACCCTGGCCCTGAAGCGGGGCATCATCAGCCTCGACGACACGGCCGAACCAGCAACATGACGCGGGAACCCGTAGTGCCGGCCGCCGGCCGGCAACCAGGCAACGCCTGACTGCCCCTACCGCCGACGCACCACGAAACTCATCCCGGCCGTCACCACCGCCAACATCGCCACCCCGGTCCACCCGAAGTGCGCCAGCATCACCGCCCCCAGCGCCCCACCTGCGGCCATGCCCAGGAATACCCCGGTGAACAGCAGCGCATTGAGCCGGCTGCGCGCTTCCGGCGCCAGCCCATAGACCAGCGTCTGGTGCGAGACCAGCGCCGCCTGGAACCCGAAGTCGAACACCACCGCGCTGATTGCCAGCAACGGCAGGATCGCGGCGTTCGGCAGCCACGGGTCCAGCAGCAGCAACGCGAACCCGGCCAGCGCGATCAGGATCGCGATGCGCGCCACCGCATGGCTGCCCAAGCGGTCCGCCCAGCGCCCGGCAAGCGGCGCGGCCAGCGCACCGGCGGCCCCGGCGATGCCGAACGCCCCGGCCACCGCGCTGCCCAGCTCGAAACGCGTGTGCAGCATCACCGCCAGGGTCGACCAGAATGCACTGAAGCCCACCGCCAGCAGGCCCTGCGCATACACCGCACGCCGCAGCGGCGGCTGCCCGCGCCACAGCCCGAACAACGAGCGCAGCAACGCCGGATAGCCCAGCTTCGTGGTCGGCGCCATGTGCGGCAGCTCGCGCGCCAGGGCCAGCGCCATCAGCACCACCGAGCCGGCCGCGAAGCCGAACATCGCGCGCCAGCCCAGCCACTGTGCGACCAGCCCGCTGGCCACCCGTGACAACAGGATGCCCAGCAGCAGGCCGGTCATCACCTTGCCGACCACCGCGCCGCGATGCGCCTCCGGTGCCAGCGTTGCCGCGGCCGGCACCACGTCCTGTGCGACCGTGGCCATCAGCCCGATCAGCAGGCTGGCCAGCAGCAGCGTCGGCAGGTTGCCGGCGATGGCGGCGAAGGTCAGCGCCGCCGCGAGCACCAGCGACTTCACCAGGATCAGCCGACGGCGGTCGAAGCGGTCGCCCAGCGGTGCCAGCAGCAGGATGCCCAGCGCGTACCCCAGCTGGGTGAGCGTGGGCACCATGCCGGTGGCCTGCTCGCTGCTGCCCAGGCCGCCGCTGATGACGCCCAGCATGGGCTGGCTGTAATAGATGGAAGCGACCGAGAAACCAGCGCCGGCCGCGAGCGAGACGATCAATCGTGCAGGCACGCCGTGTGAGGCGTGCGAGACGGTGGGGATATGCGTGGTGGACATGAGCCACTCCAGGCAGAGAGAGAATGCCGCAAGGTTCCTCTCTGGCCGCCGCTACGTGTAGTAGGCTTGAGTACATATCCATCATACGAAGGTTGTATGACCACACCGTCCCCTGCCGCCGGCGCGGACCGGATCGACCTGCTGCATACCTTCGTCCGCATCGTCGAAAGCGGCAGCCTGTCGGCCGCTGCCGTGCAGCTGGGCACCACCCAGCCCACCGTCAGCCGACGCCTGCAGACCCTGGAACGGCTGTTCGGCCTGCACCTGATCCAGCGCTCCACCCACCAGATGACCCTCACCGAGGATGGCGAGCGCTGCTACGCCCATGCCCGCGCGCTGGTGGACGACTGGGACGCCATCCAGGCCGACCTGCGCGGCGAGGTCGACGCGCCGCGCGGGCGCCTGCGCGTGGTGGTGCCGCATGCGTTCGGCCAGGCCCAGTTGCTGGAGCCGATGCTGCAGTTCATGGCGCGCCACCCGCAGGTGACCCTGGAATGGATGCTGGAAGACAGCCCGGTGGACTTCATCGCCGATGGCATCGACTGTGCGATCCGGGTCGGCGGCGTCGATGCGCCGCAACTGGTCGCGGTGCCGCTGGCCGAAGTGCCGCGCATCGTGATTGCCGCCCCGTCGCTGCTGGGCACGGCAGACCCGCACGACCCCGCCCTGTTGCCGGGCCTGCCGTGGATCGCGCTGACCACGTTCTACCGCGAGCGCTTCAGCCTGCTGCCGGCCGACGACGGCCCGGCCCTGCGGGTGGACATCCAACCGCGCCTGCTCACCGACAACCTGTTCGTGGTGCGCCGCGCGGCGGTGTCTGGGCTGGGCGCGGCGGTCGTGTCGGCGTGGCTGGTGGCCGACGACCTGCGTGAGGGCCGTCTGCTGCAGCTGGTGCCCGGCTGGGAGGCGCCGCCGCTGCCGGTGCACCTGGTGTACCCGGCCGCGCGGCAGATTCCCACTCGCCTGCGCGCCTTCATCGACAGCATGAAGGCCAGCCTGCCGTACACCCACGGGATGCGTTCGTTGCCTTTGCCATCCCGCGCCTGACGCACAGCCGGGCAGAGCCCGGCGCTACAGAATTTGCACAGACTGCATAACATAGCCTCTGCTATATTCGAGGCATGAGCGCGCACCCCACCACCCCAACCGCCAGCCTCGGTGAAATGCACGCCAGCGTCGCCGTACCCAGCGGCGGCCACTGGTGGTTCCGGCTGCTCGCCTTCCTCGGGCCGGGCTACATGGTCTCCGTGGGCTACATGGACCCGGGCAACTGGGCCACCGACATCGCCGGCGGCGCACAGTTCGGCTACCTGCTGCTCTCGGTGATCCTGCTCTCCAACCTGATGGCGATCGTGCTGCAGGGGCTGTCGGCGCGGCTGGGCATCGCCACCGGGCGCGACCTGGCGCAATCCTGCCGCGACCATTTTTCCAAGCCGGTGAACCTGTGCCTGTGGTTGCTGTGCGAGCTCGCGATCATCGCCTGCGACCTGGCCGAGGTGATCGGCACCGCCATCGCACTGAAGCTGCTGTTCGGCCTGCCCCTGCTGATGGGCGCGATCATCACCGCGGTGGACGTGGTATTGGTGCTGTGGCTGATGAACCGCGGCTTCCGTGCGCTGGAAGCGTTCGTGATCGCGCTGCTGCTGGTGATCTTCGCCTGCTTCGCGATCCAGATCGCGCTGGCCGCACCGCCGCTGCACGCGGTGCTGGGCGGGTTCATCCCGCGCGCCGAAGTGGTGACCAACCCGCATGCGCTGTACCTGGCGATCGGCATCATCGGCGCCACGGTGATGCCGCACAACCTGTACCTGCATTCGTCCATCGTGCAGACCCGCGCCTACCCGCGCACCGACCCTGGGCGGCGCAGCGCGCTGCGCTGGGCGGTGACCGACAGCACCATGGCGCTGATGCTGGCGTTGTTCATCAATGCCGCGATCCTGATCCTGGCGGCGGCGGTGTTCCATGCCAACGGCCGCACCGATGTGCAGGAGATCGAACAAGCTTACGAACTGCTGGCGCCGATGCTGGGGGTCGGCATTGCCTCCACGCTGTTTGCAGTGGCGTTGCTGGCCTCGGGGATCAATTCCACGGTGACCGCCACGCTGGCCGGGCAGATCGTGATGGAAGGCTTCCTGCGCCTGCGAATCGCACCGTGGGCACGACGGTTGATCACCCGGGGCATCGCCATCGTGCCGGTGGTGATCGTGACCGCCATTTACGGCGAACAGGGCACGGCCCGGCTGCTGGTGCTGAGCCAGGTGGTGCTCTCGATGCAGCTTCCGTTCGCGGTGATCCCGCTGGTGATGTTCGTGGGCGACAAGGCGCGGATGGGCGCGCTGGTGGCGCCCCGCTGGTTGCTGGGGTTGGCGTGGGTGATCGGTGCGGTGATCGTGTTGTTGAATGTGAAATTGTTGGTAGGGTTCTTTGGGGGTTGAACGAAGAAACGCCGTAGCGCCGGGCTCTGCCCGGCCGCTCTTGACCTCAATCACGGTTGAGGTGGCAGGATGCGCCATAACCCATCCAACGAATCCACCCCATGCCCTCCACCCCTCCCACCCAACACGATCTCTGGAATGGCCCGGCCGGCGATGCCTGGGTGCAGGCGCAGTCGCTGCTCGATGGCATGTTCGCCGGTTTCGTCTCGGTTCTTGCCGACCCCGTCGACCCCGCCGCACACGTACTGGACGTTGGCTGCGGCACCGGGGCACTGTGCCTGGCCATCGCTTCCCGGCTCGGGCCGGACGGACGCTGCGGCGGCGTCGACATTTCCGCCCCGATGATTGACGTCGCGCGCGAACGCGCACGGTCTGCAGGCCAATCCATCGACTTCACCGTGGCCGATGCCGAACAGCACGCCTTCGCCCCCGCCAGCCTGGACCGCATCGTCTCGCGCTTCGGGGTGATGTTCTTCAACGATCCCGTGCAGGCCTTCGCCAACCTGCGGCGCGCCCTGCGCAGCGGCGGCAGCCTGCATGCCATCGCCTGGCGCGGCCCGGCCGACAACCCGTTCATGACCACTGCCGAGCGCGTCGCCGCGCCGCTGCTGACCCTGCCTGCGCGTGCGGAAGGCGGGCCCGGCCAGTTTGCGTTTGCCGATGCGGACAAAGTGCGGGGGATTCTGAAGGACGCCGGTTGGAAGGACATCCAGATCACGCAATTGGACGTCGAATGCAGCATCCCGGCAGACCAGCTGCCCACCTACGTCTCATTGCTGGGCCCGGTCGGCCAGGCGCTGCGCGCGGCCGATCTGGCGCCAGCCGACCGCACCCGGATCCTGCAGACGGTGGTCGATGCGTTCGCGCCGTTCGTGCAGGGCGACAACGTGGTGTTCAACGCCGCGTGCTGGTCGATCCGCGCGGTGTAGGCCGCGCCGCGCGCCGTAACCGGTAAAAATACCTAGGGCGGCTCGGTGTAACTCCGGTTGTCGGCCCGGCAGCGGGTGCGCACAGTGGGGCATGGCCGGTGGTAGGGGCCATCACCCACAGGAGAGCCCCATGCGCCGGTCCCGTTCCTGCCTGTTGTTGGCCCTGTTGCTGGCTGCGCCGTGGGCGTGGTCGACGGCAGTCGCCGCGCCACCCACCGCCAGCGAAACCGTGGGCGCAGCCACCCGGGACCCGGATGCGATTGCCGCGCTGGAGCGCATGGGCAAGGCGCTGCGTGCGCTGCCGCAGTTCACCCTGGCGGCCACCACGCGCACCGAGTATGTGCTCGATGATGGCCAGAAGCTGGCGTTGGCCGGTACGGTGGACTACAAGGTGCTGGGCCCGGACCGTTTCTTCGTCGAAATCCGCAGCGACCACCAGCACCGCCAGCTGTTCTACGACGGCCATACGCTGACGATTGCCTCGCCTGCGCAGAAGTTCTACGCGCAGGTCGAGAACCTGGATCGCAGCAGCCAGGCGCTGCTGAGCGACTCGGCCACCCAGCTGGGCATCGAGTTCCCGCTGGCGGATCTGTTCCTGTGGGGCACGCCGGGATTCCCGACCGAGCGCATCGATTCGGCGCTGTTCGTCGGCACAGAACGCATCGACGAACAGCCCACCCGCCACTATGCGTTCCGCCAACCGGGGGTGGACTGGCAGGTGTGGATCTCCGACACCACCCGGCTGCCACTGCAGCTGTTAATCACCAGCCATTCCGATCCGGCGCTGCCCAGCTATCTGGCGACGTTGAACTGGGACACGAAACGCAGCGTGGCCGCCAATGACCTGGTGTTCCGACCGGACGGTGCCACCCGCATCGTGTTCGTGCCGGTTGCCGTCGCGTCCGACGACACCGTCACGGGAGGCCAGTGACATGACCACGACCACGATCCTGCGCACTGCACTGGTCACCGCCCTGCTGTGCGCCAGTGGCGCGTCACTGCTGGTCCCTGCACCGGCCGACGCCCGCCCCGGCATGCGCGGATTCGCCCATCCGTCCATCGCCGGCCACGGCGGTTTCGGCGGCGGGGGCGGTGCATTCCACGGCGGCGGCGGATTCGCCCCGCATCCCGGGCCGCATCCTGGACCTGGACCTGGACCTGGCCCTGGCCCCGGTCCCCATCCCGGTCCCGGCCCTGGACCGCACCCGGGTCCTGGTCCCGGACCTCATCCCGGTCCTGGTCCTGGTCCTGGCCCTGGTCCGGGTCCACATCCGGGCCCAGGTCCCGGTCCCGGCCCGCATCCCTACCCTCCGCCGCCTCCGCCGCCCTATTGGGACCACCCCTTCTGGGATGCCGCCGCAGTCACCGCCGGCGTTGCGCTCACCGCCGCCGCCATCGGCTCGGTGGTGTACACGCTGCCGGTGGACTGCAGCACCATTGTCGTCAATGGCATCGGCTACCAGCAGTGCAGCAACGGCTGGTACCAGCCGCGGTACGTCGGCACCACCGTGCAGTACGTGGTGGTGGACCCGCCGCGATGAACCACGCGTTCCAGCATCCCTGGCTGTGGTTCCTGGCCCTGTTCCTGGTGCCCCTGATCGGGGCACTGGTGGTGAGCCGGCTGGTGCGCAAGCGCGGGCTCACCGCCAATGGCGTGCTGGCGTGGTTCGTGCTGGTGTGCTGGATCGGGGCGTTGGGGGTGATCCTGTCGCAGGTGCTGTAGTGCCGGCCGCTGGCCGGCTCCCCATTACAACGATTGCCCCAACTCGATGAACACCACGCGGTGCCCGCCTTCGCGCATGCCGACACCGAAGATCAGCGGCCCGATCCACGAGTCGAAGCCCAGGAACAGGCTGCCGTTCCAGATGCCGTCGCTGATCGACATGTCCGAACGGCGCTGCCATGCATTGCCGTACTCCACCGTGCCCCCCAACTGCGCCGAACGTCCCAGCACCTTGCCGAGCTCGTAGGTGTAGCCGGCAAAGGCCAGCGCGTAGTCCTGGCCGGTCAGCTCGTTCTGCTGGAACCCGGCCAGGCGCCAGCGCCCGCCCAGGCGGTACAGGTTCTGCAACGGGGCGGTGCCCGAAGCGGTGACGTGGTACCGCAGCCCCAGCTGCACGGCATTGCTGCCGATCGGGAACGCGCCCACCGCGTCCAGGTCGATCTGGCCGAAGCGCTCATCCGCACCCAGCCCCTTCTGCGACTGGTACGTGCCCAGGTTGACCAGAAACCCGTTGCGCGGGAAATAGATGCTGTCGATGTTGTCATAGGTCGCGCTGGCGGTGATCGCGCCTTCGTCGAACGAAGTGCGCGGCACCTGCGGAGAACCGATGTCCATGCGCGCGTTGCCGGCAAACCGCTCCAGGCCGACGCGCAGGGACAGCACGTTGGACACGTTGCGCACCAGGTCCACGCTGGCACCGGTGCGCTGTACCCGATAGCGCGAGGTCTTGTTTCCGTAATCGTCGAACACGTTGAAGCTGCGTGTCTCGTAACCGCCGTCGGCCTCGAAGGCATAGCGGTTGCCGACGTCGAACGGATGGTAGTAACTGCCGGTGATGGCCGGCTCGCTGCCGATCTGCAGCGTCACCCGCGCCTCGGCTCCGTACGGCGACAACGGCGCGAACAGCAGGCCCGCGCGCAGGTTGCTTTCGTGGTTGCCGTCGAGGTCGTTGCTCAACCGCAACCCGGCCTCCAGGTAGGCGGGGCCGTTGGGTTTCTCATAGGCAGTGATGACCACGCCGACCCGGCCGTCGCGCCGGGTCTCCTGATAGCCGATGCTGGCCAGCGTATCCATGCCGTAGGCACGCAGCACGCCCTCCTGCA
Source organism: Stenotrophomonas aracearum (assembly GCF_031834615.1). Lineage (NCBI taxonomy): Bacteria > Pseudomonadati > Pseudomonadota > Gammaproteobacteria > Lysobacterales > Lysobacteraceae > Stenotrophomonas > Stenotrophomonas aracearum. The sequence goes on from NZ_CP115543.1 coordinate 2,350,270, forward strand.
TGCCTTTGCTGTCCAGCGGCTTGCCGATCTCCACCGGCAGGTAGGACAACAGCAGTGCGTCGGCGTAGCGGGTGTGGTTCTCCACCTCGATGAAGGCGATGGGCGCCGGAGCGGCGCTGGCCGCCCGCTGTTCGCGGGTCGCGTACCACCGCTGGTAGGCGACGTCGGGCTGCGAAAAGGCGCGCAGTGCCGGTGCAGCGGTGTCGGCGGCCTGCTGGCCGATCTCCAGCGCCAGCGGTGCCTTGTCGAAATCGCCGGTGGCGACCTTGCCGGTCAGCGGCGGGGAGATCAGCAGGTCCTGCGGCCCCAGGGTGTCCAGTTGCCGCTGCGCGTTGCGCGTGGTGAGGAAGCCGCTCAGCTGGCCGATCACATCGACCAGGCTGGCGTCGCGGTCCAGCTCGGTCAGCGGCGTGCCAACGTCCACCGCGATCACCCGGTCGGCGCCCATCGCGCGGACCACGTCGATGGGGACCTGGTTGGAGACGCCACCGTCGAGCAGGACCCGGTCGCCAATCGTGATCGGCCGGAAGATGCCGGGCAGCGACATGCTGGCGCGCATCGCCATCGGCAGGCTGCCGTGGTCCAGGATCACCGCCTCGCCCGTATTGAGGTCGGTGGCGATGGCGCGGAACGGGATGGAAAGATCATCGAAGTCGCCACTGACCCGGCTGCCGCCGGTGGCCGTTTCGAACAGCGCGATCAACCGTTCGCCCTGCGCCATGCCGCCGGCCAGCTGGATGCGCTTGCCCTGCCCGCCCAGGCCAATGCCGATGGGGGCCAACTGCTCGTAATCATCGCCCTTGCGCTGCAGCGAGCGCTCGCGGCGCGGCAGCGTATCGCTGAACATCGCCATCCAGTTGGTGTCCAGCACCACCTTCTCGATCTGTTCGGGCGTCTTGCCCGAGGCGTACAGCGCGCCGACCAGCGCGCCGGCGCTGGTGCCGGCAATGCAGTCCACTGGAATGTGCAGCGCTTCCAGCTGGCGCAGGATGCGCACGTGCGCGATGCCGCGCGCGCCACCGCCGCCCAGCGCCACGCCGATCCGGGGCCGGGTATCGCCCGGCTCGCGATGCCCGCACTGGGTGCCGTTGAGCACTTCGGTTTCCTCTGCCGCCCATGCCACGCCCGGCCATCCGGGCAGCGCCAGCAGCAACCAGCCAAGGCAGCGTTTCATCGCCATGCACTCCCCACCTGGATGTAGAACGTCGAGTCCTCGGGACCCCATGCGTAGTCCACGCCCACATGCATGCCAAGCTGGCGGGCGATCAGGTAACGGAACCCCGCGCCCTCGGAGACTTCATTGTCGGCGTCGCCGAAACTGTTGTGGCGACCCCAGGTGCGCCCGGCGCCCACGAAACCGATCAACGCCCAGCGGGTCGTCATGTTCCAGCGCAGTTCGGTCTCCAGCACCGCCGCGCGGGTGTCCTGGTAGCGCGCCGACCCGATCCCGCGCAGGTCGATGTACGGCAGCCGGTAGAACGGGATCTCGCCATTGGCCCAGCGCGTGTCCACGCGCCCGCCTAGTACCAGTCGCTTGTCCAGCAGCGGCCAGTAGCCGAACGCATGCGCGCGGTAGCTCTGGAAGGCGCCGTCGCTGCCGATACCGGGCAGGTAGAAGTTGCCTTCGGCCATGCCCAGCCAGCCACTGTTGGGGGTGAAGGTGTTGTCGCGGCTGTCGTACTGCAGCGACATGCCCAGCCCGGAGCTGCGCGAGGCCAGCTCGGGCGGGGTGAAGTTCACACGGTCCGAGGCGACATCGAAGCCCACGTCCAGGTCCATGTAGATCCAGGCCAGGCCAAGGAACAGGTCCTGGTTGCCGAGCCGGCGGAAACCCTGCTGGAACGACATCAGGCCGTCCAGGTTGTAATCGATCTCCAGCGGTGGAAGCCGCGTGCCCGGGGTATGGAAGCCCAGGTTCATCGAGGTCTTGGCCACGCCGCCGCGGTAACGCCAGCGGTCTTCGTCGAAATGCAGCGAGGCGCCAATGCCGTAGGCTTTGGTGCCGTTCTCGGTGCGCATCGCCGCGCCGCCGTAGATGTCCGGCGCCACCATCTGCTGTCGGCCATCGCTGCCCGGCCGCGTGGCGGCGGTGTCCGCGGGCCGATGGAAGAACGCCAGCGCCAGGCCACCGCCGTTGCCCACCGCGGGGTCGGTGATGATGATCGGCACCGGCAGGAACCCACGGTGCTCCAGCAGCCAACGTGACATGTCGAAGCGGCCGTCTTCGCTGTCACGGAACACCGACAGGCCGTGCGCCGGAGCGGCGTGCGCCGGGGCCAGCCAACCCAACACCAGGCACAGCACGGCCGCGCTCGCACGTGTCGTCACGCTGCACCTCGTCAAAAAGTGCGCGGCATCGTGCCGGTGGGAGGGATGGGCCTCGGCACGACGCCGCGCGGTGAAACGTCAAAGGGGGTGCGCGCTCACTTGGCAGGGGCACTGCCCGGCGGGAAGCTGGCAAACAGCCTGTCCAGGCCGGCTTCCACGGTGGCGTTCACCCGGTCAGGCGAAGACGGCACGGTGGCGCTGGCGGTGCCGCGCCAGACCGCCTGCTTGCTCTTGGCGTCGAACATGTCCACCACCAGCGTGCCGACGTCGTAGGTGCGTACCGTGGTGGTGGACGAGCCCATGCCCATGCCGCCGCCCCAGCCGCCGCCGCGCCAGCCCCAGCCGCCCATGTTGCTTCCCGTATAGAAGGTATCCAGCGTCTGCCGCTGGCTGGTCACGATATGCGCGGCCAGGGCGACGTCGCCGTTGGGCGATTGGGTCCAGCCGCGCGCGGCCAGCCGCGCGTCGATGCCGTCCACGATGCGCTGGGTCACCAGCGGCGAGCCGCCCTGCGGCTTCATGGCCCAGGTGTAGGTCTTGAACGAGGCGAAGTTCGCACTCGGGTCGAAGTCGGTGTGGACGGTGGGCGTGGTCGTACAGGCAACCAGCGCCGTGGCGAGGACCGCAATCGCAAAGGCTTTCATCACACACGACTCCCATTTCGTGGACTGGCCACCAGCCTAGACCCGGGCCTGCCGCGTGGTCATCCGAATAACTACGCAGTGCGGCCAGCAAAAATACCGGTTGGTACCAAAAGGGCGATACGGGACCACAAGAGCTCAACGCGGGGATTCGATCACCACGTACTGCACGGTGGTGCCGCTGTAGCGCGGCTCGTACCAGGTGTTGCCGCACTGCTGGTAGGCCATGCCGTCGATCACCGTGGTCACGCAGCTGGGCGGCACCGAATTGACGATGGAGCCGATCACCGCCGAGGTGACGGCCACGCCTGCAGTCACCGCCGCCGCCGTAGCAAAAGGATGGTCGTCATAGCGATCCCAGTGGTCGTCATAGTGACCGTGGTGGTCCACGTTGACATTCACGTTGCGGTTGACGTTCCGGTTCACGTTGCGGTTGACGTCACGATTCATGTTGCGGTTCGCGTTGTGGTTGATGTCGCGGTGCTCGCCACCGTGCGGTCGCTGCACGGGCCGGTTGACGTTGCTGTGGGCACTGGCCCGTGCCGCACCGCCGCCGCGGTGGCCATGCTGGGCGTGGACCGGGGCGATGCCCACCGCCAGCAGAACCAGCAGGCTGGATGCACAGGCCAACAGCGCAGCGCGGGTCGTGGTCAAGGTACGCATGTCAGTTCTCCTGGTCTGCATCGGGGACCACCACGGCAACCTCGACCGGCACCAGCTTGATCCGCGCAGCATCGGTTGGCGGAGTGAACTGGAACGCGCTGGAGGCTACGGGCGAGCGCGTATCCCAATGCAACCGGGCCCGGTACTGCGGCTGCGCCGGGTCGTCCAGCGAATTGATCACCAGCTTCTTCGGTAGTGCCGTCTCCTTGGACACCCAGAGCTGCCAGTCCGCGCCGTCCTGCTGGAACGCATACTGGTCCACCGCTTCGCCGTCGATGGTGCCACCCCCTATGTACAGCGCGCTGCGGATCGCGGTCTTGGGGGCCTTGTCGGTGCCCCACAGGAACATGTCGGCGAGGGGCATTTCGATGCCGTAACGGGTGGCCGCATTCTCGACCAGTTCGCCCAGCGTCGCGCTGAGCCCGTCGACCTGCGCGTAGTACTTCGTCCGCGGCGAGTACACCGTCAGTGTCTTGCCATCGTAGGTCAACTGCCGCAGCTGGCGGTCGCTGCTGAGCTCCAGGAACAGCTGGTTCGGCGTCTTTACCTTGTAGGTGACGGTGCCGTCCAGTTCGATTTTCTGTCCGTCTTCCAGCACCAGCTCGGTGCTCGCCTCGGAAGTCAACTGGAACTGCTTGAGCGCGCGCAGTGCAGCGCCCATCCGGTCCAGCGCGGCCAGCGCCTCGGGGTCCCGTTCATTGGAAGCAGCGGCGGTTGCCGCTGCGGCGGGGGGCGGTGCAGCGGCCGACGCCGCCGCGCCGACGCCCAGCGCGGCGAGCAGCAGGCAGGCGGTGGATCCAAGCGACCTTGCAGGACGAGCCATGAGCATGTCTCCAGGTACGGTCAATGGAACTTCGGAACATCAGAATCCGGCGCTGATCGACACGCTCCAGGGATCACCCTCGAAGCGGTTGCGCACGCTGAACTCACTGAGATAGCGGAACGACACATCGACGTGCTCTCCGCCCGACCATTTCTTGCCGTAGGTCAACACCGGGCCCACGCCGAACGAACGACCCTTGAACCCATCGAGCTGGTCGGCCAGTGCGCTTTCGTCGTCCTGCACCTGCTGCAGCCAGCCGGCGGCCGCACCAACGCCCCACCCGCTGGCGGTGCGCTTGACCAGCAGGGCGTCGGTACGCAGCACCAGCCCGTTTTTGTAATCCGTGTCGTCGTTGCGGCTGTACCAGTCCATGCCGCCGAGCACGCTGAACTCCAGCGTGCCCTTCTGGAACAGGTGGGTGTAACCCACCGCAGGCGACACCGTCCACACGTTGAGTCCGGGATTGGCCAGCTTGCCTGGCGTGTACTTCGCCGTAGGGGCGTACACATACAACCCGAGCGACAGGTGCTGCACCTCGTCGATGTGGTACCCGGCGATCACCGGCGCGAAATACACGTCGAACAGGTTGGACGCACTGTCCTGGACCCGCACCTGGTTGCCCAGCGGCCCCTGCAGGCCAGCGGTGACCTTGGCATCGATGTACGGCACGGTCAGCATGCTGGCGAAGTTCCATTTGGCCGGACCGGTCGGCCAAACGTAGATTCCCGTCGCAGCGGTCAGGCTGACATCGGCCTCGAGCCCCAGTGAGACCTGGCCGGCAATCGGCGCCGGCCGGCTGCCACCGATCTTCCCGTCATAGTGCACGTAGCTCAGCGACCACTGCATGCCCGGGTCGGGCGGAATCACCCCCACGTACGAGGTGATCTGCATGCCGGTGATGGACCGTCCAAGCCCCCCTTCAACGGCGTGCGCGGGCAGCGCCGCGACGACTGCCAGCGTGCCAAGCAGTACGGCACTGGCGATGCAGCTGCGACGATAGTGGGAGGAACGTGTCGTGGTCATGGCATCACCGTTCCACGCAGCGGAAGCCGACGTGGCAGGTCGAGGTGTCGATGGGCTGGGCCATGCGCGCGGCCGGCCGGTATCGCCGGCAGTAATTGGGCGCGCACAGGTGCGAGCCGCCCTTCATCACACGTCGCGGCGTGCCGCTGCGGTCGTTGGGGTCGTGGCTGCGCTGGCGCTCGCCCCCGCGCGGGTTCTCGATCGCACAGCACGGCTTGCTGGGAATCTGGTCGTGCTGCTGGTACCAGTCGCTGGTCCATTCCCACACATTGCCGATCATGTCGTAGAGACCGTAGCCATTGGGCGGGAAGCTGCCCACCGGCGAGGTCCACCGGAACCCATCCTCGTCCAGGCTCTGCCACGGGAACTGACCCTGCCAGGTGTTGGCCTGGTGCCGCCCGCGCGGGGTCAGTTCATCGCCCCAGGCGAACTCGCTCGGTTCGTGCCCGCCGCGTGCGGCAAACTCCCACTCCGCCTCTGTCGGCAGCGACTTGCCGATCCAC